>CAXUGY010000002.1:0-208534 GCA_964250695.1 uncultured Chthoniobacterales bacterium | reverse complement strand
CTCGCCAGCCTGCCAAACGCGTCAATGCAAGCCAAATTTAGATGCGTTCGCCCTGCCTTCCGCCCCGCCCCGTTTGACCCCCCCGCCCCCGGATGATACTCTGATCCTCTTTTGCCCCTGCCGCCCACCATGAGCAACCGCCCCAGCTACAAAGACACGCTCAACCTGCCCAAAACCGATTTCCCGATGAAGGCGAATCTGGTCGAGCGCGAGCCGCTGCTGCTCCAACACTGGGAGGAAACCGACCTCTACGCTCAGATCCAGGCGGCCCGGGCGGACGCGCCGGAATTCGTCCTGCACGACGGCCCGCCCTTCGCCAACGGCGATGTCCACATGGGCACCGCGCTCAACAAGATTTTGAAGGACCTCGTGGTCAAATCCAAGACGATGGCCGGGTTCCGCGCGCCGTTCGTGCCCGGTTGGGACTGCCACGGGCTGCCCATCGAGTTCAAGGTCGTCAAGCAGGACAAGGGCTTGCCGCCGGTGGAAGTCCGCCGCCGCTCGGAGGAACTGGCGCGCAAGTTCATCGACATCCAGCGCCGCCAGTTCAAGCGCCTGGGCATCTTCGGCGATTGGGCGCACCCGTACCTTACGCTCGACCCCGCCTACGAGGCGGAAATCCTGCGCGCCTTTGCCAGCCTGGTCGAGCGCGGGTTGGTCTACGAGAGCAAGAAACCCGTCTACTGGTCCACCGGCGCGCGCACCGCCCTCGCCGAGGCCGAGGTCGAATACCACGAGGAAGACGCCCCGGCGATCTACGTCAAATTCGCGCTGACCGGCGGCCCCCTCGCGGGGAAAGCGAGCATGGTCATCTGGACCACGACGCCCTGGACCCTGCCCGCCAACCAGGCCATCGCCGTCAACCCCGGCTTCGGCTACCGCGCGCAGCTCTACAAGCACCCGCACACCAAGCAAAACGAATGGCTCGTGCTGGGCAACGCCCTCGTCGAAAGTTTCTGCAAGGCCACCGGCTACACGCCGGAGGAAATGCCCATCGACGAACAGGACGGCAAGAGCTTCATCGGCGGCGAACTCGAAGGCTGGCGGTATCAGCACCCGTTTCTGGACCGCGAGAGCGAGGTCATCCTGGGCGAGTTCGTCACGCTCGACGCGGGCACCGGCTGCGTCCACATCGCCCCCGGCCACGGCAACGACGATTACCTCATCGGCCGCAAATACCACCTGCCCGTCTTCTCGCCGGTCGATGACGACGGCCGCTTCACCGAGGAATGCGGCGTGCCCGCCCTGGTCGGCCAGTACGTCTTCGACGCCAACCCGCACGTCATCGAGATGCTCCGGCAAATCAGTGCGCTGGCGGGCGAGGGCAAGATTCATCACACCTATCCGCACTGCTGGCGGTCCAAGGTGCCGATCATCTTCCGCGCGATGGACCAGTTTTTCATCCGCATGGACGAATTGCGCCCCGAAGCCCTGCGCGCCATCGACCAGGTGAAATGGATTCCCCACTGGGGCCGCAACCGCATCTACGGCACGGTCGAGACCCGGCCCGACTGGTGCATCTCGCGCCAGCGTTCGTGGGGCGTCCCGCTGCCCGCGTTCTACGACGCCGACAATAAGGCCGTCCTCGATCCCGCGCTGATCCGCCGGGTCGCCGACCTCGTCGCCCGACACGGCACGAACATCTGGTTCGACGCCGACGACACGACCATCAACGACGCGCTCGACCTCCCGCCGGGCACCACCCGCCGTCACGACACGCTCGACGTGTGGATCGACTCCGGCGTGAGCTGGCTGGCCGTCGTCCAAAAGATGATGGGCGTCGCAGGCCAGGCCGACCTGTACCTCGAAGCCACCGACCAGCATCGCGGCTGGTTCCAGTCGTCGCTGATCACGAGCGTCGCGCTGCAAGGCAAATCCCCCTACAAGGAATGCCTCACCCACGGCTTCGTCGTGGACGTGGACACGCGCAAGAAAATCTCCAAGTCTCAACAGGGTCAGTACACGAAGCCGATGGAGGCCGAGCACTTCGTCAACAAGCACGGGGCGGACATTGTCCGTCTTTGGGTTGCCAGCGTGAATTTCACGGACGAGGTGCCCTTCGGCGAGGAGATGTTCGCGCGCCTGTCGGAAACCTACCGCCGCCTGCGCAACACCCTGCGCATCCTGCTGGCCAACCTCGCGGACTTCGACCCCGCCCACCCCGCCGATGACCGGACCTTCACCTTCGTGGACCGCTGGATCATGCACCGGCTCCAGGAGGTGACCGCCACCTGCCGCGAAGCCTACGCCGCGTTCGAGTTCCACAAGGTGTACCACGCGCTCAACCAGTTCTGCGCGGTGGACCTGAGCAGCCTCTACGTGGACATCACCAAGGACCGCATGTACTGCGACCGGCCCGACAGCCCGCGCCGCCGCGCCACGCAGACCGTGATGCACCGCGTCCTCAACGCGCTGAGCCGCCTGCTCGCGCCGATCTGCCCGTTCACGGCGGAGGAAGCCCGCAGCCACGCGGGCAGCGAAACCAGCGTGCATCTAGACACCTTTCCCACGCCCGACGAGCGTTATTTGCGCGCGGAATCCACGGCGGAAATCGAACAGCTCCTGGCCGTGCGCGCGGTCATTTCGCAAGCGGTCGAAACCGCCCGGCAGCAGAAGGCCATCGCCAACGCGCTCGAAGCCGAGGTGACCCTCCACGTCGCCGATCCGGCCCTGCGCGAATCCCTGGAGCGACCCGGCGCGGAACTCCAGGAATTTTTCATCCTGAGCGACCTCAAGATCACCGATGGCGCGGAAAACGCCGGCACCCCCATCACCGCCACCTTGCGTCCGACGAGCAACGGCAAATGCGAACGTTGCTGGCGTTACCTGCCCACGGTCGGACAAAGCGAGACGCACCCGGCACTCTGCGACCGCTGCGAGGACGCCGTCACGGCACGGTAATAGACCTCTTTCGTCATACGCCTTTGCACACCCTTTTTGTCCTTCTCCTCTTTGCCTTTTCCTTTGCGGCTTTGCGTGAGGTTTCGGGAATGGTGAAAGAGGTCTAATTTCAGCCTACGCCGACACCCCGTTCTCCGTGGGATCGAGTTCCGCCAACTGCCGCCAGAGTGCGCGTTCCTCTTCGGAAAGTGTTTCCGGCAGCGTCACGCCGAGTTGCACGTAAAGGTCCGTGCGCGCGCCCCCGGTGGCTGGCAGCCCCCGGCCACGCAGGCGGAAACGCTTGCCGACCTGCGTGCCGGGCGGGATTTTGAGCTTCATCGTCTGCCCTTCGAGCGTCGGCACGCTGACCTCCCCGCCCAACACCGCCTGCCACGGCGGCACCGCCAGATCGTGGTAGAGGTCGCCGCCCAGCTCCACCCGGAACTCGGCGTGCGGAGCCAGCCGCACCCGCAAATACAAGTCGCCCGCCGCCCCGCCGCCCGGCCCCACCTCGCCGCGCGCCCGCAGCCGGATGCGCTGGCCTTCGTGGACGCCCGGCGGGATTTTCACGTCGTAGGTCTCGGTCCTGGCGCGGCCCGTGGCGTCCGTGCGGCGCAGGCTGATGGGTCGCCGCGAGCCGTTGAGCGCCTCTTCCAGCGTGACGGAAATATCCGCTTCCACGTCCGCGCCCTTTTCCGTGGCGGCCTGCGGTCCTCCTCCGCCGAAGAAATCGAACCCCGCGCCACCGCCACCGCCCTTGCCCCGGCTGCCGCCGAAGAACTGCTCGAAGAAATCGCTGTAGCCCGTGCCGCCGAAATCGAACTCGACCCCGCCGCCCCCTGGCCTCCGCACGCCGCCGCGGCCCGGGCGTCCACCGGCCCCGCCGCCACCCGGCGCGCCCTGCCCGTGCTGCTGCCAGTCCGCGCCGAGCCGGTCGAATTTCTCGCGTTTGTCCTTGTCGCTCAGGACCTCGTAGGCCTCGTTGATCTGCTTGAACTTCTCCTCGGCGGTCTTCTTATCCTTGGCCACGTCGGGATGGTACTTGCGCGCCAGCTTGCGGAAGGCTTTGCGGATATCGTCGGTCGTGGCCGTCTTGGGCACGCCGAGTGTTTCGTAGTAGTCGCGGAACTGGACAGGCATGGTTGAGTGACAAAATATATCCGACTTCGCGCTTGTGCGAGTCCGCACTTTGCGGCAAAAATTGCGCCCGGCCTCGTCCGGCTCGCCGCCATGTTTACCCTGCTCCCCCGCTCCGCCCTGCCGCTCCTCGCCGCCTGTCTCCTGCCCGCCGCCTGGGGTTTCGCCGCAGGCACCGACGCGAGCAAGGACGACAAGGCCGCCAAGCCCATCGCGCAGTCCATCCTCGACGACATCACCCCGCTCGACACCCTGGAAACCCAGAGCGCGTATGTCGGCGCCGCCTCGTTCAGGCAAAAGGAGTTCCGCACCCCCAGCCCGAACGCTCCCAACGGTCGGCAATCCAACTACGAGAGCATCGACGAGTTGGAAAACACGTTCGAGTACGGTCATCGCTTCCACCTCTTCGACCGGGTGTACCTGAAGCTGGGCGTCGATTACGAGCGGTTCGACTTCGGCAAGACCAACGCGCCGCTGCCCACCACGCTGTCGGCCCTCCGGGGCGAGATCAACTTCGAGTACATCGTCAAGGGCAACGTGGCCGCTTTCGTCAACTTCAACCCCGGCGTCTATTATGCGAACTCCAAGGTCAGCCTGGGCAGCGTGGACCTGAACACGGCGGTGGGCTCGCTGTTCCCGGTGCCGTTCCTGAAGAACGTTTACGGGTTGTTCGGGCTGGAATTCTCGATCCTGGCGCATTACCCGGTGCAGCCCTTCGGCGGCCTGGTGTGGCTCATCAACGATCACCTGCGCTTGCAGGCGGTTCCGCAGGAGCCGCGCCTCATCTACACGGTGAACAAGCAGCTCGATTTCTTCGTCGGCGGCGAGGTGAGCGGCACCTCCTTCAAACGCAACAGCGACGACGACGCCCGGCCCCAGTTCAAACGGTTCAGCAAGGGGGTCGTCGATTTCAGCGAGGAACGGGTCGGCGCGGGGCTGACCTACACGCCCATCGAAACGGTCGATATCGACCTCAGCGGCGGGTGGGACATCCAGCGCAGCTTCAACTACTACCGGGGCGACTCGAAGCGTTTCGTCACGGACGGCGCGCCCTACGTCAAGCTGGAGGTCAGCGCAAACTTCTGAGGGTTGGCGGCGATTTTCGCCGTTCGCCACCCTGTAGGCGCGCCATTTGCTTTTGCTATGGCCCGCCATGAAATGTCTCCGCGTTGTCCGGTTGATCGGTCTTCTTTCGCTCGTTGCCGGCAGCCTGCCGACGGTCCACGGCGCCACCGGGACGGATGACGGACTCCCGGCGAACGTCGGCCTCGGCTTGCGGCGGCTGGCGGCCTGGGATGCGGCGCAGCCCCGGGCGCTCCCGGTGTCCGAGCGGCGCACCCGGCTGGCGGCGTCGCTGCCGGGGCTGGCGGAACGTGTCCAGGCGACCGTTGACGGCACGCGCGCCGTGGTGGACGTCTCGTTGGACGGCCAAGCCGCTGCCGCGACGGTGCGCGCCGCGCTGACGACGCTCGGCGCGGAGGTTTTCGCGCAGGCACCCGGGGTGCTCAGCGCCCGGCTCCCGCTCGCTCAGGTCAAGGCGGCGGCGCAACTGCCGGGCGTGTCCTCGATTTCGCTCGTGCGGCGTCCGCATCACTGGATCGGCAAGGCGACCACGCAGGGGCGCGGTGTGCTCAACGTCAACCCACTGAACGCCGCCGGTTACGACGGCGCGGGCCTCACGGTCGGCGTGATCTCGGACAGCTTCGATGCCGCCACGTTGGATTCCGTCGGCCAGACGCTCACCGACCACGCCGACGACGACATCGCCAGCGGCGACCTGCCCGGTCCCGGCAATCCGCTCGGCCACCTGACGCCCGTCGCCGTCCTGGCCGACGGTGACCGCGCCGACACCGCCAACACCGACGAGGGTCGGGCGATGCTCCAGATCGTCCACGACCTCGCGCCCGCCGCCACCCTGGCGTTTTGCACGAACGGCGCGACCCCCGCCGCGCTGGCCGCCAACATCCGCGCCCTCCGCACGAACCCCGCCGCGCCCTGCGACGTGATCGTGGACGACGCCGCGTTCGACGAGGAACCGTTTTTCTCCGACGGCCCGGCGGCGCAGGCCGTCGATGACGTGGTCCACAGCACCAACCTGGCCGGACGGCGGGTCCTGTATTACTCGGCGGCGGGCAGCCAGGGCGCGAACGGCGCCTACGACGCCACGCTGAATTTGATCGCGGACGATGTCGCGCGCGCCGGCACCAAGGGCAACCTGAAACTCGCGCAGGTGCCCGCTGAATTGACGGCGGGTGGTTTCCACAGTTTCAACGCCCGCGCCGGTCACGTTGCGCTGGCGCAAAAGGTTTTCGTCGCGGGCGCGCCCGCCACGCTGAATTTCCAATGGGACGACCCCTGGGTGCCGGGCCTGGTGAGCACCACGTACAGCCTGCTCGTTTTCGACGCGCAAGGGAATTACCTGCCCGACCTCAGCGGCACCGAGGACAGCCAGAAGATGGGTCACGCGATCCAGCTCGTCGATCTGCCGCTCGGCGCGAACAAGGCCAACGCCGTTTACCAGATTGCCATCGCGCGGCGCGGCGACGGTTTGCAGCAGGCGATGCGTCTGCGCTACCTCGTCCGCACGGAGGGTTCCTTCCGCGCCAACCATTTCACCCCGTACAACGCGCCGTCGATTTACGGCCACGCCGCCGCTCCCGGCGCGGATGCCGTCGCGGCGTTTGCCTACGACGACCTCACCGCCCCGGAAGACCAGGGTTCCGCCGGGCCGGTGACCATTTCCTTCGACGACCGTGGCAACCGGCTGCCCGTTCCCCTGACCCGGCTCCAGCCGTCGTTCGCGGCGGTGGACGGCGTGGACACGACGTTCTTCCCCGCCACGCCCGGCGCGGATACCGACGGCGACGGCCTGCCCAATTTCTCCGGCACTAGCGCCGCCGCCGCGCACGTCGCCGGGGTCGCCGCGCTGTTGCTCCAGGCGGGCGGTGGACCGGGGTCGCTCACCGACACGCAGGTGCGCGCCGCCCTCCAGAGCACGGCCGCCGCGCACGATCTCGACCCGTCGATGTCTCAGGCGGTCGCCACCGACGCCAACAAAGTTTACACGGCCACGCTCACGGCCGCCGGGGATTCCAGCGATTACTCGGCGTTCGACAAAACGTTTTTCAAGCTCGGCTTCCGCGGCCCCGAGGCGAGTGAACTGCACAAGCTCGTCCTCGACCTGACCGGCGCGGGCGAACAGTTCGACCCGAACATCGTGACCGGGTTCCCGTTCACGGTCAGCCAAGCAGGCAGCACCGTCGCGGCAGGCAGCGTGACGGCCTCGCTCACCGGCACGGGCAAACATCTCGCCAAACTGACGCTCACTTTCGCGGCGGGCGCGTTCAAGCCCGGCGCAACCCTGGCCTTCGGCATCGACCGCGACGTGGCCAGGCTGAACGCGGGCGGCAACTCGGCGGACTTGCTGGCGGGTGCGACGGTCAAGACGCGCGTGCTGGAGCGCGGCGTCAAAACCAAGGCCACCGCCACGTTCGTCAACCGGACGGGAACCGGGTATAGCCCGGTGACGGGTAACGGCTTGATCGACGCGGCCGCGGCGTTGCAAACCGTGCTCGGCGGCTTGTGAAGGGTCAGCGCCTCACCGACCCTTTCTTCGTCTCGGCGCGCCGAAATATTTCCCCGGTTCCACCCGCACGGGCGGCTTGATTTCTTCTTCCTCGGCCTCCTCCGCGATGCGGAAATCCACCTGCCGCTTGAACGTGTCCACGTTGGCCACTTCCACCCGCACATGGTCACCGATCCCGTAAATCTTCTTGCGCCGCTTGCCGACGAACCGCAGCCGCACCGCGTCGAACTGATAGAAATCGTCGTCCAGTTCGGAAACGTGGATCAACCCGCTCAACACAAACTCAGGTAACTCCACCAACAACCCATAGTTGCGCACGTCCACGACCACCGCCGGGAACGTCGTCGGCGCGCCGTCCTCGTCCGCCGGGCGTTCGTGCAGCAGGTTCTGGAAATACTCCAGTTTCTTGAGCTTGACCGATTCGCGCTCGGCGTCCGCCGCCACCCGCTCGGTGCTCGAAAGATGCGCCGCCACCACGCCGAGGTCGCCCGTGCTGACGCGCATCCGCTTTTCGTCGCCGGTCAGCAACGCCAGCGCGCGGTGCACCACCAGATCGGCGTACCGCCGGATGGGGCTGGTGAAGTGCGTGTAGTTCACCTTCGCCAGGCCGTAGTGCCCCTGCGGCAGCACGTCGTAAATCGCGCGCTTGAGGCTCTTGAGCAACCCGAGCTTGATGGCCTCTTCCTCCGGCTGCCCGCGCACGATGCGCAGCAACTTCTGCATCTCGGGCCGGTGCGTCAGGTCGCCCACCCGGTAGTCATAGCTCGCCGCGAAATCGCGGAATTCCAGCAACCGGTCCGAATCCGGGTCTTCGTGGACCCGGTAGAGCGCGGGCACCTGCCGGTTTTTCAACTCGCGCGCCACGACCTCGTTGGCCGCGAGCATGAATTCCTCGATGAGCTGGTGCGAGATATCGTTCTCGATTTTCTCCAGCCGCACCGGCTTCCCGTTCTTGTCGAGATGCACTTTCACTTCGGGCATGTCGAGGTCGAGCGACCCGTTCTTGAAACGGTTCTCTCGCAGCAGCGACGCCAGCCGCCACGCCCCGTGCAGCGCGCTCGCCAGGGGCGACGCCTTCGCCGGACCCTGCAAAAGCGCGAACGCTTCCCGGTACGTCAGCCGCGCCTTGCTGCAAATCACCGTCCGCGCGAACCGCACGTGCTTGATGGCCCCTCCCCGCCCGAAATCGATGAACACCGAGTACGTCAGCCGGTCCACGCTCGGCTTGAGCGAACACACGCCGTTGCTGAGCCGCTCCGGCAGCATCGGGATCACCCGGTCGGCGAGATACACGCTGTTGCCGCGCTCGAACGCCTCCCGGTCGAGTGCCCCACCGACGGGTACGTAATGGCTCACGTCCGCGATGTGGACCCCCAACCGCCACCCGCCGCCGGGTAACTCTTCCACCCGGATGGCGTCGTCGAAATCGCGCGCGTCGTCGGGATCGATCGTGAGGATGAAATCCTGCCGCAAATCCTCGCGCCGGTCGGCTTCCACCGGGTCCACGGCTTCGGGGATTTGCTTGGCCGCTTCCATCACGTTGCGCGGGAACTCCTCCGGCAGGTGGTACTTGCGGATGATGGACAGCATGTCCACGCCCGCTTTCGCCGCCGGGCCGAGCACCTCGATGATCTTGCCTTCCGGGTTGACGTGGCGCATCTCCCACGGCTCCAACCGCACCACGACCTTGTCGCCGATGTCCGGTGGTTTGGGCAGCACGGTCTGCTCGGGATGGACGTAGACGTTGTGGATGAAGCGCGGATCGTCCGCGACGACGTAAAAGAACTGCTTCGATTTCTGCAACGTGCCGACCACCGTTTCGCTCGCCCGCTTGAGGATGCGGATCACGCGCCCTTCCCGCCGCTGACCCGCCCCCGGGCCACGGTAACGCCGCTCCTTGGCGTCCACGAACCCCTCGCGGTTGACGCGCGCCAACACCCGGTCGCCGTGCAGGGCCACCCAGGTGTTCTCCGCCGTGATGAACAGGTCCGACTGCCCGGGCGTCTCGCTGATGACGAACGCGTATCCCTTGTCGTTGAAATGGATCACGCCGGGAAACAGATCCGCCGTGTCGGGCTGCACGTAGCGATCCTTCTTGATGCGCGCGACCGCCCCCTCTTGTTCCATGGTGCGCAGCAGTTCCTTGAGCACCGGGCGGTCGTCGGCGGTCAGGCCGAGTTTCTTGGTCAGTTCGACCTTGTCGAGCGGCTGGTATTTGGGCGAGGCCAACAGCCGCGTAATCTTCGCGCGCAGGTCGTTGCCAGGAACGGCGGGATGTTTCACGGCAGTCCGACCACCCCGGCCGAAGCGTTGATCGTGAGTCCGCTCATCAGCAAGCCAAGCAAGATGTCGTAATCGTCGTCGTCCTTGGACACGATGGCGCGGCTTCCAACGACGAGAAGATGGTCGCGCGTTGGCACGCGGATATGACGCCCGTCAGCCATGTTGATGGTAAACGGCACGAAGGGTTGTTGATCCAGATGTTTGCGAATATCGCCGATCATGCCGCCACCATAACCCCGTGCGGTCCAGCCGACAATCGGCAACTCCGCGAACCGAAAACAAAAACCGCCCGTCCCGCCCCCGCGATCCGTATTTGCTCCCCTCTGGAACCGGGCTAGCTTTCTTTTTCGCCTGCCATGCACGTTTCCGACCTTCGCGGCATCCTCCAATATATCCCCCGCTTCCGGGAAAAGACGTTTGTCATCGCCATCGACGGCGAGATCGTGGACGGCGAAAATTTCTCCAACGTCCTGCTCGACCTGGCGGTGTTGCGCTCGCTCAACATCAAGGTCGTCGTCGTCCACGGCGCGCGTTACCAGATCGAGGCGCGCGCCGCTGCCGCCGGGACGCCCGTGTCCAACGCCGACGGCTCCGGCATCACCGACGAACGCACCCTCCAGATCAGTCTCGACGCCGCCACCCGTCTCACGCACGAGATCATGGAGGGCCTCACCGGCGTGGACCTGCGCGCCGTCTACGCCAACGCCGTCATCGCCTATCCCGCCGGCATCCTCGGCGGCATCGACCAGCAATACACCGGCAAGATCGACCGCATCGACGCCGCCAGTTTGCAGCTCTTTCTCGACCAGGGCATGATCCCCGTGCTGCCGCCGCTCGGCTTCGACGGCGACGGCAAGACCTACCGCATCAATTCCGACACCGTGGCCGTCGAGGTGGCCGACGCCCTGCGCGCCGCGAAGATCATTTTCCTGTGCGAAAACGGCGCGTTGAAAAACGACGATCACCTCGTGCGCCAGCTCTCGGTCGAGGAGGCCGACGAACTGGTCAAAAAGCACCGCCTCTCGACGGAACAAAAAGGGCTCGGCCTCAAGCTCGAAGCCGCCGCCCGCGCCTGCCGCCAGGGCATCCCGCGCGTCCACCTGCTCGACGGCCACGCCAACGAGGCGCTCCTGGCCGAACTCTTCAGCAGCGAGGGGGTCGGCACGATGGTCCATTCCAACGAATACCAGCACGTCCGCCGCGCGTTCAAGAAGGACGTGCGCCGCATCATGTCGCTCATCCGCCAGTCCGTGCAGAACGAGGAACTCGTCCACCGCACGCGCCAGGATATCGTCACGCGCATCGAGGATTACTGGGTGCTGGAGATCGACCGCAACCTCGTCGGCTGCATCGCCCTGCACCCCTACCCGGACGAGGGCAAGGCCGAGTTGGCGTGCCTCTACGTCAGCCACAGCCGCGAGAACGCGGGCCACGGACGCAAGCTGATGACCTTCGTCGAGGACCTCGCGCGCAAGGAGGGTTTCAAGGAGATGTTCGCGCTGTCCACGCAGGCGTTCGTTTACCTCCAGCAAAAAGGCGGTTTTCACGAGGCCGCTCCCGACGCCCTGCCCGCGGCGCGGCGCGAGAAATACGAGCAGAGCGGCCGTCATTCCAAGGTGCTCGTCAAACCCCTGACGCCGCTCGCCCCGCCGGGGTCGGCCTAAAAAGCATCGCCGCCCTTTCCATTCTCGGTAACGCCGGGCTTTAGCCCGGTGCCGAGGGGTCCGGGGCCGCCCAGCCGTTTCAACGGCTTCCTCCCCCTCGTTCCCAGGTTGCCCTTGGGAACGCCCTGGCCTGCGCGGTGACGCTGCCTCTGCCAAACACGCCGGACGACGCGCCACTTCGCGCCCCGGACCGTTCCCAGGTCCCACTCGGTTCACCACAAAAACCGCCCCGATAAATCCCTACCCATTTTGAGTCGCACGCTCTCCTCACGCTTCATCTTCGTGCAACTTATTCACAACCTCCTCGCCTGCCCTCCGCGGACTCATGAAAATTCGTTCGCTCCCCCTCCAAATCCCCCGCTCCCCTCCCTCCGTTTCGCAGCCGCCCAAGTTTTTGCGCCGCAAGTGTCTTCTTATCGAACACCCTGGATTGTTCAGCGTTAAAACACCCCTGTTTGCGCCCCTAGCATTTTCCCGGCCAACCTTTGTCACGAATCCGTCACCCCCGGGAAAACACTCTCCTCTGAAGCCCCTAGGCAGACCGGGTTATCCAAAATAAATTCACAAGTTTTTTCGCCCGAAAAATCGCGCGATTTTGCCACTTTTTCCTTGTCCGAATTCCGCCGCGCTCCTACGTTTTTTGCATCACCCCAAGCGCCCTCGAAAAACCGATCTCCGACTCATGAGCTTCCGCCCGAACTTCCTACCCGCGACCCGGCGCATCCGTCGGTGCCAACGGGTGACGGCGCTGGCCTGAAGCGGTCGAAAACCTCTTTTTCAAACGGGTCCCAACCCACGCTACGGCCATTTGCTATGAAAACCTGGTCGTTCGTAGATGCCCGAGGATCGACGGTTCCGCCCACGGCGGGAGCGTAGCAGGATGGGGTTTTGGCTGACTCATCATTTCCAGGGAGGATCGCCGTTTAAATCCATGCAAGACAGCTATCGTCAGATTTGGGAGAGCATTGCCACGGCGATCAAACCGCAGGTCAACGCCGACACGTACCAGCGTTGGTTCGCGGCCATCGCGCTCATGCGGGCGGACGAGCAGACGATGACCCTGCGCGTCCCGAACAACATCTACCAGCTCTGGATCGAAAGTAACTACATGCCGCTGTTGCAAAACGCGGTCATGAGCGTGCTCGGCGCGCCGCGTCAGGTGAAGTTCGTCTTCGGCGAAAACGACGCCGCGCCCGCCCCGGCCCACGGGTCCGCCGCCCCGCTCGACCCTACCGACCCGGGCTCGGGCATCCCCGCCGCTCCGGCCGTTGCTTCCGAGAACCGCGCGTTCGCCACCGAGATGACCGGCCACCCCGCCGACGCGCTGCTGGACGTTGCCCCGGCCAACGGCATGAACCCGCGCTACACGTTCGAGTCGTTCGTGGTCGGCCAGAACAACCACTACGCCGCCGCCGCCAGCAAGGCCGTCGCCGATGCGCCCGCCAAGACGTACAACCCGCTGTTCCTCTACGGCGGCGTCGGCCTGGGCAAGACGCACCTGATGCAGTCCATCGGCCAGGGGTTGCTCACGAAGAAGAAAAACCAGCGGGTCATCTACATTTCCAGCGAGCGTTTCACCAACGAGTTCATCGACGCCATCCAGAATTCCTCGCTCGTCAAGTTCCGCAAGAAATACCGCCTCGCCGACGTGCTGCTCATCGACGACATCCAGTTCCTCGCGGGCAAGGAACGCAGCCAGGAAGAATTCTTCCACACGTTCAACGCGCTCTTCGACGGCCACAAGCAGATCGTCCTGTCGAGCGACCGCCCTCCCAGCGAGATCGCCAACCTGGAGCAACGGCTCGTGTCGCGCTTCGAGTGGGGCCTCACGGCGGAGCTCCAGCCGCCCGACATCGAGACCCGCATGGCCATCCTGCACAAGAAGGCCGAGGCGATGCAAATCAAGCTCGCTCCGGAGATTTACGAATTTCTGGCCAAACGCATCCGCACCAACGTCCGCCGCCTCGAAGGCGCGCTGATGCGGGTGGCGAGTTTCGCGTCGCTCAGCGGCAAGGCGCTCACGCAGGACAACGTCGAGCATCTCCTCAAGGACATTCTCCAGGAGGAAGCCCGCCGCAGCGTCACCGTCGATCAGATCCAGCGCCGCGTCGCCGAGCATTACGACATCCGCTTGGCAGACATGACCAGCAAGCGCCGTCCGGCCAACATCGCCTTCCCCCGGCAGGTCGCCATGTACCTGGCGCGCGAACTGACGAAAAGCTCGCTCAACGAAATCGGCGACGCCTTCGGGGGCCGCGACCACGGCACGGTCCTGCACGCGCACCGTCTGGTGAAGAAGCGCGTCAAGGACGACGACAAGACGCGTCAGGTCGTTTCGATGCTCGACGGCGAACTCCAACGCTGAAGCGACCCATTTTTGTATAACACTCGCACGGCCGGGCAAAAAAACTTGCAACACCGGCGACTCCTGCGACTTAAAAAACCGTCCAAATCCCAATTTCCGGTTTGAAATCCCCGGCAAACGCGGCCAGCGTGCGCCGATGAAGTCCTCGGAAATCTTTGCGCACCTCTCCCCCGGCCTCGCCGAGCAGGTGCTCTTCTGGCTCTACAGCGCGGAAAAACCCACCTACAAGGTGGCGGTCCAGACCCTCGCCACCCAGCGCAAGCTGCGGCCCGTCTTCGTCGAGCGCAAACCCCGCGCCGAACGCCACGCCTGGATGCAAGCCGCCCTGAGCCGTCCGGCGGGCGAACCCATCGCCGCCAATCTGCTCCAGATGTGGCTGATGGGTTCGCAGGCTCCCCTCCTGTGCGATTTCCTCGACGCGCTCGGCATCGAGCACGACGAGCACGGCGGCATCGACAGCCTGCCCGCCACCCCGGAACCGGAGAAATTGCACGCCGCCGTGGAAACCCTCCTGGCCAAGTACCCCGCCGAGATCGTGGCCGTCTACCTCCAGAGCTTTCAGACGATGGACATCGCCGGTTGGCCCGTGCTGGGCGAAATGCTGACGGCCGACTCGCGCCTGCACCTGCCCGCGCCCACGCCCGCCCCGGCCCCTATCGAAACTCCCGCGCACGGTTGACCGCCGGCTTGGCGCGCGGGTTCGGCAAATGGTGCCCGGGTGAGCGGCGTTTCGCGTTCGCGGAGTTGGCAGCGCCCGGTCATCCCGCCGGAAAGATCCCACGAAAACCGTTCGGCGCGTGATCGGGGTTTGACTTCGTTTGCGAAAAGAGAATGATGCACCGCAAATGAAAGTGGTCATCCTTTGCGGCGGATTGGGGACGCGTTTACGCGAAGAAACGGAATACCGGCCTAAACCGATGGTCCCGGTGGGCGGGCAACCCATCCTCTGGCACATCATGAAGATTTACGCCGCCCAGGGGCACAAGGATTTCATCCTGTGCCTGGGTTACAAGGGCGAGGTCATCAAAGAGTATTTCCGCAATTACCATTGGAACACCAGCGACGTGACCATCCGGCTCGGCGCGCACCCGGAGATCCAGTACCACAACAACCATGACGAGGAGGACTGGACGGTCACCCTGCTCGACACCGGCGCAACCACGCAGACCGGCGGACGCCTCAAGCGCGCCCTGCCTTACATCCAGGACGACACGTTCCTGCTCACCTACGGCGACGGCCTGGCCAACAGCGACATCAACGCCTCCATCGCTTTCCACCGGGAGCACCAGCCCATCGTCACCGTCACGGCCGTCCAGCCCGCGGGCCGCTTCGGCGATCTGACCATCGACGGCCAGCAGATCACCGCCTTCAAGGAAAAGCCCGAGCAGCAGGCGGCGTTCATCAACGGCGGCTACTTCGTGGTGGACAAGCGCATCGGCGACTACATCGAGGGCGACAAGACCGTGCTGGAAAACGATCCCATGAACCGCCTCGCCGCCGAGGGCAAGATCGGCGCGTTCCGGCACACGGGTTTCTGGCAGTGCATGGACACCTACCGGGAACAGCAACTGCTCACAGGGATGTGGGAGTCGGGCGATGCCCCCTGGAAACGGTGGTAACGTCCCGCTCGCCGATCATCTGACTCATGGATTCCTCGTTTGCCGGTTTCTACCAGGGCAGGCGCGTTCTTGTCACCGGGCACACGGGTTTCAAGGGGGCGTGGCTTTCGCTGTGGCTGCGTGAACTGGGCGCGAGCGTGGCGGCCCTTTCGCTCGACCCGCCCACCGATCCCAACCTGTACGAAACCGTCCGCGGGCACGTCTTCGCCGCGGGCAGCGCCGACGACGCGCGCGGCGACATCCGCGACCTCGGGACCGTCGAGCGCGCTCTGGAGCGGGCAGCGCCGGACATCGTTTTCCACCTCGCCGCGCAGCCTTTGGTGCGTCTGTCCTACGAGCAACCGCTCGAAACGCTGGCGAGCAACGTCATGGGCACCGCCCACGTGCTCGAAGCGATTCGCCGCCGGGGCGCGGCCTGCACGGTGGTCGTCGTCACCAGCGACAAGTGCTACGAAAACCGCGAGTGGGAATTTGCCTACCGGGAGAACGATCCGCTCGGCGGACACGACATTTATTCGATGAGCAAGGCCGCCTCCGAACTGGTCGCCGGGGCGTGGCGCAAATCCTTCTTCCAGGCGGGCAGCGGCGCGGGGAACATCCGCCTGGTCACGGCCCGGGCGGGCAACGTGATCGGCGGCGGCGATTTCGCGCGGGACCGCATCGTGCCCGACGCCGTCATCGCCCTGGGTGCGGGCAAACCCGTGCCCGTGCGCAACCCCGGCGCGACGCGTCCCTGGCAGCACGTGCTGGAATGTCTTGGCGGTTACCTGTGGCTGGGCGCGCGCTTGGCCGTGGCCGGAGACGCCGACGAACGCCGCCGGTTGGAAACCGCCTTCAATTTCGGCCCCGGTCCCGCCGCGAATCGTCCGGTGTCCGCGCTGGTCACGGAGTTTTTGCGCCACTGGCCCGGCGGCAAATGGGAGGACCTCAGCGGTCGCCAGGGCAAGCAGCCGCACGAGGCTGCCCGGCTCAACCTCGCCATCGACAAGGCGGACGCGGTGTTGAACTGGTCACCCGTCTGGCCGTTCGAGGAGACCGTCCGCCGCACCGCCGCGTGGTATTACCAGAGCGCCGCTCGGGACCCCGCCGCGCGCCTGCCGCTCACGCTGCAACAACTCCACGACTACACCGCCGACGCCAAGACGAAGCGCGTGGCTTGGGCCGTTTAACCTCCTTTCCCGCGATGAGCCTCCTTCCAACCGTCTCTTCCAACGTCCCGTTCACCTTCCAGTGCCGTTCCTGCGGCAGCACGGACGGCGAACTGGTCCTCGATCTCGGCCTCCAGCCGCTCGCCAACAATCTCCCGCGCGCCGAGGACCTCGAAAAACCCGAGCCGCGTTTCCCGTTGCGCATGGCCGTCTGCCACCGGTGCTGGCTCCTGCAAATCGTGGACCTCGTCCCGCCGGTCGAACTGTTCTCCGAGTACCTGTATTTTTCGTCGTTCTCCGACGCCATGCTCCGCCACGCCAAGACGGCGGTGGAACGCTACATCACGGATTTCGCCCTCGGCCCGCAGAGCCTCGCGGTCGAGATCGCCAGCAACGACGGCTACCTGCTCAAGAACTTCGTGGAGCGCGGGGTGCCCAGCCTGGGCATCGAACCGGCGGCCAACATCGCCAAAGTGGCGCAGGAACGCGGCATCGACACGCGCGTGGAATTCTTCGGGAAAACCGTGGCCGAAACCCTCGTCGACGAAGGCAAGGCCGCCGATCTGATCCTCGGCAACAACGTCTTCGCCCACGCCCCGGACACCAACGATTTCGTCGCCGGTCTGCACACGCTCCTGAAACCCGGCGGGCGCATCGTGCTGGAGTTCCCCTACGCGGGCGATTTCATCGAAAACTGCGAGTTCGACACGATCTACCACGAGCACGTTTTCTACTTTTTCCTGATCCCGCTGTTGGCACTTTTCGGGCGGCACGACCTGGAGATTTTCCACGTCGAGCGCGTGCCCATCCACGGCGGTTCGCTACGTCTTTTCGCCGGTCGCCCGGGCGAACAAGCCTTGCAGCCGACCGTGGCGGCCCTCCGCGAGGAGGAAGCAACCCACGGCGTCAACACCGAGGAGTATTACCGGGATTACTCCACCCGCGCCGACACCATCCGCCAGCATCTTTACGCTCATCTGGAGGAGTTGAAAAAACAGGGCAAGCGCCTCGCGGCTTACGGCGCGTCGGCCAAGGGCAGCACCTTGCTCAATTACGTCTCGCCCGACCCGGCGTGGTTTGAATTCGTCGCCGACCGTTCGACGTACAAGCAAGGCCGCTTCAGCCCCGGTCTGCACCTGCCCATCGTCCCGGCGGAAGAACTCGCCGCCCGCCAGCCGGACTACTGCCTGCTGCTGACGTGGAACTTCGCCGACGAAATTCTCGCCCAACAAGCCGGGTACCGTGCGCGCGGCGGCAAGTTCATCGTCCCGATCCCCAGGGTGGAGGAACGATAGATCGCTGCCAATACTCGACGAAAATAGAATTTGCCCGCAGATTACGCAGATTTTCGCACATGGAAAGAAGGGGGATTTTTCCTTGTCCACCGTCTTTTGCCCATCTGCGAAAATCTGCGCAATCTGCGGGCAATTTCCGGCACCCATCGAAGGCTCCATGAAATTCCACCCGACCACCCTCGCCGGGTTGTTCCTCATCGCGCTGGAGCCGCGCGGCGACGAACGCGGTTTCCTGGCCCGGACCTATTGCGACCGCGAGTTTGCCGCCGCCGGGCTCAATACCCGCTGGCCGCAGTGCAACCTGACGCTCACCCGCCAGCGCGGGGCCGTGCGCGGGATGCACTTTCAGGCCGAGCCGCAGCCCGAGATCAAGCTCATCCGTTGCGCCGCCGGAGCCATTTTCGATTGCCTGGTGGACGTGCGCCCCGACTCGCCGACCTTCGGCCAGTGGGAGGGTTTTGAACTCACCGCGCGCAACGACCGCCAGCTCTACGTTCCCGGCGGCTTCGCCCACGGCTTCCAGTGCCTGACGGCAGACTGCGAGGTGTTCTACCAGATGTCCGCAGAGTATGTCCCCACCCTGGCGCGCGGTCTGCGCCACGACGACCCGGCAGTTGGCATCCGTTGGCCGCTGCCGGTGGTGCAAGTCTCGGAGCGCGACGCCACGCTGCCGGGCCTGCGCGAACTCTCGCCGACATGAACCTGCTCGTCACCGGGGCGACCGGTTTCATCGGCGCGGCGTTCGTCCGGCTCGCCCGCGCGCGCGGCCACCGCGTCGCCGCCCTGACGCGCCAGCCCCGCCCTGCCGAAGACGACGACACGCTCCGATGGTTCCCCGGCACCCTGGCCGAACCGCCGTGGGGACTCATCGAGGGATTCGCGCCCGATTCCTGTCTGCACGCCGCCTGGATCGCCGAGCCGGGGGTTTACCTTGAATCCCCGCTCAACGAGGATTACGTCCGCTGGAGCCTGGATTTTTTCCGCCGCCTCGCCGCGCTGGGTATCCCGCACGCGCTCGGCCTGGGCACCTGCATCGAGTACCGGATCACCGGCCAGCCGCTCCGCGAGGATTTTACCCCTCTCGCGCCGGTCTCGCTCTACGCCCGCTGCAAGGACGCCCTCCGCCGCGCGGTCGAGTCGGAAGTCGCCACGGACCCCGCCAGTTTTTCCTTCGCCTGGGGCCGGGTGTTCTATCCTTACGGTCCCGGCGAACACCCCGCGCGCTTGTGCAGCGCCCTGGCGCGAAAACTCCTCGCGGGTGAATCCCTTCACCTCAACACGCCGAACAGCACGAAGGATTACATCTTCATCGACGACCTCGCCGCCGCCTGTCTGGCCGTCATTGAGCACCGTCTCGGCGGCCCGGTCAACCTCGGCACCGGCCAGGGCGCGACGGTCCGCGAAATCGCCCACACCATCGGCCGCCTGCTGGACTGCGAACACCTCGTCGGCGAAAGCGCCACCCCGGCCCCCGACCCGCTTTACCATGTCGTGGCCGACCCTCACCGTCTGCGTCGGGAAGCCCGCTGGCACCCCGCTCACACGCTGCCGGACGGCCTACGCGCCACCGTCACGGCGCTGCCGACGTGAACACTTTTCCTCCGGCGAGAAAAGACTGGTCATCCCCGGCTTCTGGTATAATTTTTGCGTCTCAGCGCAAACTTCTCTTCCCTGCTCATGGCTGCAAGCGTAATCCAGATAGAAAACTTAGGAAAACGCTACCTGCTCGGTCAATCCCAAGACGGCAGTTCGAGCTACAAAACCCTGCGTGACACCATCGCGGAGATGGTGCAAGCGCCTCTGCGCCGTCTGCGCGGCACAACCAGAGCGAAGCCGCCGCAGGAGTTCTGGGCGGTGCGCGGCGCCTCTACCTCCATTCATCAAGGTGAGGTGGTGGGCATCATTGGGCGCAACGGAGCGGGCAAGAGCACGTTGCTCAAAGTTCTGAGTCGTATCACCGAGCCGACCGAAGGCCGCATCAACATCCGGGGCCGGGTAGCCAGCCTGCTGGAAGTGGGCACAGGCTTCCACCCCGAACTGACCGGCAGAGAGAACATCTTTCTCAATGGCGCGATCTTGGGCATGAGCCGCGCCGAAATCAAACGCAAGTTCGACGAGATCGTCGCTTTCTCCGAGATCGAGAAATTCCTCGACACGCCGGTCAAGCGCTACAGCAGCGGCATGTACGTGCGCCTCGCCTTCGCGGTGGCGGCGCATCTGGAGCCGGAAATCCTGATCGTCGACGAGGTGTTGGCCGTGGGCGATGCCAACTTTCAAAAGAAGTGCCTCAACAAGATGCAGGACGTGGGCGAGGGCGGGCGGACGGTTCTTTTTGTTTCGCACAGCATGGCGGCCATCAGTCGGCTTTGCCCCCGCGCCATTTTGATGGGCGCGGGCCGGATCATCAGCGACGGCCCGACGCAGCAGGTGATCAACTCTTATCTGAGTAGCGGACTGGGCACCACGGCAATGCGCGAGTGGACCGACGCGGCCAAAGCGCCGGGCAACGAGGTGGTGCAGCTACGCGGCGTGCGCATCATTGATGAAGACGGCAACATAAACGAACAGATGGATATCCGCCGTCCCATCGGTATTGAGATCGAGTTCGACGTGCTCAAGGCCGGTTACGTTTTGGTGCCCAATTACGTCATTCACAACGACGAGGGCGTTTACGTGTGCCACCCCCACGATTGGGCGCCCGACAGGCGAGGCAAAACGCGTGAGGTGGGTCGGTATCGCCGTACCGGTTGGATTCCGGGGAACCTGCTTGCCGAGGGGACGTTCTTTGTTGGTGCAGTGGTCAGTTCTTATAACCCGACCTACATGCACTTCTTTGAACCCGAAGCTGTCGCGTTCCAAGTCGTCGACAGCCAGCAAGGCGACTCCGCCCGCGGCGAATATACCGGAATGCTGCCGGGAGTGGTTCGTCCCGTGCTGCAATGGACCGATGCCCCCAGACCGCCTGAAAACATTTCCTTGCGTCATAGTGTGACGTAACAGGCACCGGCTGAAAACGACCTGAGCAGCGGGACTGTTCAGGTCATCCACCCTTCTGCTGACGCCATAAACCGCCGTTTGAAGAATCGTTCCGCAACGTGACTCGGTTCATGCCCAATCACTCCGTCACCATCGCGCTCCCTGTCCGCAATGGGGGCGAGTACCTGAAGCTCTGCGTGGAGAGCATCCTGGCGCAACGCGGCGGCGACTTCGAGCTGGCGGTTCTCGATAACGCCAGCACCGACGACACGCCCGATTACCTGGCCGGTCTGCGGGATGAGCGCGTGCGCCTGTACCCCGCCGCACGCCCGCTCTCCATCGAGGAAAACTGGGCACGCATCAAGACCATTCCCAAGGCGGAATTTCTGACCACCATCGGCCACGACGACCTGCTCGACCCGAACTTCCTGGAAGTCATTTCCGGCCTGATCCGTCAGCATCCCGACGCCGGGCTCTACCACACGCATTTCCGGTTGATCGACGAGCACGGTAATTTTCTGCGCCATTCTCGGCCCGTGCCCGCCCGGGAATCAGCCGCGGAATTCCTCGCCGCGCGCTTGAACGATCAGCGTGATTCCTTCGGGACCGGCTACGTCTTGCGTTCCTCCCTCTACGACGAGGTGGGCGGCATCCCACCTTTCCTGCGGCTGCTGTACGCCGATGATGCGCTCTGGTTGCGGGTGATGACGCGTGCCGGCGCGCGCGTCACTTCGCCGCAGGAGTGCTTTTCCTATCGCTACCACGCGGGGAGCGCCGCACGGACGACGGCCTTTGCCGATTACCTCGCGGCGCTGGAGGCTTACTGGGACGAATTGGAAACGCTGGCTCGGGAAGACCACGAGATCGCTCGCGTCCTCACGCGCTACGGGCCGGATTATCTTTCGCTGTTTGGGCGCGGCTGCCGACAAGCCATTCTGGAGGGGCGCGTCCTGCGCCGGGAAGCGGTGGACACCGCGCTGGATGATCGGCTGGCGCGGCTGCTGGCGCGCTCCGGTTTAACCTTCGAGCACTTGCAAGGGAGCCCCGGCGCGCATGAGTTGATCCGCCTGGAACGCGCCGCACGCACCCCACTCGGCCTCGTGCTCTACCGGATGCTTTTTATCGCGCGTGGCATCAAAAGATTCTGCCAGCAAAGCCTTGGCACGGTGCGGGCAATGACCACCCGGCTGGCGAAATAACGGCGGTGTCGTCAGCCTTCCTTTTTCTTGATGAACATTCCCGCCATCTCACGCTTGCTGGGTTTGCCAGGTCGCGTGGCAGGAAAAATGTTTCGTTTTGGCAGGAGAGCCTCGGGTTTTCTGACGGTGCGGATCAAACATCGAGCCAGCCGCGCCCGCTCGGGGTGGCAAGGGCTGATTGACCGGCGTCGGACCAGGCGGCAAGCGCGGCGGGCGAGGCAGGAAGCTGCCGGGCGTTTTGTCGCCTCGACGGAAATTCTGCAACTACCGTCCCCGGCTCACCCGACGCTGAGCGTGGCGTTGAACCTGTGCGGCGAGTTGAGCGTGGACCTCCCCTCGCTTCGTGGTCTGGAAGCTTTGGCCAATGGGCTGAGCGGCGAGGAACGCATGGAAATTTTCCTCGTCGGCTCGCTACCGGAAGCCTGCCGTGGCCGGGTGCTTGGAGCCGCGGAAATCCTCGCAGCGCAGGCCGGTGTTTATCACCGCCTGGCCGTTCAGGCCAAGGGCGATTACTTGCTGTTTCTGGGCAGCGGCGTCAGGCTGGCGGACTCCGATCCCGGCACGGGCAACCCGATCCCGGGCAGCGGCGGCGCGACCGGGGTGCGTGCTGCCCTGGCCCGGTGTCGGCCTCAACCCGCTCCCGGCGCTGTCGTGGGCCGCCTGCTGGGGTCGGATGGCCGCTTGCTCTCGGCTGGTTTGATCTCCGGTCCTGACGGTAAGCCGGTGGTTCCCTACGCCGCGGGCTTGCCTGCGGGCACGCCGCTGGCCATGTTCACACGCGAGGTGGACGGAGGCGACGCGGATGCGTTATTGGTTGCACGGGATACGTTTCTTGCTCTCGGCGGTTTTGCGGCGTGCGATGACCCAACCCTCTCGGGGATTACACGTGGCGCGGAGTGGAGCCGCCGCGTGCGTGAAAACGGCCAGATCTTCTATGACCCCGCCTTGCTTGGCGTCCGCTTCGGACCGGCCACCGCTGTCGCGCGAAAGTACCGTCGTCAGGGTCGATGGCTGATCGGTCGCGACCGCCGGAAGACCCGCGTAAGGGTCCTGTTGGTGGAGGACCGCGTGCCTTACCCTTGGTTGGGTGCCGGATTTCCCCGGTCGGCAGAGTTGCTCGCAGCCTTGGTCAAGGCGGATTGCGCGGTCACGCTCTACCCCACTCTGCACGGGAAAGAGACTTGGGCCGAGGTCCGCGCTTTGGTCGATCCCGGCGTGGAAGTGATGGTCGATCACGATTGGAGGGACTTTTCTCGCTTCTGGCGTGAGCGCGCCGGTTTCTACGATCTTTGCATCGTTTGCCGTCCACACAACATGGCACGCCTGCGGCGCCGCTTGTTTGCCCGCGTGGGGCACCCGCCCATTGTGTACGACGCGGAGGCGTTGTACTTCCTGCGCACGCTGGCGTGGATGCGTCATGTAGGCGAACCGGTCTCGGACGAGTTCGTCCGCCACCAGGTTGCCCGGGAAGTCCGGTTGGCTCGTGGCACTGCGGCGGTGCTCTCCGTTTCCGAGCTGGAGGTTGGACGATTTCGTGAACACCTCCCGGATAAAAACGGCTCCGTTTCCCGATTTTATGTGCTGCGTCATACGGTGTCCATCGCACCCACGCCAGCGAGCTTCGACCAACGCGGCGGGCTGTTGTTCGTCGGCACTTTACACGGTGCCGGGTCGCCCAATTCCGATTCGTTGGATTGGTTTTTGCAGGAAATCCTCCCTCGGCTCCGTGAGAAGATGACGCGGGCTGGTCAACCGGTCCCGGTTTTTCGACTGGCTGGCACCAACCCCGCCAAACTGGATTATTCGGGTCACGAAGGGGTGGAAGCTTTGGGCCGGGTGGAAAACCTCGACCCCGTTTATAACCAGGCCCGGGTGTTTGTCGCCCCCACGCGATACTCGGCAGGTGTGCCGCTGAAAGTTTACGAGGCGGCGGCCCGCGGCGTGCCGACTGTGCTCACCCCGCTTTTGGTGGAGCAGTTGGGCTGGCAGGCCGGGGAGGAATGCTTGGTGGCTGGAGACGCCCCGGCCTTCGCGGACGCGTGTCAACAACTGCACAGCAACCCTGTTTTATGGGAAAAGACCCGTGAACAAGCCTTGCGCCGGGTGGCGGCTGAGTGCTCGGCGTCCGAGTTCGATGCCATCGTCAATCGTGTCGTCGCCGAAAACCTCCGGCCGCGTGCCCATGCTGCCTGAAACGGGTGACCAGATGAGCTGTGAGATGACGACCCCGGGCAATCATTCTGAAAGTGGCATCTGCGTGCTCCATCTCGTCTGGGCGCCGCTGGGGCTGGAACCCTTCCAGAATTTCCTGGATTCGTACCGTCGGCATCCCGCCGGGGTGGCGCATCGCTTGCTGATCGTTTTCAACGGGTTCGCGTCCCCATCGGAAGCGGAGCTTCATTTGCGGTTGCTCGAAGGGCTGGAACATTCCACGCTCTGGCTCCCGCAGCCGGTGCAGGACATCGCGGCGTATTTGCGGGCGGCCGGAGCTTGCGCCGAACGCTGGCTCTGCTTTTTGAACTCCTACAGCGTGATTCTGAGTGCAGATTGGCTGCGCAAGATGCACGGGCACATGGACGGGCAGACGCGGCTTGTGGGGGTCTCGGGCAGTTGGGAGAGCATGGATTCCAGTCGGCGGCAGTGGCATCGCCAACACCCGTTGCGCGGGTGGACCCTCCACCGCCTCAAGGAGCAATGGCAACGCTGGCGCGCGCTGTTCTTCCTGCGCCGGCATTTCCTGCCCTTCCCGAATCCCCACCTGCGCACCAACGCGTTTCTGATCGAGCGCGCGTTGTTGTTCTCGCCGGGGTTGGCGGACGTTCGCGCGAAGGACAAGGCGCACCGGTTCGAGAGCGGACGGGCCGGGCTGACGGCGCGTGTCCGGGACGCCGGATTCAACGCCTGCGTGGTGGACAGGGAGGGCCGGGCGTGGCAATGGAAGGACTGGCCCGTCAGCCGTACCTTCCGCAGCGGCAACCAGGAAAATCTTCTCGTCTCGGATAACCGCACGCGCGCTTACGATCAGGCTTCCCCGGCGGAGCGCCGCGCATTATCGCGGGATTGCTGGGGCGTCGAAGAACCCGTCTGAAGGGATGTCCATGCCGCCTTCCCGCAAACTCTTCACCATCGCCCTGCCCGTGCGCAACGGCGGGCGTTATCTGCGCCCGTGCGTGGAAAGCATCCTCGGGCAGAGCTGCGGAGACTTCGACCTGGTCATCCTCGACAACCACTGTGACGACGAAGGCGCGGAATGGCTGGCCACCGTGCGCGATCCCCGGATGACCATCCAACGGAGTGACCGCGTCCTGGGGATCGAGGACAACTGGGCGCGCATCGTCCAGATTCCCAAGAACGAATACCTCACGATGATCGGACACGACGACTTGCTCGACGCGAATTATTTGGAAGAAATGCGCCAGCTCGTTTTGCAACACCCCGAAGCCGGGTTGTACCAGGCGCATTTTCGGCTGATCGACGATCAGGGCCGCCTTTGGCGGCATTGTTATCCGATGCCCTTGCGGGAAACGGCCGCCGAATTTCTCGCCGCGCGGCTCGACGGCATCCGGGACTCCTTCGGCACCGGCTACCTGATGCGCTCGCGGGACTTTGACCGCGTGGGCGGACTGCCCAGGTTTGCACGGCTGATCCATTCGGACGACGCTTTGTGGCTGCGGCTGATGGAGAACTCCTGGAAGGCCACGTCGCCGCAGGAACTTTTTTCGTACCGTTACCACGCGCAGAGCACCAGCGGGGGATTGGACCCGGCGATCTACGTCGATGTGCTTACCCAATACCAGCCCTATGTGGAAGCGATCGCGAAGCGCGACCCGGTGCTCGACGTATTGCTGGCACGTTACGGACCCGGCTTCTACGCCAGGCAGGGCGAATATCTCCACCAGCTTTCGTTGCGCTTTTCGTTGGAGGGAAACCGCCCTTACCCGGCAGCATTGCGCGCGCGGCTGCCCGCCTGGTTGGAGGGAGCCGAAGCGGCCGGACTGCCCGCCCCGAACCGCGGGAAAAAAATCCGGCTGCTCGAAGTCTGCCTGCGCCATTCCCTGAGTCGGCGCGCCTACCGAATAGGCCGGTCCCTGGTAAAAACCCTCTGGGATCTGGTGGCCCCTTTGCTGACCAGGCGACGCCCCTGACCCGGGCCGGACCCAACCCTCGACCGACGACTTTCTACTCCCCATGCGCGTTCTCTACGACGGCACGATTTTCGGTTTCCAGGCGGCCGGCGGCATCAGTCGTTTCTTCACGAGCCTGATCCGCCGCCTGCCCGGCGATTGGCAGCCGTCGGTGATCACGCCGCGGGTAAACAACCTCATTTTCCCGGAGCATCCGCGTTTGCGGGTCTTCCGCTGGCGGCGCTTTCAACCGACCCGGGTTTCCAACGTGCTGGAGCGCCATTACTTCCAGGCGGTGGTCCGCCGGTTGCGCCCACAATTGGTCCACCCGACCTATTACACTCTCCTCACGCGTCGTCAGGCCAGCGCCAACCAGTTCCGTAAAAATTACCGCTGCCCGGTCATTCTCAACGTCTGGGACATGATCCACGAGGTGTATCCACACCTGATCGAGCAGAGCGACTTCTGGGCCGCTCGCAAACGCGAGGCCGTGCAGGCCGCCGACGCGATCATTTGCATCTCCGAGCACACCAAACGGGACCTCCTCGAACGCATCCCCGTTCCGGAAGAAAGGGTTTTTGTCGTTCCTCTCGCCTCGGACCTGGACGAACGCCTCGCCCACGGCGACGAGCCCACGCCGCCGTCGCCTTATTTTCTCTATGTCGGCGGCCGGTCGGCGGAGTACAAAAACTTCGAGGGCCTGCTCGCCGCTTTTGCGCGGGTTGCCTCGCAGCGTCCCGAGCCGATGCTCGCCGCCATCGGCCCACCGCTGACGCAGCAGGAAAACCAACGCATCCACGCTCTCGGCCTCGCGGGGCGCGTGCAATCCCTCCCGTTGACGAGCGACCGGGGACTGGCCAAGCTTTACCGCTGCGCCCAGGCGTTCGTGTACCCTTCTCGATACGAAGGCTTCGGCATCCCGCCGCTCGAGGCGATGGCTTGCGGCACGGCGGTCATCGCTTCGAACCGTTCCAGCCTGCCGGAAGTCGTCGGTGACGCCGGGCTTTCGTTCGATCCGACCGCCGCCGATGCGACCGAGCAGCTCACCGCGCACCTGTTCTCCATGCTGGATGATCCCGCCCGGCGCGCCCAACTCATCGAGCATGGCCGCGAGCGCGCCAAGCTTTTCAGTTGGGACCGTGCCGCTGAACAAACCCTCGCCGTCTACCGTCGGGTTCTGGCCGGTGGATGACGCCATCCCGGTAGCCCGTTCGCGCCGCGTCTGCCCATGTCCTCGAAAATCCTTCAACCGTTCGAGCGCCTTTCCTTCGTGGACCACAACGTCCGCGCCCTCGGCGGCCACCACCACGAATTTATCCTCTCGGTGATGGGCGGAGCCCGGCGGCTGGGCCTGCCCGCGCAATTTCTCGTGGACCGCCGGGCGGACCCCGCCCTGTTGGCCGAAACCGGTGCCGTGCCGGTGTTTTCCGATTTCGAGGGACCAGCCGTCCGTGCTTCCGAACGGCCTCTCTGGCGACGCTTCCCCCGGGTAGCGAGTCCCGCCCTGTGGGCCTGGCAGAACTGGCGCTTCGGCCGGGACCTGGAACCCTGCTTCGCCCGTTTGCCGTGGGACCGGACGCTGCTGGTGGTGCCCCATTGTTCGCAGAACACGCTGGTCGCCATGGCTCGCGCTCTCCGTGGGCGGCTGGACTCCGGCAGCCGTGCGTTGCTCGTCTTTTTTACTTACCCCAGCCAGGTCACGTCTCCCTTCGCTTTTCGCACGGTTGCCGGCCTGGTCCGTGCCGGCAAGGTGATTCTCGGCACCGACAGCGCGCCGCTCTCGGAGCACTATCAGCGTTTGACCGGCCTCCCTTTTCACGTGCTGCCGATGCCGTATCAGGTCCCGCTGCCGGACCCCGCCGCGCCGCTTCCTTCGACCGGTCCTCTGCGCCTGCTCGCGCCGGGGGAAATGCGCGCGGAAAAGGGCAGCGACGTGCTCGTGGCCGCGCTGGCGGATTTGCACGAACCTCTCGCCGCCGGTCGCCTCGGCCTCACGTTCCAGACGTACCTCAACCCGGTCCATCGGGACCCGGTCGCCATCCGTGCCCGCGAACAGTTGCTCGCGCTGGCGTCGCGTTACCCACCCGGCGCGATCACGCTGATCGACGAACCGCTCGCTTCCGACGCCTATCACGACCTGTTGGCCCGGTGCGACGCGGCGGTCATGCCGTACCGTCGGCAGAGTTACGCGATCCGCAGCAGCGGCGTGCTCATGGAAAGTCTCGCGTTGGGCAAGCCCATCGTGACGACCGCCGGGACGTGGCTGGAACTGCAAATGCAGGCTCACGGCGTCGGCTTCGGTTCGCCCGATGGCGATGCGCCGGCGTTGGCCGCCGCCATCCGCCGCCTGCTGGAAGATTTCCCCCGGTTGGCGCGCGACGCGGTGGTCCGACGCGAGGCCTGGCGGAATTTTCACAATCCCGAAAACTATCTGGAAATGGTTTGCGCGCTGGGAAGGCGGTCGCTGGAGCTATCCAAACCGGTGGGATGAACTTTCCCCGGCGTTGGCGGAGCTTGCCAGCGCCTTCGGGCTTCCATAAAATGGCCGTCAATAGACCACGATTTTCCTGCCGAAACCGCCCGCACCAAGGTTCTGCGTTGGTTGTGGAACGCCAGCAGACGACGGCAGCGCGTGGCGGCTTGGTTGACCCGCGCGGTGACTTTCCGGTGGCGACAACGTGATGGAAGCACTGGCGGTCTGCGCGCGGCGCCATCCCATCGTTGGCTTGGCCGGCACCAATCTTGCCATGCATTCGCAACGGCCTGGTTGGGAAGCCGGCGTGCTCCTCGCCCGGAAATCCAACGCCTCGTCCTCACCGGAAACTGCCGACGTGTGGCAGCAAACCCACCTCCGGCAATGAGCGACGGCGTTTGCACCGTCTCCGCCCGGGCCGCGCCAGCCGTTGAAACCGTTCCCTACGCCAGAATCGTCCGGTAAACCTCCGCCAACTGCTGGCCTACCTCCCACCAACTCCATTGTTTGACCTGCGGGGCTGGCAGCGTGGGCGCGTCCTCGTGAAACTTGCGCAGGATGGCCACGTCCTTTGCCGGATCGTCGGTCAGATAACGCGCCTCGGCTCCGAACCGTTCGAGCGACCACGGTTGCGGGCGCAACAGGCAGGGCAGCCCGCAGGCGGCGGCTTCGTGCGCCGACAGGCACCAGTTTTCCGTGACGCTGCCCAGAGTGAACCCCCGCGCGGAACGGTACAACTCGATCATCTGCGCCTCCCCGGCCACGTGCGGCTGGTAGCGCACGAAACGCTCGTCGATCAGCGACCGGAAGGCGAGCCAGTACGGGTCGTTCTCGTGGTAGGGCTTGCCGACGAAGAGGATGGGCACCCGGGCGGCCACGGCCAGACGCGCCATCTCCAGCGGCCGTTTGCGCTCGGTGATCGTCCCCGTGGAAATCAGAAAATCCCCCGGCCGCTCCGAGGGTTGCGCTTGGAGATAGGGGTCGCTCATCCCGTAAGGCACCAGCGCGACCTTCTCCGCCGACACCCCGTACACGTCCGACAAAATGCGTTTCTCGGTGGCGAGGCTCACGTGGTTGACCGTGCAAAGGTGAAAAGCCTGCCACGGCAGCAGCCCGCTGATGCCGCCGAAGCCGGGCACCTTGGGAAACAGTTTCAACTTCCAGCGTTTGCGGCGCAGCTTCCCGGCGGATTGCTCGAGATCGCCGCCGAGCAAGGAAGTCAACACGACCGGCCGTTTTTTCTGGCGGGCGAGGGTCAGGTAACCCAGGTCCGCCGGACCAAACAGATGGATTAAATCCGCCGTTTGCCGGTCGTCCCACCAACGCACCTTGTCCACCTCGACCCCGGCGCGCTCGACCGCGCGCATCGTCATCTCGATCTGCGTCTGGTAACCCCCGTGTGCCAGAGCGAAAGGCAACGTGTGGTCAAAGAGAATTTTCACGAACTTCCTGGGTGGCTCGGACGGTGATCCCCGGAGCCCGGTTTGGCGGTATTATAGCAGTTGTGCCGACCGGCGCAACCCGCGCGCTGTCTGCTTGCTTTTGCGCGGTTTTAAGCTATCAAATAGAGCTTTTCGCACGGATTCCAAGGCTCTGTCGCCATGACTTCTACTTCCTCCGCTCTCGATATTCCATCCGGTGGGTCCAAACTGGGTCTGTTCACCAACCAGATCATCAAGTTCATCATCCTCGGTCTCGGGTGCATCTTTTCGGTGGTGATCGGCATTCAGGTCACCGACTCGGATGCCAACGGTCTGGCCATTCTCATGCGGTACGTGGCGGCGGCCACGTTCGTCACCGCTATGATTTCCCCCCGGCTGGGCATCTGGCTGGTGCTCCTGATGTGTCCGGGGTTGGACCTGGTCAAACGCTTCCTGATCCTCTTCAGCAACGTCAATATGTTCGACGTGGCCAGCGTGCTGGCCATTGCCCCGGTGACCATGGCCGGTGCCGTCGCGGGGACGTTTTTCAACCGGATCGTCTTCCGCCGCCAGGCCGCCATCCCTGGTGAGCAGAGGCTTTTTCTCATCCTGCTGGCCATCGTCTCGTTGATCGTCACCAGCGGCCTGCTGCATAACCTCGACTCCAAGCTCACGCTGCTGCGCAACCTGGCGGAAGCCTGCATCTACCTGTGTTTATTGCTGCTGATCCCCGTTTATTTCCCGAAAACCGAGCAAATGGCCACTTTGCTGCGTGCGACCGTCCTGGTCTTTGTTCCGGTGGCCTTGTACGGCTTCTGGCAAAAGTTCATGGGCCTCTCGGACTTCGAGTTGCGCTACCTGATGAGCGGCCTGACCGTCACCGCCGAAGATTACTACAGTTCGGGCCGTATTTTTTCCAGCCTCAATTCCAACCACAGTTTTTCGGTCACCATGGCCTGCTGCGCGGTGATTGCCCTGTTGCAGCGTCAATTGCCCGCCGCAGACAGCAAATGGCAGCGTTTCATGAAAAAACGCGGCTGGTGGCTGTTCACTCTTTTCTGCGTCGGCGCGGTCATCAGCTTGCGGCGCACGGGTTGGCTGGTCGTTTTCTTCTCTCTGGCCGGTGCGATCTGCTTTCGCACGCGCCTGCGGACCACCGTTTTTTATAGCGTTTGCCTGGTGGGCGGCGTCCTGGTCATCTTCAACGCCGAATCGATTTACGGCTTGCTCCCGCAGTGGGAGGCTTCTTTGCAGTCGAGTATTCCCGGGTACGATCAGGCCTTCCAGTTGCAGACTTTCAATGACCGCTTGTCGAGTTTTCAAACCCTCACGCACAACCAGAGCATCTGGTCGGCCTTCGGTCTGTCCACCGAACAGCGGGACGCGATTTTCGTGCACGATGCCATCAGCGAGACCCTGGTTTCCTACGGGATCATTGGTCTGCTCGCTTTCTTGACCGTGCTGGTGGTGGTGCTGGGGACGAGCCATCGTTTGGTCTGGAAGGCGACCAACTCCTCCGACCAGTATTATGCTTCGTTGCTGCTTTCCTTCGTCTTCGCCAATCTTTTCGTGGGGGCGATCATGCAGAGCCACATCAACATCTTCCCCGTCAATTTCATTTTCTGGATGTGCGCCGGTGCGCTCTTGAAAATCACGTTCAACCAGCAGACCATCGTCGTGGTCAAACCGAAGATCGATCTGGCTGCCCTGGCGGCGGCGCTCAAGGCATCCCGGCGGCCGGTGACAGCCATGGGCGGTTACACCTTGCCCGGACGCTGACCTGGCGTGGCGCTCCGCGTTGTCCTCCTGCCCATGATCTCGACGGCGGTAGTGATCCCGGTGCATAACCGGCGCGAGGTAACCCTGCGTTGTTTGGCCCGCCTGGAGCGCGACGGGGTGTTCACTTGGGCGACGGTCGTGGTGGTGGACGACGGCTCGACCGACGGCACCGGCGAAGCGGTCCGCACGCGCTTTCCGTCCGTCCGCCTGCTGACCGGCGACGGCCATCTCTGGTGGGGGGGCGCGATTCGCCGGGGCATGGAGGCGGCCTGTCAGGAGGGGGCGTCCTGCCTGCTCTGGCTCAACGACGACTGCCTGCCCGGCCCGGCCACCCTGCGCCTGCTGGCCGACCATGTCCACCGCACCGGCGGCCTGGCCACGGGCTGGGCGGAGACTCCCAGCGGCGGGCGCTACGGCGGCTTCCGCAAAACCCGGGGCGGGTTGCAGCCGGTGCCGCCTCCACCGCCCGGCGGCGAGGTCCCTTGCGATGCCGCCAGCGGCAATTGCGTCGCCATCGCGCGCCCGGTCATCGACGCCATCGGCCTGCCCGACGCCGTCAGCCTGCCTCACGCCTTGCTCGACGTGGATTATCTCCTCAGCGCGACGCGGCGGGGCTTCGGGCTGGCGCTGCTCGGCTCGGCGGTTTGTTACAACGACGATAACCGCAGCGCCGCCGCGTCTTCCTGGTTGCTCGACGACGCCTCGCCCATGAAACAGTGGAAGATTTTCCTCGGCCCCCGGAGCACGTTCAGCTATGCCCCCAGCTTTCACCTCCACCGCAAGCACTGGGGCATGTGGGGGCTGTGGCTCTTCGCGCGCGGCTACCTCAAGCTGGCCGTGGCGTGCGCGCTGCGTGCGGTCGTGCCGTTGCGGGTTTTGCGGGCTGTTTACGCCGCGCGCTCGGGCGCATGGCGCCAGCAGCGGTATTACCAGCGGGAAGGAACCGGGCCCCGCTAACGGCATGGAGGGAGCGATTCCAAGACCTCGCCTGCTCGTCGTCAGCGCGACCTACGTCACCGGCGAAAACCGCAAGAAGCTCGCGGCCCTCGCCCGGCATTTCGACGTGACCGCCGCCACCTGTGCGGAGCTGACCGCCTATGGCCTGTCCAATCGGGTCGAGCCCGCGTTGTCCTCGGAAGTCGGCTATCAGGTGGCCGGTCTGCCCGCCGTCGGCGACCCGAACTCGACCACTCGCTACTGGCTGCGCGGCCTGGGCGGCGTCTTCCGCCGGGCCAGCCCGGACGTCGTCTTGGTGGAATCCGAACCCTGGGCCTGGATCCGTTGGCAGAGCTGGTTGCTCAAGACCCTGTTTTGCCGCCGGGCGGTCTTCGGCGAATTTTCCTGGGAAAACCTGGAACGCCCCGGCTGGAAAGGCGCGATCCTCGGCCTGTTTTACCGGGCGGCGGCTCTCACGGACGATTTCGTCGTCGTCGGCAACCGGGCCGCCCGGGAAATTTTCCTCCGCCATGGTCACGCGCCCGCGCGCGTGCTCGTTTCGCCGCAACTCGGCGTGGACCCCTCGCTTTTCCATCCGATCGACCGCGAGACCTGCGACCGGCTGCGCCGGGAAACCGGGATTCCGCCCGGGGCTTTCCTCGTCGGCTTCTGCGGTCGGCTGGTCGAATCCAAGGGCCTGCGCGAACTCATGGCGGCGGTGCGGCAGACCCGCGCCCGCCTGCCTGCCGCCAACGTCCACCTGAGCCTGCTGGGTTTCGGCCCGTTGGGGGACGAGCTTGCCGCCACGCCCGGCGCGAGCGATTTTCTGCACGTTTTCCCGCCGCGCCACCACGCGGAGGTCGCCCCCTACATGCAAGGGCTCGATTTGTTCGTCCTGCCCAGCAAACCCCGGCAGGATGGCGGCGTGTGGACGGAGCAGTTCGGCTTCGTGCTCATCCAGGCCATGGCCTGCCGGGTCCCCACGATTGGCTCGGATTCCGGCGCGATCCCGGAGGTGATCGACACGGCCGAAGCAATTTTCCCCGCCGACGACACCCCGGCGCTGACGGCAAAACTGGTCGCCTTCATCGAAAACGAAACGCTTCGCTCCGTGGTCGCCGACCAGCAGCGCCGCCAGACGCTGGAGCGTTACGCCAACGAAAACCTGGGTACGATCTGGGCGGATTTCATCCGTCAGTTCCTGCCGCCGCGGACGGGCAGTTCGCGGTAGATGCCCGACCCGGCGGCGTCCACACCGCTGACCTGCCTCTTTGTCATGCAAGAAATCAGAGCACACACCGGCCTGCGCGGAGTCACCGCGATTGCGGTCATGTTTTTCCATCTGAGCCCCGACTTCTTTTTCGCGGGTTTCTCCACCGCCATCGGTCCTTTTCTCTTCGGGCATCAGGCGGTGGACCTGTTCTTCATCCTTTCCGGCTTTATCCTCTGTTACGTTTACGCCGTCCCCGGCCGGGACCGGCCGCGTGGTGGGTATCGGGCCTACCACGTCGCGCGGTTCGCCCGCGTTTATCCGCTGCATTTCGTCACCATGGCCGCGCTGGGCCTGATGGCGTGGGCATTGCTCCGCCGGGGTCAGATCACCGGCGACTACCATTGGATCGACGTGCTCAGACAACTGTTGCTGGTCAACGCCTATCCTTATCTCAGTGAGGGTAGGACGTGGAATTACCCGGCCTGGTCGATCAGCATCGAATACCTGGCTTATCTGGTCATTTTCCCACTGTTTCTGAGGTGGCGGCCAGCGAAGCTTTCCGCCGGAAGCGCGCTGGCTTGGATCGGCTTGCTGACGCTGCTCGAAATTCTCTACATCCTGTGCGTGCATCCGGCCAACGCCGCGCAAAACTGGCTCTGGATCGGCGTGATCCGCGGCACGGTCGGCTTCCTGACGGGCTGTCTGTTGCACCATGTTTTCACGTTCCACCCGTTGTGCACGGCGTTTTTTCAACGCCACGCCCTGGTTTTTACCGGCCTTGCCCTGACGATGATCCTGCTGGCGGGGTGGGGCTGGTTCTCTCTTTGGTGGCTACTGCTGGCGTGGCCGCCGCTGGTGCTGGCGCTGACCTCCGACAACGGCCTGGCGAGCCGGCTGCTTTCCACGCGGGTGGCGCTTCTCCTCGGTAATCTCTCCTACTCGATCTACATGCTGCATGCGGTGGCCGGGAAGATCGCCAACGTCACCATTTACCGCCATCCCGGCCTGCTGAAGCCACCCCTGCTGCCGTTGGCCGGGGTGGTGTATCTATCGAGCATCGTGCTGGTGTCGTGGTTGTCGTTCCGCTTTTTCGAGATGCCGGTGCGTTTCTGGCTGCGGACCAGATTGAACCGCTCGCCGGAGAGCGTCGGACCGCCGAGCGCCGCGCTGGTCGGCGGTGAAGGCGTCCGGCATGGCCACCCCAACTCCTGATGATCGGAAGCCGCCGCGTGAAATCACGTCAACCGTCCCGTCGCCCGGGGGGGGTCTCGAGCAAACCACGGTAGATCCCGGTCAGGGCGGCGAAGTGCGCCTGCCACGAAAAACGCGCGGCCCACTCCCGCCCGGCGCGCACCCGCTCCGCACGCGCCTCGCTGCTCTGGAGCATACTTTCCGCGTGGGCGACCGCTGCCTCGGTGTCGTCCGGGTCGAAATAAAGTGCCGCCGGTCCCCCGGCTTCCGGCAAGCTGCTGGCGTTGCTGCTGATGACCGGGCAACCGGCCGCCATCGCTTCGAGCACCGGCAGGCCAAAACCTTCCAGGCGGGAGGGATAAACCAGCAGGGCCGCCCGCTGGTATGCGCCCGCCAGGTGTTCGGGTGACACCTTGCCCAGTTCGAGCAGTTCGTGGCCGAGCACCCCGCGCAATTCTCTGCTCAGTGCGGCGGGTAATTTGTCGCCGGTGCGCACGAGCGTCACCGGCCGGCCGGCGGCTTGCAACCGGCTGACGAAGGCGGGCAGCATCCCCAGATTCTTGCGTTCGGCCACGCTACCCACGCTGATGATGACCTGCCGCCCGGCCATCCGCCGGTCCCAGTCCGGCAACGGGGCGGGCTGGGGCGTGTTGAACCGGACCAGGTCGGCCCCCTGCGAAAGAATGCGGATGCGCGCCTCGTCGCACCCGAGCAATTCGACCACGTCTTGCGCCGTATACCGGGAAACCGCGATGATGAGATCGGCCTGGCCAAGCGTTTCGACCACGCGCCGGAAACGTTTCTGCTGACCGGGGGTCAGGTCCCCCGGGATGCGCAACGGAGCCAGGTCGTGTACGGTGGCCACCTTGATCGTGCCCGGCGGCACCTCCCGCAGCAGGTTGGCATAAGCGTGGTCCAGGACGTGGACGAGGGCCATCCCCGTCGCGCGTCGGCGGGTCTGCCAGGGATACCACAGGTACTTCTGCCAGAAACGCGTCAGCCGGTCCTGCCGGTGCGTCCGGGCCGGTGGCCGGGAGAGCGCGCTGCCGATGCGCAGGTCGTCCGGGGTCTGGCCGCGCCGCTGGTGGTCCAGTTCGGTCCAGTAGAGGTCCATGCTCAGGCTCCCGGCGGAGGGGAGACACGGCAGCCACAATATCTGGTGCGGGTGCGCGGGATTGTTGCTAGCATTTGCCGTTGCACCCATGATCTCTTTCGATAGGAGACCGTCCAACCATCGGGAACAAGTTATTTCTGACACCTTCTTTCTCACGCCCTTGAAACTCGCCCTCTCCATCCTCTGCGAAAACCCGGTGCGCAAAACGGGGCTGACCACGCTCTTCGACGAGTTCGTGGCCCACGCGTTGCGGATCTTTCCCGGCGTGGACTGGCTGATCTTCGCCGGTCCCAACCAGACCTGGACGCTGGACGACCCGCGCGTGGAGGTCGTCCGCCGCTACCCGGCCAACGACCGCCTCGGCCCGCGTCTGTTCGCCGACCATTTCCTCGTCCCGGCGGCAGCCCGGCGGCGCGGCGCGGCGGCGTTGCTCACCGTGGGTTTCGCGCCGTTTCGCCGGTGCCTGCCGACGATCATGCACCTGTTCTCGCTCCAGCACCTCGACCGCACCAACCGCGTCGGCCTCGCCCGGCGGCTGTACCGCGGGTTCGTCGTGGATCGCGGCGTGCGCACGGCGGAGGGGATCGTGACCAATTCCCGGTTTGCCGCCCGGCAAATCCTGGAAGTTTTCCCCGGCTGCCGCGACCGGCTGACCGTGAGTTACGAGGGCCTCCAACACGGGCAGTTCCACCCCGGCGGCGCCCCCGGCGAGGCCGGATTCGTGGCGGAAAAACTCGGCCTCGCGCCGGGCTACCTGCTCTGGGTCAGCAACTTCTATCCCTACAAACAGGCCGATCTGCTGCTGTCGGCCTACGCCCGGCTGGACCCGGCGTTCCGCGCGCGGCACCCGCTGGTCATGGTCGGCGGGAATTGGGAAGGCGGCAAGGACGCCGCCCGCGCGCAGGCCGTCGCGCTGGGCATCGAGCCGGACGTGCGCTTCCCCGGCTGGGTGGAGGACGCGTGGCTCGGGCCGTTGTACCGGCAGGCGCGCGCCTTCGTGCTCGCCAGCCGGGAGGAAACCTTCGGGCGTTGCGTCGTCGAAGCCATGGCCTGCGGGACGCCCTGCGTGGTCAACGACATCCCCATCATGCACGAGGTGACGGGCGAACACGCGCTCATCGTCGATTTCCGGGACGCCGCCGCCGCCGCCGCCGCCCTGCGCACCCTGCTGGCCGACGACGCCCGGCACGCCGGTCTGCGCGCCGACGGCATCGCCTGGGCCGCGCAGTTCGATTTCGACCGGCTCGCCACCGAGCGCATCGCCGCCATCCGGAAGGCGCTCGGCCTGCCCCGTCAGGACGGCGAAACCCTCACCGCCTAGCATGAGGACCACGCTCAAACTGGCGTTGCGCGCCGTGGTGCTCAAGGCGGCGCGCCTGCTCGGCTCGCCGGTGCGCGACGTGCGGACGGGGCAGACCCTCGGGCGGGCGCTGCTGGTGCCGTTCCGGGGCAAGGTCCACGTCATCGGCCTGGACGCGGCGGTGCGCCCGGTGTTCGTCCCGCAGCAACGCCTGACCTACTGGAAACAGGAACTCGGCTTCACGGCGCACCCGCCGCCGGATTTTCCCCATGAGCCGCGTCCTTAACCTGCTGGTGACCCACCAGTCGCCAACGGCGATTGCCCGGATGCTCGCGTGGTGGCGCGATTACTGCCCGCCGGACCACACGCTCGTGGTCTTCAACGGTGACGAAGGGGCGTTCGGCCAGATCGCGCATCCGCACAAGGTCCGGGTCGTGGACCCGCGCCTGCAAACCCGGCAGCACCAGCGCGAGCGCCAGAGTTACGCAGGCATTTTCCGCGAGGCTGCGCGCTGGCTCACGGGCCGGGATTTCACCCACGTGCATTTTGCCGAATACGACCAGATTCCGCTCGTGCCGGATTTCAACGCGCTGCAGGTCGCCCGTTTGGAAGAGGAACGCGCCGACGTGCTGGCCTTCGAACTGGCACGGGTGGATGGCACCAACCAGCCGCACTATCTTTATCACGCCGACCTCCCCGGGTTTGCGGATTTCTGGCGGCGGCTCAGCGTGCGGCAGGACAAGGCAACGGTGCTTTCGATGTTCGGCTCGGGCTCGTTCTGGACACGCCAAGCTTTTGACGCCGTCGCCGCGCAGGCGGAGCCGTTTCCGGTTTACCTGGAACTCTGGCTGCCCACGGTCGCGCACCATCTGGGCTACCGGCTGCGGGACTGGCGCGAACAGGGACGTTTCATCAGCAGCCTGGGCGACTTTTCGCGGCGTTTCGACGAGGCGCGGCAGGCGGGAGCCTGGACGGTCCATCCGGTCAAGAAGCTCTGGAACGGGTGAGAGAAAGGTAGAGTCACATCCTGCAAATACCTCTGTCATCCTGAGCGGAGGCTGTCAGCCGCAGTCGAAAGACCTTCCGACCGCCGGTAGGCAGCGTCCCGAGCTTTGGCAGTATGGAACGGCTGTCCACCTTTGGCTGCCGCCAACCGGAAGGTCCTTCGACTGCGTTACACTCCGCTCAGCATGACAGAGGTCGGATGCTGGCGGCAAACATTGAGCATCGCATGAAAGGTTCACGCTGCCACCTGCGCCGACGCCTCGTAAATCTCCGAGAAAATATCGTCGAGCGATTTGGTCAGGTCCCAGCCCGGGTAGTGCGCCCGCATCTTGCTCAGGTCGCTGATGTAACAGATGTGGTCGCCCTCGCGGTTCTTGTCCACGTAATCATAGCTCATCGTCTTGCCGGACAACGCCGCCGCCCGGTCGAACGCTTCCAGGATCGAACAACTGTTCGCCCGTCCGCCGCCGATGTTGTACACCTCACCCGCTCGCGGGTTTTCGTAAAAGTGGTGGATGAAGTTCGCCACGTCGAACGAGTGGATGTTGTCGCGCACCTGCTTGCCGCCGTAGCCGAACACCTTGTATGTCCGCCCGGCGACGTTGCACTTGATGAGGTAACTGAGGAACCCGTGCAACTCGACGCCGCTGTGGTTCGGGCCGGTCAAGCACCCGCCGCGCAACGCGCAGCATTTGAGCCCGAAATACCGCCCGTACTCCTGCACCATCACGTCGGCGGCCACCTTCGACGCGCCGAAGAGGCTGTGCTTGCATTGGTCGATGGAAAACGTCTCCGCGATGCCGCCCGCGAACGCCGGGTCGTCATAATCCCAGCGCGTCGGCAATTCCTTGAGCGCGATGCGGTTGGGGCCGTCACCGTAGACTTTGTTCGTGCTCATGTGGACGAACACAGCCCCCGGGACGGCCTGGCGGGTCGCTTCGAGCAGGTTCATCGTGCCGACGGCGTTCACGTCGAAATCGTCGTAGGGCCGGGACGCGGCGAGGTCGTGGCTGGGCTGCGCGGCGGTGTGGACGATCAAGTCGGGCCGCAACTGCTCCAGGCACGCGGCCACGCCCGGGCGGTCGCGGATGTCGAGTTCGTGGTGGCGGAAATCGCCGTGCGCGGACAGGAGCCGTTGCTGGTTCCAGCGCGTGTCGCCTTGCGCCCCGAAGAAATCCGCGCGCATGTTGTTGTCCACGCCGTGGACCGTCCAGCCCAACCGGCTGAAAAACGCGACCACTTCCGAGCCGATCAGCCCGGAGGAACCTGTGACGAGTGCAGTAGGCATATGAGGGAGAAAGCAGGAATCGTCCGCACCCTACGCAGATTTCTTCATCCGTAACGCAAAAGTTCTTTCGGGGCCGTCGCGTCGTCGGGATCGAAACGGCGGATTTTCAGCGTTTGTTGCAGCAGCAGCCAGCAATAATGTGGATTGAGGATCAGGTATCGCCGCCAGAGCCGCCTCGGCTCTCGCGTCAGGCGGTAGAGCCATTCCAGCCCCCGCGCCTGCATCCACGCCGGAGCCATCGCCAGCGAACCCGCCAGAAAATCGAACGCCGCGCCCACCGCCAGCAGTGGACGCCCCAGGTCCGCGCGCATTTCGTAGGCCCACACCTCCTGCCGGGGACAACCCAGCCCGACCAGCACGAGATCCGCGCCGGACGCCCGGACCGCCGCCACGTCCGCCGCGCGTTCCTCCGCGGTCGCCTGCCGGAAACGCGACGGCTGGCTGCCCGCGATGCGCAACGCCGGGAACCGTTCGGCGAACGCCGACCGCAACCGCTCCAGCGTCGCCGCCGGGGTGCCGTAGAGGAACACGCTCAACCCCTCTTTCTCCGCCCGGGCGCAAACCCGCAGGGTCAGGAACGGCCCGTAAACCCGGTCCGGCAGACGGGCCTGCCCGGTCAGCGCCATGGCCCAGCGCACCGGCTGGCCGTCCGGCGTGATGAGGTCGAACCGGTTGAGACGGTATTTGTGCTCGCGGTCGGTGACGCCGGTCATGATCCCGTGCACGGCCAGCGCCGACACGGCGAACGGACGCTTTTCGTGCGCCGCACGGATGATCGCCTCCTCGGCGGCCTCGTAGTCCACGGCGTCCACCCGGATGCCCAACACGTTCTTTTTCCCTTCGTCAATCATCCGCGCACGTCAATCATTAGCGTCCCAGCACCGCCAACGGGAAATCCGCCAGCATGTCCGCCAGCGCCACCACGCCCCGTTCGTTGGGTGACACGGTACGGCCCGTGAACAGTTCGTGCAACGGGGCCGGGTTTTCGGCGGCCAGCGTGACCGTCGTATTTTCCCAACTCGCACCGACCGGGAAACCCGCGCCCAGCCGGGACGTGACCCGTGGCACGATCACCACGACCGAACGATCCTCGTGCTCGCGCTCGAACGCCACCACGCTCTCCGCGTGCCGACCGGCAACTTTCAGCGTCCGGTAGCTGCCCTGCGCGAAGAGTTCCGCGTGTTCCCGCCGGTAACGCAGGAGCGTGCGGGTGACGAAGAGTTTTACCCGGCCATCCGGCCAGTGGGCGAGCAGGTCGCCGGGCGGGCTGCCCGCGAGCGCGTCGAGCGCCTCCCGGCGTTGGGCGTAGTCCACGGGGCGGCGGTTGTCGGGATCGACGAGGCTGAAATCCCAGGTGTCGCAGCCCTGGTAAATGTCCGGCACGCCTGGGACCGTCAGCTTGAGCACGGTCTGCGCCAGCGAGTTCATCGCGCCCAGCCGGGCCACGGTTTCGGCCAACGGCTCGAACGCCTCGACGAACGGATTGTCCCCACGCCGCAGCAGCGCGGCGATAAACTTGCGCACCCCTTCGTCCCACGCCTCGTTAGGTTGCACCCACGAACTGTTGACCTTGGCCTCCTTGATGGCCTTGGTCATGTAATCCTGGATGCGCGCGATGTATTCCGCGTGTTCCTGGCCGCTGAGCACGCCGAAAAGCGAATGCGTCGTCACGGCATCGCTGGTCGGCGCGGGGTCCTTGCCCTTCGCGCCCACGGGCCAAGTGCCGAGCAGGATCTGGTAGAGGAGGTATTCCTCGTTGGGGTCGGGAGCCTGCGCGGTTTCGCCTTCGATGGTGGCCTTGTGCGCGGCGTTGAGCTTGCTCCACGTCCGGAGCGACTCGCGCCATGCGTCGGGCATTTCCGACAACGCCAGGACCCGTGCGCGGGTATCCTCGGCGCGCTTGGTGTCGTGCGTGGAGGTGGCCAGCATCGTGTGCGGCCAGCGGCGGGCGTTGTGCGTGCAGGTAGCGTGAAACTCCGCCGGGGTGATGCCGAAATGCTCCGGCTCGCCGCCGACCTCGTTGAGCGCGGCCAGCCGGTTGAAGATGTAGAACGCCGTGTCTTCCAGACCCTTGGCCATGATCGGCCCGGTGGTCTGCTGGAATTTCATCACGAAATGCTCATGCTCCTTGATGCCCTCGGCGTCCAGGTCCGCCGGGAAGCGGAACAGCAAAATGTCGCGCAGGAAATCGAAAATCGACGCTTCGATGCCGGGGTTCTGCCGTTTGGCCAGCGCGACGGCGCGGTTGACCACGGCGCGGTCCTCGGCCTGGGGCGCGTGGCCGTGTTCGAGGTAGGTGCGGTAAACCGGGAAGCACGCGATCACCTCGCGCACGGCGGTGGTCAGCGCGTTGAGGGTGAAGTCGCGGTACAGCCGGTTGCGTTCGCTGAGCCGGTTGACGATGGATGCCAGCACGTTCACGTCGTTGGCCAGCGACAGGCGCATCACCAGCCGCTTCTTCTCGTAGGTGAGCGTCGGGAAATGCACGTTGCGCCCGATGAAACGCTGGTACGTCTCGGAGAACGATTGTTCGGCCTCGCTGTTGACGAGCAACTGGGTGACGTGGGTCGTGAAATCGTAGCCGGTCGTCCCGTGGATGGGCCAGTCCTCGCGCAACTGTTCGTCGCCGGAAAGGATTTTCTCCGCGAGCAGGTAGATGCCGCGACCGTCGTCGGGCAACGTCTGGCGGCGCACGCGCGCGCAGTGTTCCTGCACCTCGGCGAAATACCGGCGCGGGTCGTACAGGCCGTCCGGGTGGTCGATGCGCAGGCCGGTGACTTTTTCGTCCGCGATCAGGGAAAAGAGGAATTTGTGGACGGCGTCAAAAACGGCGGGCAGCTCGACGCGGATCGCCGCGAGCTGGTTGATGTCGAAAAATCGCCGGTAGTTGATCTCCTCGGCCGCGACGCGCCAATAGCTCAGGCGGTACGACTGCGCCTCGACGAGCTGGTCCAACCGGTCGAAACTGCGCGGCTCGCCTGGCTGTCCCTGAAAGGCGTTCAACACGCGGGTGACGGCGGCGGTCACCTCCGCACGCTCGGCGCAAAGTTCCCGCAGCCGTTCCTTGGCCACCTCCTTTTCCCGGGCGCGTTCCACGATCTGCGCGGGATCGGTGATCGTGCGCGCGGGCATGTTTTCGAGCTGGGTCATGATGCTCTGCAAGCGCACGAAGGCGCGCACGTGGTCCGGCAGATTGGCCGTGCCGAGGTCGAGCATGACGGGCGCGTCCGGCCCCTTGAGTTCCTCCAGCACCCGTTGCAGCACCTGGTTGTAGGAGCGCGGATTGATCGGCAGGCGGTTCTCGAAGTAACGCAGGAAAAACGCGCCGTGCTCGAACTCCAGGGTGAGTTCGCCGCGCTCCAGCACGCGCCCGTACTGGTCGCCGAGGATGGGCAGGAGCACCTTGTTTTCCAGTTCGCGCTTGAGCGGGTGCCAGTCGATGTCGAAGCAGGGCGCGGCGAGCGAACTCGGGCCGTTTTCGAGCACGTCCATCCACCACTGGTTGGTGACGACGCCGATGCCCATGTGGTTGGGCACGAAATCGGTGAGCAGGCCCATGCCATGTTTTTTGAGTTCAGCGACGAGGGCAGCGAAATCTTCGGGGGTGCCGACCTCGGGGTTGAGGTGGTTATGATCGACGATGTCGTACCCGTGCGTGCTGCCGGGGCTGGCCTGAAAAAACGGCGACGTGTAGAGGTCGCTGATCCCCAACGCGGCGAGGTAAGGAACGATTTCCCGCGCCTGGTTGAACGTGAAATCCTTGTGAAGCTGGACGCGATAAGTCGCCGTGGGGATGCGCGGCGTGGCCGTGGAAGACGGAGTGGGCATAAAAAGAAATGGTCCGCAGATTACGCAGATTTCCGCAGATTGATAGAAAAGGAGGAAGGCAAAAAAATTCGGGCCTTCTTCAGCGGCGAAAATCGGCGTAATCTGCGGACCATTCCGCGTCGCTGCCGTTTCAAACCATGATCTCCCTTTTCACGAAAAACCGGCGCTTCCTCGCTGCGCTGGTCGGCTTCCTCCTCCCCGCCCCCGTGGCCTCCGCACAGTCGGTCAAGCTCGGCATCGACACCCTGCGCGACACCGGCTTTTCCGCCGTCGCGGGCAAGCGCATCGGCCTCGTCACCAACCAGACCAGCACCGACGCCAGCGGCCAGCGCGACCGCGCCATCCTCAGCCAGGCGCCCGAGGTCAGGCTCGTCGCCCTCTTCACCCCCGAGCACGGCCTCGACGGCACCGAACTCGCCGGGAAGTACGTCACCTCCCGCGTGGACCCTGTCACGGGCCTGCCTGCCTTTTCTCTCTACGGCTCTACCCGCAAACCCACCCCCGGGATGCTGCGCGGCCTGGACGCCCTCGTCTTCGATTTGCAGGACGTGGGCTGCCGCTCCTACACGTACCTTTCCACCATGGCGCGTTGCATGGAAGCGTGCGGCGAGAACCACGTCGAGATGATCGTGCTCGACCGGCCCAACCCGCTCGGGGGTAACCGGGTCGAAGGCCCCGGCATCGAGAGCCAGTGGATCAGCTTCGTCGGCCAATTCCCCGTGCCCTACGTTCACGGCCTGACGGCGGGCGAACTCGCCAAGATGATCAACGGCGAACACTGGATGGCCGCCCCGTGCAAGCTGACGGTCGTGCCCATGCGCGGTTGGATGCGGAGCATGACCTGGGCCGACACCGGGCTGCGCTGGATCAAAAGCTCGCCCAACATCCCGCGCGGCAATTCGCCCCTGTACTACGTGGCGACGGGCATCGTCGGCAACCTCAGCGGCCTGGACCTGGGCATCGGCACGGATACGCCCTTCGAGCGGGTGGGCGCGGGCTACCTGCGTGCCGAGGAATTCACGGCTGACCTGAGTTCGCTCCACCTGCCGGGCGTGCGCGCCACGCCCTTCCACGGCGGCGGGGGCGGCGGCGCGCGCCTGACCATCGACCCACACGCGGGCGCCAATCTGACGGCGATCAACGTCTACCTCGCCGCCGCGCTGTATCGCTCTGGCGGCACGCGGTTGTTCGCGCACGCGGCGGGCGACCCGGACCAGATGCTTTACAAGATTTACGGCAGCCGCGCGCTGGCGGCGCAGATCGAGAACGGCACGCCGCCGGGTCAGATCGTCGCGGGCTGGACGGCGGGCGTCGAACGTTTCCGCCGCGAACGCGCCCCGTACCTGATCTACTGAGAATGCGTCCGCAGATTCCGCAGATTTCCGCAGATGAAGAAAAGAGGGAAAGGCTTCGTATTGATTCCCCTCCTCCCAATCTGCGGAATCTGCGGACAAATTCCGCCCGCTGCTCACTGCACCCGCGCGCCGTCGCCGATCAGCTTGGCCAGATCGTTGGCGACCTTGTAAGGCCCGACGTAGTTCGCGCCCTGGTAGCTGTCGGAGAGCACCTTGCCGTCGCCGTCCACCACCACGAGGTCGGGGATGCCGTTGCCCGCATAATGGGTCAGTTCGCGCTCCATGCTCTTGCGCTCGAAACGCAGCGCCGCCCACGGCATCCGGTCCGTCTTCATGTAGTTCTGCATGTCGGCGGGGCTCTCGTCGCTGGAAACGAAGACGATCTCGACCTCCGGGTGCTTCTGCGCGATTTGCTGGTAGAACGTCACGAGCTTGGGCGTGAACGCGCGGCAGGGCACGCACCAACTGGCCGAATAATAGAGGCCGAAATATTTCTTCCCGGCGAGCTTGGTGTCGTCGTAACCCTTGAGCGACCCGTTGGCACACGTGACCAGCTTGCCGCGCAGCAGGTTGGCCATGTGGCTGGAACTCGCGCCCGCGCCCGAGGACGGCCCGCCGGCAGCGGCGGCGGCCATGCGCTTGCGGGCACCGGCGGCGTCGAAAGGCGAGAGCGTGTACGTGCTGGAATGGAGCGCCTCGATGAGATGCGCGTTCGCTCCGGCCGCGCTGAGGGCTTGATCGTCAGCGGCGCTGGGTTTTTCGAGCAGGTGGCGTGTGGGCAGCGCCGTGAGGATCTCCGGGCTGGTCGAACCGGCCTTGAGCAGAGTGCAGATTTCCGCGACGGTCAGCGGGTTTTCGGGCGGCGCGTCGAAGGCCCGGACCGTGCGGCCCGGGCTGAACAGGAGGCACCCGGCGGCGAGCAGAATTTGGAGCAGCGAGACCTTGTTCATAAAACAGCCATCCTAGAAAAACGACGCGCGCCTTGTAAAGCGAATTTTCCGCCAGATCGGCTAGGTCGGTTCGATCTCCGGCAGGTCCAGGACGAACGCGGCGGCGGGTGCCGTGGTCTCCGTTTCCACCCCGAGGGCCTTTTTTTCGCGTTGTTGGTTAAAAGCTTCCGTCCGTTGCAGATCGAAGGTCGCGGGGTCGAAACTCTTGCCCGTCGCGGCGGCTTGCTCTTGCATCAACTCTTTGAGCATGGTTCGATCCACCTCGGCGGCAGCCTCCAGGTCGGCAACGCGGGTGGTCAATTTTGAAATGATGTCTCGGGTGATGGCGTCCACGGTGCCAGCGTATCGGAAGGACGCCGCCCTGTCAGGCAATTTCGGCAAGTTCCTCCCCGGCCCGGTGCGTTCGAGGTCCGCGATTTCATGAGCAGCCCCCCCGAAAACATCGGCCTCTACGGCGGCAGTTTTGATCCGGTCCACCACGGCCACCTGATCCTCGCGCGGGACGCCGTCGAACAGCTCGGCCTGTCGCGCCTGATCTTCCTCCCCGCCGCGATCTCCCCGCACAAGCTCGCCCGCGCCCCGGGCGCGCCGGGCGACTGGCGGCTGCGGATGCTCCGGGCCGCCGTCGCGGGCGAACCCCGGTTCTCCGTCGATCCCTGCGAGTTGGAGCGCGCCGGGCCGTCCTACACCATCGACACGATCCACGCCCTGCGCGCCCGGCACGCGCCCGGCACGGCCTTTTCCTACCTCATCGGCGAGGACAACGTCCCGCTGCTGCACACCTGGCACCGCATCGACGCGTTGCGGGCGCTGGTGCGTTTCGTCGTCTGCCGCCGCCACGCGTCGCATCCCTCTTCCTCCGCGCCCCCCGCGTCCGCCGCCACGGATTTTCCCGTGCTCACGCGCTGGGTGGACATCTCTTCGACGGAGATCAGAAACCGGGTTGCCAGCGGGCGGCAAATCCGGTATCTTGTGCCCGAAGCCGTTGGTGCCATCATCGACGCCCAGTCCCTTTACCGCCCGACCATCCAAGGAGAATAAGTCATCGAAGCCGAGACCCTAGCCCGCGAGTGCGCCGTTGCCGCCGCCGAGAAAAAAGCCGAAAACGTGGTCGTGCTCGACCTGCGCGGCATTTCCACCTTCACGGATTATTACGTGATTTGTTCGGGCAACAGCGAGCCGCAGATCAAGGCCATCGCGGCGGAGATTCAGGAGCAGCTTCGGGACAAGCACGACGCGCGCCCGGCGGCGGTGGACGGTTTCCCGGCGAGCCAATGGGTGATTCTCGATTACCTGTCGGTGCTGGTCCACATCTTCGTGGGTGACAAGCGCGACTATTACGCGCTGGAAGACCTCTGGGGTGACGCGCCCCGCCTCGCGCTGGACGAGGTTGCCACGGCCAAAGGCTAAGGCAAAAAGGAGGAAGGAAAACAGTCCGGTTGCGCGTCTTTTTCTGCCCCCATCCTCTCTTCCCATGGACTATCTCGTGGAGGTAGATGTCGATTGCCCGCATTGCGGCGAGTATTTCCCGGTGAACGTGGATACCTCGCAGGGTAACTACGAAACGACGGACGACTGCGCGGTCTGTTGCCGCCCGATGACGGTGGAAATCCGTTGCCGCCCCGGCGAGGTGCTTTCCGTGCAAACGAGCGCCGCGTAGCGGAGACAGGACGGGATGGAAAGCAGGCAAGGAGGTGCCGGGGCCGTGTTGAACCGGCTTGCTTTTTTCGACACGATTTCGCATCCTGTTTGGCGCCATGCCAGCAAACCGTGTAAACGAACCAACTTCGCCTTATTTTGCGGTGCTCATTCGTCTACTTCGCGCAAGGCAACTTGGCCCCTCGCCTCAAAACATCTATGTCTGCTGATTGCCAGATCATCGATCTTACCTTCCGGCACGCACTCATCGGGACGTGGGTGTACCCTGAGGATACGTCGGTGGAGTACACCGTTTCCGCGCTGGGCGAGGTATGCACGGTCACTGGCCGCGACACCACAGACAACGAGAGCCTTATAATCTCGGCCATTTCTTGGCAGGGTCAGGAATTGCACTTTACCACGTTGATGCCCTCGACCCAGTACGATCTGCGCCACACCTTCCGGGTCGTCTCCGAGCACGAAGTCGAGCACGAGTGGACGCGCGTCGAACGTTGGCACAAAAAGACTCCCGAACTCACCGTCGCCTAACACGGCGCTGCAGGTGACGGCTGGGGCTGGGGGTGCTTGTCCTGCACTTCGCGCTTGAGTGCGGCCCCGCCTGCACCTGAGCTTGAGTCCGTTAGGCCACCAGAACGCGCAGCAGTCATGCAAAGCCTCACAGATACCCTTGTTTACCTGCTCGCTTACCTCAGTCTTGCTGGCAGAGACCCGGACACCGGGCAGACCATCGACGGATTCCGCGCCGACGACGACTGCAAAGCCCTCGAGTATGCTGGCTATCTGCTCAACTCCGCGTCCGCTACCGAGCTTTCGACTTTGCGGGCCGCCGTCGAAGCGCGCCATCGCGCGGGAAAATGCTGTTGAGGGACCACGCCACGAGTGGCTCGCCGCCTACGAGGACATCCTCACCGACTTGGACGAGCGTGCAGCATCCACCGACACCCTCCCGGCCTAACAGCAACTGTGATCTTTAAGCAGCGATTTGGAGCGTTGTTTTGAGCAGGGAGTTGAGGTGGATGAGCAGTTTTCGCACGACGGCAGTGAGGGCCACCTTGGCGGGTTTGCCACGTCCACGCAGCCCTTGGTAGAAGGCTTTGATCAGCGGGTTGTGCAGGGTCGCACAGAGTGCTGCCATGTAGAGGGCCTTGCGAGCAGGAGCCCGTCCCCCTCGGATGTGATGTTGGCCCCGCATGGCCCCGCTGTCCGCGTTCATCGGAGCCACGCCGCCAGCGCGGCGATGGCCCCGCGTGAGAGTTTGCCCAGCTCGGGCAGGTGGGCGAGCAGGCTATACGCGCTGACCGTTCCGACGCCCGCGACTTGGGTCAGCCGCTCGACCCGCGCTTTGACCTCGGCGCTGGCGGCCAGCACGGCGTTGATCTCGGCTTCGATCTCTTCCGAGGGGGCGGCGAGTTGTTTGGCGAGCAGCGCCGCTTCCTTTTTGACGGCGGGATGCTCGTGGTGCTCGGTGCGCCGGGCTTCGAGAGCGACGAGTTCCTTGAGCTGGCCACGCCGGGTGACGAGTGCCGCCAACGCCGCGTCACTCTCGCTGGGCGGGGTGTCGCTTTCCGGCTGCATGACGGCTCCGAAGACGCTCAGGACGGCGGCATCCAGGGCGTCGGTCTTGGCCAGGCGGCCCTGGGCGCGGGCAAAGGCCCGGACCCGGGCAGCGTTATGCACGCCGGCGGGTTCTTTGGCCGCTTGCAGGGCAGCGATGACTGCCCGCTCGTAACGCCCGTTCCCTCGCAGACGACATGCGTTGGACTCCCGGTTTTCGCCGGCAAGCGATGCAGGTGGCTGACCAGCGAGCGGTGGCCCGCTGGCGTGTTGGCCAGGGCAAGAGTGCGCCCGGCCAGATCGACCTGCAAAGTCAGCTTGGCAACGTCCAAGCCGATGTGAATAGTGGTGGATAGCAACGGTGTAACCAGCATGGGATTGGCTCTTCCTTGTTTAGGCGAGCTGGTCGTCCAAAAACGGCCGCTCCGGCAACTGTTCGCGTCACAACACCAGAGAGCCTGGAATGGATCTGGCAGTAGACGGGATGTGGCGGCAACGCCACGCTCCTCACGCGCTCCTGATCTCACTCCAGGCTCGCCGCGGGCCGGGCTGGCCGGCCCGCGGCGAGCCTGGTCACCACGCGCACTCACGCCCGGCACCATGAATCTACACACATCCGCTCATACAAACGCGCTCCGGCGAACAGAGGCTGGCGGTGGGCTTTCCTCGTTCCCAAGTTGTCCTTGGAAACGCACTTGTCTGCGAAGTTGCGCTTCGTCCGGTCCGCCCGGCAGAGGCAGTGCAACCGCCCGGACCAGTGCGTTCCCAAGGACAATTTGGGAACGAGGGATCTGACCCGACCGCAACGCTTGACCGCGCGCTTCAGCAAATCGGCACCGACGTTCGGGCTCTTTCTGCTTGGCACGCTTGCCGATGCCGTTGGCTTTCGCTGAGCTTGGGATCATTGGCCCAAATCACGCCTCGTCACCGCCTGCGATTGGTGCGATAACATTCCAATGACCACGAGAATCACCTTTTGGAAGGAGGCGGACGGAGGCTATCTCGGGTATCTAAACGATTATCCCGACCACTGGGCCCAGGGCGATGATCTCGCCGACCTCAGAGAGCATTTGCGTGACCTTTTCCAGACGTTCAGCAACGAAGAGATTCCGGGCATCCGCAAAGAAGAAGAGCTTGAGGTCGCGTGAAGCTGTGCCGAGACACCGTGAGGTCAACGAGATCTTGGCTCGTAAGATCATCAAGGATCTGGTCGAGGACAACGAACCGGCCTGACAAAATCCGCAGGTTTTCACGATTGGCAGACCTTGCTGGAACGCATCGTGCATTCGTCTCGTCTCCGTGGCCGCGACCCATCCTCTCCACTACCGACCTGACATCGACGGCCTCCGCGCGCTGGCCGTGCTGGCGGTGGTTTTCTTCCACGCCGGATTCGGCTGCCCGGGCGGCTACGTCGGGGTGGACGTTTTCTTCGTGATTTCGGGTTTCCTGATCACCTCCCTGATCTGGAAAGACCTCGAAAGCGGACGCTTTACCTTCGTCAACTTCTGGGAACGGCGGGCGCGCCGGATCGTCCCGGCATTGGTGGTCGTCACGCTGGCGACGCTGCTGGCCGGGTGGTTCCTGCTGCTGCCGGTGGATTTCAAGGACCTGGGACGGGCCTCCGCCGCGCAGGCCGTGTTCGCCGCCAACATCCACTATTGGCTGGACTCCGGGTACTTCGCCGGGTCAGCCGACGAGAAGCCCCTCCTGCACACCTGGTCGCTGGCGGTGGAAGAACAATTCTATCTCGTCGTGCCGTTCCTGCTTTGGGGAGTGTACCGCTTCGGGGCAGGGCGGAGCCGCCGGTCCGTCGGGCTGATCCTCGCCACCGGGTGCGCGGCGAGTTTTGCGCTGAGCGTCTACGGGGTGGCGCGGCACCGGGAGGCGACGTTTTATTTCCTGCCGACCCGCGCCTGGGAACTGCTCATCGGCGCGCTGGTCGCTTTCCTGCCGACCGCCCCATCGTCGCTGGACCGCCGAGCCGTGCGCGAGGTGTTCGCCTGGACCGGCCTCGCGCTCGTGCTCGTGCCCGTCTTCGTTTACACCTCCCGAACCGCGTTCCCCGGACTCGCCGCGCTGCCGCCGTGTCTCGGCGCATCGTGGCTGATCTGGGCCAACCGCCGCCCGGAGCAAACCGCGCCCACGGCGGTCGGCGCGCTGCTGGCCCGGCGGCCCCTGGTGGCCGTCGGGTTGATCTCGTATTCCCTCTATCTCTGGCATTGGCCGTTGATCGCGTTTGGCCATTACCTCGCGCTGACGCCCCTCTCCCCGGGGGTCCGCGCCCTGATCCTCGGCGGTGGGTTCCTGCTGGCCGTGCTGTCCTGGCGCTACGTGGAAACACCGTTCCGCGAGCGGACCTTGGGAGCCACCCGGCCCGCCATGTTTGCCTTTGCCGGGGCGGGACTGGCGGCGGTGCTGGTCGGCGGGCTGATCTGCCTGGCCGCGCAGGGGTTTCCACGACGGCTCTCCCCGCAGGCGCAAGCGTTTGCCAATGCAAAAACCGGCCAGGATTTCATCAATCTCACGACCGATGACATCCGTGCCGACAAGCTCGTCCGCCTTGGAAGCACGGACCCGGGCCTGCACCCCACCGTGCTCGTCTGGGGCGACAGCCACGCCTGGGCCGCGCTCCCGGCGGTCGATGCGTGGCTCAAGGAACGCGGTCTCAGCGGACGCGCCGCCCTGCATTCGGTCACGGCTCCGGTGCTCGGTTGGTACCGGGTCCGGGAATTCGGTTTGAGCCGGGACGCGGTTCCCTACAACGACGCCGTGTTCGCCTACGTTCAGAGCCGGCGGATTCCCGTGGCGCTGCTCATTGCCTCCTGGACGGGTTACCTCGACGAGCACGGCCACGACACCGGCAACGCCGTGCCGCTCGACACCGCCCTGTTGGCGACCGTGCGCCGTCTCGCCGCCGTTGGCATCCATCCGTGGGTCATGCTGGACGTGCCCGTCCACTCCTTCGACGTTCCGAAAGCCCTCGCCTGCCCCGTGTATTCCCGCGCCTACGTGGACTCGCTGTGCGCCCGCCCCACCCCGTGGAACGAACTCGACCGGAACGATCCGCGGATCGTCCAGGAACTGGAAGCGGCCGGGGCGCGCGTGCTCGATCCCAAGCCGAGGTTTCTCGATCCCACCGGCCAGCGTTACGTGATTCAGGCGAACGGGGCCGCGCTCTACAGCGACGCGCACCATCTCACCCCCCAGGGAGCCGAATGGATGCTGCTGCCACTGTTCCGGGATTCGCTGGCTATCGGGAAATAGGGTGATAAACGTGTCGGGGAGTCCATGGCTCTGCGCCACCAAACCCCGCCCATGCCCGCCACCGGAAATCCCTCCTTTCCCCGCAGCGCGTTCGACCGTACCGGCGGCGTCGTGTACTTCGCCCGGATGCTGGACAAAATCCGCCTCCTCGCCGCCGGGAAACTGCCCCCGGACTACGAGGAAAACCTCGCCGTTGGCTTCGACGGCCGCTGCTGCCGTTTCCTGGGAGTCGCCTATCCCGCGTTGCGCGAACGCACCCTGTCCGGGGGCACCGACGAGGAAATCCTCGCGTGGTGCGGCGAGCACGGGTCCCACCCGGACGACGAGCAAATCCTCGTCTGGAACCATTTCATGCTCAAGCGCGGCTGGCGCGATGAGGACGACGGCTCGACCCAGGAACTGGCACGCTACAAAGCTGGCAGCGGCCTCGCGCACCGCACCGATCTGGTCACCTTTTTCGATTACTACGAGGTGGACGAGGGCCGCCGTCCCTGAAGCTTGCAAGCTGGCCGGTGCGCGGCTATCTTAGCAGTCGATGGTTAGCGGCATTCGCAGGCACCTCGACACCGTCCCTTTTGTTCCCTTTCGGGTCCGCATGGCAGACGGGCGCGAGTATCCTGTGCCCGCGCCCGACCATATTTACTTACCGCCCGGCGCGAAGCGCGTGATTATCTCGGACGACGAGGGAATTGTTGCCGTCTTATCCGCTTTATTAGTCAGCGGATTGATGTACGAAGACCCTTCCCACGAGCGGACGGCAGCTTGATCTGGCGGGGATTGTTGTCGCCTCGGCAGCTTGCGTTGACCGGTGCTTCCATGCACAGTCGGCGTTTCGCCCCACGCCGCCCGCCGCCGATCCCGCCCCATGCCGCTCGCCATCGAAGTCGCCGACCTCGTCAAAACCTACGGACCGTTGCGTGCCGTGGACGGCGTGTCCTTCCAGGTCGAGCCGGGCAAGATTTTCGGGATGCTCGGCCCCAACGGCGCGGGCAAGAGCACGACCGTCGAGATGATCGAGGGCCTGCGCCCCGCCGATGGCGGCAAGATCGAGGTCCTGGGCATCGACGTGCGCCGCGAGCCGCGCCGGGTCAAGGAACGCATCGGCGTGCAACTCCAGACCCCGGCGTTTTTCAAGCAACTGACCATCCGGCAACTGCTCAAGCTGTTCGGCAGCTTTTTCCCCCGCGCGCTGCCGATTGATCAACTCATCGCCTCGGTCAACCTGGAGGAAAAGGCCGACACTCCCAGCGGCAACCTTTCCGGCGGGCAGCGGCAACGGCTGGCCATCGCGGTGGCGCTGGTCAACGATCCGGCGGTCATTTTCCTCGACGAGCCGACCACCGGCCTGGACCCGCAGGCGCGCCGGTCGCTGTGGGATGTCGTCCGGCAGCTCCGCGCGCAGGGCAAGACGGTCCTGCTGACCACCCATTACCTGGAGGAAGCCGAGCAGCTTTGCGATGACCTGATCATCATCGACCACGGCAAGGTCATCGCCGCAGGCACCCCGGCGGGCCTCATCGCCGAGCACTTCGAGCGCACGACCCTGGAATTTCTCAGCGACGCCCGGCTCCCGCGCGAAACCCTCGAAAAACTGCCCGCCGTGGACCGCTTCGAGGAGGCGAACGGCCAGACCCGGCTCCGTTCCGCGCACGTCACCCGGACCACCGGCGCGCTGATGGAACTCTGCGCTCGCCACGGCGTCGAACTGCGCGGACTGTCCATTCACACCGCCACGCTGGAAGACGTTTTCCTCAAGCTCACGGGCCGGAGCATCCGGGAATAATTTCCCTTTCCCGCCGCCGACATGAAAGCCTTCCGCACCCTGTACCGCGCCAACCTGACGGAGTTCCTCTCCAACCGGCGCGCGCTGTTTCTGACCATCGCGTTCCCGGTCCTGTTCATCACGATTTTCGGGCTGGTGTTCACCAACCAGGACAAGGCCGACGCGCGCATCGGCGTGGCCTGCGCCACCCCCGGCGACGCGGTGTCCAAGGCGATCTTCCAGGCGTTGCAAACCGTGACCCACCGCGACCTGAACGGCGACGGCGTCATCGACAAAAAGGACGCGGAGAAAAACCCGTTCGGCGAGTTGCAATTCGTCGCCGGGGACGAGACCGTCCTGCTGGCCGACCTGCGGCGCGGGCGGATCGACGCCGTCGTCACGATCCCCGCCGACCTCGCCGCCAAGGCCGCCGACGCCAGGGGCCGCGCGCTCAAGGCCGCCGCCGAGGAACAGCGCGGCATCGAGGACATGGCCGACCTGATGGCCGACGACGACCAGGCCGACCCATCCGCGCCGAAACCCGCGTCCCCGGCTCCTGCCGTCACCCCCACCCCGGCTCCCACACCCACGCCCACGCCGGAGGCCAACGCCGCCGCCGCGCAGTTGCTTCTTACCATCGACCCGTCGCGCCAGACGCTCATCCCCATCCTCCAAGGCATCGTCGGCCACGTGCTCGACGGCATCGACGCCAACCTCACCGGCCAGCCCCGCCTGCTCGACCTCGAAACCCGGGCCACCACGGCGCGCGAGGTCCGCACCATCGACTACCTGCTGCCCGGCATCCTGGCCATGAGCATCATGCAACTCGGCCTGTTCGCCACGGCGCAGCCGCTCGTCGCGCTCCGCGTGCAGGGCGTGCTCAAACGCCTGAGCGCCACCCCGCTTTCCCGCACGACGCTGCTCTGCGCCTACATCGCCTTTCGGCTGACGGTCGCGCTTTTTCAAACGGGTCTGTGCGTGCTTATCGGGCGGTTTGCGTTCCAGGTGGCGGTGGTGGGTAGCTGGTGGGCGCTCTCGGGCTGGATTTTCCTCGGCACGCTGGTGTTCATTTCCCTGGGATTCTTCATGGCGGCGGTCAGCAAGAACGAGGAAAGCTGCATCGCCATCGGCAACCTCATCAACCTGCCGATGATCCTGCTCTCCGGGGTCTTTTTCCCGGTCAACCACCTGTCGCGGGTGTTCGATTACATCCTGCCACTGATCCCGCTCAACTACCTGGGCGACGCGATGCGCCAGACGATGGTGGACGCTATCCCGATCCACTCCGCGTTGCTCAACGCCGCCGTGCTCGGGGCGTGGGTGGTCGTGATGACGGGTCTGTCCGTGCGGTTTTTCAGTTGGGACAGCCGGTAGGGAACGGCAGAAGGCAAAATGCAAAATGCAGCGGGAGAGGATCGCACCTCTTACTTTCTAACTTCTGCCTTTTGCATTTTGACTTCTGCCTTCTGCCTTGGGTACTTCCGCCGCCAGCCGGGCAGGAACGCCAGCATCAACAAGGGCTGACCCAGCGAACGCCAGGTCACCCACAGAAAATCCTTCACCCCACGGACCCGTCGCAGCCCGTGGATGTAAATCCGCAGGTACACCAGGGGCCGGGGACCGATCTGCCCCACCTTGACCCCGCGCTTCCGCGCCAGGTAAAACGCGGACTCCTGCGAGCGCGCCGCCTTGAGCAGCGACGCCACCGGGCGCGGCGGATGATCCACCACCGCTTCCGGCACGAAAGGATAAGTTTCCCCGCGATCATCCAGGCGCAGACGGAAGTCCACGTCCTCCATGACGGGATAAGGAGGAAACTTCTCGTCGAATCCGCCCATCTCCTGGTAGAGCCGCCGTTCGATCACGAAGTTGCACGACCACAACAGGCCGCCTTCCTCGTTGGTCGGCGCGGTCAGGCGCAGGTCCATGGGCTGACCGCCGGTGTCGCAGATGGTTTTACCCTCGAAAACGCGGAGTGCGCCGCCGGTCCCGCGCTGGTCGATCCTGACGGCAAATCCGGCCAGCCAGCCCGCTTCCGGCAGACAGTCGTCGTCCGTGAACGCCAGCCATTCACCCCGCGCCTCGGCCGCGCCCCGGTTGCGGTTGGGGCCGGGACCGCGCTTCGGGCCGGGCACCCAGCGCGCCCAAGGGTACGTGTTTTCGACCAGCAGCCGCGCGTCGTCGGCCTCTGGTCCGTCGTCGGCCACGATCACCTCGTATTCACTGGCCGGAAGCGTCTGCGACCCGGGCATGAGCCGGTTCAAGCAACGCGCCAGCGCGTCGTTGCGCCGACAGGTCGGGATGACGACGGAAAATCTCGGAGCAACGGCGGGCTGACGGTCGGACATGTCGCGGGAAGAAAATAGGACCACACCTTACAGCGGTTGCCAAGTTCATTGCGCGATGGTGGCTGGAGCGAAGGTGGAGGGCGACCTCGGAAGGTCCTGCGCGCTTCGCTCCATCCCTTTGAAACCGCTGTAAGAGGAACCGGCTCCCTTCAGCAAGCAGCGATCCTCCACCCGCCGTCCGCCCTGGTTCAGGAGCGCGCGCGGAGGCACTTCACCGCCTTGCCGCGTTCGTTGAACAAACGGCTCCACACGACGCCAAACCGCTGGCGCAGACGGGGTGGACGCCGGGCGTTTGCGGCCATCCGGCGACCAAGTTCGAGGGCCACCGCAGGGTCCGAGGTCAGCGTGTTAATGATCATATTTTCCGAAATCAATTTACAGCCACATGATACGCCTCAACCGTTGAACCCGATGGTATCACCCCAAAAAATCAGGGGTCTCCCCGACCGTTTCCATTCCGTCGCTTGACACCGGCAGACGCCGATGTTCCTTTCCGTGGGCGATGTTCATTTTCGTGAAAATGCAGTGTTTCCGCCGATCCTGAAACTTTTCCAGTGTCCATGCCTACCAATAAATTTCCCGCCCAGGCCGAGTTGATCGAGCGCGTGAAGACGATCCTCAACGTGTCGGACGATGCGTTGGCCGCCGAGGTCGGGGTGCGCCCGGAAACCCTCCAGAAGTACGCCGCCGGCTATCAGAAAGCGGGCGGCAAGCTCATGCAGATCATCGCCCGGCTGCCGGAAATGCGCCGCGCTCAGCCCGCCCCGGCTCCGACCGCTCCGGCGGCCAACGGCGCGACGGCCTCGCCCGAGGCGCCTTCCGCGCAGGATCAACTCAAGGCGGTGCTCAACGAGGGCACGCTCGACGAAGTGCGCCTGCTCCGGCAGGTGATCGGGACGCTTTTCCGCCAGATCATGGACCGCCGCCGCCCCGCCGCCGTGGCCAACCGCGCGAGCCGGGTGGCACTTTTCGAGGGACGCCCCCGGCTGCTGCCCGCGCTGGGTTACATCCCCGCCGGCGTGCCGCAGGAAGCCATCGAACAACAGGCCGACCAGTTCATCGTCGTGCCCGTGGACGAATATCCCGAGGCGGAATACGCGCTCAAAGTGCAAGGCGATTCCATGGTGGACGCCGACCTGCACCACGGCGACTGGGTGCTCATGACCAGCCGGCGCGAGCCGCGCGAGGGCAACGTCGTGGCGGCGCTCATCGACCACGGCACGACGACCCTCAAAACCTACCTCCACGACGAGGCGGGCCAGCCGTTCCTGCGTTCCGAAAACCGCGCCTACCCCGCGCAGATCATCCCGCGCGACGAGTTGCAGGTGCAGGGGGTCATGGTCGGCAAGCTGCGTCTGCCGGTCACCACGGCGGAAGGCGCGAAAAGCGGCGTGCCGTTCTAAAACAGCCCCCGCTATTGCTCGGAACTGGCGGTCAACAAAACGTTGCCTTGCGCATCGCTCACCGTGTAGCTTTTCGCCGTGTACAGATCCCCCGTGTCGGGAAACTTGTTGATAGGGTCCTCGCGCAGCGGCGTGTTGGCGAAATCGAAGTCCGACGCTTCGCCGTAGGAACTGATAAAAAGGTTCCCGGTCGAACCGGTCGTCACCTGTGCAACCGGTGAGTCGTTGACGGAAAGAGTGAGCGTCGCGCTGGCCGGGAGGTTGACGGCGGCAAGCTTCAAGCTCTGTGAAGGAGATTGCACGTTGTGAAAGCTCGTAGCGATCAGGATGCCCCCTGCGGTTGGCGCCGTCGCGCCGGGTTCCAAATGAAACCTCCGTTCGCGGGTGGTGCCGAAGTAGTCGGACCCGGAGACATTACTCGTCAACCGCTGGACTCCTCGGTCATCCGTAATCGTCACGCTCGTCACATCCGCAAGTGACAACCCGACGGGCAACGGTTTTTTCGCCGGGGCATCGCCGAAGCCGACGGTGGCGGAAACGATGAGTTTGGGGGACAGATCGAATTCCGGCACGAGATCGCTCGAGTCCACCCGGAATTTGCCGATTTCCACGGGCTGATCGCTCTGGCTGGTCGTCACGCTGAGTTGGTACTTACCGAACGGTATCCGGGTCAGCAACAGGCCGAGCGCCTGGGTCGTCTGGTCAGGATGGGTGACGACATTGCCCACGGTCACCGGTCCCTGGAAATTGCTGAAGGTCACCATGCCGGAGAGATGCTTGTAACCCTTGGCTGCCGGGGTCAGAGCTTCGAAGTGGCTCTGGAGATAGTTGAGGTAAGTGTCATCTTGAAAGGCGCTCGGCAATCCCCGCAACGCCCCGATGATCTGTTGGAGATCGCCGGACGCGACCCCGGCTTTTGTCAGGATGGTTTCGATGGACGCCAACGCGGTCTGCACTTGAGTGCCCAGGCGGGTATTGCCGTTCAGGATGGTGGTAATATCCCACGCCATGATCTCAAAATCTCCGGCGGCAAACTGGCCTTGTGACGCCGCCACGACCAGTTCGCCCGCCAGGGTATCCAGCGTCAGCGTTGGCGGTACGCCCCCATTGCGGAACAGCTTGCCGAGGTCTGTGCGCAGGGTTTGAATTTGTGCATCGGTCGGTGGCGAGTTTGCCGGGATGGCCTGGAGGTCGCTTTGGAGGGCCTGGGCGACTTTGGCGTGTTTGGCCTGGGCAGCGACCGGAAAAGCCAGCATCGGCAGCAGCGCAGCGGCGAGGAGGATTTTCATGTTTGAGAAAATCGGGGAACACCGACTATGAAAGCCGATGATGTCACTATGGTTGGTCCCGGGCAAGCTTATCCGCCCGTCCGGTGAATAATTTCGTCTTCCATCGGTGAAATTTTGCGTAGGGTGCGGGCCACCTGTTTATGAACCACGCCAAACGCGCGCTCGTCACCGGCGGCGCGGGCCTGATCGGCTCGCACGTCACCGACCAACTCCTCCGCGAGGGCTGGACGGTCCGCATCCTCGATAACCTCGAACCGCAGACCCACCGCTTCGGCCAGCCCGCCTGGATCAACCCCAAGGCGGAGTTCGTCCGGGGCGACCTCACCGACCGCGCGACGATCCGCCAAGCCATGCAGGGGATCGACGTAATCTTCCACCAGGGGGCTTACGGCGGCTACATGCCCGAAATCGCCAAGTATGTTTATGTGAACAGCTTCGGCACGGCGCAAATGCTCGAAGTGATCCGCGAAGACAACCTGCCCATCCAGAAGATCGTCGTGGCGAGTTCGCAGGCGGTGTACAGCGAGGGCGCGGCGATCTGCCCCACGCACGGACTGGTTTTCCCGGCGGTGCGCCCGGTCGAGCAGCTTCGGCAAGGCGACTGGACCGTGCATTGCCCGCTTTGCAGGGCGGACACCGTCCCCGCGCCGACACCCGAGGAAGCGCCCGTCGGCGGCGAGACCGTCTACGGCCTGACCAAAGTGGACCAGGAAAAACTCGTCCTGCTCTGGGGCAAACAGTACGGCATCCCGACCGTCGCGCTGCGGTACTCCTGCACGTTCGGGCCGCGCCAGTCGATCTTCAATCCGTACACCGGGGTCATCGCCATTTTCTGCACCCGGATTCTCAACGGCCTGCCGCCCGTGCTGTACGAGGACGGCGAGCAGACGCGCGATTTCTCGTTCGTGGAGGACATCGCGCGCGCCAACTGGCTCGCCGCCGAGCACGACGCGCTCGACGGGTTGCCGGTTAATGTGGGCAGCGGCCGGGGCGTGGCGGTGCGCGAGGTGGCCGAGCAGATCAGCGCGGCGCTGGGCATCCCCATCGCCCCGGAGGTCAACGGCGAGTTCCGCCCCGGCGAGATGCGCCACCTGACCAGCGGCACCGCGCGCATCCGCGACGGCGTCGGCTACGTGCCGCAAACCGATCTGGCAACCGGCATCGGGCGGTACCTGGAGTGGATTCGCTCGCAGGGCGACGTGAAGGATTACTTCAGCGAGGCGGCGGATATCCTGCGCAACAAGGGCATCGTCCACAAGGCGACGGCGAAATGATCGACCGTCAGGCCATCGAAGCATGAGCAGCGGTGAAGCACTCGACATCGCCGCGTGGAACCGCTATCTTCAAGGCAGCTATGCCCCTGACTGATTACCACCGGAAGCGGAACCAACAGATGACGAACCGGGCGGCGCAAGACTCCGCGCGGCGACCGATGTCTGTCTCCGATGCCACCGCGCAGTATCGTCGGCTCAAGCAAGGGAGTACACGCAGTTTGCCGACCGTGGGCGACGACAGGCCGGGCGTTTCGCCGTCGGCAAAATAGCCCGTCCGTTGGAATCGGTTTCCCTGGAAGCATGGGCGGCGAACGGATACCTCTGGGACCACGCGAATTTCACCGCACGATGGCAGGAACAAGGCAGAATGGGCGGGGCGGAACACGAGGTCTATTTCGACCCTGTTAGCCAACGATGGTTCAAGCACGGAAGACGCCGCGCTGTACGTGATCGATCCGGTGTTGTATCTGGATGACCGGGGCAAGGGGCTGCGTCTGCGCCACCGGGCGGAAAGTCAGGACTGAATCCGGCAGCAAATCTTTTCCAACCCATGGTTTCCGTCATCATTCCCTGCCTCGACGAAGAGGACCCCATCGCCGAGGTCGTGCGCGAGTGTTTGGCTACCGGCATCCCGCAGGAGGTCATCGTCGTGGACAACGGCAGCACCGACCGCACCGCCCAACGCGCCCGCGAGGCCGGGGCGCGTGTCGTCAGCCAACCCGTGCGCGGCTACGGCCGGGCGTGCGCGGCGGGCGTCGCGGCGATTGATCCGGCGTGCGACATCGCCCTTTTCCTCGACGGCGACGGCAGCGACGTGCCCGCGCTCATGGCGCAACTCATCGCGCCGGTGCGCGACGGCACGGCGGATTTCGTCATCGGCTCGCGGACGCGCGGCGAACGCGAACCGGGCAGCATGAACACCCAGCAAATTTTCGCCGGTTATCTGGCGGGGTTTCTCATGCGGATGCTCTACCGGGTGAGTTACACGGACATGTGCCCGTTCCGCGCCATCCGCCGCGACACGCTCGCCACGCTCGGCATGAAGGAGCCAACCTACGGCTGGAACCTGGAAATGCAGATGCGCGCGGCGAAGAAAGGGTTGCGCATCCTGGAAATCCCGGTGGCGCACCGCTGCCGGACGGGCGGCGTGTCGAAGGTGTCCGGCACGTTGCGCGGCACGTTTGTGGCTGGGTGGAAGATCGTCACCACCTTTCTGCGCCTCGCCGCGCAGAAGGATTGACGACCCAAGTCCCCATGAACCTCGACGCGGAATGGCTCGAACCCGACGGGCGTGGCGGCTTTGCCTCCGGCACGGTCGGCGGCGAGCGCACGCGGCGTTACCACGCGCTGCTGCTCCCGGCAACTCGCCCGCCGGTGGGGCGGATGGTCCTCGTCAACGGTCTGGAAGTCGTGCTGGAAACCGCCGCCGGACGCTTTCCGCTTTCCACCCAGCGTTACCCCGGCGGCGCGGACGGCCAGGACGTGATCGCGCCGCGCGGGGTCGATGGCCTCGTCGATTTCCAGAACGACCCCTGGCCGCGCTGGACCTACCAATTTCCCGACGGCACCCGGGTCGAACACGAAATCTTCATCCACCAGGGGACCGGACTAACCGCGCTCGCCTGGCGCTGGGTGGACCCGCCGCGCGTGCCGGGCCTGTGCCGGTTGGAAGTGCGTCCGCTGCTTTCCGGGCGCGACTACCACGCGCTGCACCACGAAAACCCGGCCTTCGCCTTTGCGCCCGTGGCCATCGAGGACGAGGGCCGCAGCATCCTCTGGCAACCCTACCCCGGGGTGCCCGGCGTGCGTGCCTGGAGCAGCGGCCCCTATCGGCACGACCCGCAATGGTTCCGGCGGTTCCTCTACACGCAGGAACGCGCCCGGGGTCTGGACGCTCTGGAAGACCTCGCGGCTCCCGGCGTGTTCACGTTCGACCTGGGCCGCGACGGCAACCGCGCCGCCCTGCTGCTGGGCGTAGCCGAGGGCGCCGCCCCCGCGCTGCCCGCGCCCGCGCCGGTGCCCGCCGCCGCGAACGCCGCCCGGCTGCTGCCCGCGTTGCGCGAAGACGAGCACCGCCGCCGCGCTGCCCTGCGCGACCCGCTGCGGCGCGCGGGCGACGCCTACCTCGTCTGCGGCGGACGGGGCGAGACCATTGTCGCCGGTTATCCGTGGTTCACCGACTGGGGACGCGACACGTTCATCTCCCTGCGCGGACTCTGCCTGGCGGCGGGCCATTTCGAGGACGCGCGCAGCATCCTCCTGCCTTGGGCCCACGCCGTCTCCGCCGGGATGCTGCCCAACCGGTTCCCCGATGGCGGCGAAGCCCCCGAGTACAACTCGGTGGACGCGGCGTTGTGGTTCGTCGTCGCGGCGCACGATTACCTCGCGCTGGCCCCGCCGCCCGCCGGGGGCGACGGCCTGGAACGCTGGTCGCGCGACCAACTCCAACTCCTCGCCACCTGCGAGGCGATCCTCACCGGCTACGCCGACGGCACGCGCCACGGCATCCGGCTCGACCCCGGCGACGGCCTGCTGTTCTCCGGGGTCGGCGCGCCGGACGTGGCTCTCACCTGGATGGACGCACGCGTGGACGGACGCCCCGTCACCCCACGCGCGGGCAAGGCCGTGGAAATCCAGGCGCTCTGGCTCAACGCGCTCTATCTGCTGGCGGCCAACTCGCCGCGCTGGCGGGACCTCTACGCCCGCGGGGCAGCCAGCTTCGCCCGCAAGTTCTGGAACCCGGCGCGCGGCTGCCTCTTCGACGTGGTCGATGCGGACGGCCTCCCGGGGCACCACGACGCGAGCCTGCGCCCCAACCAGATTTTTGCGGTCGGCGGTCTGCCGCTGGTCCTGCTGTCCGCCGAGCAGGCGCGGACGACGGTCGCGTGCGTCGAGCGCGAACTGCTGACGCCGATGGGCCTGCGCACCCTGGCGCGCGGCGAACCGGGCTACGCGCCGCGCTACGAGGGCAACCCGTCGCAGCGGGACAGCGTCTACCACCAAGGCACGGTCTGGCCGTGGCTGCTGGGGCCGTTCGTGGAAGCCTGGGTGCGGACGCAAGGCGACGGCAAAACCGTCCGGGCCGACGCGCGCGCCCGGTTCGTCGAGCCGCTGCTGGCCGGGCTGCGCGATTCCGCTGGGCTGAACCACCTGCCCGAAATCACCGACGCCGAGCCACCCTATACACCGAAGGGTTGCCCTTTCCAGGCGTGGTCGCTGGCGGAGTTGACCCGGTTGGCGCTGGGGGTATTGAAATAGGGTGAACGCGCCCGGCCGCTTTTCCTTCCTCTTTCGGTGTGGTCTTGGGCAAGGGGGCGGTGTCTGCCGACGGCCGGAAGGTCCTTCGGCACGCTCACGCGCTTGCTCAGGATGACAGAGCTTTGCAAGGAACGCGGCTGATGACAATGCGGATCACTGCTCGTAGCCCGTTGGTTTCGATGATGGCCTTGCTCCTCGTGGCGGCTGAGCTTGGATCGTCCGGCAAAACTCACGGCGACACCGCAAGCCGTTCCACCTTTTCGCCGCCTGCCAGCAGCACGCCGTTTTCCTTGTACGCCTTGAGCCGGAAATGGGTCGCCGTAGATATCACGCCGCCCAGCGGACTGAGTTTTTCGCTCACGAAACTCGCCACTTCACGCAAGGATTTGCCCTCCACGAAAATCAGCAGGTCGTAGCCCCCGCTCATCAGATAGCAACTGCGCACCTCGCGGAATTTGCCGATGCGCTCGGCCATGCGGTCGAACCCGCCCTCGCGCTCCGGCGTAATCTTCACCTCGATGACCGCCGTCACAAATTGCTCCTCCAGCTTCTCGGGGTCGATGATCGTCTGGTAACCGATGATGACCCCCTCCGCCTCGAAAGCCGCGATGCGTTTCTCCACGTCTTCGACGGGAATGTCGAGCTGCGCGGCGAGGTCCGCCCGCGAGGCGAGCGCGTCGTGTTGAATCAAGCGGAGCAAACGATCCATCACCGTAAAAATTAGTCCCCGAAACTCACGTCCACCGCCCGCGCCGTCGCCACCATCTGGTGGTCCGTCGTCACCACGCGCAGCTTGTGGACGGCCTCGGCAATCGGCACGCCCATCACCTGGTAATTCTGGTACGAGACCATCGTGCCGAAACGCTTTTCCTCGATGAGCTGCACCGCCATGACCCCGAAACGGGTCCCCAGGATGCGGTCCAGCGTCGTCGGGGTGCCGCCGCGCTGCAAATGCCCCAACACCGTGCAGCGCGTTTCCTTGCCCGTGCGCGCGGCGATCTCTGCCGCCACCTGCTCGCCCATGCCGCCGAGCTTGTACTCGCCGGGCACCAACGACGACCGCACCGATTGTTCGCCCCCGGCGGGTTTCGCCCCTTCGGCCACCACGACCAGACTGCTCGTGTAGCCCTCGCGGTCGCGCGTGTTGAGATAGGTCGCCAGCTTGTCGTAGGTAAACGGAATCTCGGGAATCAGGATCACGTTCGCCCCACCCGCCAACCCGCCGTAGAGCGCGATCCAGCCCGCGTGCCGTCCCATGACTTCGAGCACCATCACGCGCTTGTGCGAATTACCCGTCGTGTGCAACCGGTCCAACGCGTCGGCCACGCACGCCACCGCCGAATCGAACCCGAACGTCATCGCCGTCGCTTCCAGATCATTGTCGATGGTCTTGGGCACGCCGATGATGGGAAAGCCCGCCTCGTAAAGCTGCTGACCCGTCGTCAGCGAGCCGTCGCCACCGATGAGAATCAACCCCTCGACGCGCAGTTCCGCCAGCAACTGCCGCGCGTTTTCCACCGTTTCCGGCGCGACGCCGACCTTGTCGCCCGCGCCGATCTTGCTGATGAAATGCCCCTTGTTGGTCGTGCCCAGGATGGTCCCGCCCTGCGGCATGATGTGGGCTGTGGAGTGCCGGTCGAGGATGCGGTAGTCACCCGGCGGCAGCAACCCCTCGAACCCGTCGATGAACCCCACCACCTCCCAGTCCAGATTGTCCGCCGCGCGCACCACGCCGCGGATCACCGCGTTGAGGCCGGGGCAATCGCCGCCGCTCGTCAGAATCCCGATGCGTTTTCTGGTCATAAACCCTGGCACGTCTGACCCGCCCTCAAAGCGTCGTTTCCTCCTGCATCGGGTGGCCCGCCGCGAGCCATTTGTCGTAGATCGGCACGGCCTGGTCGATCAGCCGCGCCGCCTCGTCGAAACGGTCCGGCGAACCGAGGATCACGATGATCAGCCGCCGCGTGGTTTTATAGCTCGTGGCCCCTTCCTGCCAGACGATGGGCGGACGCTCGGAAGTCACCATCAGGCAGCCGCCCGCGCGCGCCGTCTGGCCGGTCTTGCCGCCGTCCACGTTCTTGACCCCGAGCATCTCGTTGGTCGTGCGCAGCAGGTAATCCACGTTGGCACCGGCCCGCTTGAGGGTAATCCGCCGTTCCTTCTGCGCGACGAAAAACCGGAAGTCCGCTTTCGCCAAGGCGTAACGCGAAAGCCGCGCGAGATCCGCCGCCGTCGAGTACGGCCGCTCGGTGCCGTCGAGACCCACCGGGTTGAGAAACCGCGTGCGCTCCATCTTGAGCTTGCGCGCCAGGGCGTTCATCTGCGCGACGAAGCGCACCGCCCCGGTGGTTTTCGCGCCGATGCTCTTGATGGTTTCCTCGCCTTGCACCGTCGGCAGGTTCCGGCCCACGAACGTCGCCAGCGTGTCCGTGGCGATGGCGTCGCTCTGCATCATGGAGGCGTAGAGCAGGTCGCGCAGGGACACCTCGTCGCCGTCTTGGAACCCGATGGGGTTGTCCTGATACGTGGCGATCACCGGGCCCGGCACGCCGACCGGAGTGTCCAGTGGTTGGTTGTGCAGCCGCGCCCAGTCGAGCACCACGACGGCGGTGGCGATCTTGGTCAGGCTGGCAATCTGGAGCTTGTCGGTCGCGCGGGACTGGAGCAAAATGTGGCCGCTCTTGTCGTCGGCGACGAGGAACGCTTTGCTCGCGCCTGAAGATTCATCCGCCGCCCGCGAGACTACCGGGGAAATCAGGGCCGCCACCACGCACCACCAGACGATGATCCCGCGCCCGGGACTGCCCGCTTTTGTCCAACTGGATACTTGAGAGAAACGCACGCCCACTGTATGGGCCACCGACGCGCGATGCGCAATCCCGAATCCGCACCCGATGAATGATTCCGCCTTCCACGCCGAGGTCGCCGCCGCCCAGGCCGGGGGCCATCCCTGCGCCTTGGCCACGGTGGTCAGCGCCAGGGGCAGCGTGCCGCGCCGGCCGGGGGCGAAAATGCTCGTGTACGCCGACGGCCGGATTTCCGGCACGGTCGGCGGCGGCAAGTTCGAGTCGCTCGTGATCGCAGAGGCGCTCGGGATCATCCGCGACGGCGTGCCGCAGTTGAAAAACTACCTCCTGCGCGAGGGCGAGCCACAGTCCTTCGGGGCGATTTGCGGGGGCGAGTGCGCCGTGTTCATCGAGCCGCTGACGGCGGGTGAGGCGGTCTGGATCATCGGCGGCGGCCACTGCGCGCTGGCCATCGCCCACCTCGCGGTGGGCTGCGGATTCAACGTCGGCGTGGTGGAAGATCGCGCCGACCAGTTCGGCAACGACAAATTTCCCCCGGCGGCCCGGCTCGTCCCGGATCAGCCCGCCCCGGCTTTCATCATGGCGCGGGACTGGACCCCGCGCGAGGCGTTGGTCATCGTCAACCGCCACGCCGGGCTGGACAAACACGCCCTCGACGCCGCCTTGCGCCGCCCGGTGCCGGGTTACGTCGGCATGATGGGCAGCCGCCGCAAGGTTGCCCGGGTGTTCGACGAACTCGTGGCGGAAGGCCGCGCCCGCGAAGATTTGCGGCGGGTCCACGCGCCCATCGGTCTGGACATCGGCGCGGAGTCCCCGGCGGAAATCGCGGTCAGCGTCATCGCGGAAATCCTGCGCTTTACCCGGCGGCGCGAGACCGGCGGCGGCAGCCTGCGGCGGGATTGAGCCGGGGGCGGTGCTAAAAGCAAAAAACAGGGGTGAGGATTGCTCCCCACCCCTGTCTCGTTTTTAAACCTTACGCGGCGGCAGGCGCTCCCTGCCCTGGTTGCCCTGCCCTGCGCTCGCCGCCACGTCCCCTTGATCTGTCAGCGGATTACTGGCCGAGCAGCCGGTTGACCGCCGCCCGCGCGTCGATCAGGCCGTAGCCTTCCTTGTAGTTCCACTTCTGCTTGAACGTATTGACGAAACGGCCCGAAGCGTTGCCGCTCGCGGTGTCCGTCTCGGACAGCAGCGCGGTCGGGCTGGTCGGCGTCTGGCCACCCAGGACTTCCGCCAATTGCGCGAAGATGTTGACCACGTCGTTGCGCCGGCCGATGCCGAACTTCAGCGTCGCGCCGGGGTTGAAGTTGCTGAAGGTCACCGTCAACAACGAGTTGGCGGTGCCGGCGCTGCCCGTGCCCAACGTGTAGCCCGTCACGCTCGGGGCCGTGAAGCCCGCCGGGGTGGTCGTGCCGTTGAAGGCCGAGACCACCACGCCGGTGCCGGTTGCGGTCGTCGTCGTGTCGAGCGGGATCGCCGTCGTGTTGTCGAAGTGCGCGCCGATGGGCGACAGGTCGATGGTCAGCGTGCTTAGCGTCGTGCCTGCCGCGCCGTTGTATGCCACGGTGTAGCCGTTGTTGTCGGTTCGACCGTAGCCGCTGGCGGTCACCGTCACGGCACCCGCCGTGCCGACCACGTAATTGGGCGTCTGGTCCTGGTTGGTCTGGGTCGTCGAGATCAACAACGAACGCACGTCCGCCGGGGACAGCGTGATGCCGTTGGCCTTGGCCACGCCGAGCAAAGCGGCGGCCACACCGGCCCCGTTCGGGGCGGCGGCGCTGGTGCCGAAGAAGTTCGGGTAGGCGTCGCCGTCAAAATCCGACGGGCTGATGTGACCCGGACCCGGCACCGGCGGCGGGGTGGTGCCGCTGGTCACGGACTCGGGCGGGAAGAAGCTCGTGTCAACCCCGTCGCAGGCGGCCAGGACGGGCTGCTTGCGCACGACAGGCGACGCGAAGCGGTTGCCGGCGGCGTCGAAATAGATCGACACCGGGCCGTTGGACGAGAACTGCTCGACGATGGGAGCGATGACGTGGTTCGGATCATGCACGTCCGCCACGGGCGAGGCGTCGTAACGGTAAGCGGCCGTCCCGATGCAACCCGCCGCGGTGTTGTGACCGTGGGTTTCGGGGCTGCTGATGCTGATGAAGTCACCGCGCACCGGGGTGTCGTTGGTCTGCACCGCATAACGCAGGTGCGTGGCCAAGTTCGGCGTGGCCGAGGCGGCGGCACGGTTGGTCCGCGCGATGACGACCTTGTAGCTCGTCGCCGCCGCCAGGGCGGTGCCGGGCCGCTCGATGGGCACTTTGCTGGTGTAATTGTTCGTCTGGCCGCTGCGGCTGGTCTGGATGGCGCCTGCCGAATTGAAGATCAGGATGTCATAGTCCGTGGTGACGTTATTGGTGGCACCCTGACTGGCGAGGACCACGTAAGGATCGTCCCACTGGAATTCGAGGACGCCGGTCGCGTCCGCGCTGGTGCCGGGGATGCGGATGTTCTGCACCAGGATCGGGTTGCCGCTCGCATCGTTGCCGAAGGAATGAAAATCGGTGATGACCAGCTTTTCCGCGGCGGAGATGTTGGTGTAGAGCACACCCAAGGCAGCCTGGGAGGTCGCGTTGTTGGCCACCGGGGTAAACGTGCCGACGTAGCCGGAGGAGTCGTCGTTGCCTGCCGACGAGAAGTAGGTCGCGCCCAGTGCGGTCACGCGGTCAATGGCCTGACCGACGGGTCCATCGGAGAACATCGGCTCGTCGAAGTAGCCCACGTCGTCGCAGATCACGTTGCAGCCTGCCTGCTGGAGCGCGATGATCCCGGCGGCGAAATCCACCTCCGAGATGTCGGCGGTGTAGAAGGCGAGGTTAGCCGCCGGAACCACGTCGTGGATGATTTGGAGCATCCCGCGCCCTTCGTCCTCGATGCCGGTGCTGCTGGTGTAATCCTTGATGACGTTGACCGGCGTGGTGTAGCCGTCCGGGTTGCCGACGCCGGGCAGATCGCCGCTAGCCACGTCGTCCGGCGCCTTGTCGTTGGCGAAAAGCGGCGCGGCGGCGGTGCCGGTGCCGGTGGTCTTGAGCATGTTGTAGCTGTCGGACAGCGCGCCGACGGTGATGCCCGCGCCGAGTGCGCCCGGCGTGGTGGCGAGCGCCTCGACCTTCTGCACCACGGTGCTCTGGGCGGTGGCCTTGCCGACGTGGTGCGTGGGTTTGTTGGCGAGGTTGACGGTGTGAACGCCCGCCGCGCGGCCGACCTTCGCGGCCTTGTCGAGCGGCAGCCAGACGGCCAGCGCGCCGTGCCCGTACCAATCGAGGCGCGCCTCGATCTTGCAACCGAGGGATTCGAGCTTGGCCACGACATCGTCGATGGGCGCGGTGCCGTCGAGGTAGATGTCCACGATGACGCGGTCCTGGGCGTCCGCGCGGGCGTTCTTATTGGTCTGGAGCACGGACAGCGCGGCCGCGTGCGAGAGGGTCTTGCTGCCGGCCTTGGTGGCGGAGTCCTTGTAAGACTGGGCCAATTCGCGCAGGCCGAGGTTGAGGTTTTCAGGCAGAGCGGCGCGCGAAGAGGCCGCGCCGGAGGTCGCCAGCAAGGCGGCCAGGGCCGAAGTCAGGCCCGCACGGCGATAGCCAGGCGAGAGGGTGAAAAAACGAAACGGACGGGAGATCATGTAGAGAAGAATTAAAAAAGGTCAGATCGAAAGGAAACGCGCCCGGTCAGGCGCGGCGGCGGAGCACCATCATCAGGCCGCCGAGACCGGTGGCGATGGCGGCGAAGCTCGAAGGCTCGGGCACGGGCGGAGGCAGGGTCGCGCTCAACGCGATCCGGTAGCTGCCGCCTTCGTTGCTGCTGCCCGTGTAAGCGGCGATGGGGTTGGTGCTGCTGGGCCCGACGGTGCTGCTCGGATCGGTGGTGCCGTCCGTGAAGTTCGCAAAGATCAACCTGCCCGCGGAATCCACCGCGTAACGGCCCGAACCGCTGATGAGCAATTCGTAGGTGCCCGCGGCCAGGGTCGCCGTCAGCGTGGACAGGCTGCTCCCGCCGTTGGCGTCGTCGTTGGCGGCGATGCCGACGCCGGTCGAGGTGAACAGGGCGATCTGCGTGTCGAAGTTGTTCGTGCCGGGGATGAAACCCAGGTTGGTCGATGCCGTGAACACCGCCGGGTCGGTCAGCACGAACTGGAACATGTCACTGTCGGACAGCCCGTTGGTCAACGTGAGCGCCCCGTTGATCTGGGAGGTCGTGGCGCTGGCGGCCAACGAATAGGCTACCGGCAAGGTGATCAATTGCGCACTGGCAGGCAAATCGCCCGCGTCGCCGGTTTCCGTGTACGTGACCGCGTGAGAAGTGCCTGCAAACGGCAAGCAAGCCGTGGCGAGCGCTAGGGGTAGTGCAAATTTGAGACTCATTAGTGATGGTTGCGTGATATTTTCCTGCTTTCGGTTTCCCGCCTCGGCGAGAGTCTCTGGCGACCTTTTTTCCTGTTTTCTCCTCGGGAAAACCTCTTCCGAGCAGAATGACAAATCGAGGGAACCTGACGACGAGGGGTTGATATTCTATTTCGTGCCAGTCCGGCAAGAAAAATCGTAAATTATTATTTTAGAATTTTTACCACACACTGGACCGTGCTCCGGCAGGTCGCGGATGCCGCTACAACCTCAAACGTCCGGCTGGAGCCGGGGTGCGGTGGTCGGCGACCAGGGGTTGCGGGCGAAATCCGAGTCCGCGACGGCGGCGGCGTACCGGGCACACACGGCGCGCACGGCCGTCACGTCGAGCGCAAGGTGGCGCGGCTCATACCCCGCGAGGTTGGCGCGGGCCAGTTCGAACAGCCGTCCGGCGGGCCGCAAACGGCGTCCATGCTTGGCGTGGGTGGGATGCTCGAACTGCTTGCGCAGATGCACGAACGCGCCCGCGACCTGGATCAGCCCCTTGTAAAAGGCGTAGTTCGCGCCGCTGGGGCCGTCCTTGAGCCAGAGGTGTTCGAGGACATCGTGCGCTTCGTAATAGTCACGGGCGTTGAAGCAGCGGAAATACCCCTGGTAACACGGGTCGAGCGCCGAGTCGGCGTCGGCCCCGAGACCGGCGACGAAGGCATCCATGCGGTCGGCTTTTTTCAGAAAGGATGAAGGATGGAAGGGTGAAGGCAGCACGCGGAAAATCACTCGGAAGCTCGTCGATGTCCAACCGGGCGCGGATCATTTGCTCTTTCCGCCTTCCTCCTTCATCCTTCATCCTTTCCATGTCCGCCGCCCTGATCCTCGTTTTGATGGTTGCCTTCGGGGCGGCGTCGGCGTTTTTCTCCGCCGCCGAGACGGCGCTCTTCTCACTCCAGCCCCGGCAGGTCGAAGAGCTGCGCGCCAGCCTGCCGCACCGGGCGGCGACCGTGGACGCGCTGTTCGCCAATCCGCGCCGGTTGCTGAGCATGATCCTGCTGGCGGGCACCCTGACGAACCTGCCGCTGTGCCTGCTGGGGCTGTATTTCCTGCACGTCTTCTCGTCGTGGCACGGCGTCATGAGCGAGGACGTGGGCGTGCCGTTCTGGCCGGCGGCGCTGGGGCTGTTCGCGCTGGTCGTGGGCGTGTGCGACCTGCTGCCCAAGGTGGTCGCCCTGCGTCGGCCCGAGCGCGTGGCGCGTCCGGCGGTGGAGGTCCTCCACCACCTGCGTCCGGTGCTCGACCCGCTGTGCGGCGGCTTGCAGGCGGCGAGCGAGGGTCTGGCCGACCGGCTCACGCCGCCCCGGGTCCGCACGCCGCTCAAGATGACGGAGGCGGACTTCGGCGCGCTGGTGGCCGTCGGCGCGGAGGAAGGCGCGCTTCAGGCCGCCGAGAGCGAGATGATCCAGCAGATCATCAAGCTCGGCGACAAGACGGCCAAGGACTGCATGACCCCCCGCGTCGAGGCGTTCACCATCACCGACGACCTGTCCAACGCCGCGGCCGTGGCCCTGCTGCGCGCCGAGCGGCGGCACCGGGTGCCGGTCTACGGCGAGACGCCCGACGACATCGTGGGCATCCTCGACGCGAAGAAGTTCTTGCGCCTCGCCACCGGCGACCCGGCCGCCGCCCCGCACTACAGCGAGGCCATGGACCCCCCGTCGTTCGTTTCCGAGACGATGAGCGCGCTGGACCTGCTGCGCTCCTTCCTCGTCCGGCGGCAGGGGTTGGCGATCATCGTCGATGAATACGGCGGCACGGAGGGCATCGTCACGCTGGCGGACATCATCGAGGAGATCGTCGGCGACGCCCTGCCGACCGGCGAGGAAGACCTCTACATCGAACTGCTCGACGACCACCGCCTGCTCGTCGGCGGGCATGCGCGGCTCGACGACATCAGCGAGTACCCCGGCTTCGAGCTGGCGGCGGAGGGGCTCGACACGATCAGCGGCCTGGTCTTCAACCGCCTGGGCTACCTACCCCCCGCCGGGTCGATCCTGCGCCTGCCGCCGGACCTGAAGTTAACCCTCAGAAGAGTCACTCGCAAGCTCGTCACCGAAGTTTTGATCGAGAAGCAGGAAGCCATCACGGTGGACGACGACCACAACGCCCCGGCGGACACCGGCGACGGCCCCGCTGCCCCTGCCCCCGCCGAAACCTGACCCCGCCCCGCCCCGTGTCCGTTTCCCTGTTCCTGTTCGTCGGCCTGTGCCTGCTGGTGTCCTTCCTGTACGCGGGGATCGAGGGCGGGCTGCTGTCGCTCAACCGCGCCCGCCTGCGCAGCCGGGCGCACCAGGGCGAACCCGGCGCGGTGCGGCTCGCCCGGCTGCTGGCGCACCCCGGGCGGCTGCTGGCGACGGTGCTGCTGGTGACGAACTTCGCCGACGTGGCCGCGCTGGTGCTCATCACCGACGCCTTCGTCCGCGCGTCCGGCGTGCGGGGGTACGCCATCGCCGGGGTGTTGATGCTGCCCGTCTACCTGCTCGGGCTGCAACTGCTCCCCAAGTCGCTGTTCCGCCGTTTCCCCTACCGCGCCCTGGTGACGCTGGCGGGCCTGCTGGAACTGACCGAGCGCGTGCTCGGCCCCGTGCTGAGCGCCGGGCGCTGGCTGCTGGGCCGCACCCTCCTGCCGCCGCTGCCCGCCATGGACCGGGGGACCCGCAGCGTGTTCGTGGCGCGCGAGGAGTTCAAGACCCTCGCGGCGGAAGGCGAGCGCACCGGCGCGCTGACCCCCGCCGAGCACGGCATGGTCGATAACGTGATCGACTTCAGCGCCCTCACGGCGGACCACCTGATGGACCGTCCCTCGCCCGAGGGGTTTCACCTGCTGCCCACGGCGAACCGCACGGGGCCGCGCGTGGCCGACCTGCTCGAATTCGCCCGGACGCGGGGGCTGGACTTCGTGCCGGTGCTGGACGCGGCGGGCGAACTGACCGCGCTGCTGGACGTGTTCGCGCTGCTGCTGGAGCGCGACCCGCAGCGCGACGCCGGGGCTTACCTGCGCCGCCCGCCGCTGGTGGTCGCGCCGGGTGACGCGGCGTTGCGCGTGTTGCGGCGGCTGCGGGCGGTGCGGCTCAACGCGGCGGCGGTGCGCGACGCGCAGGGGCGTTTCGTGGGGGTCGTGCGCACGGCGACCTTGCTCCAGCGGCTCGTGCGGCAGAAGGGAACCTGAGTTTTTCTACTCTCGCGGCCACCCTTTTAAAAACGGTTGGACTCCCGCCCGGTTTCCCGGCATACTTGACACTCCGTCTCGTTCCGGTTACATCGCCGCCGCCATGCTCTTCTTTTCGTTCGCACTCCTCGCCCAAGCCGCGCCCGCCGCCGCTCAGCCGCCACAGGCGCCGTTTTCCATGACGCTGCCGTACCTGTTTTTCTTCATCGTCATCTTCTATTTCCTGATGATCCGCCCCCAGCAGAAGAAGGCCAAGGAACAGGCCGCGCTGCTGGCCAGCGTGCGCTCCGGCGACGAGATCGTCACCAGCGGCGGCCTGCACGGCATCGTTTCCAACGCCCGCGAACCCGAGTCCAAGACCGTCCTGGTCAAGTTCGCCGAGAACGTCAAAATCGAGGTGGACAAGTCCGCCATCACCAGCGTCACCAAAGCCGGCGGCGACGCCAGCGAAAACGTCAAAGCGATCCCCGCCGGCAAAACCGTTTGACGCGTCTCTCCCTCGCAGGCGGTCATCCCCGCCGCTCCCAGCCCCTATCTTTTTTCCCGTGTTTTCCGTTCTGAACTCCGCCACCGGCCTGTCTTTTCTCGCCGAGGCCATGCCCGCCGTGACCAAGGCCGCCGCCGTGCCGCCTGAATCGCACGGCTATCCTGCCCTGACGTTCACTTTCGGGCTGGTGATCCTCGCCCTGTTCGGCTGGTATTTCTCCACGGACGTAGCGGCCCGCAAACGCGTCCTCGGATTGACCCTCACCGGGCTGCTCGTCGTGCTGTGTGCGTTCACGGTGCTGCAAAACAAGATCGGCCTCGGTCTCGACCTCGCGGGCGGCACGGAGTTTCTGATCCGCCTCGTCAAAGGCGACAAGGAAGCCAACATCAGCCCGCGCGCCCTGGAAACCGCCGTGGAAGTCATCCGCAGCCGCGTGGACCGTTTCGGCGTCGGCGAACCCGTGATTTCGCCGGTCGGCACGGATTCGATCCTCGTGCAGATTCCCGGCCTCGAACCGGAGAAAATCCGCGAGGCGCGCGACACCCTCCAGCAGGTGGCCAAGCTGGAGTTCAAGCTGGTCGATCCGCGCGGCGCATCGCTCATCCCGCAGATCGACGCCGGACAGGCCATCGTGCCGCCGGGCTACGAGATCGTCACCGGCGAGGACGACGACGACCAGGCCCTGACCAACCCAAAGACCCCCGGCAAGAAGAAGACCGACGCCAAGAAGGTGACCGAGCGGCTCCTCGTCAAGAAGAAGGCCGACCTTTCCGGCGAGCGGGTCAACGCGGCCAATTCCGGCTTCGAGACCAAGGGCTGGACGGTCAACCTGCGCTTTGATTCCGAAGGCGCCAAACAGTTCGGCGACATCACGGCGGCGCACGTCGGCGAGCGGCTGGCGATCCTGCTCGACGGCAAGGTGATCAGCGCCCCGTCGCTCAACCAGGCCATCTACGGCGGCAGCGCCGAGATCACCGGCAATTTCACCGAACTCAGCGCGCGCAAGCTTTCCAGCGCGTTGGAAAATCCGCTCGCCACGCCGGTCAAGGTCGAGCAGGAACGCAGCGTGTCGGCCACGCTGGGCAAGGATTCGATCCGGCGCGGCGTGCTCAGCGGCGTCATCGGCGTGCTGCTGACGTTCGTTTTCGTGCTGGTGTACTACCGCTTTGCCGGGTTGCTGGCGAACATCGCGCTGCTCGTCAACATCGTGCTGCTGTTCGGTTTGATGGTGAGTTTCGGGTTCGTGCTGACCCTGCCCGGCATCGCGGGCATCATCCTGACCATCGGCCTGGCCATCGACGCCAACGTGCTCATTTATGAGCGGTTGCGCGAGGAATTGGCCGCCGGGAAATCGCTCAAGCCCGCACTCGACGGCGCGTACAGCAAGGCGTTCACGTCCATCTTCGACGCCAACGTGACCACGCTGATCACCAGCGTCATTCTGTTCATTTACGCCGCCGGACCGGTCAAGGGCTTTGCGGTCGCGCTGACGCTGGGCATCATCGCGGCGCTGTTCTCCGCGCTGATCATCACGCGCAACGGATTCGCCTGGGCGACCGACAAGTTCGACCTGCGGGAAATCCGCATGCTGCACTTTTTCGAGAACCCGAACTTCGACTTCATGGGCAAGGCGAAACTGTGCGCCTTCGCGTCGATAGCGGTGATCGCGGCGAGCATCGCGGTGTTTGCCCTGCGCGGGAGCAAAAATTTTGGTATCGACTTCAAGGGGGGCGACCTGACGGTGATGACCGCCACGAACCGTCTCGAAGTGGCGCAGGTGCGCGAATCCCTGCGGGGCATCGACCAGCAAGGGGCAGAGATTCAGGACACCGCCAGCGGTTCCAGGCAATACCTGACGATCCGCAGCCCCATCGACTCGGGCAAGGCGATCCAGGCGCAGTTGGAAAAATCGTTCCCCAGCGCCGGGTTGAAGGTCGAGCAGTCCGACAAGGTCGGCGCGCTGGTGGGCAAGCAACTCGCGCAGAAATCGCTGCTGGCGCTGGGGTTGGGCGTGCTGGGGATTTTGATCTACGTGTCGCTGCGGTTCGAGTTTTCGTTCGCCGTCGGGGCCATCGTGGCGTTGCTGCACGACGTGATCATCACCATCGGCGTGTTCGCGCTGCTGGGGAAGGAGCTTTCGCTGGTGATGGTCGGCGCGGTGCTGACCATCGCGGGTTATTCGATCAACGACACCATCGTGGTGTACGACCGGATTCGCAGCGGCCTGCGCGAAGGCCGCAAGGGCAGCGTGCGCGAGATCATGAACGCGAGCATCAACGAGACGCTGGGCCGCACGATGCTCACGGGCGGCATGACGCTGGTCACGGTGCTGGCGCTCTACATCGGCGGCGGCGCGGTGCTCAACGATTTCGCGCTGGCGATCCTGATCGGCGTGCTGGTCGGGACGTATTCGTCGGTGTTCGTGGCGTCGCCCATCGTGCTCTGGTTCTCGGGCGGCCAGAAAGACCGGCTGCGGGCGGAGTTGAAGTCGGCGCGCGGGCCGGCGGGCCACAGCGCGTCGGGGGCACCCATCGGGCCAGCGACGCCCAACTCGAATTCTCTGCCGGTGGTGCGAACCAACAACCTGCCGGGATAGCGAGGTGCGCCGGACGCGAAAAACCGCGTTGACCTCGCGCCGACCCGCGCCTAGAATCCCCACCCCCACCACTTTCAAACGCCGTCTCTAAAACTTAGCCAACCGTCTTTATGCCCGAAGTCCTCGTCCGCAAAGGTGAACCCGTTGACCGCGCCCTCAAGCGCCTCAAAAACAAGCTCGATTCCGAAGGGATCATGGACGAAGTGCGCCGCCTGCGCGCCTTCGAGACGCCCACGCAAAAGACCAAGCGCAAAGCCAAGGCCAACGCCAAGCGCGGCAAGGTGAAGTTCCGGTTCAACATCAACGCCTTGCGCGAAGCCGCCGCCGCCCACGGGCAGGCCGCTCCGGGCAGCCAGCCGTCCGCTGCGACCGTCTGACGCGGAAGAAAGATTCAAGAGCTGAGGTCTCAGGACCGCAGTTCAGAAAGCCGGAATGAGGCGCATCGTCTTTTCCGGCCTTCTTTGTTTTTATTGCACGCATGAACGCCGAAGAAATCCCCGAGTCCTCCCTCCTCGCCACCCGTCGGCAGAAGCTCAACGCGCTGAGCGAGGCAGGGGCATCGCCGTTCGGGAGCCGCTTCGATACTGACGGCAGCGTGGGGCAGATCCGGGAACGGTTTGCCGAGGGGACCGCGTTCCGGGTGGCAGGCCGCGTGACGGCGCACCGCGACATGGGCAAGTCGCACTTTCTCGACCTGAGCGACCTGACCGGGCGCATCCAGTTTTACGTCAACCTCAAGAACCTGACGTCCGAGCAGGCGGCGGTTTTTGCGCTGATCGACCTGGGCGATTTCCTGGGGATCGAGGGCGAGGGATTCGTCACGAAGACCGGCGAGCCGACGATCCGGGTCGCGCGGTTCGTGCCGTTGTCGAAGGCGTTGCGTCCCTTGCCGGACAAGCACCACGGGCTGGTGGACGTGGAAGCGCGCCATCGCCAGCGTTACCTGGACCTGATCGCCAACGAGAAGTCGCGCGAGACGTTTCAGACCCGGTCGCGGGTGATGCACGGCATCCGCACTTTTTTCCACGAGCGCGGTTTTCTGGAAGTCGAGACGCCCATGATGCAGCCCGTGGCGGGCGGCGCGGCGGCGGAGCCGTTCAAAACGCACCACAACGCGCTGGGGATCGACCTGTACCTGCGCATCGCGCCGGAGCTTTACTTGAAACGCTTGTTGGTCGGCGGGTTTCCGAAGGTGTTCGAGTTGAACCGCAATTTCCGCAACGAGGGGCTTTCGCGGCGGCACAACCCGGAGTTCACGATGCTCGAAGCGTACTGGGCCTACGCGGATTTTGAATTGATGGCGGACCTGATGGAAGATCTGATTTGCCAGTTGGCAGGACGCGAGGCCATCGAATTGCGTGACGCCGAAGGCAACGTGACCCGGACGGTCAGCCTCGCGCGGCCTTGGCGGCGGGCGCGCTACCGCGATTTGATCGAGGAAGTCGCGCCCGGCTGGTTTACGCTGTCCCCGGAAGGACGGCTGGCGCGGGCGGGCGAACTCGGGTTGGACGCGCATCCCGGCATGGTGGATTTTGAGGTCACGCAACTGGTGTTTGAGAAAGAAATCGAGGCAAAGACTTTTGATCCGCTGTTCGTGACGCACCTGCCCAAGGAACTCGTGCCGCTGGCCAAGCAGAACGCCGAGGACCCGTCGCTGGTGGACGTGTTCGAGTTGGTCATCAACGGGATGGAGTTCGCGCCGGGTTACACGGAGTTAAACGACCCGGACGTGCAGCGGGCGCGGCTGCTGGAGCAGTCCGGCGGCGAAACGCAGAGCATCGACGAGGAATTTCTGTTGGCGTTGGAACACGGAATGCCCCCGGCGGGCGGCATCGGGCTGGGGATTGACCGGCTGCTGATACTCTTGACAGGGTCGGACAGCATCCGGGACGTGATTCTGTTTCCGCACCTTCGCCCGAGGGAGGCATAATCGGATGTTAGGCCCTGAGTCTCTCGCGTAGGGTTTTCCGATGGCACGCCGGTTCCTGTTCGCTTCCTCGGCCACGTCTCTTCCCGTTCGTTCCGTGGTCGCGGTTTGCCTTCCGGGGTCGTCGCCAGCTTCGGTCGGCCTTTCCCGGCGGCAGCGCCCGTCATTCCCCCGCCGGTGGGAGGTCCTCTCTTGCGTCGTCCAGCACTCCGAGTTCCGCGGGCCTAACAAGGCGCTCCAGCGAACGGCGGGGGGCGTCGGTGCCCAATGCCTTGCTTTTTCTCCCGCCGTCGCTGAGCTTGGGTCCGTTAGAACGCCGGGGATCACCGTACTACTTTGGCGGTCAGCAAGCCGAGCAGCGACGGCCGCCAGCGCAGGATTTCCAACGCCAGCGACGCGACCCGCGGATGACGCCCTGCCGTGCGGGCCAACCGGTTGACCCACAGGCGTCCCCGGTACATGGCAGCGTGTGTTTCGCGGTAGTGGGCGGCGGCTTGTGGCGCGCTCAACTTGCCTTGGATGGCCGCGATGATCCCTTCCGCCGCCAGTTCGCCGGAACGCAAAGCGTAATAAATTCCCTCCCCCGTGAACGGCTCCACCACCCGCGCCGCGTCCCCCACCAGAAAAACCCCGCCCTCGCCTTGCGCGACCGCTGCTTGCGGAGCGGGCACACGGTCCAATGGGGCGATGGTGCGCCAGGGATGATCCGCCGCGAGACCGAATTCGCCCCGCGCCCAGTCCTTGAGGGAGCCGAGCGTCGCGGGTGGCCCGGCAAGCGAGATGTTCAATTCGCCGCCGCCCACCGGGCAGAGGCCGCCGTACCCGCGCGCAAACCAACGCATCTGCACCCGGGGGCCGAAGTCCGCCGGACAGGGGACGTGGGTTTGCAACCCGACGCGATCCGTGGCGGGACGGCGGCAGTCGTCGAGCAGACCCGTCAGCCGTGCCGTCAGGGAGTTGCGTCCGTCGGCGGCGACGAGAAAACGAGAGGTTGCGGGAATGGCATCGTCGGCGGTGTGGACCGTAAAATGTTCGCCGGTGCGCTGGACCCGGCTCACCGCTTCTCCCTGGCGCACGTCCGCGCCTTGGGCAGCGGCGTTTTGTAGCAGTAGTGCGTCCAGGATGCTGCGTTTAACGGCGATTTCCCCGCGTGCGTGGTCCGGCAGCGGCAAGCGGATCGGCGGGCCGCGTAACCCGGCAAACTCCACCATCCGCAGGGCCGTGTGCGGCAGGGCGCGCACCGCCGCCTCGACACCCAGGCGCGCCAGGGTCGGCCAAGCGTCGGGGTTCAAGCAATCGCCGCACACCTTGTCGCGCGGGAACACGGCGCGTTCCAGGATCAGCACCCGCAGTCCCGCCGCCGCGCAGAACGCCGCGCAACTGGCTCCCGCCGGCCCGGCCCCCACGATGATCACGTCATAATCCATCCAAAGTTTTCGGATAAACGATCCGAGCGCGCCCGAAAGATGCTCTATCGGAGGGCACAGCCCCACTTTTCTTTCCCTGCTCTATGAACAAAATTCTGCTCGTAATCGTGGCGATGGCTGCGCTCGGCGTCGGTGGCTGGTATGGTTTCCAACGGTATCAGTTGGTCCAGGCCCAACACGCGCAGCAGGCGCGCACGGCGGCGGCCGAGGCGAAGCAACGCGCGTTGCAAGCGGCGAACGAAGCAAAACAGCGCGCCGCACGGGCCGCCGCCGACGCCACGCGCCGCGAGGTCGAGGCGCAACTCAAGCCGATGCGGGTGACTTCCGTCCTGCCGGGCCAGCCGAGCATCGTCATCATCGACAAAAAAGAATATGCCGAGGGCGAAAGTTTGACGCTGCCGCAGGGTGGCAAATCGTTGCTGATCACCAGGGTGCAAGAGGACGGCATCCTGCTCGCGTACAACGGGCTGACCTTCCGGTTGGACCCGCCCGCCGCGCCGGATCTGGCCGCGTTGCGCAAGGGCAAGTGACGGTCAGGCCAGCCGCTCAGGACTCCCTACGGCTGGAGGAGCGCCGCACGCACCCGACCGAGCGCACCGCGCAACGCCGCGCCGTCGCGGGCGAGGATTTTGACGGTCCAGCCTGCCGCGCGCAGGCGGCTGACACCGATCCAGAGCGGCGCGCCCAAGGCCGGAAGATCGTCCGCTTGGAGATCGTGGATTTGCTGCCAGCGCAGGTCGGTTTCGCCGACCCGGTCCGAGACGAAGAAAATCGTCGCATAATACGGCGAAGCGACGCCGCCCGCGCCTTTCCATCCCACCAACGGGTCCGGCGCCACGCCGGGCTGCATCCGCCAGCGTTCGCGGGCGACGGGTTCCCCACCGTAGTGGATATCCGTCGCCCAACACAGCGATTCCCACGCGAACGCTTCGCCCGACGCCACGCGTCCCGGCGCGAGGCTCTCGCAAAAAAGCAGTTCCCCGCCCGGCTCGATTTCGATCCGCGTCGTTTGCCGGTAACGGCAGCCCGCGTGCGGGATGAATAACTCCGGCCAAACTTCCAGCCAGGCTTTCGCCCCCACCCGGAACGTTTGGTCGATCCACGCGGGTTCCGTCCGAGCGGTGGAAATCTCCTCCCGCGCCGCCCGATGCACCCGCGTCGCGCTCGGGCTGACCAACCGCAACCGCGCGCCCGGCTCGACGTTGATCCGCCATTCCACGACATCCCCGGCGAACCATCCCGCCGTCGAGTTGACCGCGTGGACCAGCAGCGCGTCCTCGTGCCAGTAGCCCTTGCCGACGTGCATCGGCGCGCGGAACGATTGCTCCCGGACATACGACCGATCCGCCGCCGGGTCACGGGCAGCCGTCAGGTGCAGATGGCCCCTCATCCCGGTCCGTTCAAAACCCGAACAAGTATTCCCGCCGCAGCCAGTCCACGATTTCTTCGAGTCCCCGGCCCGACTTCAAATCGCAGAACACGAAGGGCCGCCCCTCGCCGCGCATTTTTCGGGCGTCGCGCTCCATCACGCCGAGGTCCGCGCCGACATACGGGGCCAGCTCGATCTTGTTGATGACGAGCAGGTCGCTGTAGCGGATCGCCGGGCCGCCCTTGCGCGGGATCTTGTCGCCCTGCGCCACGTCGATCACGTAGATGAACGCGTCGGCCAGCTCGGGCGAAAACGTGGCGCTCAGGTTGTCACCGCCGCTCTCGATGAAGATGATTTGCAGGCGGTCCGCGCCGTGGCGGCGTTCCAGTTCGGCGACCGCGCCCATGTTCATGCTGGTGTCGTCGCGGATGGCGGTGTGCGGGCAGCCGCCGGTCTCCACGCCGATGACCCGCTCGGCGGCAAGCGCGTTCTGGCGCAGGAGAAATTCGCTGTCCTCGCGGGTGTAAATGTCGTTGGTGATGACGGCGAGCGACCACTCGGCGCGCAACCGTTCGCACAGCCGCCAGACGAGCATCGTCTTGCCCGAGCCGACCGGTCCGCCGATGCCCACGCGCAGGGGGCGTTTGGTGTGGGTGGCCGCGATCATTTTACCGCGAAGAAGGCCGCCGCGCCGACCGCCGCCACGCCGCTCACGATGGCCAGCAAATGCACCGAACCCAACATCAGCACCTTGACCAACGTCCGCCGGCGTCCCTCGCCGTACATGCGCCGCAAAGCCACGAACAGGTACATCGGCGGCAGCAGCAGGCTCACCCTCGCCAGCACGCCGAGCAGCGAGGACAGCGGCAGGTGATCCGCCACGGCCAGCACCACGACGTAGGCCGTCCAGAAAAGGAACAAAAACGTGTGGTAGTGCAAAGAGAAAATCAGGTGCTCGAAGTAAAAGCTTTCCTTGCGCCAATACACGGCACGCAACCCCAGCGCAAACACCGGCAACAACGCCAGCGCCACCCAGGATAGCCGCTGCTGGAAGCCCTCGGTGACCGCCCGGCTGAAGCGGTCCTCGCCGATGTCCTTGATCCGGGTGGTCATCGCGCGTTCGATCTTGTCGCCCAGTTCGTCCGACGACCCCCGTGCATTCCCGGGCTTTTTGGCCGCCTGGTCGGCCACCGCACGCCTGACCGCTTCGGCGGCGGCATCGGCGGCCTGATCCGTGTCACCGTCGTCGGTGGACGGCGATGCACCTGGCGCGGTCGCGGCCGGAGCCCCCTGGGCAAAAGCCAGGTGAAATCCTTTCTTCGTTTTGTCACCGGCCTTGGGAGACGCCCGGAAGTGAACCAGGTTGGTTTGGCTGTATTGCAGCAGCGTCAGACACACGGCGCTCGTGAACAAAAACAGCCGCAGCGGATGGACGTAGCGCACCCGGCGGCCCCGCATGAACTCGCGCGTCAGGAACCCGGGCTGGCGAAAGAGCGGCCCGAGCGTGCGGAAGAGTTTGTTGTCCCAGCAGACCGTGTTGTCGAAGAAATCGACCACGAACCGCCAGACCGAGCGGTGGTAGTCGGCGACGTGCTGGCCGCAGTGCGCGCAGTAAGGTCCGCGCAAGGTCTCGCCGCAGTTCGCGCAGGAAACCGGCGGCGTCCCCCCGGGGGTGGAGACCGGGGCCAGGGGAACAGCCGCCTGCGACGGCGGTCGTTGGACCGTGGACTGCCCTGTGCGTATCTCCGTGTCGGTCATGCGATTTCCTCCTTGCCACGGCTTATAACATCCGCGCCGTTGGTTTGTCACGCTTCACGCGACGCCGATTCGCCGCTCAAGAGATGAACAGCCGCGCGAACGCCCGTTCGTGCCGGGCGGCGGCGATCTCCCAGAGCGGGTCGCACCAGCCTGCGTCCTCGCGCGAAACCTCACCCGATGCGCGCACGGTTTCCGCCGCCCGCGTCAACGCATCGGCCAGCGCGGCCTGGCAGCCTTCCTGGCCGATGCGGATCAGTTTGAGCGCGGCGCTGCAAACCCCGGCCACGCTGCCGTAGAAATACGCCGCGCCCGCCGCCTCGACCGGCACGCCGAGCCAGGCGGCTTGCACCCCGCAGACAATCGCGGCGTGTCCGGCGGCCTCGCCGCGTCCGATGCAGGCGTCGAAAGCCAGCGCCACCTCCCGGCCGGGCGTGGCCGGGTCCGGCGTGATTTTTAACAATGTTTGCAGACGCCGGACGCCGACGTGCGCGCTCGCCTCGCGGGTTTCGCGCGGCAGTTTCCCCGCGCCGTACTCGCGGTCCAACGCGGCGAGGGCGTCCACCTCGCCGGTCCGCGCCGCCGCGTGCGCGAATCGCAGGTAAGGCAACTCAAAATGTCCCAGGACCGGGATTACGTGTCCGCGCAGGAATACGGACAGCGACGGCGCGTCACGCACCACGCCAAGCTCGACCAGCGTTTCCAGGCCGCCCGAGTGCGCGTATGCCCCGGTAGGAAAAAGCGAATCGCTGGTTTGCAGCAACGCGGGCAGCCAGGGGGAAAAGTCAGCAGTCAAAATGCGGAATGCAAAAGGTGAAGAGGCCGCGTTCCGACTTTTGCATTTTGCATTCTAACTTTTGACTTTCAATGGTGGTGGTGCCCGCCGCCCGCCGCCTTCAACGGCTCGAACACGCCTTCGGCCTCGTCGAAGCTTACTTCCTCGCGGGCGAACATTTGACGCACCGCCGGGTCGGCCTCCACGAAGATCGCCCCGTCGCGGACCTGCGCCGGAAAGTGCAGGTTGCCGATCATCCAGCCCACCCGCGCCGCTTCGCCGGGCGTGGGCGCCGCCACGCGCAGGAGGGGTTCCGGGCGTTGGTCGATCACGTAGCGATGCGTGGCGGTTTGGAAGATCGTCGCGCCGTGCGCCAGGGGGTGGGCCAGCTCGAAGCCGAATTCCTGCCCGTCGGCGGCGACCCCGCGCCAGCGGGTTTTGGCCAGCGTGCGCCGGTCCACCGGCAGAGGAATGGCTGGCAGCGTGTCGTCCCGTTCGCCCAGATTTCGATGAATCATTTCCATTGGTCGCGCGGCGGATGGTAGCAAGAGTTCGCCGGTTTGAAAAAGCTTTCTCGTTGATCCATGAGATGGCGCTTTTGCTCCACGCCCGCTGCTGTCCTGTTGCACGTGAGACCGGCATGATCGGCGCGCGTCGCACGACAACGACCCGTCCACGCCCGGTCCGGCGGCTATCGTCCCTCGACCTGCCACTTCTGGCGGCGCAGGTCGTTGCGTTCCTGGTCGAGAGTATTGAGGTAGGCATCAAGCTTCTGTTGGTCGATCCCATTGAATCGCCCGTAGTAATGCCACCAATAGCGGTTGTCCTTGGGGTTGGCACGGATGCTGCGAACCTGCTCGTCCAGCGCGTCGATTTGTGTTTTCAGGCTCTGGACTTGGCGGTCGCGCGCGGCGTAGTCGGGCGTGGCGACCGGCGCTGGTTGGTACACTGGCTGGGTTGCCGCCGCCGCGATGGCAACCGGCCGGGCTGTAACGATGACGCGTTCCGCCTCGGTAGCCACTGGCGCCGCATAGACGCGCCGGGTCCGCAGGTAGCCCAGCAACCGGGTGCCCGCTCCCAGATGACGCAACGTTTCCTCCCGCGCCGGGTCAATGGACAGGACGAGTTGCTTGTTCGCCGCTTCCGCGATGATTTCGTCGTCCCGCCACCCCGTCCGCAACATCAGGGTCAGGTCTTCCCAACGCAACGGATCTGAGGCGATGGGCAGCGACGCGCGGGCGGCCACGGGTGCGGGTTGGAACACCGCGGGTTGACGTGCTGCCGCTAGCGGTGCGGCTTCTGCGCCCGCCCACTCGTGATGCATCGGCGGAGCTGTCACCGTCGCAAACACCGCATAGACGATGCTCAAACTGACGGCCACGCCCGCCAAAACAAGGCAGATTCCGCCGGTTCGTTCGGCGCGAGTGGGCTCGGAGTACAGCTTTGGCAATTCGGGCGCTGCCGCCAGCCGTCGCAGCCGCTCGCGCGTGACAAGAATTGAACCGCTGCGAAATAAATCATCGTTGGCAGGCACGTGCCCACAACGGAGCACGTTCGCTGCCAGCGTCAGAACAAGAAATAACGCTGCGCCATCGGCAGCACGCTCGCCGGTTCGCAACGCAGGATCACTCCGTCCGCCTTCACGGTGTACGTTTCCGGGTCCACCTCCATGCGGGGCGTCGCGTCGTTCCACCACAGATGCCGCTTGCCGATGTGCCGCGTGTTGTAGACCGGCACGAGACGCTTCGAGAGTTCCAACTCGTCGGTCAGTCCGGCGGCGAGGCTCGCCGTGCTCACGAACGTCACGCTCGTCGAAAATTTCGCCCGCCCGTGCGCCGCGAACTGCGGACGGTAGAACGTCGGCTGGGGCGTGGGGATGCTCGCGTTCGGGTCGCCCATGTTCGCGCAGGCGATCATCCCTCCCTTGAGCACCAGTTCCGGTTTCACGCCGAAAAACGCCGGTTTGTAGACCACCAGATCGGCCAGCTTGCCCAGTTCGATGGACCCGACCTCGTGCGCCACGCCGTTGGCAATCGCCGGGTTGATCGTGTATTTCGCCACGTAGCGCAACGCCCGGAAATTGTCCGCCTGCCCGTGCGAGGTCAGCCCCGCCGGGAGCGTCAATGCGCCGAACTGCACCTTCATCTTGTGCGCCGTCTGCCACGTCCGCAGGACGACCTCGCCCACCCGCCCCATCGCTTGGCTGTCGCTCGACATCATCGAAAACGCGCCCAGGTCGTGCAGCCGGTCCTCCGCCGCGATGGTTTCGGGGCGGATGCGCGATTCCGCGAACGCCACGTCCTCGGGAATCTTGCTGTCGAGGTGGTGGCACACCATGAGCATGTCCAGATGCTCGTCGATGGTGTTGACCGTGAAGGGACGCGTCGGGTTCGTCGAGCTGGGCAACACGTTTTCCTCGCCGCAGACGCGGATGATGTCCGGCGCGTGCCCCCCGCCCGCGCCTTCGGAATGGAACGTGTGGATCGTCCGGCCCTTCATCGCGCGGATGGATTCCTCCACGAACCCGCTCTCGTTGAGCGTGTCCGTGTGGATGGCCACCTGCACGTCCAACTCGTCCGCGACGCCCAGGCAGCAGTCGATGGTGGCGGGCGTGGTGCCCCAGTCCTCGTGCAATTTCAGCCCCATCGCCCCGGCCAGAATCTGCTCACGCAACGGCTCGGGCGTCGAGCAATTGCCCTTGCCGAGAAACCCGAGGTTCATCGGGTATTCGTCGGCGGCTTCGAGCATCCGGTGGAGGTTCCACTTGCCGGGCGTGCAGGTGGTCGCGTTGGTGCCGGTGGCCGGGCCGGTGCCGCCGCCGATCATCGTCGTGACACCGCTGGCCAGCGCGTGCTCGATCTGCTGCGGACAGATGAAATGGATGTGCCCGTCGATGGCCCCGGCGGTGACGATGCAGCCCTCCGCCGCGATGACCTCCGTCGCCGCGCCGATGGTCATCCCCGGCGTGATCCCGTTTTGCAGCAGTGGGTTGCCCGCGTGACCCAGCCCGACGATCCGCCCGTGCTTGATCCCGATGTCCGCCTTGATGACCCCTTGCACGGCGTCGAGCACGAGCGCGTTGGTCAGCACGAGGTCGAGACACCCGGCATCCCGCGCCAGCGGCGACTGGCCCATGCCGTCGCGGATCACCTTGCCGCCACCGAATTTCACCTCGTTGCCGTACCCGCCGCCCTCGGCGACGAGGTCGCGTTCGACCTCGATGAAAAGCTCCGTGTCGGCCAGCCGGACGCGATCCCCCACCGTCGGCCCGAACATTTCCGCGTACTGCCGCCGTGTCAGGTGCAAAGGCATAAAACTTGTCCGCAGATTACGCAGATTTCCGCAGATGAAGAAGCGGAGAAAACAGAAGTCTTTTCTTCCGGCGTTTTCCAATCTGCGGAAATCTGCGTAATCTGCGGACCGCTCTACCCGCTTTCTCTGGAAAAATGGACGCCTCTCATCCCGGTCAACTCCTGCTCGTCGGCCTGCCCGGCCCGGCGCTCGACGCCGCCACCGCCGCCACCCTGCGCCACGTGCAGCCCGGGGGTTATATTCTCTTCACCCGCAACATCGTCGATCCGGCCGGCCTGCGGAAACTCCTCGACGACCTGCGCGACCTTTCCGACGCCGAACCCATCATCACGATTGATCAGGAGGGCGGGCGCGTTTCCCGGCTCAAGGCCATCGGCAGCGAGCCGCCCGGGGCGACGCAGCTCCGTGCGCTCGACGACGCCACGCTCGTCACGCGCCACGGGGAGCTGACCGCCCGGCTGCTGCGGCTCTTCGGGTTCAACCTGGACCTCTGCCCGGTGCTCGACCTCTGCCTGAACGGCGACGAGACCGTGGACAACTCCCTGCGTGGGCGCTGTTACGGCGTCAACGTGGAACAGGTCGTGCGGTTGGCGGGGGCGTTCAACGCGGCCCTGCGCGCAGGCGGCATCGCCAGTTGCGGCAAGCATTTCCCCGGGTACACCGCCGCCCGGCAGGACGCGCACCACGAACTCCCCGTCATCACCCGCACCCGCGCCGAACTCGACGCCGAGGAACTCGCGCCGTTCCGCGCCCTGGCGGGCGAATTGGACAGCGTCATGGTCTGCCACGCGCACTATCCCTGTCTCGACCCCGGCCACGCGGTTCCGGCGTCGCTCTCGCGCAACGTCATCACGGGCCTCTTGCGGGAGGAACTCGGGTTCCGGGGGCTGGCCATCACCGACGACCTCGACATGGGAGCCATTCTCAACGGCTACGGGCTGGAACAAACGCTGCACCTGGCGCTGGCCGCCGGGGCGGACATGGCGATGATCTGCCACCGCGTCGAGCAGTTGGAAAACGCGCGGGGCTTTCTCGAAACCGCGCCCGCCGCCCACCTCGACCGCGCACTTGCCGCCGTGGCCGCTGCCCGGTCGCGTCTGGGGCCGCCGGTGGCGGATTTCAGCGAGGACGCCTTCCTCGAAATCGACGCCGAGGTGTGGCAACTGCGGGTGGACGTGATGGGCGAACGGGCCGCCAGCCGCCGCGCCCCCGAAGACGGCAAACGCTCGCCGGTGGAGATTTACTAACACTTCAAAGGGCTAGGTTCTGTCTGACGAATCGTCGAGGAGGCCAAAGCAACGTCGGATCATGGCCAGTTTGACGGTGGCCAGGTCGTTGGCGGCCAGCTTGGCGTGGCGGGTGGCGAGTTGGCGGTTTTCCTTGAGCCAGCCCACGCCGCGTTCGATGACGTTGCGCTGGCGAGAGGTGGCCCGCTCAAAGCGCGGGGGGAGCGTTGATCTTTGCGCGGGGGGATCACGGGCACGATGCCGCGCCGACGCCGGTAAGCGCGCCCGGCGGGATCACTGTCACCTTGATCGCCCGCCCGTTTCCTGGGTCGTGAGGTCGGCCGACCTTTGCCGTTGGGCATCGGCCAGGACGCCCTCGTCGGTCCAGTGCCTTGTTGCCGGGTCGAGACGCAGCCCGTGGATTTTCGTTTCTTCACAGACGAAATCTAGTGTACCGAGCGATCAATCCGACAGCGATGTCTTTGCACCCTTCCGAGGATCAGATTAGCGGTGGCAGTCCAGACAAAGGGACGGGGATAGCGGTTGTTCGTCTTGAGTTGGGGTGAAATGGAGGTGTTGGCGCGAGTGTTGGCGCCGCCAGTTCGCCACCTTGGGTGCTTTGGGCGTGCCATGGTTATCCAGGACCAGACGCACCTCCAAGTGCGTCGGCACCTCCTGCTCGATTTGCTTGCGGAAGGACGGGAACTCCTGGTGCCGGTGGCGCGGATGGCAGCGTCCGATCACCTGGCCGCGGGCGATAGGCAGGGCCGCAAAGAGCGAGGTCGTTCCGTGCCGATAGTCATCATGCGTGCGCCGCTCGGGCTGCCCTGGGCGCAGCGGCAAAATGGGCTGGCGGCGGTCCAGTGCCTGACCTGGCTTTTTTCGTCCACGCCCAGCACGATAGCGCGGGTGGCTTCCGGCGGGTTGAGGTAGCAGCCCACGATGTCACGCCCCTTCTCGACAAAGAACGGGTCGCTCGAAAGCTGGAAGCTCTCCTGCCAATGCGGCTTGAGCCCGTAAGCATGCCAGAGGCGGACGATTGACGGGGCTTTTTTGCTGGCGCGAAGCGGCTCTCCCGCCGGGCGGCCGCGGCGGCCGGCGGGGTGCAAGAGCCTGATTTTCAAAGAAACAGAGCCATCGAACCGGCACCGGTGAAGCGTTTGCTTCCCGGCGCTGGTTTACCATTTGGCGGCGATGCCTCCGTCACGCAGGCTTTGCGCTCGGCGCATCAAGGAGAAATTTGACCGGCGCGGCGGGGGCGACGCGGTTCTTGAGTCGCAGGAAAGGGCGTTCCACCAGTTGCCAGCTTGCCCAACCGGCACCGGCGCTAGCCACGGCGGACAGCGCGAAGAGCGTCCACGGTGACATGGCGGGCATCGCCCAGAGGAGCAATTTTTGCACGGGCCAACCGTAGAGATACACGCCGTAGGAAATATCCGTGTGACCTTGGAATACCGCCAGCGCCGGAATCCGCGCAAAGGCGAACGTGAAAAACGCGTAGGCCCCCAGCGTCGTCAGGGCGATTTGCGATCCGACCAACGAAAACAAGCACGGCACGGTTGCCACGAGGGCCACGAGCGCCCACCGGGGCGAGAAACGCACGCGATCCTGGAAAAGCGCGAAACAGCCGCCCGCGCAGAAAACCATCAGCAGGTGCGTGAACACCGCGTTCTCCTGGCACAATAGCAGCGCCAGCGCGACCAGGCGGGCGGAGTCGATCCCGAAGTGTTGCGCGCAGAAGACGATCATCACCCGCCCGGCCAGCGGCAGCAGCCAGACCCCGGCGACGCCCAAGGTGGACGCCAGGAACGCTCGGCGGCGTTTCAACAGGCCGCCCGCGCCGAGCAGCCCCGCGCACAGGTAGCAGGCAAACTCGTAAGAAATCGTCCACAGGTTGCCGTTGACGCACGCGCCCGGCTGGCCCGGAAACGTCGGCGGCGTGTCCGGCGAGTGCAGCAGGGCCAGTTCCGGCAGCAGCGTCAACGGCTGAATCCGGGCGAGATACCCGCCGGGATGGGATGCGCCGACAGCACCGACGACCACCACGCTGAGCAGCGCCGCCACCACGAACCCCGGGTAAATGCGCAACACCCGGGCGCGCAGGAAATCGGTGAGCGTGGGCCGCCGTTGCCAACTCTGGACGATGAGGAACCCGCTGAGCAGGAAGAATCCGGCCACCGCCAGTTCGCCGCAGGAGAGCGTGGAAAACAGGCGCGTGAGCGGTTCGCGCCGCCGGTCGCCGTCGGTCAATTCCGGCGCGTGGGCGAGCAGCACCAGGGTCGCCAGCAGCAGGCGCAGGAAGTTGAAATGGTTGTCCCGGTTCACGACGGAAGCCGGGGCGGGCGGCGCGGGCATGGGTCCCGACCAGAGCCGGTTCCTTGCCAAGGCCCGGTCTGTTCCCTAGAATGACGCTTCATGCCGCCGGTCCTCGACCCACGCCTGCTCGCCGCCACGCGCGGCCTCGCCCTCGCCGCCCGCCAGCTCGTCGCGGGCGTGCTGCCCGGCCTGCACCCCAGCCGCCAGCCCGGCCTGGCGCGCGAGTTTGCCCAGTACCGCGCCTACCAGCCCGGCGACGAGCCCCGGCACATCGACTGGAAGCTCTACGCCCGTTCCGACCGTTATTTCGTGCGCGAAAGCGAGATCGAAACCGCCGTCACGGTGCGCGTCATCCTCGACGCCACCGCTTCGATGCAGCACACCGACACCACCGGTCCCGGCGCGGGTCTGCGCAAGTTCGACGCCGCCCGTCTGCTCGCCGCCGCGCTGGCTTACCTGACCCAGGCACAGGGCGACCTCATCGGCCTGCACGCCGTCAGCGGGGCGGGAGTCGTTTCCGTGCCGCCCGGGGTGCAGCGTCAGCCGTTCGAGCGCGTCGTCCGCACGCTCGAACGCCTCGCACCCGCCGGACGCTGGCCCGCCGACGGGCGTCCGCTCGCCGCCGCCCTCACCGCCGGGACGCGCCCCGCCGCCGGGCCGGAAACGCGCGAGATCGTCATCGTGCTCACCGACGGCCACGAACACGGCGACGAGATCCGCGCGGCCCTCGCCCCGTTGCGCGCCCGGCGGCACGAACTCCTGCTTTGCCACCTGCTCGGGCGCGACGAAATCGACTTCCCCTTTCACGGCCCGGTTCGCTTCGAGGATTGGGAAACCGGCGCGGTCCTGGAAACGGACGCCGACGCCGCCCGCGCCGCGTGGCTGGCCGGACAGGACGCGCACCTCCGCGAGTGGCGGCGCGCCTGGGAGGATGACCGCCGGTTCGAGTACGCGCGTTTCCGGCTCGACGAACCGCTGGACCGCGCCCTGCGCCTCTTCCTGTCCCGCCGCCGATGACGCTGCTCAACCCCGCCGCCCTCTGGACGCTCGCCGCGTTGGCCCTGCCGCTGGCGATCCATCTGTGGCGTCGTCCGCCACGCACGGTGCGGCTCGGCAGCCTGCGTTTCCTCCAAAGCCGCCCGCGCCGCCTGCAAAACCTGCGTTGGCGCGAGTATCCCCTGCTCCTCGCGCGCCTCGGGTTACTGACGGCGCTCGCCTTCCTGCTGGCCCGCCCCGTCTGGCGGCAGCCGCCTCCCGCGCACCCGGCACGCTGGGCGTTGCTCGATCCCGCCGCCACGCCAACCGGCCCGTCGTTGGACCGGCTGCGCGCCCTGCAATCGGGCGGGGCCGAGACCCGGCTGCTCGCGCCCGGTTTCCCGGCGGTCCGCGTCCCTCCCGCCGATCCGTCCGCCCCCGCGCCCGATCTGTGGTCCCTGCTGCGCGAGGCCGACGCCACGCTGTCCGCCGGTTCGTCGCTGGCCGTCTTTTCGCCGGGTCGGCTGGCGTCGTTGCACGGGGTCCGTCCCGTGCTCGCCCATCTCCGGGTCGAGTGGATCGACACCCCGGCTGTCCCCGCCGCCGACCCGCCACCCGCACCGACCCCATCCGCGCTTCCACAGACGGCCTTGATCCTGCACGACGCCGACCGCGCCGCCGACGCCCGCTACGTCGCCGCCGCGTTGCGCGCCGTTTCCCGGATCGACCAACGCCCGTTGACCGTTTCCGTGGCTCTCACGACAACCGCCCCTGTTGCCTCCGCCGCCTGGATTTTTTGGCTCAGCGCCCAGCCGGTTCCGCCCGCCGTCTGGACCCGCGCCACCCGTTTGCTCGACGACGCGCCCTCTGCTGCCCCCGCCGACGCCGTGCCGGGCTGGATCGTCCCGCAGCCCGGCACGGCGGCGCTCACCCCGGCGGTCCGGCTCTGGCGGCGGGTCCCTCCCACTGCCGGGTCGGTGATCTGGACGGACGGATTCGGCCAGCCGCTGCTGACGCGCACCGACGATGCCCACGGCACGCGTTGGCACTTCGCCAGCCGCTTCCATCCCGCCTGGAACGACCTGCCGCTCGGTTCCGCGCTGCCCGCCTGCCTTCGCACGCTGCTGGCTTCGGGCGGCGTCGTTTCGTCCGGGAACGCCGACCGCCGTTTGGCCGACCCTTCGCAGTGTGAACCCTCCGCACTGGCCGCCTCCCTCCCGCCACCCGCCCTCTCCGGGGCGGAAACGGACCTGCGCCAACCGCTCTGGCTGCTGGCCGCTTTTCTTTTCTGCCTGGAACGCCTCCTGAGCCATCGCCAACGCGCTCCGCTGCCCGCCTCCGCCGCGCCGGGGCCAGCCGTCGAACCCGTCCTCGCTCGATGAACGCTCAACGGCTCGAACAACTCGCCCGCGAGTGGCAGAATTTTGCGACGGTCCGCACGGTCCGGTTCCTCTATGTGGCCGCCTGCCTCGCCGTGATCCCGCTGGCGTTGCGTCCGTCCTATTTGTGGGTCATCCTGCCGTTGGCGGTTCTCCTGGCGGCGTGGGTCGGCTCCCTGCGGTTCGCGCAAGCCCGGCGCGTGACCGCCGCGGCCATCGCCCGTCATCTCGACCGCACGCACCCCGAACTGGAGGAAAGCAGCCGCTTGTGGCTGCGCCCGGCCGCCAGCCTGACGCTCCTGGAACGGCTGCAACTCGCCCGCCTCAACCACGCGGCGGAGCGTTTGACGGCCAGCCTCGCGCCGCACGCCCGGCTCGGCCAGCCGCCGCGCTACCTCGGCTCGACGATCCTCTTCGCGGGGACCGGCGTGCTTTTTCTGCTCGCGGTCTGCCTCGTCGTGGCGTTCCGGCCCGCCCGCCCGCCTCTGCCCGCCGGGGCAACCACCGCGCCGCGCGCCGTCCCTTCCACGCCCGCTCCGCCCGCCGCGGCCGTTTGGCCGCAGATCATCGACGCCCGCCTGACGATCACGCCGCCCGCTTACACCGGCCATCCGCCGCGCCAGACGACGGACCTCAACGCCGAAATCGAAGAAAACGCCGTCGTGTCGTGGACGCTCGCGCTCGACCGTCCGGTGCGCGGGGCGCGGCTCGTCTTCGGCCCTGCCGCCACGGATCGTCTCGCGCTCCGACCCACCACCGGCCAGGCTCTGCAAGGGACCCGCACCGTCGCCGAAACGTCCCTCTACACGCTCGCCGCCACCCTGCCCGACGGCACCGCTTGGACGCCCCCGGACATCCACTCGCTCAAGGTCAACAAGGACCAGCCGCCCTCCCTGCGGGTGATCCAACCCGCCGCCGCGCGCACCACGGTCCTGCCCGCCGCGCCGGTGGCCAGCGTGGAGGTCACGGCCACCGACGACTACGGCCTCACCGACGCGCACCTCGTCGCCACGGTGGCCAAGGGCGCGGGCGAGGCGGTCAAATTCCGCGAGCAGATCATTCCCTTCGATCCCGACCCATCTCCGGCCAACCTGCCGGACGCCCGCAACCGCCGTTTCACCAGAACGCTCGACCTCGCCGCGCTCGGACTCGAACCCGGCGACGAGCTATATTTCTACGTCGAAGCCCGCGACAACCGCCAGCCCACGCCCAACCGCACCCGTTCGGAAACCCGTTTCCTCACGCTCCAGGGTCCGGCGGCCTCCCAACCCACCGCCGGGCGCGGCGTGGCGGGGATCAACCTCGTGCCGCAGTATTTCCGCAGCGAACGCCAGCTCATCATCGACACGGAGCAACTCCTCGCCGACCGCCCGGCGCTCTCCGACGCGGTCTTCCGCTCCCGCGCCAACGACCTCGGCGCGGACCAGGCGCTCCTGCGGCTGCGCTACGGGCAATTCCTCGGGGAGGACCGGGAGGACGGCCCCAACACGGATCACGCCGAGATCAACCTGAACCCCCTCCAGGCACGCGTGCCCGAACTCAAGCCCGGCCCGCACGCCGCCGCCAGCATCGCGCAACGATTCGCGCAGGAGCACGCGCAGCAGGCCAGCGAGGGTGGCAGCGACGAGAGCCGCGACGCCAGCCTCCGCCCCGCGCCCACGGTCCCGCTCGCCGCCGACCAGGTCCGCCAGTCTTTCGTGGATTCGCACGACTCGCAGGATAAGGCAACCTTCTTCGACCACGAGGCCAAGGGGACGATGCGCGACGCGCTCTCGGCCATGTGGGCCGCCGAGGGGGCGTTGCGGGTGGCGCAGCCGCAGGACGCGCTGGCCCCCGAGCACCGCGCGCTGGACATCCTCAAGGAATTGCAGCAGAGCGCGCGCGCCTACGTGCAGCACGTCGGTTTCGATCCCGCGCCGTTGAAGATCGACGAGCGTCGGCTCCAGGGCGACGCCGCCGGTGTGCCCGCCCGGCTCGTGGCTCCCGATCCCGCCGCGCCGACGGATGCCGCGCATCTCGCCGTGCGCGCCGCCCTGGCCGCTCTGCCGCTGGCCGGTCCGGCGCGCATGGTGCCCCTCCAACGGGTAGAACCGATCCTCACCGCCGCCGCCATCCGTCAGCCGGACGAGTTCCTGCCCGGCCTGCAATCGCTGCGCCGTTTGCTGGCGAACGGTGACACCGACGCCGCCGCTCTGGAGCGCGCGCTTCTTCATCTGCTCCCACCCGCGAACCCGCTGCCAGCCCGCACTCCACAAACCGACCCCTCCCTCGCCACCCCCTACTTCCAAGCCTTGCAAACCGGGGAGGCCGAATGATGAATTGCCCTGCCCCGTCCTTTTTCCAAACGACGACAAAACCCATCACTAATTATAAAGCTCTGTCATCCTGAGCGGAGGCTGTCAGCCGCAGTCGAAGGATGACAGAACACCTGGGGCAACCGTTCATCGCTCTGCCGCCTCTATGCTTTCCGGCCCGACATTCTGGATCACCATCGCCGCTGCCACGCTGGCCACGGGCAGCTTCGCTTTCCTGGAATGGCGACGCCCCGACCGCCGCCATCTAGCCGCCCGCCTCGCTGCCACCCTCGGCGCCGTCGCGGCCCTGACCCTCCTCGGTCTGAGTCCCACCCGGCCATTCACTTCCCCTTCCCCCGGCGGTATCCATGCCGTCCTCTGGACCCCTCTCGCCGCTGCCGCCGTTCTCGCCGTGCCTGCGGGCATCGACGCCGGGCACCGTTTCGCGCTGCCGGACGCCATCCGCCTCGACCCTGCCGCGCAACCCGTTCCCGACGCCGCCTTTTTACGTCGCCGCCACCCGGAGATCGGCACCGTGCGCCTGCTCGGCGACGGCCTGGACCCCTCCGAACTCGACGCCCTGCGCGGCTTGCGCGTCGAGTTCGATCCACCCAACCCTTCCACGAGTCCCCCCGGCATCCGTTTCATTCGTTGCCCGCGTGAACTCCCCCTGGGCGACCCGCTCATCGTCCAGGGCCGCCTGGGCAACCTGGCCCCACGCACCAGCGTCACCCTCACGCTCGAAGCCCCGGACGGCGCCACCGTCAACACCGCCACGCTCCCCGCCGATGCCACCGGCGAAACCCCCTTCGCGCTTCAAACCGCCTCGCCACCTGCCGCCGGGCATTTTCTCTGGCACCTGCGCCTGCCCGCTTCCGCCGGTCATCCGGCCCGCGACCTCCCCCTGGGCGTCGCCGTCATCCCCCCGGACCTCCCCCGCGTGCTGGTCCTCGAAAGCGCACCTCGTTTCGACACCGCTGCCCTGCGCCACTGGTTCGAGACCGCTGGCGGCACCCTCGCGGCGCGCACGCAGGTCGGCCAGGATCGCTACCGTTACGCGTCCGCCGCCGCCTCCGCCCCGCCGGATTTCACCACGCTCGACGCCCGGTTCCTGACCGGCTTCGACCTCCTGCTCGCCGACACCCGCTCGCTGCTGACCCTCTCGCCCGCCGAACGCGAAGCCCTCCTCGCCGCCGTCGCGGACACCGGCCTCGGCCTCCTGCTTTTCTCCGACGACGCCCCTCCACCCGCCGGATCGACCCCGCTGTTTCCCTGGAAACTTTCCTCCTTGGCGGCCGATCCTCCCGGCAGCGACCGGCCCGCACGGTTGCAATGGCCGGGCCAATCCGCCCCGACCGATCTCCCCATCCCCACCGCGCCTCTGGAAATCCTGCCCGCCGACGCCCAGCGTCCGTTGCTCGGCGACCGGCAGGGCCACACTCTCGCCGCCGCCGTGGCGCACGGACGCGGCCAGCTCGGCCTGACGCTGGTGCGCGACACCACGCGTTGGCAGCGCGCGAACGATCCCGCCGCCTTCGCCGCTTACTGGTCCCTCCTGTTTTCGCGGCTGGCCCGTCCCGCCGAAGTTCCCGCCGGCCGGTGGTCATTACCAGACGGCGACGCTGGCCCCGTGTTCGCGGATCACCCGTTGGAACTGCTCTGGTCCGGCCTTGCCGCGCACCCCCCCGGCCCGGCAGTGGTCGCCACTCTCCCCGCCACCCGGTCAGCCACGCTGGCCCTCGCGTCCGACCCTTCCGAACCGGGCCGCTGGCGCGGAACGTTCTGGCCGCGCGGTCCCGGCTGGCATCGTGTTTCGCTCGGCGCGGGGGGACCCGTCCTCGATTTCTACGTCAGCGCCGCCGACGCCTGGCCCGCGCTCGCCGCCGAACGCCGACGCACCGCCACCGCCCGGTTCGCGGCTATCTCCGACTCCTCCGGGTCTCCGGCCACCCCGCTCGCCACCCACCGCGATTTTCCTCCGGTCTGGCTCGCCGCCCTCTTTTTCCTATCCGCGGGCTACCTTTGGATCGAACGTCGGTTGACCCGGTAACCCTCTGGCCATGAACCCGCCCTCCACCCTGCGCGCCGACACCCTGCGGCACATCGACGAAGTTCTGGAACGCTGTCCCGCCCTGGCTGGTCTGCGCGCGGACATCACCCGCACCGCCGCAGCGATCTGCGCCTGCCACCGCGCGGGCGGCAAGGTCCTCGTCTGCGGCAACGGCGGCAGCGCGGCGGACTGCGAGCACCTCGTCGGCGAACTGGTCAAGGGGTTCGTCCTCCCCCGCGCCGTCCCGCCCGCCGACGCCGACCGCCTGCGCGCTTGCGCCGCCGCCGATGCCACGCACGGCCCGGACCTCGCCGCCAGACTCCAGCGTGGCGTCGCCGCGATCTCGCTCACCGGCCACCCTTCCCTAGCCACCGCCATCGACAACGACACGGGCCGCGAGATGGTTTTCGCCCAGCAGGTCTACGTCTACGGACGCCCCGGCGACCTGCTCATCGGTCTGAGCACCAGCGGCAATTCCGGCAACGTGCTCCGCGCGCTCACCGTCGCCCGCGCCTTCGGCCTGACCACGGTCGGCTTCACCGGCAGCCTCCCCTGCCGCATGGACGCCCTGTGCGACATCCGCCTGAAGGTGCCCGCCCGCCAGACGCACGAGATTCAGGAACTCCACCTGCCCGTTTACCACACGGTTTGCCTGATGGTCGAACAGGAGCTTTTCGGCCAACCCCCGGGCGCATAAAGCCGCTGGGTCCCCCAGAACCGATTACAAAAGGAACGCGGACCCGATTCCCCGCGCGTCCCCTGTCCACTACCCCTGTACCCATCCGTGAAATTCCATCCCAAATCCCTCCTGCTCCTCCCCGTCGTGTTGCTGGCGGCGGGTTGCGCGTCCGAAGACAAGGAAGTCCCGCATCCCATCGGCCGGGCGGTTACCCGCACCCAGGGCGACGCGGCCATGTACACCGTCAACGATGACGACATGCAGCTCGAACACGCTAACCGGCACGCCCGGCGCACGGTCGGCCAGTTCATCACCGCCCTGCGCAATCCGCAGCCCGGCCAGCGGGATTTCCAGGTGAAGAAAGTGTTCATCACCCCCGAAGGCAAGGCCGAGCACATCTGGCTGGCCGACGTGAAATTCACCGGCAACCGCTTCGTCGGCGTCGTGGACAATCATCCGTCGAACGTTCCTAAATTGAAGCTCGGAGACCGTGCTTCCGTCAATCCTGACGAGATCTCGGATTGGTCCTACGTCGATCACAACAAGCTGGTCGGCGGCTACACGATCCGCGTGCTCTACTACGAAATGTCCGCCGAAGAAAAACAGGATTTTGAAAAGCGGGCCGAGTTCCACATCGAGCCCTGATCCCCTCCGACAATTCCTAAGATTAACCTCACCCCATGAAAAAAATTTCTCGCTTGATGTTGGTGGCTGCCTTGGCGGCGATTGCTTTGGCCAGCGGCGGTTGCGCGGTGGACGCCGGTCCGGGCTACGTTGCCGGTGTCGGCTACTCGGGCTACGGTCCTTATGACGGCCCCTACTACGGTGGCTACGGCCCTTACTACGGTGACACGGTGGTCGTCGGCGGCTACAGTCATCGCTCCTATTACGGTGGGCACCACCTCTACGGTGGCGGTTACCGCGGCGGGGCTGGCCGCTTCGGCGGCGGGACGGGGTTCCGCGCGGGTAGTGCTCGGGCGGGCGGCGGCGCGGGCCGGGGCATTGGTGGCGGCGGCGCGGCCCACGGGGGCGGTGGCGGCGGTCACCGCTGAGCACGGCTCCTGCCCCAAGTTTTCACGCTGCCAGATGCCTGAAGCGGCGCTGGCAGCGTACTTTTTTGCCCGGGCGTGCCTTGCCTCCGGGCAGAAGCTTCTCACTGATTGACGCCGATGGCTTTTGATATCAACCGCATTTTGATCGCGGACGACGACGAACGTCCCCGCGCCCTGCTGGCGCATTACCTGAAAAACTGGGGTTACCAGGTGACGGCCTGCCAGGACGGCCTGGAAGCCGCCGCGATCCTCGAAGCGGAGAACCCTCCTTCCATTGCGCTGATCGACTGGATGATGCCCGGCCTGGAAGGCGTGGAAATCTGTCGGCGCGTCCGCAGCCATCCCGGTCGCCGCCCCTATGTTTACCTCATTCTCCTGACCGGCAACGACGATGTGGCCGCCGGGTTGGAAGCCGGGGCCGACGATTACATTAAAAAGCCCTACGCGCTGGACGAATTGCGCGCTCGCCTGAGCGTTGGCCAGCGCGTCATCGGGTTGGAGCGGCGGTTGGCGGAACACATCGCCATGCTGCGTGACGCCCTGTCGCAAATGGCCGACCTGACCCATTCGGAGCACGGGGCGTCCGCCTCATGAAGCGACGCCCGCCGCTTTCCCGAACGCCGCCGCCAGCAATCGGATGTTGACCGCCGATAAAAAATTTTCTTCCACCCAGGTTCTCCCCCTCTCTCCTAACCGCCGCCGCCATTCCTCGTCCCGGGCCAGCCGTTCGACCGCATCGGCCAACGCCTGCGGGTCCGCCGGATCGACGATCAGCCCGGTCTGCCCGTCGATCACGGCTTCACCCGCGCCGCCCACCGCGCTGGAAATCACCGGCAGACCTTGCGCGAACGCCTCGGGGATGACGTTGGGCAACCCGTCGCGGTCACCCTGCGCATCGACGATCCCGGTGTGCCAGAACACGTCCGCCCAAACGTAGGCCGCCTGCGTTTCTTCCGGGCTGCGTTCCCCTGCCAACTCGACCGCCGCACCCAACCCCGCCGCGCCGACCGCCGCTTCCAACTCCGGGCGCAGCGACCCTTCGCCGATGATCTTCAGCCGGAACGCCACCCCCCGCCGGGTGAGTTCGCGGCAGGCAGCGATTTGAAACCCGTGCCCTTTTTTCGGCACCAGCCGACCCACCGACAAAATCTTCAACTCCCGGCCCGCCACGCGTTGCGGCAACACCGGCAGCCGGGGCAATCCGCGTCGGGACAGGACGATATCCGCCCGGCGCGCGGGGAACCGGCGTTGCAAATCATCGACGTTGGCCCGGGTCGTGGTATGGACGAACTTCGCGGCTGCCAGCTTCGGCGCGAGCAGGGGGTCGCCGCCGTGCCGGTGCAGATCGTAAGCGTGCGCGCCGAAGCTGAAAGGACGGTCGATCAACTCCGCCAGGACGGCGGCCACCGTGGCCGGAGCGGTCGCCCACGCGCCGTGGATCACATCCGGCGCGCGCCGTCGAAATTCTTCCGCCCGCGCCAGCGCAAACAGCGTGCCCCAAACCGTGTGGAACCATCCTTCGGCGTGCCGGGGCCGATGCCGCCACCACAGGCGTACTCCCCGCAACGGTAAACCGGGACGCCTCGCCAATTCCCGCGCCGCGCCCACGATCCCCGCCCACACGACTCCGGCCGCCGACCCCGCGCGCACCACCGTCAGTTCCGGTGGCACCGGCAGATCGACCGTTCCCGCCCGGCGAAAATCCAGGCACGGATGCACTTCCACCCGCACGCCCATCGCCGCCAGCGCCCGCATCTCACGCTCGACGAACGTCTGCGAGAGCGTCGGATATTTCATCACGACGTAGGCGATGGTCAGCGGCACGTTTTCAAGCTAAACGAAGTCGGCGTGGGATTCGCGCGAAAACCTCCGTTGGCGCTTCTGCTTGTACAGAAAGCCTGACGCAACTACCCTCTCCTTCACGCAGCGTATCTCACCTACGTGATGCTCACCTTGCGCAACCCTCGTTTCCCCGACCTGCCACCCGTGCAGGTCGAGGCCCTGGCAGACACCGGCGCCGTCCACCTCTGCCTGCCGGAGAGCGTGGCCCTGGCGTTACGTTTGGAAGAACAGGACCGGCAAACCGTGATCATCGCGGACGGCAGCCGCCACACCGTTCCTTACGTCGGACCCGTCGAGATCCGCTTTGAGAATCGGGTCGGTTTCGGCGGAGCTTTGGTGATCGGGGATCGCGTGCTGCTCGGCGCGTTGCCGCTCGCCGACATGGACCTCGTGGTCATTCCGCGCGAGAAGCGGGTCGCGGTCAATCCGAACAGCCCGCACATCGCTTCGTCCATCGTCATGACGGCCAAAGCCTGACGTTCAAAGCTTGCCCAGGAAGACGCCCTGGATCACCAGTTCGCGCGCCGGACGAATCTTCCCGAACATCGGGTTGTCGCTTTCGCTTTGCAGGTACGGGCCGCCGCGTTTCTTGGTGCAAAACCGCTTCAGGCACGTCTCGCCGTCCACCAGGGCCGCCACGATGTCGCCGCTGGCCGGTTCGCGCGAACCCGGGTCCGCCAGCAACACGAGGTCGCCGTCCTGAATCCCCTCCTCGCTGCGGTTCATCGAATCCCCGGCCACCCGCAACGCGAACTTGCCGCCGCGAGCCTTGTCGGTGGGCACCGGGACGTATTCCAGCGGCTGACCCTGCGGCGTACCCGTGCCGGGATAACCCGCCGAGATCGAACCATAAAGCGGCACCAAAATGTGGTCCGGCGGCGCCTGAACCACCGAGAACGGCACCACCTTGCCCGCCTCGACGGACTTCAGACCCGCCGAGAAAGGACGCGGCACGTCCCGTAGCGTCGCCTGCTGGCCGCGGAGGGTGCGGACCATCGTGACGAGGCGGGGCACCTGGGGTTCGTCCGCGTCGATCATTTCGAGCACGGCTTCCAGGCAGGCGCTCAACGCCTGCGTCTTGCGGTACCCGAGCTGGTCACAAAACTCGGCGAACGGTGCGGCCACGTCCTGCGGGGGCCGGAACGAAAAGGGGTCGTAGATGCTGCCTTCTTCTTTCACGTCCCCAAGGTAATTCATGAAAATCGGAAACGCACGCAAAATATTTCATTTGCTACATACGGATTCTCTACTACATTTACTACATGAACACGAGAGTTGCTGGACATGACCCGCTGGACGATGGCTGGAACGACCCTTCGGCCCACCTGCCGTTGCGCGACAAACGCGAGGTTTCGCTGAGTTGCGGCGACACGGTGCTCTACCGCGCCCACGGGCAGCAAGCCCCCGCGAAACTCGTGGAGGACGCCGGTGGCGGCTGCTGGCTGGCCCGCAGCGCGCGTTTCGTCCACCAACTGATCTATCTCGACCCGGAAAGCATCGTCCTGCGTTTGCCGCGCAACGACCTGCGCGACGAGGCGGCGTGAGCGTCTGGTTGCCTGGTCAGGACGCGCTGGCGGCGGTCACGGTCTCGTTGTCCACCAGCACCCGCATTCTTGCCGGATGCACGCTGTTCGTCATCACCTTGACCACCGCTTGACGCAGGGCATCGCGGGTCACCGGCTTATCGACCACCATGTCGATGCACGGCGGGCATTCGTCGGCGCTGTTCATGGCGGCGTAACCCGTCAGCAAAATGATCCGCGTACCCGGCTCCATCGCCTTGATGCCCGTCGCCAAGTGTTCGCCGCTCATGCCCGGCATCGCCCGGTCGGTGATCAACAACTCGAACCCGTCGCCCCGCGCCGTCGCCGCGCGGAATTTTTCCAACGCCTCGTAGCCGTCCAGCGCCGTCTCGACCTCGTGGCCGCAGCCGGTGAGATATTCAACGAGGATTTCGCACAACACCGCCTGATCATCGACCACGAGAATGCGATGGGCGTGCCGGTCGTCGGCGTTGTCCGCCGTGGCGGCGGCCTGGGGGACAGGCTGGCGCAACGGCAGCCGGAGGACGAACCGCGTGCCCGCGCCGGGCGTGCTTTGCAAGTCAATCGAGCCGCCGTGACGTTGCACCGTGCCGTAGACCATGGCCAGCCCCAGCCCCGTGCCGCGCGTGCCTTTGGTCGTGAAAAACGGCTCCAGGCAGCGGCAGCGCGTTTCCTCGTTCATGCCGATGCCCGTGTCGGCGACTTCCAGGAGCAGCGCGCCGTCGCCGCCTTCCGCCGGGTCTTCCAGCGAGGTGCGCAACGTGATCCTGCCGCCCTCGGGCAGCGCGTCCACGGCGTTGAAGATCAGGTTGGTGAGCATCTCGCGCAACTCGGCGGCGTCGGCGAGCAGTTCGGGCAACCCCGGCGCCAATTCGCAAACCAGGTCGATGGTCACGCCTTGGCCGAGCGCCTGCCCGCGCCAGCGAGGACGCGTCAACGCCACGGCTTGCTCGACCAACCCGTTGAGGTCCAGCAACTGGAGCGACTTGCCCGCGTCCGCCGGGCGGTAAAATTCCCGCAGCCGGTTGAACATCTTGGCGGCATCCTGCGCGGCGGTGATGATCGTCCCCAGCAGCGGGGTGGCCATCCGCGCGCCGTCGGGCCGCTGGAGGCTGCGCATCAACATCTCGCTGTAACCGAGGATGAGCGAGAGCACGTTGTTGAAATCGTGGGCGATGCCCGCCGTCATCGAGCCGAGCGCGCTGAGGCGTTCCTGGGTGATGAGGTGATTCTGGGCGTCGCGTAACTGGGCCAGCGTTTCGCGCAGTTCCGACGTGCGTTCGCGCACGCTGTCTTCGAGCAGCGTCTTCTGGTCGCTCAGTTGCAGATGCTGGTGCCGGGTCTTGAGCAGGTTCTTGATGCGCAGCAACACTTCGACGGGGTCGAAAGGTTTCGTCAGGAAATCCGTCGCGCCCGCCGAGAGCGCGCGGCGCTTGGTTTCCAGGCCGATGTCGGCGGTCAACACCAGGATGGGGACGCACTCCGCCGGGTCGATCTCGCCGGAAAGCTGTTTCATCACGCCGAAACCGTCGAGCAGCGGCATGTTCAGATCGAGCAGGATCACGTCGGGCCGCCGCTCCTGGCAGAGCGCGAGCACGCGGCGCGGGTCGCTCGTGGAAACGACCTGCGAATAGCCACTGAATTGCAGCAGGTCTTCGAGCAGGGCGATGTTGACCGGTTCGTCGTCCACGATCAAAATCCGCATTCCCAACAATGGTTCCTGGTTCATACGGGCTGGGGTTCGAGCAGTTGGCGCAGCAGCCGCTGGAAGCGTTCGACTTCCAGGGGCTTGGTGAGGTAGGCGCGCGCTCCCGCCTTCATGAGTTTTTCGACCTGGCGCGGGGTGGCGTCGGCGCTGACGACCACCACCGGAATCGCCCGCGTCGCCTCGTCCGCTTGTAGCGCCGCGAGCACGTCCCAGCCCGGCAGGTCGGGCAGGTGCAGATCGAGCAGGATGAGGTCCGGCAGGTGCTGGCGCGCGAGGTCCAGCCCGAGGCCGCCCTGCATGGCGGTCATGAGCCGGATCTCGGGATGATCGGCCAGCAGGTGTTCGATCAGGGTCAGGTTGGAAAGGTTGTCCTCGATGTAGAGCACTTCGTGGACGCCCGTGAGCGATCCCATGCCCGTGGGCGTGCCGGTGCCGCGCCCCCCCTGGCGGGCGATGAGGTCGAGCTGGCTCTCGGCGCGGGGCAGTTCGATCCAAAAGCGGGTCCCCTCGCCGAGCCGGCTCTCGACGCCGACCTGCCCGCCCATCGCCTCGATGAGCCGCTTGGAAAGCGCCAGCCCCAGGCCCGTGCCCTGCACCGCGGAGTGCTCGGCCCCCAGGCGGTCGAACGCCACGAACAGCCGCGCCAGATTTTCCGGCGCGATGCCCACGCCGGTGTCGGCGATGCTCAGGCGCAGCCGTCCGCCCTCGGTCGTCTCGAAGGTGAGCTGCACGTGCCCGCCCTGGCGGTTGTACTTCACGGCGTTGGAAAACAGGTTGAGCAGCACCTGCTTGAACCGCTGACGGTCCGCCATGACGTGCCCCTGGTGCAGCGGGTGTTCGGCGGTGATCGCCGCCAGCGTCACGCCGCGCTCGTTGGCCAGCGGACGGATGAGGTCGAGCGTTTCGGTCAGCGCGTCCGACACCCGCACGGGTTCGAGGGAAAGCTCGACGCGCCCGGCCTCGATGCGCGCGATGTCGAGCACCTCGTTGATCAGGTCGAGCAGGTGCCGCCCGGCGTTGACGATGTGGCCCACGCGGTCGTTCTGCGCGGGGGGCAGGCCCTGCATCTGCAAAAGCTGGCCGAACCCGAGGATGGCGTTGAGCGGGGTGCGCAACTCGTGGCTCATGCGCGAGAGGAATTCGCTCTTGGCGTTGTTGGCGCGCTCGGCTTCCTCCTTGGCGGCGCGCATGGCCTCCTGGGCCTGCTTGCGTTGGGTGATGTCGCGCAGGTACGCGGTGAACAGCGCCGGACCCTCGACCGGGATGCGCGTGACGGCGAGTTCCGCCGTGATGAGCGTGCCGTCGGCGTGGCGCGCGGGCAACTCGATGCGCTCGCCGAGGTTCTTCGCGCTGACGCCGAGCACGTTGGGCACCAACTCGCTGAAGGGTCGCCCCAGCGCCGAGGCGCGGCCGTAGCCGAAGGTTTTTTCCGCCGCCGGGTTGAATTCCACGATGAGGTCGTCGTGGTCAATCGTGATGATGGGGTCCAGCGCGGTTTGCAGGATGGCGGCGTTGCGCGCCTCGCTCTTGCGCAGGGCCTGTTCGTCGCGTGCGCGGTCCATCGTGCTGGCGAGCACGTTGGCGACCGCCTGGAGGAAATTCACGTCTTCCGGGTCGAATTGGCGTCCCTGCCGCGCGGCGATGCACAACGCGCCCAACGGCTGGACGCGCCCCTGGATGACCACGCTCAGGCTGCTGATGGCCCCGTTCGTCAGCCAGAGCGGGCTGATCCGGCAACGGGTGGTCACCCGCAGGTCTTCGATGATGAGCGGCTGGCCTTCGAGGATGGCGTAACCGGCCAGCGATTCCGCCCCGGCGGGGAAGGTGGTGTCGGTGATGTTACGGTCGAACCCGGCCCCGGCGCGGGCCACCAGTTCCCGCCCGCCGGGCAGCAGTTCGGTGACGATGCACATCTCCACGCCCAGCGTGTTGATGACCCCGTCCGCCGCCGTTTGCGCGAGGCTCAGGTGGTTGCTGCTGGCGAGCGCGCTCTGGCCCAGCGCGGCCACGGCGGCAGCCTGCCGCGCGCGGTCCTCGATCTCCTGCTCGGCGCGCTTGCGCGTGGTGATGTCGAGCAGCAGGCCGTCCCAGAGCGTGGAGCCGTCGGGCTGGCGTTCGGGCCGGGCGGTGCCTTGCAGCCAGCGCGTTTCGTGGGCTGACCCGGTGACGTATCGTCCCTCCCAGGCCCAGGCCGCGCCCGAATGCTTCGAAACGTCGAGCGTGGTCAAAAACGCGCCGATGTCCTCCGGGTGGATCAGGTCGAGCAGCGTGCAGGCGTCGGGACGCATGACCGCCGGTTCCAGGCCGAAGAGTTCGCGGCAACCCTCGCTGACGTAGGGAAAATTCGCCGTGCCGTCTTCTTGCAGCAGGAGTTGGTAGACCATGCCGGGCACGTTGGCCGTCATGCGGGCGATGCGCAGTTCGCTGCGGCGCAGAGCTTCCAGCGCCGCGACCTGCACGTCGTTGGCGCGGGCGAGTTCGGCGGTGCGTTCGGCCACGCGGCCTTCGAGCTGTTCGTGGGTCTGCTGGAGGGCTTCCTCCGCGCGCTTGCGTTCGGTCACGTCGCGCACCAGGGCGAGCACCAGCTTCTGGCCCTCGCTGCGGAACACGGCGATGCGCGACTCGATGGGGAACGTCGTGCCGTCCTTGCGGCGCAGGGTGCCGTTGGTCGTGTTGGCCACGCCGGGCACCATGCCCTTCCAGCGGTCGGCCTGTTTTTCCGAGTCGAAGCCGGTGTCGATGTCCCGCGCGCACAGGGCCAGCAGTTCGGCGCGCGTGTAGCCCAGGCTGTCGCACGCCTCCTGGTTCACGTCGATGAACTGGCCGGTGAGATCGTAAACGAAGATGGCGTCGCCCGCCTGCTCGACCAGGTGGCGGAAGCGTTTCTCGCTCTCGCGCAGGGCGGTCTCGGCGCGCTGGCGTTCGGTGATGTCGCGCGCCACGCTGGCCATGCCGGTGGGTTCACCCGTGTGCGGGTCCTTGAGCAGAAACAGGTTCCAGCTCACCGGGATGGACCCGCCGGTCTTGAAATTGCGAAAGCGCGAATCCCCCTCCCAGTGGCCCGTGCGCATGAGCGTCGGGATCACCGTGCCCAGGAAAAACGAGCGGTCCTCGCGCACGAGGTAGTCGATGATGCGCGTGCGCTTGACCTCGGCCTGGCCTTCGAGGCTGACCAGGGCCTGACCGGCGGCGTTGAGGTAATAGATCTTGCCGTCCAGGGTGGCGAGGCCGACGCAATCCGAGCTTTCGGCGATGAGCTGGTCGAACCGGGCGCGTTCCAGCGCGTCCGCGCCGTGGTGGCCGAGTTCGGCGCGCAGGGATTCGTTGAGGCGCGTGAGTTCGAGCACGCGGGCTTCGAGCCGGGCGGTGTCGGAAGCAGGGACGGCGTTCGGGGAAAGGTCCTGGTCGCGCCGGGGCAGGATGATCATGTCCGCCGTGCGGCCCGTGGTGTCGGGAGCGGGCAGCCAGAAGTCGGCGGCGACCATCTCGCCCATTTCGACGAGCAGCTTCCGATCCTCGGCGCGCATCTGCCGGGGTTGCACGTCGAGCAGACAGAGGCACAAGGCGGACGCCGGAGCATCCGGGCCGTGGACCGACCCGGCCAGGAAACGCAGGCGGGGCGTGTCGGACGGCGCGGGTTCCAGGAAAGAGTCTTGCGCCGCGTGTACCCGGGGGTCGCCCGCCAGGTCGGACACGACCACGAGCGGTTCGCCCAGGTCAAAAAGCGCGGTGTGCCGGTCCAATTCGGCCAGCAGGCGGTTGGCCTCCCGGCCATCGGAGGCGATGGCTCGCCAGCCGCTGAACTCCCGTTCCAGCACCACCGCCGCCGGCAGGTTGAAATGGCGCACCGCCAGCGCGGCCACCGTCCGGGCGACGGCAGTAGCGGAAGACGTTTCAACGACTGGCTCGGCTGGAGTCATGGGGTTCCTGGAAACGCCGACGACGACGGACGGCAAAATCCGAGGAATCAATTAGCATGAGTTGTACCAAGCACTGCGGATGCCGGGGGTCAAAAATTCGCAGGCGGACGGTGCGTTCCGGCGTAGCGCGCGGAAGATTCCATCCACCCTGGGAAACAACTCAAAGGTGAAGCTGGGGATACTCCCAATCCGCGAAGCCACCCTCGCACCGCAACGTCGGGCAGCGAAAAAACACGACCCCGGTTTCGTCCTCGAATACCTTGATGTCCCGCCCGATGAAGAGGTGTTCGCATCGGGCGCAGAAACGCGTCTCGCCCAGCGACCACCACTGCTTGTAAGGATCGCTCATCTGAAAAAGCCGCAGCTTGCGGCCTTCGGTCAACGGCAGCGCGGTCAACATTTCCCAAGGTATCATTCCCGGCCCGGAAAATAAAGCGGGACGGCCCGCGAACGAACCGTCCCTTGCCTTTGCGTGCCGGGATCACCGGACGCGAATCAAATCAGAGCTTCCAGCTTGGAGAGGAGGACTTTCTTCTGCTGCGCGCCCACGATCTGTTCTTTCAACTCTCCATCTTTGAAGAACAACAAAAGCGGGATGCCTTGCACCTTGTACTGGCGAACCAATTCCTGGTTTTCGTCGGCGTTGACCTTGACGACCTTGGCCAGCCCGGCCTTTTCGACGGCGATTTCGTCCACCACCGGTCCGAGCATCCGGCAAGGTCCGCACCAGGGTGCCCAGAAATCCACCAGCACGGGGACGGACGATTGCAGGACCTCCGCCGCGAAGCTGGCGTCGGTGACGTGGATGGTTTGAGGACTCGACATAGTAGTGTCTGGCAGTCTCACCCACAATCGCCCGTTCGTCAACGCGCCTCAGTTCGTGAGGAACGTCACCAACTGAAGCAAAAACACGACCAACGAGACGGCGAACACTCCGTAAGCGGCGTAGGCCACCATGGGATCGGCCTCGTCGGCGGCCTCACCGGCAGCCGTGGCGGGAGTCGTCTGCAACGTGGGCGCGGTGCGTACTTCCGCCGCCGGGGGACGGATGAGCGGCTGGGTCTGTTGCAGTTTGACCGTGGCCTGCGGGATGCTCTTGGGCGCGGTGGGCACGTCGATGCGCACGGTGTCTTTTTTGACCGTCGGCTTGACCACGCCGGGCGCGGGGGCAGGAGTGCCCGGAGGACGCAGTCCGGCGGGGGCGGTCGGGGCGGCAGGTGCCACCGGGGTCACGGGGGGAGCCGGAGCGGCGGGGGCCTTGGCAACCGCGGGCGCCATCGGCGGCGCGGGCGGACGGGGCGGGGCGCTCGGAGCGACGGGGGCTCCAGGCGCGGCTGCCCCCGGGGCGGAAGGCGGGCGCATCGGCGGCGCGGGCGGACGGGGAGCCGCCGGAGCCGTCGGCGGGGCGGCGGGTCTCGGCATGGCGGCGGGTACGTTCGCCGTCGGCACGGCCGCGGGCGCGCCAGCCCCCGGCGGTTTGAAGCCGGGGGCGCTCGGAGCCGCCGGGGCGACGGGGCGCGGGGCCAACACCGGCGGTTTGGCCAGGTTGGAAAGTTTGGCGGACTCTTTTTTCATGCCTTCCGCCGAGGGCGCGGAGCCGAGGGACGGGCGGGAAGGCAGATTGATGCGGACCGTTTCCTTTTTGACGGGGGCCGGGCTGCCGCCTTCTCCGACCGTGGGACGAGGTGGCAGGGTGATTCGGACCGTTTCCTTTTTGGGTTCGCTCTCGCTCATACGGGCAGAGTATTGGGATGGGTAGAGGGGGAATGACTACGGAGAACTTAGAGAATTACGGGCCGGGCCAAAAAATGTCAACGCTCCTTACGCGGCGGAAAGGAAAATCTCGCAAGTTTTCCGCCACCCCGCCGCTCGCGGCGAAGTTCGCTCTCGGACCCGCCCCGATTTACCGCGCGGCGGGTGACGTGAAAATCCGCGCGAAGAACGCGGACATTTCACCGTAAGCCGCCTCGGCGGCAGGCGCGTCGTAGGCCGTGGGCTTGGAGGGATCGTCCCCGGCGTCCGGGTTGGTGAACGCGTGGACGGCGTCGGGGTAGGCCACGAGGCGGAAGGGAACTTTCGCGGCGTTCATCTCGGTCATGAACCCGGCCACGTCGGCAGGCGGCACCAGCGGGTCGCGCGAGCCGTGCAGCACGAGAATTTCCTTGGCTTTGATCGTCCCGGCGGCGGCGGGCGTCCGGGTTTTGAGCGAACCGTGGAAGGTGACGACGCCGCGCACATTTGCGCCCGAGCGGGCGAGTTCGAGCACCGTCGCGCCGCCGAAGCAGAACCCGATGCCGCCGATGCGCTCGGGGTCCACGCCGGGCTGCTTGAGGAGTTCCGCCAGCGCGGCCTGCGCCCGGGTGGCGAAAAGGCCGGGGGTCTGGTAGAAGGCTCCGGACAATTTTCCGGCTTCGTCCGGGTTTTTGGCGTGGATGCCCTGGCCGTACATGTCGAGCGCCATGGCGACGTAGCCCAGCCGGGCGAGTTGCTCGGCGCGCGCTTTGGGGAAGGGTCCGTAGCCGGTCCAGTCGTGCGCGACGAGGATGCCGGGGACCTTGCCGTCCACCTTGACCGGGCGGGAAACGCAGCCTTCAAAGGTGTCGCCGCCGATCTGGTAGGTGACGGTTTTTGTTTCGATGGGCACGTCGGCGGGAGCGGCGGACAGGGTCATGGCGGGCAGGAGCAGGAGGACGGCGAGGAGGCAACGCGCGGTGGGCATCAGGGAGGCTAACGAAAAGGAAAAGGCTTTCAAGGAGCAGAACCGGAAGTTGTCCGCAGATGACGCAGATTTCCGCAGATGGCAGAAACCCGAAGAAGATTTTCCTCCCTTGTTTCCTAATCTGCGGAAATCTGCGTAATCTGCGGACAACTTCCGGCTTTTCCCTAAACTTCCTTCGATGCGCTCCTATCTCGACCTGCTCCGGTTCGTGCTCGACCACGGCACGCCCCGGGCCGACCGCACCGGCGTCGGCACCCGGGCGGTGTTCGGCGCGCAGGCCCGCTTCGATCTGCGGACCAGTTTCCCCCTGCTGACCACCAAGCGCGTCCATTTCAAATCGGTCGCCTACGAATTGCTCTGGTTCCTGCGGGGCGAAACGAACACCGCTTACCTGCGGGAACACGGCGTCACCATCTGGGACGAATGGGCCGACGAACACGGCGACCTCGGCCCCGTGTACGGCAAGCAATGGCGCGGCTGGCAGGCTCCCGACGGGCGCGGCGTAGACCAGATCGCCGGGGTGATCGAGGGGATCAAGCGTACCCCGCACAGCCGACGGTTGATCGTCAGCGCGTGGAACGCGGGCGAGTTGGGGCAGATGGCGCTGACCCCCTGCCACGCGCTGTTCCAGTTTTTCGTCGGCGACAACGGCGAACTGAGTTGCCAGCTCTACCAGCGCAGTGCTGATTTATTCCTGGGCGTGCCGTTTAACATCGCGTCGTATGCGCTGCTGACGTGCATGGTGGCGCAGGTTTGCAGACTGAAGCCGGGAGAGTTCGTGCATACGTTCGGAGACCTGCATCTTTACGATAATCATCTCGAACAGGCGCGCCTCCAACTCCGCCGCGAGCCGCGTCCGCTGCCGACGTTGCGGCTCAACCCGGCGGTGACGGAGATCGACGCGTTCCGGTTTGAGGATTTCGAGATCGCTGGGTACGAGCCGCATCCGGGGATCAAAGCCCCGATTGCGGTGTAACGGAAAGTGGATGGACCCCGTCGTAGGAAAATAAAAAACTTCAGTCCCGGCAAGGGCTGAAATTCAGGCACACTCGATCCTTTCTTAAACGCCCGATTCGTTTCCTGACATGAAAGCCATCGTCGCCATGGCACGCAACCGGGTCATCGGGTTCCAGGGGAAAATGCCCTGGCATCTGCCGGAGGATTTTCGCTGGTTCAAATGGGCGACGATGGGCGGCGCGCTGCTCATGGGACGCAAGACGTTCGATTCCATCGGGCGTCCGCTGCCGGGGCGGCTGACGTTGATCGCCACGCGCGGCACCATCGTGACGGATAGCCTCGACGTGGAAACGGTGACCGACCTGGCGGCGTTCCGGCCCGAGGCGTATGCCCCGCGCGAGGTCTGGGTCGCGGGCGGGGCGGAGATTTACGCGCAGACCCTGGCGCGTTGCACGGAGTTGTATTTGTCGCTGGTGGATCAGGAACCGGAGGGCGACACGTTCTTCCCGCCGTTCGAGGAAGATTTCCGGCTGGCCGAGATCGTGCTGCAATCACCGGGGTTTGAAGTGCAGAGGCACGTGAATTTGAAACTGCTCTCCGTTTGAAAACGCGCGCTTCCAACCTGACGTGGCCCCTGGTCGCGGCGGTCTTGCTGCTCGGCGGCTGGGTGATTTCCGCCCGCGCCGCCGACCCCGTGGTGGACGCCGCCGCGACCGCGCTCGCCACGCTGACCGACCCGCAACGGCTGGAAACGCTGTCCGACGAAGCGTTCCGCGCGCAGCTCGGCCCCGCGCTCGGCTGGCTGCACGTCGTGCGGCGGCGGGACGTGGCCCCCGAAGCCGTCATCGCCCGGGCGTTCGCGCGCAACGGTCTCACCGGCGAGCGCGCCCGGCTTACCCGCGAGAGCTTGTTGCGCAACCTCGCACGGGCCGACGCGTGGGAGCTTTTCGGGCACGACGCCAGCGCCCGGGCGATGGCCGTCGGCAAACCGGCGCTGATTTCCTCGGGCATCCACCAGGGGCATTTCGCCGAGGTGGCGCTCATTTTGCCCGAGGGTCTGGGCCGGGAAAGCCAGCGGGAGTTCGCGTGTCTGGTGCTGCGCGCCGACGACGAGTTGCCCCCGGCCCCGGCGCCGCCGCGTCCGCGTCAGCCGGGCGACCGGATGGCCCAGCGGCCCCGGAAATCGCGGTCTTCGGTGGTGCCGCCGCCGGTCGTGCCGGTCAGCTACGACGATCCCCTGCCGGTGGATTGAAGCCGTTCCGTCTCAGGCCGTGGTGCGGCGGCGGGATGCGTCGATCTCGCCCAGGATCTGGTTGACCTCCCAGCGATGGCGCAGGGCCAGGCCGCCGCACACCAGCAGCAGCGCGAAAAGCACTTTCAACGGGGTGGGCCGCCACCAGGTCGCGGGCGGGAGCGTGTACATGACGAGCAGCGGCGAGGGCGCGGCCAACCGACCGGCGGCGTCCACCGCCACGATCCGCACGCAAACCTCGCTGGCCGGAGACAACCCGGACAGCCGGGCGTTCACGAAGCCGTGCGCCAACTCGAAATCCACCCGGGCGTAGGGCCGCCACTCGACGACCAGCCGCTCATCCGGGTCGAGCGAAAGGTCACGCATTTCGACGCGGTAACTCTTCGGCGGTGGCTCGGGCGCGCGCCAGCTCAGGTCCATCGTCGTCCGGCCCCGGGCGGTGAGGCTGAAACCCGTGACGCCGTTGTCATCGCGTTCGGTCCCGGACGGGTCGGCAGCAGACGGCATGGACGACCCCCCGCCGCCCTGGATCGACGATTCCAGGCTGGTGACGCGGGGAACGGCCACCGGGACCGGTGCGCCCGGGTCGCGCCCGGACCGGGAAGTGTCGGCGCTGACGGGCGGCAGCGAGGCCGCGCCGTCGTTCACCCCGGGCGCGTTGCGGGGGGACAGCAGGTGCCCGGCCAGCGCAGCTTGCGTGCCGCCGACCACCGGCTGGCCCGGACCCGCGAGACCCGTGCCGACGAGGCGCACCCCGCCGCCGGTCTCGTAGCGGAAATGCAGAGCGTCGGTGTACGCGCGTTCGCCGGTCGGCTGGAAGACGAGCGCGAACGTCTGGCTCGCGCCGCGCGACAGACGGTAAGACGCGGAGCCGTCCACCACCCAGGGTGCGGGCGGGTCCAGACGGCCCACGGCCTCGCCGCCGCCCTGGTTGGTCAGCGTGACCTCTGCCCGGGTGCTCTCGCCCGCCTTGACCGCGCCGAAATCCAGTTCTGCCGGAACGACCGCCAGCACCGGCGGCGCGTCCTGGATGCGGATGACCACGCGCTCCTCGGCGGACACCGCGCTGGTGCGCGTCTGCACGGCGTAGGTGAACGAGTCCGCGAGCGCGTCGTCGCCGGGCCGGGGCGTGTAGGTGACCGACGCGCTGTTGAGCGTGAGCCGGCGCGGCGCGGCGTCGAGCGTGCCGTGCTCGGGCGGCGTGCGGAGCAGGAAATCGACCATTTCCCCGGCGTGTCCCCGGGCGCGCAACACGACGGACACCGTGCCGCCCTGGACCACGCTCGCCGTCACGGCCAGGGCGTTGGGTGGTTTCTCGCCCTGCCGGTTGACGCTGCGCTCGCCCGGGAAACTCGAACGCCCGGGGTTCTGGATGTCGGCGCGCGCCAGGCCGCAGAGCGTCAGCATCCACAGGACGAGGACGGCAGGGCGAAAGAAGCGCGGACGCATGGGAAGCACGGGGGTTGATTATCGCCGCCCGACTATCTATCATTGCACCTTCGCAGAGCACAAGTCCATCCTTCCATCCATGACACCCGCCGCCCGGTTCCGCCGCCCGCTCTTTTTTTCGACGCGCCGGTTTGCCGTGCTCGCGGCGGTGGCGGCCCTCGCCGGACCGGGCGGCACGGCCCGGGCGCAGTTGACCCCGCTCGTCACGGCGACGCCGGTCCCGCAGCCGCGCGGCTTTTTCCTGTTCCGCGCGCCGCAGCGTCCCGTGGTGCAGGCGATCCCGCAGCAGGAAGGCCCGAGGGTTTCGCAACCCCTGCTGGCGTTGACGACCCCGCCGCCGAACACCCGCGTGGTCGTTTCGTTGTCGAGACAGCGCGTTTATCTGCTCTACGGCAACGACGTGGTCATCGACTCGCCCATTTCCAGCGGCAAGGTCGGGCACTCGACGCCGACCGGGACGTTTCCCATTCTCGTCAAGGAGCCCAACCATTACTCCAACATCTACGGCAACTTCGTGGACAAGACGGGCCGGATCGTGCGCAGCGGGGTGAGCGAGCGCATCGACACCGCGCCCAGCGGCACGCACTTCGAGGGCGCGCCGATGCGGTGGTTCATGCGGCTGACCAACGGCGGTGTGGGCATGCACATCGGCATCCTGCCGGGGTACGCGGCCAGCCACGGCTGCGTGCGGCTGCCGTCAGCCATCGCGCCGCTGATCTACGAACGGGTCAAGGTCGGGACCGTGGTGCGGGTGGAGGAGTGAAACCCTCTCAGGCGGTTTTCCGGCGCAGGAGGTCCAGCGCCATCTGGGAGGCGCGTTGCTTGAAGGCGGCGCGGTCGGTGGGAAAGAAATGTTCCTCCACGGCCGGCTCCGCGCCGGAGCCGTCGGCCAGCGCCACGAACAGCGTGCCGACCGGCTTGCCCTCGCCGCTGGGGTCCGGTCCGGCCTCGCCCGTGGTGGACAGGGCGTAATCCGCACCCGCCGCCGCCCGCGCACCGGCGGCCATCGCGGCGGCCACGGGCGCGCTGACCGCCCCGTGTTGTGCCAGCAGAGTTTCGCTGACTTGCAGGAGCGTGGTTTTGGCGCGGGACGCGTAGGTGGTCAATCCCGCGACGAAGACGGCGCTCGCCCCCGGCACGTTGGTCAACCGATGGGCGAGGAGTCCGCCCGTGCAGCTCTCGGCCACGGCGAGCGTTTTTCCGTCGGCGCGCAGACGGTTGATCAGCACTTCTTCGATGGACCGGCCGTCGCTCGAAAGGAGGGAGGCTTGCAGGGCGGGCAGGATGATGGCCTCCGCGCGGTCGAGCAGGTCGGGCGTGCCGATGCAACGCAGGTCTACTTCACCCAGCCGGGCGCAGTAGCCGATTTCCAGGCCGGGCATTCGTGCCAGTTCCGCGCCGACCATAGCCTCGACCTGACTCTCGCCGATGCCGATGAGCCGGTAGTTGCGGCAGAACGTGCGCGGCCCCCCGGCGGCGGGCAGCAAGTCGGCGATCATCGGCGCGACGTGGCGGGTGAACATCGGGCGCAGTTCACGCGGCGGGCCGGGCAGGATGAAGACGTGCGGCGAGCGGCGGGCCGGAGCGGCGGGCAGCGGGCCGGGCGGCAGGTAGAGGCCGGGGGCGGTGCCGTGGTCGTTGGGGATGACGGTCGCGCCGGTGGGGACCTGCGCCTGCCGGGAGATGGAGTCTTGATAGGGCCGGTCGAGCTGGCGGAAGAAGGCGCGGAGGCGGCGCTCGATGGCGGGGTCGTGGACCAGGGGGCGTCCGAGCAGTTCGGCGGCGAGGTCGCGGGTGAGGTCGTCGCTGGTCGGGCCGAGGCCGCCGGTGACGAGGACGAGGTCCGCGCGGCCGAAGGTGTCGAGCAGCGCGTCGCGGATGGCCGGGCCATCGGGGACGCAGACCTGGCGGTCGATGCGCAGGCCGAGCGGGAAGAGTTCCTGGCCGAGAAAGGTCAGGTGGGTGTTGGTGACGTTGCCGAGCAGGATTTCCGTGCCGGTGTTGATGACTTCGACGTGCATACGGGAGGGGGCGTGCCCCTCATTCGTCGCACCGCCCCCGCGTAGTCTCCAACAAATTTGTCCGCAGATGACGCAGATTTTTGCAGGGGAAGAAAAGGAAACCGCGGTCTGTTTTCTCCCCCTTCTCCGAATCCGCGGAAATCCGCCTCATCTGCGGGCTATTTTCGCTCCAGCGCCTTGAGCCAACTGGAGATGCGTTCGCGCTGCTCCTCGTCGCCGTTGTCCTGGAAGATGTAGAGCAGGTTCGCCAGCACGCGGATGAGGATCATGCGTCCGGTCGCCGGTTCCAGGTAGGAGGGCTGGAAGGTGAGCTTCTGCTTGCGCAGGATCGACTCGCAATCCGACTGCATGAGGATCTTGCCGCGGTGGAACGGATCGAAGAACACCTCGCCGTGGCGCACGATGAAATGCCCCGGCAGGTTGATGCCCTCGATCTTGAGCCCGGCGCGCCCCGCCACCGCGATGTAGAGCAGCGCGAGCGAGATCGGGATGCCCAGCTTGGAGTCCATCAGACTCGGCAGCAGCGAATTGTGGACGTCGTAATACTGCTCGGAGTTGCCGCGAAAGCCGAGGTCGTTGGCGAGGTAGTTCGTGAGGATGGCGACCCGTTCGCGGGTGGAGATGGCGCTTTCCGTCAGGAGGCGGAGCTGGCGGCCCCAGATGTCGAGCTTGCGCTGGTAGTGGTCGGTCTCGACGCCCGGCAGGAAGATGCGCGCCAGCAGCCAGCACGCGCCCTCGACGTCGCCGTCGTCAGGGAAGAGGTGGCAAAGCAGGGTAAATTCGTCGAGGGCCGAGCCCCTTTCGATTTCCGCGAGGATTTCGTTGGCGTGGCGGCTGACGGTCTCGTCATCGACGGCGGCGAGGTCACGCAGGTGGACGATGATCTCCGGCCCGTTGTCCACGAGCTGGGTCTTGAGGAGGGTGACCGTGTCGGGGTCGTTGTCCCGCAAGAGTCGAACGATGGCTTCGTGTTGCTCGAACATAGGTGGGAAGAACGGGTTCCGCTTATACGCTGCCACCCTCAGAAAAGCAAGGCCGGACGCGGATGCCAAGCTAAAAAGGCGGTCGGAGGCAGGAATAAATCACGGCCCGGCTGGTCGCCGACCTGCTCACCCGAGGAAAGCTCGCGGCAGAGGCCGGGCAAACGCGCATCTCTTCCCGCGGACAAACGCGCGGCGGCGTCACCGATCACTCATGCTCTTTCCGTCGAGAATTTACAGCCGCCATTTTTCGACCTTCGATTCCCGGGTTTCGCCAAGACCGGACGCCACCCTGCCGGTCGCCGGAGCGCGGCTGTTAGGCCCTGGGCTCGTCGGTCCCGGACTCCAAGAGTCGGCGGATTTTGTCTGGATCGCGTGATGAGGGATACACCCCATGCACAATGACCGTCTCTGCTTCGATGGTGTAGAACACGCTGAAGGGAAATCGGGATACAAGGACGCGTCGAAATGGCCCAAACTGCACTGGACCTGCCTCGGGGTGCCGGGCAATGAGCGCGGGGGCAGCATCAACGCAACGGATGAAATAAAGCGCCGTTCCAGGTCGGCGGCTCTCATACCAAAGCCCCGCCTCGGCCATGTCGCGCTCCGCGCGGCGTCGGACGATGAGCGCATGACTCACTGGAACGCGCGCAGCAGACGCTCTCGAACTTCCGGCCAAGGCGAGCCGTCAGAAGGATCTTGGAGGTATTCTTGGTAGCGACGCTCCAAATCGAGTTTTTGCCAGTCAGGCACTGGAACCTCGGATGGACGCTCAGCCAGATCATCCCAGAGTTCCTCCAGCAAAATGAGCTTTTCGGATGGACTGAATTCGTCGAAATGAGGAATGACCTCCTTGAGCATAGATCGACGGTAGCTGTGCGCTTCATGCAGAGCAAGCACGGAAAGTGGCCTGACGCTCCCAAGCTCAGCGACAGAGGCGGGCGAAGTCAAGGCTCGAACAACACGAGAGACGCAGACCCAGCTTCTGTTCGCTGGAGTTAGGCGGCGCGGGTGTGGACTGTCGGGCTACTTCTCGGGATGCGGACCACCGCCCTGACCTGCCGTGCCCGCCGCACCCTTGCCGGGAGCAAGCGGCAGAACCTGATGTGCGGGGTCCACCGTCTGCCAGCGCAACTTGACGGTGTCGGCGCTGACCTCGGTCACGACGAACTCCACGGCGAAGCTCTGCCGCTCGTCCTTGATGTCCTGCAGATAAACGTGGCCAGCCTGCGGGGTGATCGACCGTTGACGCCAAGCCGCGTCGCCGTCAGGCGGCGCGGTAGGTGCAGTGGGTGTGAAGGGGATCGCGCCAAGGTCCGCGATACGGCTACTCATGCCGGTGACGGGGTTGATGTGGAGCTGGCCGCAACCGTTGAAAACCAAATCCACGTAGTTGCGATGAACGGCGTAGTCTTGGGAGGCGAGCCGGAAGCTGTAAGTGGAGGTGCCGTAAGCTCCGTTGTTGGCGCGCTTGTTCAACGTGACCTCGGTTGGTGCCGGATCGGTCGCGTGTGCAAGCGACAGCGAAACGGTAAAGGCGCAAAGGGCGAATCCGATGCGAGCGAGGGCATGCATGGATGGTAAGGTGTGAAAGGAGAGAAGCGTGCAGCGCGGCCTAACGGCCCAATCTCACAAGCAGCATTTAACTCCTCAATAACTGATGCGCATCGGCATCAGCACGTAGAGAAAGCTGCTGTTGATCTTGATCACGCCCGGACTCATCTCGTCGATGAGATCGAGGTACACGGTGTCTTCCGTCAGATTGCGCAACGGGGCCATCAGGAATTCCGGGTTGAAGGCGATGGTGAAATCCTTGCCGCTGTACTTGACCGGCAGCGATTCCTTGGCCTCGCCGATTTCGGGGCTGTTGGCGGCGATGTCGATGTTGTTTTTGGTGAAGATCAACTTGAGCGAGTTCGACTTTTCGCTGGTCAGCAACGACACGCGGCGCACGGCGTTGAGGAACGTTTCGCGCTCCATCTCGATGCGCTCCTTGGTCTCGTTGGGAATGACCTGCTTATAGTTCGGGTAGTTGCCCTCGATGAGCTTGGAGACGAGCAGCGTGCCGTTGAGTTCAAATGCCACCTGGTTTTCCCCGAGCCGGATTTCGATCTCGCCGTCGTCTTTCAGAAGACGCTGCAACTCGTTGATCGCCTTGGCCGGGATGATGACGCTCGCCTCGTCGCCGGGCTTGATCTCGACTTCCAGATCGACCATCGCCAAGCGGCGTCCGTCCGTGGCGACGAGGATCAACTTTCCTTCCTTGAACGAACACAGGATGCCGTTGAGCACGTAGCGAGTCTCGTCGGTGCTGATGGCGTAGCTCGTCTTCTTGAGGGCGTCCTTGAGCTGGCCCTGGCGCAGGGTGTACGTCTTCGCGCCCTCGAACTTGGGCAGCGGCGGGAACTCCTCTTCCGGCAGGCCGAGGATTTTGAAGAAGCTCTGGCCGCTGTTGATGCAGGCGACGTTTTTGCCGTCGCTCTCGAACTGCACGTCGCTCGACGGCAACTCGCGGATGATCGTGAAAAGCCGCCGGGCGGGCAGCGTGGTCGCGCCAGCCTCGGTGATCTCGGCGTCCACGCTGCAACGCACGCCCACATCCAGGTCGGTCGTGGTCATGTTGATGCCCTTGCCGTTGGTTTGCAGGAGAACGTTGGAAAGAATGGGCAGCGTCGTGCGGGTGCTGACCACGCTCTGGACCTGCTGCAAGCCTTCGAGCAGCTTTTCTTTGCTGAGATGGAATTTCATACGCTGGGCAAGGGACGAATCGGCCCGCCGTTCTGATCGGTCACCAAACGCGACACGGCGAGTAGTTTGCTACTGTAGCCTAATGAGGACGTAACTTGTCAACAAATTGCCGCCGGTCCACAAGATATTGTACACGGAGGCGCAGATTTCTCGCCCGTCGCGGTTTGCCCTGCCCCGCCTATTTCAACCCGAACCCGTTGAAAATCAGCCCCGGTCCGGCGGAGAACGGACCCGCGCCCGGCAACACGCACGCCGTGCCGCCGGTGGTGATTTCGCCGAAGAGGCGCATTCGCCAAACTGCTCACAGGCAGCCGGGGAGCGGCAACGCGGTGTCTGGCGACAGGTTCGTGACGGGTCAACGGGCGGTCACGACCGTAAAAAAACCTTCCCCTCGCGGGAAAGGCTTTTCAAGAAACGGCGCGGGTGGGCGCGGAGGCGTCAGCCCTTGAAGTTGATCGGCGCGATGCCCGCCGCCATCGCCGCGTGCTGTTCGTCGGTGCAGGCGGAATCGGTGGGCACGGCGGTCTGCACGCTGTTCGGACCGACCAGATTCTTTTCGAGCAGGTAGCGTTCAACGTCGTCGCCGCTCACGTCGGGCAGCATCTCGCCGCCGATCTCGACGCAGGGCGAGAGCGGCTGGCCGCTACGCTGCTCCATTTCCCAGCGGAAGGCCGGGTTCTGGATGATGTCCTTCTCGGTGTACGGAAGGTTGTATTTTTGCAGAATGGCACGGACGCCCGCGCTCCAGCCGCAGTAGGTTTTGAGATAGGCGGTGATCGGTGGTGTTTCCATAAGACGAAAAATTGGGTGGATTGCTGCCGGGAGAGTTTCGTTTGCCGAAGGATGGATGTCAACGGCGCACCCGGCATTTCACCTTGCGCTTGGCTCCGGTCTGCGGTTCGGTTCGCTTGCCCGTCTCTATGATTCCCGCCGCTGCCGATTCCTCGCCGCCGACACGCTACGACTACCCGCCGTTTTCCGTGCTGTTCGCGCTGGTCGTGCTGCCGCTCTACGCCCTCGATCAGGGGACGAAACTCCTCGTCGTCAAACACATCGACCCGGCGGATTACCACCCGGTGATCCCGCCCTGGTTCGCGCTGGTCCACTGGTCGAACACCGGCGCGGCGTGGGGGATGTTTGCTAACGCCAACCCGTTCTTTATCGCGCTGTCGGCGCTGGCGTTGGTCGTCCTGGCGGTGATGTACCGCTCCCGGTCGTTCGCCGCCCCGTGGCCGCGCGCCGGGTTTTTCCTGCTGCTGCCCGGCGTGCTGGGCAACCTGACCGACCGCATCGTCCACGGGCACGTCGTTGATTTCCTGCTGTTCGACCTGCACGTGCGGTTTGCGCATCCGTGGCCCGCGTTCAACGTGGCGGACAGTTGCATCTGCGTGGCGGTGGGCTGTTTTCTCGTCGGATCGTGGCAGGACGCCCGCCGCCCGAGCTGACCGTGGCCGCTCCCTTCGATTCCGACGCCCCCGCGCACACCGCCGCCCGTGGCCGCGCGCTGGCTGCCGACGCCCGGCCCGGCGAGGTCTGGGCGTTGGTCGGCGACCTCGGCGCGGGCAAGACGCATTTCGTGCAGGGGATCGTCGCGGGTGTCGGCGCGTCCGGCCCGGCCACGAGTCCGACGTTCGCGCTGGTCCACGAATACACCGGCGGACGGCTGCCGGTGTTCCATTTCGATTTTTACCGGCTGGAAACCGCCGGGGAGGCGTTGGCGCTGGGTCTGGAGGAATATCTCGACGGCAACGGGTTGACCGTCATCGAATGGGCGGACAAATTCCCCGCGTTGCTGCCGCCCGGCACGCGCTGGTTCCGGTTCGAGATTCTGGACGGCGACCGGCGGCGCATCGCGGAAAGCTCGTCCTTCTGACCATGTTCGTCCTCGCCCTGGAATGTTCGACCGCGCACGGCAGCCTCGCCCTGGGCTGGCGGGCACTGGACGAACCTCCCACCGATTATTGGCAGACGGCGTTCTCCACCGGACGCGGGCAAGGCGGCAAGTTGTTTACCGCCTTGCAGGAGGCATTGGCATTGGTCAAGGAACACGGCGACCCGCTGGAGCAGATCGTCGTCGGCTTGGGACCGGGTTCGTATTCCGGCGTGCGGCAGGCCATCGCGGCGGCGACGGGATTGGCCGTGGCAACCGGGGCGCGTCTGGCAGGGATGCCGTCGGCGGCGGGATTGGCAGTGGAGGTCGCGCGCTATCAGGCGGTGGGCGACGCGCGGCGGGGGACGTTCTATTATACGGCGGTGGAAATGGGCGTGTGCGTGGCGGGGCCGGAACTGCTGGCAGACCAGGCCGGTTTACAGGCGAGGCTGGCCGAGCGGGCGGATTGGCCGGTGTTCGCGGTGGAAAGCCTGCCGGACGGCTTGGCGGCGGATGTGCCGGTGGTGTTGCCGTCAGCGGCATGGTTGCTGAGGATGCCGATGGCCGCACATGTTTCCCCGCCTCTGGAACCGATTTACCTGCGGCCAGTGGCTTTCACTTTACCTAAATTGGGGCAGATAGAAGCGTCAGAATGAACCCCGTCCTCAACCACAGCCGCTGCTGGGCGGAAGTCGATCTCGTGGCGTTGCGCCATAACGTCGGCGTCGTGCGCGAGCGTGTCGGGCCGGACGCCGACATCCTCGCCATCGTCAAGGCCGATGCCTACGGGCATGGCATGGCGCCCATCGCGCGGGCGCTGACGACGCAACGGGTGGCGGCGTTCGGCGTGGCCAACGTCGCCGAGGCGGCTCATCTGCTGGAGGGTTTGCCCGAGGCGCGGATCACCCTGCTCTCCCCCGCCCTGCCCGACGAACGCGCGGAAGTCGTGCGGCTGGGACTGCGGCCCTGGGTGTCGAGCCTGGCCGAGGTGTTGGCTTACGCGCAGCTCGCCGTCGAGGCGCGCGGACCCGCGGGCGAACCTTTCGACCTGGAGATCAAGGTGGACACCGGCATGGGCCGCATGGGCGTGCTCGAAGACGGGTTCGAGGCGTTGCGCCGGGCCGTCACGCGGCTGCGCGCGCTGCGGCTGAGCGGCGTCGTGACCCACCTGCCTTCCGCCGACGAGGACGAGAAATTCACCGCCGACCAGTTGGCGCGCTTCGACCCGTTGCAACGGGCCGCGCCGCCCGGGGCACGTTTCCACGCGCAGAACAGCGCCGGGCTGATCCGCTTTCCCCGCGCGGGCCGCACGCTGGTCCGGCCCGGGCTGATGCTCTACGGCTCCTCGCCCGTGGCGTCGTTCCAGCGGAGCCTGCGGCCCGTGCTCGCGCTCAAGACCCGGGTGGCGCTGGTGCGTACACTGCCGCCGGGCCGGGGGATCAGCTACGGGCGGACGTTCATCACGCCGCGCGCGATGCGGGTCGGCACGCTGGCGGCGGGCTATGCGGACGGCTACCCGCGCCACCTGTCCAACGTCAAGGCCGAGGTCCTGGTACGCGGGCACCGGTGCCCCGTGCTCGGGCGGGTGACGATGGATCAGATCATGATCGACCTGAGCGCGCTGCCCGCCGTGGACGCCGGGGAGGAGGTCGTGCTCATCGGGCGGCAGGGCGCGGAGGAAATCCTCGCGGGGGAACTGGCGGCCAAGGCGGGCACGATCCCGTGGGAAATCTTCACCGGGTTGACCACGCGGGTCGGGCGGGTTTATCGGGGTTGACGGCGGCGGGGGAGACCGCGATACCATCTGGATTCGTTTGCTGCCTCGTGACGATCTTTTGACGCCCCCCTCATGTTCCAAATCATCTTTAATTCTCTCAGCGCAAGGGAATTATCTGCGATGCCCAAGCTCTTGCAGTTGAGCCTGCTCGGGGAGTTCCAGGTGTTGCCCGCGGACCTCGGCCAACTGGACAGTGATAAATTCGGACGCATCGAACGGCAGGGAAAGAAACTCTATCGCTTCCGGGCCAGCGATTACCGCATCTACTTCGAGCCGTGCGCGCAGGGGGTGACCGTCCACCGCATCCTGCACAAAAACACGATCTCGGATTTCCTGTTCCGTTCCAAGCTGCCGCTGCCGGCCGAGGACGATCAACTCGGCAAGACCCAGGCGTTCTGGCAACTCATCGACGAGGGGGCCGAGGCGAAGCCGGGCGCGTGAAATGAAGACGTGGCGGCGGGTTCCGTTGGCGGTGTGGATCGGGCTGGCGGTCGTGGCGGCGCACGTGCTGTTTTTCTGGGTGGTGTCGGACCAGCAGTTTTTACCCAAGGCGCGCTACGTGCCGCCCCCGCCGACGCCGAATTTCGGCGCGGGCGAGCGGCGAAGCGTCGATCCGCAGACCGGCGAGACGACGACCGAACGGCAGTTCCAGGTGAGCACGCAACTGGCGACGCCCCGACCGAAGGCGTCGCCGAAGTGAGTGGTCTGATGGGTTTACTACAGCCGTTTGCAAAAAGATGGAGCATGCCAGAAAGGATCTGTCCGCCGCGCAACGGCGGGTGCCTGCCTGCCCGGACGCTCCATCATTTTGCAAATAGCTATCACGGCGCACGGGTTTCACCGGGCAAATTTTCCGCCTCACCCGCCGACACGCACGGCCAAGCCTCCACACCCCGGCGATTCCACTGGGAAATCACCCATCACCTGTTGTTTACACCTATGCATTCCATGCTCGCCAGCCTTGTCCTCCTCGCGCAGGACACCACCGTCACCACCGTCGATAGCCCCACGGGATTCGGCTCCCACGGCCTCATCTGGACCCTCGTCATCGGTCTCATCGTGGGCGTGATCGCCAAATTCCTGACCCCCGGGCGTGATCCGGGCGGCTGCATCATCACTTCACTCATCGGCATCGGAGGCGCGATCATCGCCCGGCTGATCGGCGGCGCGTTCGGGATTTACGGCCACGGCGCGGGTCCCGGCTTCATCGCCTCGGTCGTCGGCGCGATTATCCTGCTGGTGATTTACCACGCGATCTTCAAGCGCGGCGGCAGCGGGCCGACCGTGTAAGCGGCTCTTGCTGAAAAGTCGGAACGTCCACAAGGGCGCGGGCCAGCCACGAAGGCGGCGTCCGCGCCTTTTTGCTGCACTTTTCGCTTTCGGCGGACGGCTTTCTCCCTAGGTTAACGGCCCTATGTCCACGGAGACGACCGCCTCGCCCTATTCCCGCAAAAATCCGTTCCCCGGCCGGATGATGACCAACCGGCTGCTCAGCCAGCCCGGCAGCGGCAAGGAAATCCGGCACCTGGAAATCTCGCTCGCAGGCTCGGGGTTAAGCTACGAAGTGGGCGATTCGGCGGGCGTTTATCCCGACAACGACCCCGCGCTGGTCGAGGAAACGATGGCCGCGCTCGGAGCTACCGGGGAAGAACCCGTGGCGGCAGCGGAAGCCGGTGCGCCCACCGTGCCGTTGCGCCAGGCGTTGCGCACGCAGTATCACATCACCTCGCCGTCCAAGCAGTTTTTGGAGGCGATTGCCGCGCGCTCGGAGGGCGATTCGGTGCTGCGCGATTTGCTGGAAGACCCGCTGCGCAAAGGCGACGTGGCGAAATACGTCCACGGCATGGAAATCATCGATTTCCTGTTGTCGCACCCGTCGATCCGGTTCACGACGGAAGAGTTCGTCAAGCTGCTGCGCAAGTTGCAGCCGCGCCTTTATTCGATCTCGTCGAGCCTGAAGGCGCACCCCGAAGCCGTGCATCTGACGGTGGCGGCGGTGCGCTACGAGACGCATGGCCGCCAGCGCAAGGGTGTGGCCTCGACGTTCCTGGCCGAACGCGCCGAACCCCCCGCGCCGGTGCCGCTGTTTTTCCACAGCGCGAAGCATTTCCGGCTGCCGGAAGACCCGGCGACGCCTGTCGTCATGGTCGGGCCGGGGACGGGGATCGCGCCGTTCCGTGCGTTTCTCGAAGAACGGCAGGCCACCGGGGCGACCGGCAAGAACTGGCTGTTCTTCGGCGACCAGCGCGCGAAGTATGATTACCTGTACGAGGACGAGTTCGCGGCGATGCAGGCCGCCGGGACGCTCACGCGGCTGGACCTGGCGTTCTCGCGGGACCAGGCCGAGAAAATCTACGTGCAACACCGGATGCTCGAAAACGCCGCCGAGTTGTGGCGCTGGCTGGAGGAAGGCGCGCATTTCTACGTGTGCGGCGACGCCAACCGCATGGCCAAGGACGTGGACGCGGCACTGTCGCAGGTCGTCGAGAAAGCAGGTGGCAAGGACGCGCACCAGGCCGCCGAATACGTGGAAGCCCTCAAAAAAGCGAAGCGTTACAAGCGCGACGTGTATTGACGGCCCGCGGCCACGGTTGACGACCGCAGGAGCGGGTTCACCAGGACTGCCTCTTCCAACGGCCATGGTGACAGCTTACCGGATTTACCAGTGGGTGGGTGGACTGTACCGATCTCTGTTGACGAGATTGGTAGAACGATGGCAAACTGCTTACCAGACTTCACCTCCTGCGTATGCCCTTCGTCTTTTCAGGCAGTGCCACCTTCTGGCGCACTTGTTGTCTGGTGCTAGTCCCTCTCGCTGCCATCGAGGCACTCGTGCTCGTGGCGCGTCCTTCGCCAGCGCCGTCCCCGGTTGTGTCGTCGAAGGCAACACCGGTTCTCCCAATCACCACTCCGGCTGCGTTTGCGCCTATCCCGGCCGTCACCGATCAGGAAGCCGCGCCTACCCGCCTGCCCGCGTCTTCCCGGACCCATGCGCTGGCCACCGAGGGTCCTCGCCGTCGGGCGCGTGAGTGGGAGGACCGGGGAATCTCCCTGGCAAAGAAAGATCCTGCAGCCGCTCTCCGCGCCCTGGCGGAACTTGCGCCGGGCGCTGACCGCAACGCCATGACGCGCGGCATCTTCGAGGTTTTGGCCCGGGGAGGTGCGGCCCAGGCCATCGCTTATGCCAAGCAGACTCACCCTGGCACGGAGAGGGAAGCGGCTCTGACCACGCTGCTGGAGGGCTGGAACGGCCCGGCGGACGACGGCGCGCCTTCGCGGCGAGCTGCCTTCATCAAGTCCGCTGGCCTCGAAGCGGGTCTGGGGCTGGAATTGCTGGGGGGCGATCCGCCCCGGCCGGACTTGGCGGTCCTCTGGGCGCAGGAACTGACTTCGGGCGGGGGAAAGGCACAACTACTCGGATTCGCCGCCTCGGTGCAAGCAAGGACGGACCCGGCGCTGGCAGCCTCGTACGGCAGCGAACTGATGGGAGAGGACCAACTCTTCTTCAACAAACAGCTCGTCACCTCGTGGGCGCAGACCCAACCCGACGCCGCCTGGCAGTGGAGCAGCGCGTTAGCCGATCCTGCCGCCCGTGAAGAGGCGCAGAATAGGGAAGTGGCCGCACAAAGCCTCCATGACCCGCAAGGCGCCCTCGCCAGGCTGGCGCTGCTGCCCGACGATGACCAGCGGACCGCTACGCTCAAGGCGGTGGCCGCCAACTACGCGGAAAAGAACACGGACGCCGCCCTGGCTTGGGCGCAGACCCTGCCGCCGGCGGAGATGTCGGTGGCGAACGATGCGATCAGCAGTGTCGCCCCGACGGGCACCGGCCTCAGGTTGGCCAGCAACGATGGTTATCCGACCGTTTATGGCCTCATCCCCAACTTTGGGGCGGCTCAGAGCGGACAAATCCACTCGGGCGACCGGATCGTGGGAATCAGCCAGGGGAACGATCAATTTGTCGACGTAAAGGATTTCGACCTGACCGAGGTGGCCAAGCTGATCCACGGGGCGGCCGGCAGCTTGTTGCAGCTGCAGATTACGCCAGCCCTGCCCGGTGGCGGCTATGGTGCGCCAACGGTGGTATCCGTGATCCGCCAGCCAAGCAAGCACGGCGGTTGATGGCGGCTAAGCCGATCTGGAAAGCTTGCCGGTAAACCCGTTTTCCGCGCCTCGCCTTCGGAGCGACGCTTCCTACCGTCACCGCGCAAACTCCAAACGGATTCCTGAAATCTTGCTTGAATCTTGGGGCTCGCATCCTGCATCCTGCCGCCATCTATGGCTGACAAAACCAACCGTCTCGAAGAAAGCGTGCCCGGACCGTGGTACGTCGATGACACCTGCACGCCCTGCCACGTCTGCCTGGACGAAGCCGGACCGCAGTCCGGGTTCTCGCTGTTGAAATATACCGACGACGAATCGCGGGTCATTTTCGTCAAGCAGCCGGAAGGCGAAGCGGAACTGGCCGCCGCGCAGAACGCGCTGGAAATCTGCCCGCAGAACGCCATCGGCAGCGATGGGGACTAGCCGGAGTGGACCACGGGCGCGGGCGCGGGGTTTGCGCCGTTTCGGGTTCCGGTCGATACTGGCACCGATGACCTCCACCCGCTTTTCACTGACCGCCGTTTGCTGGCTCGCCATGGCGCCGGTCGCAGGCGTTTTCGCCGCGCCCACTCCATCGCCCGCGCCGACGGCACCGGTCGCGCCCAGTTCCGCCGACGCGCCGACCGCCAGCCCGGCGGCGACGCCGTCGCCCGAGATGGCGGCGGAGGTGGCTGCCCAGGTCGGCACGGCGGATTCGCTCTGGAGCTACATCAAAAAATGGAGCGACCTGAGCGACCTCGAAAATCTCGATCCCAACCTCGATCCCGAGGTGAAGATGAACACCGCCAAAGAGTTGGTCCACGGCAAGATCGCGCGGCTGCACCCGGCGGTGGACGAATTTTTGACGCGGTATCCGCAGGACGTGCGGCACTGGAACGCAATGCTGCTGCGCGTGTTGTTTCTGCGCGGCGAGGAGGGAATCTCCGACGAGAGCGTCAACAACACGCTCCAGCAAATCGCCCACGCCCCGGATGCTCCCGCCGACGCCAGGAAACAAGCCCGGGGGGCGCTGTTGCAGGATACGCTGGAGAAATCCGATCCCGCCGTCGGGCTGACCGACGCGCTCGAAAAGGAACTGTCCTCTTACGAAAAGGATTTTCCCGACGATCCCACCGGCGGGCAACTCGTGAGCCTGCGGGTGCATCTCTTGCAGAATAGCCCGGGCAAGATCGACGCGACGCTCGCCGCGCTGAGCAAAAGCCCCAACAAAAGCACCGCCGAGGCCGCCACCAAGGCGCTCGACCTGCGTACCAAGCCGCTGGAGTTGAAGTTCACCGCGCTCGACGGCAAGGAAGTGGACACGGCCAAGCTGCGCGGCAAGGTCGTGCTGCTGGATTTCTGGGCGACGTGGTGCGGCCCTTGCATGGCCAAGCTGCCCGACATCTTGGATCTCCAGAAAAAGTACCGGGACAAGGATTTCCAGTTGATCGGGATCTCGCTCGACCAGGACAAGGCCGCGCTGGCAGAAACGCTCAAAACCAGGGGCATGGACTGGCCGCAGTATTTCGACGGCAAAGGCTGGCAGAGCGAGGTGGGCGCGCGCTTTGGCGTGGAGGCGATTCCGGCGACGTGGATTCTCGACAAGAAGGGGCTGGCGCACGAGGTGGACCCCGAGAGCGACCTGGACGGCGAGGTGGCCAAGCTGCTGGCCGAAGGCGGCGGGCCGGTTCCGGCGGCGGATGCGAAGAAGCCGTGAGCGCAGCGAATCGTCCGCAGATTTCGCAGATTTCCGCAAATATGAAAGAAAGCGCCGGGGAAATCACCTTCCCCTCGCCCCCCCTCTTCAATCTGCGGAAATCTGCGAAATCTGCGGACGATTCTGAATCTTGACGCGGGCGGCTTGCCCGGCCAGCGAGGCGCGGAGATGCGTTTCAGTTGTCAAGCCCATGACTCCTGAAGAACGCAACCTCATCTCCGGTTTGTTTGACCGCCTGCGCAACGTCAACCCCGGCCAAAAAGACCGGGAAGCCGAACAACTCATCCGGCAATCGACGGCGGCCCAGCCTGATTCACCTTATCTGCTCGTGCAAACGCTGCTCGTGCAGGAGCACGCGCTCAGCAACGCGCAGGTGCGCATCCAGCAGCTCGAAAAACAGGTGGCGCAGGCCGCCCAGCCAGCCACGCAGGGACAGGCGTCCGGCGGCGGCGGATTTCTGTCCGGGCTGTTCGGTCACCACGCCGACCCGGCGCCGCCGCAGGCAGGGAACATCCCGCCGCAGCAGCTTCCGCCAAACCCGGCGTACACACAGAGCGCGCCGCCGTACCCTTCGACGGTCGGCATGGCTCCGAGCGCGGGAGGCGGATTCCTGCGCTCGGCGTTGACCACGGCGGCGGGCGTCGCGGGTGGGGCCGCGTTGTTCCAGGGCATTGAAAATCTGCTCGGGCACCACTCCGGGCCGTTCGGCGGGGGCGGATTCGGCGGCGGCGGGGGCGGATTCTTCGGCGGCGGCGGGGGATACGGCGGAGGCGGGGGGACGGAAATCATCGAGAACCATGAGGTCGTCAACAATTACATCGACGAGCGCGGCCACGGCGGCGGGGATCGGTCGGGAGACGGCGGTTTTCTGGGCGGCTCCACGGGGTTCCAGCAGTTGAGCGCGGAGGACAATCGCCACGACACCGCCAGCAACCGTTTCGAAGACAGCGGGTTCGACACGAGCAACCCTTTCGACGCGCCGACGACGGACATCCGGGCGGATGACATCCCGCCGACCGACGACGCCAGCAACACCGCCCTGGATAACACCTACGACAGCGACAACAGCGACGCGGGCGGCGGCGGGGATTCCGGCGGGAACGATAACAGCAGTTACGTGTAAGCAACGCCGACCCGCGGTGGTTACAATCTCGGGACCGTGATGCCGCGCTGCTTCATGTACTTACCGGCACGGTCGGCGTAGGACACCTCACACACGCTCTCGGCTTGTAGAAAGAGCACCTGCGCCAACCCTTCGTTGGCGTAGATGCGCGCGGGCAGCGGCGTGGTGTTGGAGATTTCCAGCGTGACGTGTCCTTCCCACTCCGGTTCGAAAGGCGTGACGTTGACGATGATTCCGCAGCGCGCGTAGGTCGATTTGCCCAGGCAGATGGTGAGGATGTCGCGCGGGATGCGGAAATATTCGACCGAACGCGCCAGGGCGAACGAGTTGGGCGGCACGATGCAAACGTCGGTCTGCATGTCCACGAAGGATTGCGGGTCGAACTCCTTGGGATCGACCACGGTGTTGAAAACGTTGGTGAACACCTTGAACTCGTTGCTCACGCGCAGGTCGTAGCCGTAGGAGGAAAGCCCGTAGGAAATGACCTTGCGCGGCGGGGCGGCGGCGGTTTCCGCGTCGTGCCGCACCTGCCGGTCAGCGAACGGCTCGATCATGCCGTGTTCGAGCGCCATTTTGCGAATCCAGGTGTCGGGTTGCACTCCCATAAAGTAGTTTCCAGCGTAGGAGGGTACGCCGGGGACTGGCAAGCCCGGAGACCGGCCGGGCGCACGATTAATAAAGCTGCGCCGCCTGGCCGGTGTGCTCCAGCACCGACTGCCAGAGTTCGCCGTGCGGATCGACCTTGCGCCGCCCGTGCGTGATGAGGTGCAGCGGCAGATGCACGTAGGAACAATGCCAGCGGCCCACGAGCATGTTCGTCTTCCCGGCCATGGCGGCGTGGACCGCGTTCTGCGCGAGGCGCGAACAGTACACGTTATCCTGCGGCGACGCGGGCACGCTGCGGATGAGGTAGCTCGGGTCGAGGTACTTGAGGTTGATCTCGATGCGCCGCGCGCGGAAAAAATCGGTGATGCGGTCACGCAGGAACGCGCCGATGTCGCCCATGCGGCGGTTACCGGAGGCGTCGGTGGCGTTGGGATCGTTCGACAGGAGTTCCTGCCCCGCGCCCTCGGCCACGACGATGACCGCCTGCTTGTGCCGCGCGAGCTGGTATCGCAGCGCTTCGAGCAGCCCGCGCGCGCCGTCGAGTTGGAACGGAACCTCCGGGATCAACGCGAAATTGACCGAGCTGCTCGCCAGCGCGGCGAACGAGGTGATGTAACCCGAATCCCGGCCCATCAGCTTGACCAGCCCGATGCCGTTGAGCGAGCCCATCGCTTCCACGTTGGCCGAATTCACCGCCTTGACCGCCTCGGCGAACGCCGTCTCGAAGCCGAAGCTCTTGTCGATGTACTGGATGTCGTTGTCGATGGTCTTGGGGATGCCGATCACGCTCTTGGCCAGGCCGCGCCGGGCGATCTCCTCGCAAATTTCGCCCGCGCCGAGCAGCGTGCCGTCGCCGCCGACCACGTAGAGTTGGTCGATGTTCATTTCTTCGAGCAGATCGACCATCTCCGCCGGGTCCTGCGGGCCGCGCGAGGTGCCCAGGATCGAACCGCCGAAGGCGTGGATGCCGCCCAACGCCTCCGGGCGCAGGACCATCGGAGTGTGGCCGTGGCGCGGAATCAGGCCCTGGTAGCCGTAGCGGAAACCGTAGGTGCGCGTGACCTGATAGCGGTGGTGGAGCGCCATGACGAGACTGCGGATCACGTCGTTGAGCCCGGGGCAGAGGCCGCCGCAGGTGACGATGCCCGCCGTGGTCTTCGCGGGGTCGAAGAACAAACGTTCGCGCGGTCCGGCGACCTCGAAGCTCATCGGCGGGCCGTCGGCCCAGGAGGCGTGCGCGAGCGTGTCGTCGTAGAGGATGCGCTCGCCGTCGTGACGGAAGCGGACGCCCTGCGGTCCGCCGTGGTGGAGCGGCGAGCGGTAGAGGCCGGGACCCAGCGACCGGATGGTAGTTTTCATCAACACTTCGGGCGTTGAGAATCGCCCGACGCGCCGTGACCGCAAGCACAAAACGCCCGCCGGTTCAGGCGAAGATTTCTTCGAGCCGTGCCGTCAGCCCGGTGACGGAGTCCCGGGCCTCGCCCGTGGTGATCACCCGGGGCGGGACGGCGGTGGATTGGTAAATGGCAATCATTTTTGCGCCCGGCTGCACCACCCAGGCGCTCTCGACGCCGTGCGCGAAGTAGAGGTCGAGCTTATCGACGATTTCCTGCCAGCCCTGGCCGGGAGAAAGGATTTCCACCACGAGCCGTGGCAGCAATTTCATGCGGACCTTGTCGTGGTTCCAGTCCGGTTGCAGACGTGGATAAACCGAAATGTCCGGCGTCAAACGCTGACCGTCCGGCAATTCCAAGGTCAACTCGCTGGCGATGGAGTATTCTTTGAAAGCCGCGAAGGCAACGATCAGGGCGGATTGAGCGATTCCGTGGTTCAGGCTCGGCATGGGCTTGCCCCTTTCCTTCTCATAGTCGCTGAGGGCGGCCACAGGTGCATCGGCGGTTTGCATGGTTTGAACGGTTGCGCTGCCTCGCCATCATACCGCCCACGCAAACGAAAACAAGTTTTTCGGTTACTTGCCCAGACCGCGCAGGACGCTGCCGATGATCGCGCCCGCGCCGGTGTCCACCACGCGTTCGCCGCCGGTGTTGAGGTAGGGGGCGAGCGCGTGCGCCAGGTTGGAAAGCGGCAGCGATTGCAGCCAGACGCGGCCCGGACCGGTGAGCGTCGCCAGGAAAATGCCGTCGCCGCCGAAGAGCATGTTGCGGATGCCCGGGATGCGCGCGATGCCGAAACTCACCTGCGCCTCGAACATCCCGACGTGCCCGGGATGCACCCGGAGGGTCTCGCCCGGACCCAGGTCGTAGGGCACGACCTCGCCGTCCAGCTCGACGAACGCCTGACAACTGCCCGCCAGCTTCTGCAACAGGAACCCGTCGCCGCCGAAGATGCCCGCGCCGAGCGATTGCTGGAAGCCCACGCTCAGTTCCACGCCCGGCGTCGCGCAGAGGAAACCGTGCCGGTGGATCATGTACGTTTTGCCGGGCGAAACGTCCACCGGCAAGATGTGGCCGGGCACCCGCGTCGCAAACGCCACCAATCCCTGGCCGCCCTGAGCGGTGTATTCGGTCATGAAAAGGGACCCGCCGCCAGCCACCCGTTTGAGGACGCCGAAGAGACCGCCACCCCCGCCGCCCAGGCCGGTGGAGGTGTGCATGTCGATGGCCTGACTCATCCAGGAGAGTTCGCCCGAGACCGCCACGATGCTCTCCCCCGGTTGCAGTTGCATTTCCAAGACGGGCAGCGTGGTTCCGAGAATACGGTGGTCCATAGAGTGATTTGGAAAAAAGACTGGATGATTCAGCGGCGAAATCCGGCGGTTGTCGAGCCGAATTTTCCCTCGTTTCCAAGCTCCCGCCTGGGAACGAGGGAAAAAGAAAACACCCGTTTTCAGGGAAGTTCTGACAAAAGTCAGGGATGGTCCGCAGAGGCCGCAGATTTGCGCAGAGTCGGAACCAGGGCAGGAGAGCAGCACCCTCTTTTTCTTCTCAATCTGCGAACATCTGCGGCATCTGCGGACAACTTCCGGCTTGCGATGGGCACTTTGGTCAGAAGTCTATTCTCCCGCGAAAAGCTCGAGTGGCTGGAGGAGGCCAAGACGTTGTCATTGCGCTTCCAGGCCAAGCGCAAAATGCTGGCGGTCAAGGCTGAAAGCAACCCGGCGTAGGCTCGCAGCCTCATCGCTTCCAGCGCGTGGAATTCAAAAATCCGGCGGATGGATGTGGACCGCCCTGGCGTTGTTCCTTCGGACGCCGTCTTGCGGGTCGTGCTACGACCGGACGGCCAAGCGGTTCGGCTGGCGCGATACCACCAAGAATATGTCCCTCATCATCCTCATCCTCGTGCTGTTGCTACTTTTCGGATCGCTCCCCACCTGGGGCTACAGTCGCAGTTGGGGCTACGGGCCGAGCGGTGGTTTGGGCACCATCCTGCTGATCGTCCTGATTCTGTATTTGCTCAACTATATCCACTGAAAGCGGTCGCCAGATCAGCACGCCGGGTTTCCGCCAGACCCCTGTGACCGGGCGAGCCGTTGGCATCGTCCGAAGCGAGCAACTCACCGGTTCGCCTCGCCCGCTGGCGTTTGGGTAAGGATCTGGCCGGAAATCGGGCGTGCTTTTTCCGCCAGCAACTCGTTGCTGACGGTTTCTCCCTCGCCCACCGAGAAAATCGCGCGTTTACCTTCGACCTCGCAGAAGATCACCAGCGCCTTGTTCCAACCGGGGTGCGGATCGGCCAGCAACGATTCGGGATTGGCTTGGAACGTCTTCCCGTCTCGCAGCAGCTTTTCCACCTGAGCGGTCACATCGGCGTAATCCGAGCCGAAACTGTAGCTCGCCGCCAGCACGACCACGCGCTTGGCGGGCACCGGCGTCACCGGGCCGACCGGATAGCGCACGACCACGCACTCGGCTTCCACGCCATCTTGCATGGATTTGCCGCCGAGATACCAGTAGCCGTCGTCACCGATGTAAAGCCGAACTTCCTCCCCGCCGCCTTGGAAATGGCCGCTCAGGCCGGTCAGCGCGCAGAATCCTTCGGTTTTGCGAATGAGCCGGAGCGGCGGTTCGCCTTGGTGCCAGCGGCGGAATTCGACGTTCCCGGCGGCAGGGGCAGCCAGGTCCGAGACCGGCGTAATAGGTCCGAGCAAATTTTCCTCTGCTTGGGCGAACGTGAAACGGGGAACGGCAGCCAGGAATCCGGCGGCGGCCAGGGCGAGGACAAGCGTGGTTTTCATGGGGAAGAAACTCTACTCGGAAGCGCGTGCTCCGCGCACAGACTGCCATGAACGCCTTGCCTTGCCAAGCAGGATCGTCGTTCCCGCCTGCTCCCCGCCGTGCTTGCGCCGCCGCCGTCTACTGGTCCAGCCCGCGCTTCTTGAGCAGCGGCCCGACATCCGGCGCGCCGCCGGTGAAATCCTTGAACATCCCCAGGGCGTCCGTGCTGCCGCCGCGCGAGATTAGCAGATGACGGTAGCGGTCACCGTTCTCGCGCGTCAGCCCGCCATGCGCCAGTACGTAGGCCGTACTGTCCGCCGCCAACACCTCGCTCCAGAAATACGAATAATACCCCGCCGAATATCCTCCGCCGAAGCTGTGCGAGAAATACGGCGACCGGTACCGGGGGGGCACCGGGGCGAAGTCCACGCCCGCCTTTTTGAGCGCCGCCGCCTCGAACCCGAGCACGTCGGTCGGCACCTCGGCGGGGCTCAACTGGTGCCACGCCTGGTCGAGCAGCGAGGCCGCCAGATATTCCGTGGTCGCATATCCCTGGTTGAACTTGCCCGCCTTGAGCATCTTGTCCATCAACTCCTGCGGGATCGTCGCGCCGGTCTGGTAGTGCTTGGCGAAATTCTTGACGACCTCCGGGTACACCGCCCACATCTCGTTGAACTGCGAGGGAAACTCCACGAAATCACGCGGCACGCTGGTCCCGGCGAAACGCGGATATTTCACGTTGGAAAACATCCCGTGCAGCGCGTGGCCGAACTCGTGGAACGCCGTGCGCACCTCGTCGGAGGTCAGCAGCGTCGGCTCCCCGGCGGGCGGCTTGGGGATGTTCAAGTGGTTGGCCACCACGGGCTTGTCGCCGAGCAAGCCCGACTGCGTGACGTACTCGTTCATCCACGCGCCGCCGCGTTTGGAGGGCCGCGCGTAATAATCAATGAGGATCAACGCCAGCGGCGAGCCGTCGGTGTCGTTCACCTCGAACACGCGCACGTCCGGCTGGTACACCGGCAGATCGTGACGCTCCTTGAACGTGATGCCGTAGAACTTGTTCGCCGCGAAGAACACGCCGTCGATCAGCACGTGGTTCAACTCGAAGTAGGGCCGGATCTGTGACTCGTCGAAGTCGTACTTGGCCTTGCGCACCTTGGCGGAATAAAAATCCCAGTCCGCCGCCGTGACCTGGAAATCGCCTTTTTCCTGGTCGATGACGGCCTGGATGTCCGCCGCCTCCCTTTTGGCGTTGGCGACGGCGGGCGCGGCGGAATCCGCGAGCAGCTTGTTGACGGCGGCGACGCTCCCGATGGTCTGTTCGTCCAACTGGTAGGCGGCGTGGTTGGGATAACCCAGCAGGACGGCCCGTTCGGCGCGCAGCTTGGCGATGTTTGCCACGGTCGCCGTGTCGTCGAACTCACCGCCGTGGCTGTTGCGCTGGAGCGATGCCTCCATGAGCCGCTGGCGCAAATCACGGTTCTGCAAATAGGCGAGCCCGGGCTGGCCCGTCGTGTTCAACAGCCGGATGGCGAACTTGCCGTCCTGCTTCTCGGCCTTGGCGGCGGCGGCGGCCACGGCAATTTCCGACTCGGGCATCCCGGCGAGTTGCGCGGGGTCGGTCACGAGCACCGAATCGGCGTTTTTCTCCTTGAGCACCGCCTGGTTGAACGCCGTCTCCAACGTGGCCAACTGGGAGTTCAGCGCCTTGAGCCTGGTTTTATCCGCCTCGGAAAGCTTGGCCCCGGCGCGCACGAAATCCTTCTCGTAGCGTTCGAGCAGGTGTTTGGATTCGGCGTCGAGGCCGAGTTGGCCGCGCTGGTCGTAAACCGCCTGGACCCGCGCAAACAGCGTCGGGCTGAGATAAATCTCGTCCTGGTGCGCGGCGAGCTTGGGCGAAACGGCGGTCTCGACCTGCTGGATGGCCGGGTTGGTGTTCGCCCCGGCGAGGTTGGAAAAAATGCTGTTGACCCGGCCCAGCGTCTGCCCGGAGCGTTCGAGCGCGACGATGGTGTTTTCAAACGTCGCGGGTTCCTTCTGGTTGGCGATGGCCATCACCTCCTTGAGATGGTCGGCCATGCCCTGCTCGAAGGCGGGCTCGAAGTCGGCGTCCTTGATGCGGTCGAACGGCGGGAAATGGAGCGGGAGCGTGCTTTCGGTCAGCAACGGATTTTCGGTCTTCATGGCGGCAGGGACGGACGACTGGGCAAGGGCGAGGCTCGTGCCGGCCAGCAGGAGGGCGGCGGATGAGAACAACACGGCAAGTCGGAACGGCGGTTTGGGCATAGAACGAAAAATAAGCGTGGGACCCATGGATTCGCTCGACGCCCCGTTGCCGGACGGCTCCCGTGCGCACAAACGCCGCCGGGACGGCTGCGTACAGCCGTCCCGGCGGGTGGAGACCGAATTCTGAACCGGCCTCAACCGGCCTCAGAAGCCGATGCCGATGTGTACGCCCGGCGCGTATCCGTAGCCATACCCGTACCCGTAAGGCCGGTAATAATGGCGGCGATGGTAATAACGCGGGTAGCCGTACCCGAACACCACCGGCGGCGGGGCCAGATAGACCGGGGGCGGCGGCGGGCAGTAACGCGGCTCGACGACCCGGCCCTCGTAAACTCTGGGGGCGGGACGTTCGTCGTTGTAATCAGGCTCGTCCGGGCCTGCCTGGGCCGTTTGGCCGAGCGTGCAGAGACCGAGCAGGGCAGCACCGAGAAGCAGCAGCTTTTTCATGGGATGGATGGAGTGTAATGGAAACTGTTTAAACAGACGCACGGCCCCGCGGGCTATTCAAAACCAAAAAAGGTTGCGGCTAATAAACGGAGATTTGAAGACCAAGTCCGATGCGACCCACTTCCTTCACGAAAGCCTCTGGAAAATAAAAACCGGGGATCGTGGCATCGGATAATCGAACTCCGAAATCAAAGTGCGGAAATTCCACGCCGGGATGTGCGACAAGTAGTTCGAGCCAAGGCGCGTGGCGTTTGATGAAAACAGCAACGTCATCAATCTGTCGCTCGAACTCACTGAACCCGGCTTCGCTGGCGGTAAACATGAGACTGGACCGTTCGAGAGGTTCGTCAAAAAGCCCAGGCTCTCCGCGCCGCCACACGCGATCCGGCGTGATGGCATGGATGGAAACGAAGCGGTCAACGTCAAAATTTACGCCGCCAACTCTCAACACGCACGACATAAAACCTTGGCTCAGTACGATTTCGCCCACAGCACGCGCCGCTTGCTGGGCCGTCCGCTGACCACGCAACGCCCTTCCTCTTCCGGCGCGTCGGTCGGGATGCACCGGATCGTGACCTTCAATTCGTCCTTGATCTTCGCCTCCGTTTCCGGCGTGCCGTCCCAATGCGCGCGGGCAAACCCGCCGTGGATTTCCGGCTTGTCCGGGTTTTGCGCGGTGAAGAAGGCGTAAAACTCCTCGGTGGTGTCGATGTCCCGGGTGTGGGCGTCGCGGTAGGCCAACGCCCGCTCGTACAAATGCGTCTGGATGGCCTGGAGCAACTCCGGCACGCGGGCAGCAAACTCCTCCGTGGGCAGGAACTCTTTTTCCTTCACGCCCCTGTCGCGGCGGGTGACGGCGACCGTGCCCTTTTCCAGATCGCGCGGGCCGATTTCCACCCGGATCGGCACGCCTTTTTTGATCCACTCCCAACTCTTCACCCCGCCGTTGAGGTCGCGCGTATCGACCTCCACCTCCGGCGGCGCACCGTGGAACGTCTCCTCCCGGAGGCGCGCGGCCAGCCTTTGCGCGGCTTCGAGCACGGCGGCGCGAGTGTCTTCCTTGGGCGTGATGGGCAAGATGACGACGTGCGTCGGCGCGATGCGCGGCGGCAGGATGAGACCGTCGTCGTCGGCGTGCGCCATGATGAGCGTGCCGACCAGCCGCGTGCTCATGCCCCAGCTCGTCGTCCAGGCGTGTTCTTCCTGTCCGGCGCGGCTCTGGAACTTGATCCCGCTGGCCCGGGCGAAATTTTGCCCGAGAAAATGGGATGTGCCCGCCTGGATGGCCTTGCGGTCCTGCACCATGGCCTCGATGCACAGCGTCTGCACGGCCCCGGGGAACCGCTCGCCGTCGCTCTTCTCGCCGGTGTAAACCGGGATGGCCAGGTGGTCGCGCACGAACGTCTCGTACACGCGCAGCATCTTCTCGGTTTCCTCGCGCGCTTCGGCCTCGGTCTCGTGGGCGGTGTGGCCCTCCTGCCAGAGAAATTCGGTGGTGCGCAGGAACAGCCGCGTCCGCAGTTCCCAGCGCACGACGTTGCACCACTGGTTGATCAGGATCGGCAGGTCGCGCCACGATTGCACCCACCGGGCATACGTCGCGCCGATGATGGTCTCGCTCGTCGGGCGGATGACCAGCGGTTCGGTCAGCTTGGCGGCGGGCGCGGGGACCATCTTGCCGCTCGCGTCCACCTCCAGCCGGTGGTGCGTGACCACGGCGCACTCCTTGGCGAAGCCCTCGACGTGCGCGGCCTCTTTCTCCAGGTACGCGATGGGGATGAACAGCGGGAAATACGCGTTCTTATGGCCCGTGGCCTTGAACATGCGGTCCAACTGCCGCTGCATGTTTTCCCAGAGGCCGTAGCCCCACGGCTTGATGACCATGCAGCCGCGCACGTCGCTGTTTTCGGCGAGGTCGGCGGCCTTGACGACCTGTTGGTACCACTCCGGGAAATCCTGGTCCCGGCGCGGGGTGATGGCGGTCTTGGCCTGCGGCGGTGGCGGCTGCGGTTCGCTCATAGGAAGGGAAGGAATGACAATCGGGCGGGCCTCCACTTAAAACGGGGACCCTGCACATGCAACTGCTCGCGGACGTGCTCCCGATCTTTTCGGCGGTTTGAATCCCGGGACGGCGCGGATGATCCTGCGGCTTTTCCGGGCGGGCGATGGGAAAGTGGGCGCGCCGACAAAAGGTGACAAAACCATCGCGCGGAAAGTTTTGACATCCGGCAGACGGCTGCCTTTAAATCGGGAACGCGGTTCCCCCCGACCATGCAAACTCCCTCCTTTCCGCTTGCTCTCGGCCTCCTGTGGGTCGCCACCCTCGCCGGGTCTACCACGGGTCGCGCCGTGGTGATCACCGCCTGGAACTTCAACAACGACGCCGTGGCCACGAACGCCAGCCCGGCGGTCTCCACGGGCACCGGCGCCTCGCAGGCGCTCGGCTTCAACGGCACCACCTACAACGGCACCGCCAGCGTCGAGAGTTCCGACGTGCTCAAGGCGACCGGCAACGACGCCGGGAGTTCGGACCAGGCCACGACCAACAACATCTGGCGTTTACGCGGCAGCAACGGCTGGTCTTCCAACGCGCCCATCGGCAGCCAGGGCGCGCAATTTTCGTTGAATACCACCGGGTACACGAACCTCCAGTTGCAGTTCGACTGGTACTGCACCACGGCGGGCGAGCGCAATCTCCAGGTCCAGTACACGACCAACGGGACGACCTTCGTCAACGTGCCGACAGGACTTTACAGCGCCACGACGTACAACAGCGTGCAGAGTGGCGCCTCCGTTGGCAACACGCTGGTTTTGACGAACACGACCAGCGCCAACACCGTGCCGGGGACTTACCTGCAAGCCCCGGCTCAAGGGTGGACCAATGCGATCAGCATCAACCTCGGCGGCATCACTGCGGCCATCGATGACCCGAACTTCGCCGTTCGTTTCGTCAACGCCTCGACGGGCGCGGACAACACGATCCCGGCGGGCACCGCGCTGGACAACACCAAGGGCAACTGGCGTTTCGACGCGGTGACCTTCTCCGGGGTGGCCGCCGCGCCCGAGCCGGGGACGCTCGCGCTGGTCGGCCTCGGGTTGGCCGGGGTGGGCTGGCTCGTGCGGTCCCGGCGTTCCTGACGTTACAGCGGTGGCCAAGTTCATCGAGCGAGGTCGCCAGCCACCTCGGAAAGTCCTTCGCGCTTCGCTCAATCCCTTTGAGAACCGCTTCAGCGCACGACCGGTCCGCTGGCCGTCCGGCGGAACAGCAAATCATCCAGGCTGAGAATCCCGGAGCCGTGGCAGGCGATGTACAGGAAGATAAAGCAGTACAACACGGCGGACTCGCCGCGGTTGACGAGGGGGAAGAACCCGCCCTTGGCGTGGACCATGAAATAGGCCACGGCCATTTCGCCGCTCAGGAGGAAGGCCGCCACGCTGCCGAACAGGCCGAAGGCGACCAGAAACCCGCCGATCAGTTCGAGCAGACCGCCGAAGCCCATGAAAGACAAGGGCGGGAAGACGTGCTCGGACCCGAACATGCCGAGAATCTTCTGCCCGCCATGACAAGCCATCAACAGGCCGGTCACAATTCGAAACAGGGCAAAAACAACGGGTGAAAACCGGCCGATAAAACGTTCCATCTTTTGATTCAATCTTAAATCAACCTTCCGAGGCAAGTTCCATTTTCGCTGACATTGCAGCCATTGCACGGTCAGACCACGGCGGGAGATTTCGGCTTCCATCAAAGGGAGATCGACTTCCGTGAACTTCAGCATGAACGACGCCGTAAGCAATGCACGCGAACGAACTGACCACCATGTACGGAAGCGACAATCGCTCCAAAGGCCGGAGGAAGAGCAAGGCCGGGTTAGGATTCGGCATATAACCAGCGGCGTCGGACCTCGGCGGCGATCTGCGCCTGCGACCATTCCGGGTGCATCACGCCGAGGGCCGCCGCCTGAAAGCGCCGGGCGGCATGGATCATTTCCACGGCGGCGTCCAAACGTTGGCCGGGAGTCATCTTTTGGATGGCGGCAATCTGTGCCGGATGAAAATCGTCCTCGTAGGTCATACACGCTCCAGGAAACGTTGATAGAACTCCACCCCCGCGCGCAGTTCATCCTCCGCCAGCCATTCGTCGGCGGTGTGCGCCTGGGCGATGTCGCCGGGACCCGCCGCCACCGCCGGGATGCCGCCCGCCGCCAGCAGGCTGCCGTCGCAGAACCACGGCGCGCCCACCAGCCTCCCGCCCGCCGCCTGGAGCGCCCGCACGCACGGATGCTCCGGCGCGGTGTCCAGCGGACGGTTGCTGCGCAGGTGTTCGATCTCCAAACCGGGGCACGCGCGCCGCAGCCGGGCGGACACCGCGTCGAGGAAACCGGGCGTCGCCTGCGCGGGCACCGTGCGCACGTCCACGTCCACGGTGCAAACCTCCGGCACGATGTTGATCTTGCTGCCGCCCTGGATCGTCCCGACGCTCATCGTCGGCGCGCCGAGCACCGGGTCCGCCAGCCCCGCGAATTCCGGCGTGATCTCGTCGCGGATCGCCCGCAACAAATCGGCCATTTTGTAAACGGCATTCTCGCCCCGCTCGGGCGTGGCGTTGTGGGCGGCGCGGCCCCGGGTCGTCAGCCGCAGCCACGTCACGCCCTTGGTCTTGTAAACGAGGTCGCAGCCCGTCGGCTCGCCCACCAGCGCGAAATCCGCGTCGGGATGGTCGGCGGCCAGGGCCATCGCGCCCTCGTTGCCTGCCTCCTCGCCCATCAGCCCGGCAAACCAGATTTCGTGCTGCAAACGCGGCAGCTCCGCGCGCCACTCCCACAAGGCCCACAGCATCGCGGCCGCCGTGCCCTTCGTGTCGCACGCGCCCCGGCCATAAATCCGCCCGTCCCGCCGCTCCGCCGCGAAGGGATCGACCGTCATGCCGCGCACGCTCACCGTGTCCAGGTGCGGACACAAAAACAGCTTCGGTTTCCCGGGCCGGTCGCTGGGAAAACGCCCGAGCACGTTGGGCCTGCCGGGCAAAATCTCACGCCATTCCACCGCCGCGCCGCCGTGCTCCAGAATCTCCGCCACCCGCGCCGCGCACCGGCCCTCGCCGATCTCCGTCGTCCCCGGGTCGCCCGTGGGGTTGACGCTCCCCACGCGCACGAGCGCCTGCAAAAGCTCCACCACGTCGTGGGCCGGGGGCGTCGGGCTCATCTCAGGCGGCCGCCTCCCCGCTGGCCTGCGTGCGCAGGAACCACTCCACGAAACGCGGGATACCCTCGGCAATCGGCGTCCGGGGCCGGTAGCCGAGCAGCCGCCGCGCCTTGGAAACGTCCGCGCAGGTCAACGGCACGTCGCCGGGCTGCTCGGGCAGCCGGTTGATCCGCGCCGTGCGTCCGAGCGATTTTTCGATCAGCGCGATCAGGTCCCGCAACGGCGTCGTCGCGCTCTCGCCGAGGTTGAAAATGTCGAACGCCGCGCCGTCGTACTCCAGCGCGCCGAGCACGCCCTGGATGATGTCGCCTATATAAGTGTAATCCCGCCGGGTCAGGCCGTCGCCGAACTGATCAATCGGCTGGCCGTCGTGAATGCGCCGGGTGAACTGGTGGATGGCCAGGTCGGGCCGCTGGCGGGGCCCGTACACCGTGAAAAACCGCAGGCACACCGCGCGAAACCCGTACAGGTGCGCGTAGCTGGCGCAGAACTGCTCGCCCGCCAGCTTCGTCGCGGCATACGGGCTGATCGTGCCCGGCAGCGCCACGTCTTCCCGGAACGGCACCTCCTTGCACAACCCGTACACCGACGAACTCGATGCGAACACGAACCGGCCCACCCCGTGCCGCCGCGCGCCTTCGAGCAGGTTGAGCGTGCCCGAGACGTTGGTTTCCACGTAAAGCTGCGGCTGGCGGATCGAGGGCCGCACCCCCGCACGCGCCGCCAGATGGAAGATGGCATCGAACTCCCGCTCTCTCAGCACGCCACTCACGGCGGCGGCGTCGCGCAGGTCCAGGTCGTGCAGGGTGATCTGTCGGCGCACGCCCGCGAGGTTGCCGTGTTTGATGCGCGGATCGTAGAAATCGTTGAAGTCGTCGATGACGGCGACCCCGTGGCCCGCCGCCAGCAGAGCCTCGACCAGATGCGAGCCGATAAAGCCGGCGCCGCCGGTGACGAGGACTTCCATGATAATGGGAACTAACGCGCGCCGGGCAGCCCGGGCAAGCCCCCCGCGCCAAAAAAGAAAAGACCAGAGAGCGACAGCAAGCAAGCTCTGGCTACCGTTGCTGCCTTCCGGCCCTGGCGGGGTTCGCCGGGCTTGCATCCATCGTCCCTGGCAACGCCACTAGAACGCGCTTTGCCCGGCGCCGCAACGCCCAAAGGCAAAAAATTTGTCGGTTCCTCCTAGCAAAGTCTTGCCAGTGGATGCATTTTTCCTTTAGAACCTGAACGCCCTGCCCGTCCGCCCATTTTCCGGGGCGGGACGGCCACGCGGCTCTACCCCCACCTTTCCCCCCCAAGTCACGCCATGCCAAAGATTTTACTCCTCCTTTCCGCCGCCCTCTTGCTGATTTCCGGCGGGTTGAGCTACGTCAACAAGAACAAGCTGGTCGCCTCGCTGACCGAAGCCAAGGACGCGCACCAGAAACTGACCGTTTCCCAGGGGGAAACCACCAGGGCCCGCACGGACCAGCGGAAAGCCCAGCAGGACGCCAAGGACGCCATCCAACGCGCCGCCGACGCGCAGACGGCGCTCGACGGGGCGAAGACCCAGGTCACCGACCTCCAGAACCAGGTCAAGACGGCCACGGATAACGTGGCCGTGAAGGACAAGGAAATCTCCGATCTCAACGCGAAATTTGCTGGCCTGCCCAAGTCGGACCCCAACGGTCCCGCCGTGGATATCGCCAAGCAGATCGACGACCTCAAACGCTCGCGCGACGAGTTGCAACTGGTCAAGGACAGCCTGGAAAACCAGCTCAAGAGTTCCCAGGCGCAACTCGTCTCCGCGCAGAGGCGGGAGCAGAGCGTCATCGACAAGTCGATCATGCTCGGCCTGCGGGGCCGGGTGCTGGCGGTCAACCGCGAGTATAATTTCGTGGTGCTCGACCTGGGCAGCAGCAAGGGGGTTTCCAGCAACACGACGCTGATCGTCCAGCGCGGCGGCAGCCTGGTGGGCCGGGTCCGCACGGTTTCGGTTGAACCTTCGCAGACCGTGGCGGATATTATCGCGGGTTCGGTGCCTGCCGGGGTGATTGTTCAGCCGGGCGACACCGTCATCTTTCCTGGCAGCTAACCTTTTTCCATTTCGTCTGATGAAAGCGTTGATCTCACCTCGCGCCGTCGCCGGTTTTCTCGGGTTGGCGCTTTGTGCGGGGCTGCTCCCCGCCTGCACCGGCGCGAATGCTCCCGTTGACAACACGGCGATGCTCCCGGACAGCGAGCGTGTCAGCAGCGTGCCCTGGAACAAACCGCAAGGTTGGGAAAACAACTCCCAACTCGGCGCGTTGGCGAACAACCCGCGCATCGGTGGCGGCAGCGGCCAGCCCTGATCCGGGCGGCGCTCCTTGCTGCGTAGGCGCGAGAAAACATAGCGGGTGGGCTGGACCTCCGGGCACCATGAGCGCCCACTGGCGCTGCCGCCCCATCGCTTTTTGAAGCCGCCAAGCGGCGAGTGGCCCTCCTGACGCCCGGAGGTCGCCGGCCACCCCGGAACCTTCTTCCGCTCGCTTGGGTGGGACGGCTTTTTCGCGCTGTCCTTTCCTGCTTTGGGTGCCCGTGCCGTCGGTGGACCGTCTTTCGGCTACCCGTCGCGCGCAACTCGCACGGCTGCTCCGATATAAACCGCGAACCCCATCCTTTTTATGTCTCCAAAACGTCTTCCCTGGCTCTTGCTTGGCACCTGCTGGCTCCTTCCGTTGATGCTCGCCTTGCCGTCGTCTGCCCGCGCCGCTTCCGGCGCCAGCGGCCAGATCGACGTGAGCTTCTTCTACGATACGCTCAAGGACGACGGCTCGTGGTTCAACACGACCGAGTACGGCGATGTCTGGCAGCCTTACATCGCGTACAAGAGTGATTCCTGGCGTCCGTACACCGACGGCTACTGGTCCTACACCGACGGTGGCTGGATGTTCGTGTCCAACGAGAATTTCGGCTGGGCCGTCTATCACTACGGACGGTGGACCAAACTCCAGGACATCGGCTGGGCCTGGGTGCCGGGCACCGAGTGGGCACCCGCCTGGGTGACCTGGCGCGAGAGCAAACCCGACGCCGCTGCCGGGGGACCTGCCGCCGACGCCCCGGTTTCCGCCACGACCACCGACGCGCCCGCCGACGACAAAGGCGCGCCGCCCCCGCCCCCGGAGGGCAACGCGGGGCGTCCCAACGCGGCTTCCGGCGAGAACTACATCGGCTGGGCACCCCTGCCGCCCGAGCCGATGGCGGTCGGCACGGATTATTCCTACGGCCCGACGGTGGACGTGGACATCGGGATCGACCCTTACGCCTATTGCTTCACGGATGACCGGTCCTTCGGTTCGCCGTGGATCGCCGGGGTCATTTTTGACTCCGACCGTGGTTACTACTGCTGCGACCACTCGGTGAACATCACCAACGTTTATTATAACGGGGGCGGGCGCGGCTACCGGGGGTTCTACAACGGCGGACCGGATTATGAACGCTTCCGGGGCGTGACCGAACGGCCCATCCCGCAGCTTGCCCTGCGGCAGACCACGAGTTCGGCGCTGGTGCGTCAGCAGATCCGCAACGGGCAGTTCAACCGGATCGACGGCAACCGGATCAACGTGGCCGCGCCGCGTTTTTCCCAGACCAACGTGCGCAACGGACGCGTGAATTTCGCCCGGCGTGGCACGCTGCCGGTCACGCCGGTTGCCAGGCAGTTCGCCCCGGCGGGGGCGGCCAACAACGAGGGTTACAAACGGGCGCGGGAGTCCTTCGCCAAACAGGGGGAAACGTACCGGGCGCGGAATCCGAACGCGAGGGGCGGCGGTCCACGAACGGACTCTGCGGCGCCGGTTGGCAACCCCGGTGCCCCGGCCGGCATCGCCACGACGCCGCGTGCGCAACGGGAAGAACGTCAGGCGCGTCAGCAAGCGGAGCGTCAGGGTGGTCCCGGCGGCAGCAACCAGGCAGCCGCGCGTCAGGCCCGGCGGGAGGCGCGCGCCCAGGCTGCCGCCCCGAACGGTGGCGGCAAAGCTGCCGCCCGGCGCCAGACTGCCGGGCAGAGCCGCCGCGAGGCCCGGCAAACCGCGCGTCAAGCCCGGAGCGGAGGCGGGGAACGAGCCGTGCGCCAGAGACAGCAAGTCACCCCCCGCGTCGCGCGTGGCGGCGGCGGTGAACGGCGTGGCGGCGGCGGCGCGGCGCGTCGTGGAGGTGGTGGGGGCGGCGGCGAACACGCCAAGGGCGGCGGGGGTGGCGGAAAGAAGAAGTAACGCTCACCCTATAGCCATTCGCAAAATGATCGAGCGTGCGAGCGTGCAAACATCCGCCGCGCAGCGGCAGACAACTCCTTTCGGTTGTGCTCAGCCGTTTTCGTCCTGCCTCGCGCCAATAGACCTCTGACCAAAGTGCCCATCGCAAGCCGGAAATGGTCCGCAGATTCCGCAGATGTTCGCAGAGAGAAGGGAAAAAGAGGGTGCTGCTCTCCTGCCCTGGTTCCAACTCTGCGCAAATCTGCGGCCTCTGCGGACCATCCCTGACTTTTGTCAGAACTCTAATAAGCCGTTTTTGGAGGCTTGATCACATGCAGGATCGTCTGGAGGATGATGGAAACTTCCAACGCCGGGCGCCAGTTCTCCAGGTACTCGATGTCTGCCGCGATGCGCCGGGCGATATCCTCCGTGGTCTTGGCTTCGCCTCGTAATCCCCGCACCTGCGCCAGGCCCGTGATGCCGGGCTTCACGAAGGTCCGCACCTGGTAGTTGGACAACTGACGCGCGAAGAGCGAATTATGCTCGAGCAGGTGCGGCCTCGGGCCCACGATGCTCATGTGCCCCGCGAACACATTCCAAAACTGCGGCAATTCATCGATGGAAAGCTTCCGAAACCACTGTCCTGCCGGGTAGATGCGGCTATCCCCCTTCGTCGCCTGTTTTGCTTCCACGCCGTGGTCAACTTTCATCGTCCGGTACTTGAGAATCTCGAACTCCCGGTTCTGCAAACCCGCCCTCTTCTGCCGGAAGAACAACGGCCCGGGCGATTGCCGCCGCTGGAACCACCAGACCACCAAGTTCGTGACCGGTAGAAGAAAGAAAATGACCGGCACCGAGATGACGAGGTCGATGGCCCGCTTGATGACCTGATTCAACGGGTTTTCCAGCGCCTCCTCGCGCAGGCCGATGAAGCGGACCCCATCATCGTCGATGAAGGTCAAAGGCCGACCCCAACGTTCCGGCAGATTAGCGACCACCAACAGACGCACGCCCAGTTGGTCGCAGGCTTCCACAAACAAGTGCTGCTCGTCTGCCGTGACGGGCATCTCGGTGCGGACGACCTGGGTGACGCCATACCGGCGCACGGTTTCCACCAGTTCATGCGTGCCGCCAAGCCGTGGGTAGCCGCAATTTTCGAGTTCCCAGGGGTCGTCGTCGCAAAGGATGCCGACCGTGCGGAAACCCACGTCGGCCTTGCGCTCCAGCCAGGGGCGTAGCGCCTCCGTCCGGGCCACCCGGCCGACCAGAAGTGTCCGCTCCCAGCGCTTCTCGCCAAAGAACCGCTGGCCAAGCAGGCGCGGCAGGTGACGGTTGGTGACGAAAAGCATCACGTAGAGCGAAGGCACGAACACCCCGGTGAACGCGCGCGAGAGCGTGGCGGAATCCTTGGCGCCGACCACGTACACAAAGAGCAGACCCACGCCGAACATCGTCTGACGGAAACTGAGCCGGTGCGCGCCGACAAAATCGCGATGGACGCTGCCTGTCTCCAGCCGATTCTTACCCAGCATTTCAATGAGCAGTCCGAGGAGTACGACCGTGCAGAAGACCGCGTAGGAACGCCGGGAAACCACCGCATTGCCGCTGAGAACAACCACGAGCACCAGATCCACCCAAAACAAGAAACCCGTCAGCAGAAGCTGGCAGAGCGCCAGGACGGTATTGAGTCCCGATGTCCTTTGTGAAATCATGAAGCTGCCGCGTCCGCGTACCGTGAAGCGACCTGTTTCATGACGAACCCGAGGGCCCCCGGATCGTGCCGCACCCGTGTCAGATTTTCATTGGCCGCCCGCTACCGTGTCAACATCGGCTCAGGGGTTGCCATCGGCCTTCTGGAAGGCCGTCGAATTTCTCCCGGTAGGAACCACGCATCGCGGCGGATAGGGACGAGTGCGCATCGGCCCACGATCCTGACGTGCAAAAAACGACTGCCGATGGTCAGTCAACGGCAGGAGCGTGGTTCACAGCGGTTTCCAAAGTGATTGAGCGAAGCGCGAAGGACCTTCCGAGGGGCAGGGCGCGCCTTCCGAGGTGGATGGCGCCCGGAGGCGCCATTCACCATCGCTCAATGAACGCGCTCCCAATCGTCCCCGGTCGGCTCCCGGACGAACGCACGGAAAACCACGAGCGACCCGCGGGTGCGGCGCTTTGGGCACAGGCACGCGTTGCCGCTACGCGGCCGTCAGCAAGGCCCGCAGAAACATCATTGCAAACTGAACACCGTCGGATTGATATTCGCGCCGCTGTAGCACGCCTGGAAGCTGAAGCACACGGTGCCGTCCACCGGGATGGTCTGGTTACAGCCGACGTTGGCGACGCTAACCGTCTTGCCGCTCTGAACGGCGGCGCCGTCCCAGGTATAGAAGACCGCTTGATTGCCGGTGTAATTCCAGCGCACGGTCCACCCCTTGATCGGCGTGGCGCCCTTGTTCTCAATGGTCACCAGCGCGGTGAAGCCACCGTACCACGCACCGGTCAACGCATAGCACACCTGATAACTTTTGGTCGGAGTGGGAGTCGGCGCCTGGACCGGAGAGACCGGCGAGTTGTTTACATTGACCAGATTGGCCGACTGACTTGGTACGGTGCCGGCATAGGCGCTCGTCCAGACAAAGCTGATAATTACGATTAAAAAGCTGGATATTCTTGTTTTCACGCGGGGGATCGTAAGGCTTTCCGGCGTAGCGTCAAGCAAAATTGCGACCCGTCGCAACTCTGTGAAATTGGCTCCTGATATGATAATTTGAGAAAAGATTCTGCCTCAGAATATCAAAACGGCCAAAAGCATTCGTTTGCAGCCTTTCAGGTATTTTGCCTACCCCTATTGAGAATCTGACTAGCGGCCAGCGGTTAGATTTCAGTCAACATGACTTCGAGCCAGCCGCCAAGCGAGGCGGTGTTCAAGCGGCCGTCATCGCGTCTGACAGTGTCAACGCATACGAAGCTCGGCCGGGGCGAACTTTTTCATTGCAATCAAGAAAGAATTGTCTACACCTCGCGGCGGGAATGTGTTTGGGGATTCGCGGGCCGCCGTTACGGATACCAATGGAACGCATCCGTTTACGACTTTATGGCTGCCTCGGTACTCTGTCTCACCACGCCCTTGCGGCTCGTCACCCTCCTCGCACTGCTGACGCTTGGCGTTGACGCGGCGCGTGCTCAGTCCCCGGTTCGCACGACCCATAAAGTCCAGGTTTCCGGTGCCAGCGCCACCCGCTTGGCCGAGTCAGGCGGGCGCTTGATCGCTGACTATGGCGCCTTCCAGATTTATGAGATTGCCGACTCCGATCTGACGACGTTGACGAAGGCCGCCAGCACTGGTTCCGGCGACCTGTCTATCCAGCTCCGCGACGACCTCGACACCATCAAGCTCAACGCTGGCGCCATCGACACCTCCGCGCCGGATGTTCAAGCGACGTGGGTCCATTCCGCGCGGCTCGGTTCGTTCCCAGGCAAGCGGCTCCACCTGGTGCATTTCGTCGGACCGGTCAAGCCTGCATGGCGTGAGGAACTGGAGAAGACCGGAGCCCAGGTCATCGATTATCTGCCCGACAACGCTTACCTCGTCTACGGTGACGCCGCCACGCTGGGCGCGATCCAAACGCCCACGGCGAGCCCGACGCTCGCTGCCGCGCTGCACTGGGAGGGCGCTTACGCCGACGGGTACAAGATTCACCCGCTCGCGCGCACGATGGATGCCGAGGGCCGGCCGCGCAGGATCGGCACGCCGTTTTTCATCGTGCAGATGGTCGCCGACAAGGCTGCCAACCCGGCAACGGTCGGCGTGATCAACCAGTGGAAGCGCGGCGACCTCGTGCGTTGGGAAACCAGCTTGAACCGTTATTATAACGTGGTCGCCGAAATCCCGGCGGATGGATTGCCACGGATCGCGGCGATGCCCGACGTGATCTCCATCCAGCCGTACTTCATGCCCCACAAGGCGGACGAACGGCAAGATCAGATCGTTGCCGGCAACCTTCTACCGGCTACCGGCCAACCGAATGGCCCCGGATACCTGGCGTGGCTCGCGAGCAAAGGCTTTACCCAAGATCAGTTCACCGCCAGCGGGTTCGCCGTGGACGTGACCGATAGCGGCATCGACAACGCCACCATCACCCCCAACCACTTTGGCCTCTACACCAACGGAGTGCGGCCAGGAAGCAGCCGGGTCCTCTACAATCGGCTGGAGGGCAGCGCGAACTCCGGGAGCACCCTGGCCGGCCAGGACGGCCATGGCAACCTCAACGCGCACATCATCGGGGGTTACGATAACGGCTCGTCGGTCAACGTTTTTGCGGACGACGAAGGCTACCGTTACGGACTCGGTGTCGCGCCGTTCGTAAAAATGGGCAGTTCGGTCATCTTCGATCCCAGCTCTTTCACCCGCCCAAACTATCCTACTTTGCAATCGGATGCTTACGCCAGCGGAGCAAGGGTTTCCTCGAATAGCTGGGGGGGCAACTACAACGGTTACATCGCAGATTGCCAGACCTACGACGGTCTCGTGCGCGATGCCCAGGCCGGCACGACCGGAAACCAGGAGATGGTGATCGTCTTCGCCGCTGACAACTTCGGCCCGGCGGCTCACACGGTGGGCATCCCCGGCAACGCCAAGAATGTCATCACGGTCGGCGCCAGCGAGAACGTGCAGCCGTTCGGCTCCGACGACCATTGTGGTTATACCGACGCGGACGCCGACAACGCCAACGACGTGGCCTCGTATTCCAGCCGCGGGCCTTGCGCGGACGGCCGGATGAAACCCGACCTCGTGGCGCCCGGCACGCACATCAGCGGCGGGGTATGGCAGGCAGGCAACCCGGCGGCCACCGGCACCGCGGACCCTGCCTTCACGGGCTCCGACGTTTGCGGCGGCGCCGACGGGAGCCTGTTTTTCCCCGGCACCGGCACCACCCAGCAACTTTACACCGCCAGCAACGGCACCAGCCATTCGACACCCGCCGTGAGTGGGGGTTGCGCCCTCTTACGACAGTGCTTTATCAATCAGGGGTTCGCCCCGCCGAGTCCGGCGATGACCAAGGCGGTTTTGCTCAATGGCGCCCGTTATCTTACCGGCACCGGCACTAACGACAGCCTGCCTTCCAGCAGCCAGGGCATGGGCGAAATGAACCTGAACAGCGCTTTCGGAGGCACCGCCTATTTCCACCGCGACCAGCTTGCCGACGATTTGTTTACAGCCACCGGGCAGACGCGCACGTTCACCGTGTCGATTCCCAACAATTACCAGGGTTTCCGGGTCACGCTGGCCTGGACGGATGCGCCAGGTTCCACCACCGGCAACGCCTACAACAACGATCTCGACCTCACGGTGACGGCAGGCGGCGCCACCTACAAAGGGAACGTCTTCAGCGGGGCGTACTCGGCCGCCGGAGGCAGCGCCGACAAAAAAGACAACGTCGAAAGCGTCTTTCTGCCCGGAGGAATCAACGGGGATGCGGTGATCACGGTGACCGCAGCCAACATCGTCTCCGTGGCGGTGCCCGGCGCAAGCGGCACCGTCAATCAGGATTTCGCGCTGGTCGCCTTTCCGCCCGCGCCACAACCGGCCGCCGTCTCGAACGGGAGTGCGCTGGCCGCCGAGAGCGCGACCCCGGCGAACGGCTGGATCGACCCCGGCGAGGTCGTGACCCTCAGCTTCACGATCACCAACACGGGAAACGGCCCTTTCAACAACCTGATCGCCCGGTTGCAGGAAGACACCGTCGGCGTGCGTCATCCCAGCAGTGCGCAAAGCTACGGAGCCATCCCACCCGGCGGCAGCGTGACGAGGAACTTCACGTTCACAGCCACCGGTGTGGCCGGTGGCGCCGTCACCCCGATCCTGGTTCTTTCCGACGGGGCGACGAGCTACGGCACGCTGGCCTATGGTCCGTACACGTTGGGCCACGTGCAGGCGGTCGGCACCACGGGGTATGCCAATCCCAGCGCGATCACGATCAACGATCACGCGAACGCTTCGCCCTATCCGGCCAGCGTGACCGTGAGCGGCTTGAGTTTGAGCAACGGGGCGTATGTGTCGAATGTCACGCTGAGCTTGAATGGCGTGACTCACCCGTCTCTGGGTGACGTGGATGCGCTTCTGGTCGGCCCCACGGGCCGGAGCACCCTGTTCCTTTCCAACGTCAAGGGGGTCGCCAACAACGCCACCTACGTTTTTGATGACACCGCCACGGCGTCCCTGCCGACCGTGGGTGGCGCGACCGCTTCGGGGACGTTCCTGCCCACCGTGGTTGACTCCAGCCGCGGAGCCTTCTCCTCGCCCGGGCCGTCCGCGGTTCCTTACGCCACCACGTTTGCCGGCTTCAACAACCAGGACCCTAATGGGACCTGGTCGTTGTACCTGCGCGACTCCCAGGCGGGTTCCAGCGGCAGCGTCGCCAACGGATTTACCCTGGCGGTGAGTACCAGCACCGTGAACGTCGCGGATACCTCCACCGACCTCGTGCTGACCGGGTCGGTGTACCCGTCCACGGCCGTTGCCGGGCAGAGGATGCGCTTGAGTTTCTCGGTGTTCAACCGCGGGATGAATCCTGCCACCGGGGTCGATGTGTTCGTCAATCTCCCTGCCTACCCGGTCATCAGCACGACCCAGACACAAGGCTCCTACGAGCAATCGTCACAGTACGCGGTCTTCCACTTCGGTTCGATTGGCAAACTGACGACCGCCACAGGGACCATCACCCTGAGCATCCCCTCTGCCACCGCCAATTCGGCGATCCATCTTTCCTCGGGGATCAACCCTTTTGACCAACTGGATACTCTGGCCGCCAACAACGTCGCCCCCATGGATTTGACCGTTCACGCCGACAGCGACGGAGACGGCATCCCGGATGATTACGAGACGAGTCACGGCCTGAACCCAAACGATCCCACCGACGCCGCCCCCGATTCGGACGGTGACGGCATGGGCAACCTCGCCGAGTACCTTGCCGGAACCAACCCGCAGAACCCCGCAAGCGTGTTGCGGATCACCTCGGTCACCCGTGACGCGAACACAGGCGCGATGAGCATCACCTTCCCGAGTGTCAGCGGCGTGCTCTACCGTGCGCAGTATACAGATGATCTCAGCCAGCCATCCGCCTGGTCGTTATGGCAAGACAACATTCCCGGCACCGGCCAGGTGATCACCCTCTCGGATGGGAACGCCACCGCAAAGTCGAAACGGTTCTACCGGCTGCAAATTGTGCCACCTTAGAGCACTTCCCGATTGGATCAGCCGCGTGGCCTATAAGCTCTGTCATCCTGAGCGGAGTGTCACGGAGTCGAAGGACCTTCCGGCCGTCGGCGGACACCGCGCCCTTGCCTACCAGCGGTCGGAAGGTCCTTCGACTGCGGCTTCCTCGTTCCCAAGTACAACCTGGGAACGAGGGAACGGGAGAGCCATGCTTAACAGGCGGGCCATCCCGGCCGGGCGCAAAGGAATCACGTTGCTCGCGGTCGTTGGTGTCCCCATTTTTGCACCGCATCGAAATAAACCTGTTCCGTTTTCTGTGCGGCGACTTCCCAACTATAGTTTGTATGCGCCGTTCCGTGGGCCACAGCGCGCATCCGTTGCAGGTCAGTCGGCGGCATCGCCACCACCTTTTCTATCGCCGCCGCCAAGGCCGCAGGATCTCGCATCGGCAGCAGCCAGCCATTTTCGCCGGGCCGGATCAATTCGGCCAATCCGCCGGTGTTTACCCCGATCACGGGCGTGCCGCAAGCCATCGCTTCCAGACAGGCGAGGCTGGTCGCTTCCATCAACGAAGGGATGATGCAGGCTTCGGAAATGTTCATGAGTCCCGCGAGCTCCTCGTGGCCGAGGTTCCCCAGAATGCGCACGTCGCAACCGGAGGCTTCCGAGATGGTTTGCCGAACGTTCCGCTGATAGCTGCCGTAGCCATAGGTCTCGTTGCCTGCAAAGAGAAAGACGCTGTTTTGCCGGGTCTCGCGGCTCAAGCGGTGCAGCGCCCGGGCGAGATAGAGCACGCCCTTGGTCGGCGCCCATCGGCGCGGGCAGATGAAAACGCGTTTGCCCACGCACCCGTGCTTCGCCCTCAACCGCTGCAATTCTTCGTCCGGCACGGGGTAGAACTGCTCGAGCTTTACCCCGTTGGGGATGTAGCGGCTATTTTCGGTGGACGGAAGCAACTCCCGGCTCGGGCCGATGACCATCGTGAACTGTCTCATCAGCCACCGCTGCAACGGGCGGAGGAAGGCCAGACGGTCCAGGTGCAGGTACGCGCCGGTATGGTTGGTGAAGACCACCGGATAGTTCCGGGCGAGAAGGCGACACACCGCCAGCCCACCGAGATAAGAGTGCTGATGGACCAGGTCGGGATTTAACGCATGGACACGTCGGACGATCCGCGAGGTGTACAGGCTCTTGAACCATCGCCGACTGAACATCGTCACGATCTCCAGCAGGATCTCGAGGGGTCGGCGGAAAAACGGCGGCAGGAGCGACAAAGGGCGGCCCGAGGTCGCTTCGACGAAATGCTTGAACGCCATGACTCGCGCGGGAAGCGGATCCTCGATCAGGACGGACCCTGCGCTCACCACTTCCACCTCGTGTCCCCGCCGTTTGAGCGCATCGGTCAGGTAGGCGATGTGATACTCCAGCCCTCCGGTGACTTCCAGCGTGGTGGTTTGCGTCAGGTGCACGACTCGCATCGTCCGGAAGGTATTTGGCTGGTCACGGGCCAGAGAAAGTTTTCCTCTTGCGCGCGCCGGGCCGCTTCGCTGACCGTGCAAACGGTAAAGCCTTGATCCAGGGCAATTCGCACCATTTCCCCGAGCCCACGTCGCGCGTGAGTCCCGGCGAAAAAGGGATGATCGTAGACGACGGCCAACTTTTGCTTGGCCGCGAGTTGCCGCTTCCAGTCCGCCGCCAGCTCGGCAGAGTTCCATCTTTTCAAGGCGGCTGTTTCCAGGTAGCCGGCCGTCCCCGCTCCCGCCGCGACGTTCGTCGGCACGGAAAGCAAGCCGTCCACCGGTGTCACCGCTTCGGTGGTGAGGTCGTATCCATCCGCGATCACCTCGAAGCCACCGGCGCGCAGCACCTTTTTCAAGAGCGAAGGGCTGTTCCACGCCGGGGAGGCAAAGGAAGTAGGCGCCGGCAACCCACATTCCGCCATCCAGCGCCCGCCCGTCCGGACCTCACGGCGGAGTTCGTCTTCACTCCAACGGTGCGCGTCACGTTCCCACCGCGCATGGTTGCGCCCGCCGTGCAGCCCGATTTCATGACCTGCGTCCCTGGCCGCCCGCAGCACCGCCGCGGATCGCTTGCCCGCGTGAGGATTGAGAAGAGCGGCGTGTAACGATTCGGCAAGACCCAATTTACCGGCGGCCGACAGGGCGGTGGGTGTCCCACGGCTAAACAGACGCCGAAGCGCTTTACCCAAAGTGATGCGGCGGTCGAACGCCCGGCCCATGTTCACGAAAAAAGTAAACTTCACGTCCAGCGATGCGCCGAGGTCGCTGAGTAGAGGCATGCCCTTGGCCACACAGGCATGCGTATCCGCATCAAAGCGAAAACAGCAATATTTCACGGGCGGTTGGCGCCATCGGTTCGTGGTCGGCAGCGAGGACGAACGGGACACGGGCAGACACGGTCAGGCGGTCAGTGTTCCCAAGAATTTCTTCGTGATGCCAAGAATCCTTTCGGACGCATGGCCATCGCCGAACGTGGTTTTCAGCGGCGGCGAAGAAGGGGCCGGTTTCGCGGTGGCTAACAGGGTGCGTGTCGCCGCCAGGATACGCTCGGAATCTGATCCGACCAAGGTCGCCTGGCCCGAGGCCAGAGCTTCGGTCCGTTCCGTCACCTCCCGGGTCACCAGCACCGGCACTCCCAAAGTTTCCGCTTCTTCGAGCACGCCGCCCGAGTCGCTGATCACCAGGGCCGCCCGGGAAAGCAGCCAGACGAAATCGGCGTAGCTGAGCGGGTCCAAGAGATGGATATTCTCCCGTCCGGACAACGTCTTGTAGACGGCATCCCTGATCCGGGGATTGGGATGCACCGGAAAGTACAAATCCACTGCGCACTCGGCGGCGATGCGGCGGAGGCCCTGGCAAATCTCCGCGACGGGACCACCCACGTTCTCGCGGCGGTGTAAGGTCACCAGGACGAATTTACGGGAGGGATCCACCTGAGGAAAACGGCTGCCGTAAAGACCTTTTTCCGCGGCGGTCCGAGAGAGCGCCAGCTTCAAGGCATCGATGCCGGTGTTGCCCACGACATGCACTCCCTCGACGATGTTTTCCCGTCGCAGGTTGTCCGCCGCCGATTGGCTGTGGGCAAAGTGCAATTCGGCCAAGCGGCTGATGAGCGCACGGTTGATTTCCTCCGGGAACGGGGCGTTTCTGCGGTGGCTCCGTAGCCCTGCTTCGACGTGAGCCACCGGGATGCCGCAGAGGCTGGCCGAAAAGGCGGCGGAAACCGCGCTGGTGGTATCCCCTTGGACCACGACGAGAGCGGGCTGCAATCGTGCGTAAACGTCCGCACAATTTTCGATGACCCTGGCGGCGAGCCTGCTCAGAGGTTGGTCTGCCAGCATGAGATCGAGATCGGCATCGGGCTCGATCCGAAAAAAAGTCAGGAATTGGTCGAGAAGTTCCCGGTGTTGCGCCGTCACGCAGACCATGGTTTGAATCGCGGACTCTTGCTGAAACACCCGGATGAGCGGCGCCAATTTGATCGCCTCCGGTCTGGTGCCGAAGACGAACAACACTCCCTTTCTCTGCGTGATACCCATGGTTTTGCACCCCTCGATGCCCGGCTAAATTCGGCCCTATCTAAAGGGGGCAGACCACCGAAGTCAACCGGGTAAATCCCTCCCTTGCGTATACTTCCCAAACCAGGACGCCGGGCGATGCCTGGTTCGGTGTGGCCTCCATGGCGCCTCCGTCCGATGATCGCCTACCAAAGGGCCGCTGCTGACCGTGGCGTTCCGCCTGCTGCACGGGTGGTGGAACGAGGGACCTGCATCATCTTGCCGTAGATGTCACGCATCTGTTCCGAGACACGTTTCCAAGTGTAGAGCTTCTCGACCTGTTGGCGGCCGAGTTGCCCCGTTTCGCGGGCGAGGGCCGGATTTTCCTTCAGGCGCCGGATCGCCGACGCGATGTCGGCGGCGTGGCCTTCCCGCACCACGAGTCCGCCCCGGTCAATCACCTCCGGGATCGCTCCTGAATCGGACCCGATGACCGGGGTGCCGCAAGCCTGGGCTTCGATGATGACCCGCCCGAACTGCTCTTTCCAGGTCGTGGTGGTGCGCGACACGAGCAAGAGCGCGTCGAACGCATTCATGACCTGCGGCAGGTCCGCCATCTTCCGCGGCGGCAGGAAACGCACCTTGGCCGCCATGCCCAGTTGAGCCACGCGCGTTTGCAAGGCTTCCTGGAAGGGACCGGTTCCGACAAAAACCAGCGTGAGGTCCGCCGGGGAGCCGGGGAGGGCTTCCACGATGTCCATCAGGCCCTTGGCTTCGATCAGGCGGCCGACGTATCCGACGACAAAACCGGAGACGCCCAGGGCCCGCCGGCACGCTTCCTTGTCGAGCGGCCGGAAGAGGTCCGCGTCCACCGCGTTGCCGACCACGTCCACGGGGCCGGGGTAGCCCTTGGCACGTAAAACGTTGATCCCTTCGGTCTGCCGCGCCACGGCATGGTCCGTGTTCCGCAACGTGTAAGTGCGGAATTGCTTGAAGGGGAAGGGATGGGTGCGCGGGATGTTCGCTTCGGTCTCGGAAAGGATTTTGGCCGCAGGCAGCAGACGATTCCTCAGCCAGCAGGCGTGTGCGCTGACCAACCCCCAGGCCTCCTCCCAAACGTCGATGATGTCGGGCCGGAAGGTCTCGAGGGTCCGGGCGAGTCCGGGATAATAGTGCAAATACCATTGGGCCGGACCGGTCCAAGGGAAACGGACGGGCTCCACCTGGAAGGCATAGGAAGGATGAACCGGGGTTTGGGGCAAGCGCCAGCCGCCCGGCTCCAGCCAACGGTCGGGCGTGATGACGCGAAGGTCAACGCCGTCGAGTTGTCCGAGTTGTTGCGCGCGCTGCTGGCCTTCGTAGGCGACCTGGCAGGCGTGGGCAATGAGGAGAACTTTCATGCTCTGGAGAGTGGGGTGACGCGCATTCCGGATGGATTTTTACGAGGAAAACTTTTCGCCACCGTCTCCGGGACGCCGGCGGTCATGGGTGGCGAATGGCAGGCACGGGCCCCTGATTCGTGACAAACCATCGGATCGAGTGAGGCCGCGATTCCCACCAACGTCCCCTCCGTTTCAACGCACCCTTTCCGGATGATCCGGCTGGCGGGATCGGACGATTTCCGGTTCCGGGATCCACCGAATGAATTGCCCATGCGCAGGCGGCTCAGGTTTGCTGAAGAGCCGGACGAGATTCCAACCCAGCAGACGGTTGGCACGGATGATGTAATAGACCCAGCGCAGCCTGGACGGCAGTTCGACGACGTAGTCTTTGGCGGTCGGTGTCATGGCGGCGCACATCCAATAGTAGAGCTTCGCCGGAAGGGTGCTCCGCGTGTCCGCGTTGTACTTACGCAGTACGGTCGAACTCAGCGTGTCCCGCCGGTCGTGGAACAGCCATTCGAGCGAGCGGCCGGCGAGTGACCGGAGCGCCTGGTCCGCCCGCACGGTTTCCAGGTCGCCGACCGCCACACGAAGGCCATAGACCTCGTCGCAGATCAGCAAGCCGAGGGCCAGGATGCGCTCCATCCGGCAGGTGCGGGCGAACGCGAACAGAGCCGCCCAATCCAGATCGGCGGATTGGTTCAGCAGACGGGCCAAAGTATGGATCCATTCGAGGCGCTGCCAATAATGTTTGGCGGCGTGGATGCACAACATCAACACGAGATCCTCGTTAGCCAGCGAGCGTATCTGACGGCCACAAAGCGTGGTGGTCGTCTGGCGGGACCAGATATGGCTCAACAGCTCCGGGACAGGCAGTCCGCAATTGTGACCGCTGAAATCCCAATGCAGATCGACACCGATGCGTTTCCCGGCGTTGAGCAACTCCCATTCGCAGTCGAAAGCCAGGTGGCCGGCGGCTTCCGCCGGACTGCGCTCGCGGTACGCGCGGTAGCCGCAACGCGCGAGGATTTCCAACGCGCGCCAAACATCCTCGCGTCTGATCAGCAGATCGATGTCGCCAGCTTTGCGGGTGGATAAATTGCCGTAGACGGCCAAGGAGAGGACGCAGCCTTTGAACGCCAGCGCCGGGACCCCCTCTTTTTCGAGCGTGTCGAGCAAATGCAGCGTCTCGGCCGCCAGGGCGAGATTGCGCTGCGCGTTCTCCCGTTGCGCGTTCCACAGGAGCTGCAAACGGGCTGCGTTCCCCTCCAGCCGCCCGAGTTGTTCGACGAGCGCGCCATGCAGCAAAGGGAGCATCCGCTGTTCGTAGACGGTGGTGATCACCCTGGACCAATCGATCTGCCGCGGATCGACCGCTGGTCCCGGCGGCAGTTTCGCTCCCGCCAACCAGAGCACCTCCCTGAAGGGCGTCTGCGCGACGCTGACCTCGGACAGCAGCGAGCGATTCCCGGATGGGGTCAGAGAGGGCGTCATGGTGCTGCGATGAGGGGGTCCGCCGGTAGCGTAGCGCACTTTCGTCTCACCGGTAGTTCGCCGCCTGGGTTTTGAACAAATCCGCGTAGGCTCCGCCCCGCGCCATCAATTCGTCGTGGCTGCCCACCTCGGCGACCTGGCCTCTATCCAGGTAGAAAATCCGGTCGGCCATGCGCACCGTAGACAACCGGTGGCTGATGACCACGGACGTTTTTCCCGCCGTCAACTCCTTGAACCGCTCGAACACCTCGTGCTCGGACTGCACGTCGAGCGCGCTGCTGGGTTCGTCCAAAATCACGATGGGGGCATCGCGGTAAAACGTCCGGCTCAGAGCGATTTTCTGCCACTGCCCGCCGCTGATTTCCGTCCCGCCCTCGTTGATCAGACCGAGCATTTGTTCGTAGCCGCGGGGCAAGGCGCGCACGAACGAGGCTGCCCCGCCGTGCTCGGCAGCGGCTTCGATGGCGCCCTCCGTGTGCTCGCGCTCGCACGCGCCGAACCAGATGTTCTCGGCCACCGTGTTCTGGTACGGGACGAAATCCTGGAACAACACCGAGAAATTCGCCCACAGGTCCGCGCGCCGTAGTGCCCGCAGGTCCGTGTCGCCGAGGAAAATCCTGCCCGCGGTGGGGTCGTACAACCGGCACAAAAGTTTGATGAGCGTGCTTTTGCCCGCGCCATTCTCCCCGACGAACGCCACCATTTCTCCCGGTCCGATCACCAGGTTGATTCCCTCCAGCACGGGTCGCGCCGCCGTCGGGTAACGGAACCCCACGTTCTCGAAGCGGATGGCTTGCCGGGCCACCCCGGCCAACGGCACCCCCACGGGGGGATCACTCACGGCGGGCTGTAGGGCCATAAACTCGTAGAATCGATTCATGAACAAGCCATGCTCGTAAAGCTGCGAGGTGTTGACGATCAGGTCCTGGATCAGACCGGCTGCCCTCTGGAGGGCTTGCAGTTCCATCACGAGCCCGCCGAGCGTCAACGTGTGCTGTAAGGTATTGCGCACGAGCGACAGGAAAGCCACGATGATCCCCGCGGAGGCGAAGGCCTGGGTGGCCAGTTCCCCGGCGATGCGTTGCGCGCTGAGACGCATGCGCCCACGGCGCAAGGTTTCCCGCAGCGCGGCCGCCCGTTGCGCGAAGAGAGGCCCGAGCCCGAACAGGCGGATTTCCTTGGCGATGCTGGCCGAGTTGAGCAGCAAATGATAGTAACCGAGCTGCCGTTCCTGCCCGGTTTTGCTCAGTCGCCAGCGGAAGAGCAGGCGCACGTTGCGCAGCCGCGCGAGCAACCCGAGCAGCGCGATGGCCACCACGGTCAGCGCGACCGACCAGCGGAAGGCCACCAGCACCAAACTGCTCAGGGCGAGCAGCGACAGCACACACTGCGCGACCTGCACCAGCGCCGACACGACGCGCGCGGGCCGGTAAGGCGCCTCGTGCTGCGTCTGGTGCAAGGTATCGAAATAAGCGGGGTTTTCGTAGTAGGCCAGGTCGAGCTGCGAGGCCTTGTCGGCGATGATCTTCTGGACGTACTCGGAGACGATTTCCCCTTGCACCTCGCTGGCATGGCTGGTCAGCGTGCGGGTGGCCTGGAACAGCCAGCCGGCCACCCCGGTGAACACGACCCACCGCACCACGGACCCGTTGTGATCCTGGTTCGGCGTGCGGAGGGCGGCGGTCACCGCATCCAGGGTCATCTTGGTGGCATAGAGCACCGCCAGGGGCATCACGGATTGGAGGCAGATCAAACCCAGACTGATCAGGGTCCAGCCAGGCGACGCCGTCCAGGCCAAATGCACCGCTCTGCGCAGCAGGGAAAAGCCCTGGCGAGCTTTGGAAAGGGACTTCATAGCCGGAATCAATCAGGGCCGCTCTTCCGTGGCCCGGAGCGGGCGTGCCTAACGGGAGGCAGACACCAGGGCGCGCTTCACGCGAAGGCGTCCTCCAGGCACCGGGCCGCTTCCTCCAACCGGTCAAAGGTCCGCGGCCGGTGGAATCGGTACAAGCGGCTGCCGCGGACGATCTTGGCGCACTGTTCATGGTGCCAGCGTGCCCGATCCCCCGTGAGAAAACCTGAACCCAGACGACTGTGGAAGGAGTGGATCACCACTTCCTTCCAGGCAGCAGGCAGCGAGAGACGCTCCAGGGAAATCATGTCAGATTCACAGAGACTGATGATCCCGGCGAGCGGCACGCTCTCCGCTTTGCAGGCGAACTGCTGCGCCGGCACCACATGCTTGGCAAAGCCCTCGAAAAGCGGTTCAAAACGCTCGGCCGGAACGGCGAAGATGTGCTCGATGGAATCCGGCCAGAGCCGAAGATGGAGCGCGCCGCGATGCGCCATGATCCCGGAGGTTTCCAGCGTGAGCGCGGTGATGTCATCGGCGAGGAGTTGATGGCCTCGCCGCAATAAATAAGCCGTCAGGGTGGACTTGCCCTGCCCCTTGTGACCGGCGAAAACGACCGCCCGGCCGTTCATGATCACCGCGTTGCCGTGCAGAAGAAATCGGCGATGGCTCGTCAGGGCGGTAGCCAGTACCGTCCCAAGCAACGGCAGGCGGAACAACGCCTCGGACGCGCCGGGCAGTCGTTTGGCCAAGATGTTTCCCTCGGCGGAAACATAGAAATCGCCCGTGGTATTCCACCACAATCGGTAACCGCCCTCGTGATGAGCGCTGCCGTATTCGCTGGGGAACGGCTCGGTCAGCGCAGTCACTTCAATGCGCAGAGGCGTGGCGACCCGCTCGGAGGTCGGAACGTAATCGGGCAACCGGAGCCTGGACTGGATCACCGTCGCATGTGCGCGGTGATAAAACCAGTCATCCTCCCCCGGAGCCTCCATGGAGCAGATAAATCAGGCGGACACCCGGAGGTATCCGCCTGATCAAGATCTTACGAGTTCTGGGCCGAAGTAATCGGGTTGGTGCCGCTAGTCTGATAGAAAAACGCATCAGGGGTACCCGTCACGCTACTCGACTGCGTCAGTTCCTCCACCTTGCCGTATTCGACGAGTTTCGGTTCGACGTATTGTTTTTTGGATTCCATTGTTGATTCACCTGCCTTTCTTTTTTCAGAAAATTTTCCGGATACAAACGAATTTGGATCTCACTTGAAACATCTTCTCCGCGCGGTTTTCGCCAGACTCACGACTCCTTGCCGGTCCGGCTGCGCTCGAGAGAACGCAGCCAGGTCAGCACCGAGGTGGCCAGCCAGATTTTCGGGAGATCGTCAAATAGTTGGGTTCGATACAAACGGGCGATGGCGTTCCGGTGCCAATCTTTGTCGACGAACGTATTAATAAAATCATGGCGTTCATACAATAACAATTTGTAATTATTTTCGCCCACAGAGAGAAATGCCCGGATCGCCTGCTGGGCAAACGAGGTTTTCCCGCGTCGCAGACGTACCACTTCGGGCAAAATGCCCCGCAACCCGGCGCGGAGCACGCTGCGGTCACGCCCCTGGGCAAGTTTCTGCTCCGGCGGAATCGTCAGGCAAAACTCGACCACCTCTTTATCCCAGAACGGGAAGCGCGTTTCCACGGCACTGCTTCCGGCCAGGAGGTCGAGCGCCTCGAAGGCGATGCCCTGCGCCGTGTTGAAAACCCGCCGCCGGTGCGCCTCTTGAGACGACAAGGCATGGTCGGGTTGACCGGCCAGCCACTGCGTCCGGCGCGCCCGCAGGCTGGAGCCAGCCAGAAATTGCGGGTCCAAGTGCTCCGCCCAGCGCGGCCGGGAGGAGGAGGAAGGAGGGCGCATTCCCCGGAGCGCCGCGAGGCGCTGGCCGAGCCGCAGCCGCCGCCGCCAGCGGCCGACGTGGCCGTAGGACAGCACACAATCCCTGAGCGGAGGCCAGACCGGCACCCGGCGGGCGCGCGCCATCGGAATCCACTCCCGGGCAAACGCCAACCAACGGTTCCGCTCGGCCAGTTCGCGGAGAATAGCCGGCACTTCCGACACCACTTCGTCTCCTCCGTGCCCATCTAGAACCGTGTTGGCGCCATGGCTGCGGATCAGAGGATAAAGCGGATCGTTGGTGAACATCCCCAGTCCGCTCGTCGGCATGCCCAGCGTCGCGATCAGTTTTTCCAGCGTTTCAATCGTGCGCACGGAGCTGACGGAATGAAAATGCGGTTCGAATCCTCCCTGCCCCAGCACCTCCTGAAAATATGCGCTTTCGTCGCACTGCGGGCTGTCGGGATACCGGTTCGTGTAGGTGGGAAGAACCCCGCCCCCAAGGGTCCGGGTGAGGTCGCGCGCCACGCACGCGACGGCGGACGAATCCAGGCCACCCGAGAGCAGGCAACCCACCGGGCGCAGGCTGCGCAGACGACGCGCGACCGCCCGGGTGAAGATTTCCCGAAAGCGCTCCGCATATTCCTCGCGGCTGCGCAGCCGGAGTTCCGCACCCTGGAACTCGTAGTAGCGCCGGGTTTGCTTCGCCCCCTCGCGGAACGTCGCGACGTGGGCGGGCAGCACGCGTTGCACGTGCCGGTAAAACGTGTCCTCCTCCTCCACCATCATCCCGGCCAGGAAGCTCCCGACCACCTCCGGGTTCACGTCCGCCGCGATGGCGGGCAGCAGGCTGAATAACGCCGTAGCCTCACTGGCGAACGCCACCAGGTCTCCCTGCCGGACGTAAAACAGCGGCCGGACGCCAAAATGGTCCCGGACGCAGACCAGTTGCTGGCGGGAGGCGTCCCAGACGGCAAAAGCGAAGTCGCCCAACAGCTTCTCCGCGCACCGTTCGCCCCACCTCAGGTAGGCGCGGAGGATCAGGACGCTGTCCGGGGCTGCCTCGTCCACGCCCAGTGCCGCGAGCAGTTCATCGCGATTGTCGAGGCGGGCGTCCGCCGTGATGCCCACCCGTTCTGCGGGCCACCAGACGGGCAGGTTTTCCGTCCCGGCTTCCGGAGTGGTCGGCAGCAGGCAATGCCCCAGCACGACCGGCCCCTGACGCCAGAACCGTGGCGGGTGCTCGCCCCGGTGCCGCAAGGCGCGGCCCATGGCTTCGACGCCCGCGAGGTCAGCGGGAGCGCCGTCCCAACGCACGACTCCCATGATGGCGCTCATCGTTCGTCGGCCGGACCGCGCAGGGGCGTGAAGGAATCCAGATGGCGCCCGCCGCCGATGGCCACGCCATGAGGCGTCTGCAACCAAGCGTGCGCGTGGAATTTGCCCTCCGCGTTCTTGGCGACCCCGATGCGGAGGGCGGAGCTTTTACCTTGCCGGGCAAGCAACATCTGCAACGCCATGGCCTGGGTCAGGCAGGTCGCTCCGGGAATCCGGCGGCCCACCGCCTGGACCACCCGTGAGAGTTCTTGCTCCCGGCGGGCGTCCACGTCCGCGGCGGGGCCGGCCAGCAGCGCCCGCTCCCACCGGCGAGACCAGGCGTACAACCAGCGGAAAGGCAGCAGCAGCAGCAAGCTCCGCACGAGACACACGGCCAGCAGGGCTTCGCCCAGCAGGGTCTTTTTCGCCCGCGGCATCGCCAGGAACTTTCGCCACGTCTTCAAGCCACCACCGCGATGAGTTTCGCGTCGAGAAGGCGGGTTGCAAACGCCTGCACATCCTCCCGGCAGCGTTCGAGCGACACCTCGTATTCCTCCAGGAGGCGGTCAGTCACCGCCTGGAGGCTGGTGGGCTCTTGCAGCAATTCCCAGATGCGCCGCCCCACCTCTTCCTTGACACCGAAGTACAACCCCGAATCCGGGTGGAGGATGGCGATTTCGTCGTCCAGGCGTTCCGCCAGAGGGCCGGGCGTCAACCTGACCACCGATTGCATGTTTAAGGCACTCATGTGTTTGCTCCTTGGTTTTCAGCTTCCCGGACGATCCGCAGACCGGAAAGTCTTATTTTGTCCGACCGACACGATTTCCCGGTAGAGCGCGAAGATTTCGTCCGCCATGCGCCGGGAGGTGAAGCGATCCGCATAGGTTTGCCGGGCCCGGGCAGCCAGGCGGGCGGCGAGGCCGGGTTGCGTGATCACCTGGAGGATCTTCGACCCCAGGTCCGCCGCGTCGCCCGGGTGGAAGAGCAGGCCGGACTCGCCGTCCGAGACGATCTCGCAGGGTCCTCCGGCCCGGCTGGCAATGACCGGCCGCGACAGTCCCATGGCTTCGATCAGCGCCAATCCGAACGGTTCGTTGGGGCTGGGCAGGACGAACACGTCGGCGGCGTCGATCAAAGAGAAAATGTCGGCTCGGAAGCCAACCAGTTGTACCGCATCGGCCAGCCCCTTTTTCTCCAGCAACGCCTGCAAGCCGGCCCGGTCGGCCCCCTCCCCCGCGACGAGGCAACGGGCGGCGGGGCAGGCTGACCGCACCTGCGACATGGCCTCGATGAGCGTCTCGACCCCCTTCTCGCGTTCCAGACGAGCGGAAGTAACGATCAGCGGCGCGGCGGCGGCGACGCCGAACTCGGCGCGAACCTGCGGGCGCGACCTCCGTTCGCTCTGCTGCGGATCGGACACGCCGTTGAGGACCACGCGAATCCGGTCTGGCGGCGCGGCGCGGCGCGCGAGGATCGACGCGCGCACGGCTTCCGAGATGGCGATGACCCTGGCGGCGCGCCCTGCGATCCACCGGTGCGCGGCGCGGGCGATCCTTGCCTTGATCCCACCCAGGGCGGCGTGCGCAGGCGAGAGGAAATGCTGCGTCGTGACGAGTTGTCCCCGGCGCGCCAACCACGCGGCAAGGGCTGCCGCCAGCGAGGTGCGGCCGTTGTGCGTGTGGACGATATCAAATTGCCCCCGCCGCAGGGCGGACCGCAGAACGGCGATGGCGGCGAGATCGACCGGACCGCGTTTCTCGACCGGGAACACGGGTAGGTTTGCGGCGCGCGCGCGTTCGGCCAGCACACTGACGCTTGGGCACAACACGGACACGGTGCAATCGAGGCCGCTGAGGACGTGTGCGAGTTCCAGAATGTGTCGCTCGGTCCCGGCGAACACATCAGAATCGGTGAGTAATGCCACTTTCATGAGTTTACCAAACGATCCTCTCCTTCCAGACGTCGTAATGGCGTGGGCACGGAAAGTTTATTTTTACGGTGAAGATAGGGACGCTCAAAAAGGCGATAAAACAGGTAACCGCCGGCCACGGCGGCAACTGCCAGCGCGACGGTCTGGACTGGCGCCGGAATTCGCCAACGGAGTCCCAGAGCGAAAAGACCCGTAAACTACCGGGAAATGGGTCAAGTAGATGCTGTAGGAGAGGAGTACCAAGGATCACGATGGCTTGCCGGATGAATCGCCCAGGATTTTTTCGTATTCCGCCAAGATCCTATTCCACTCGAATGATTGCACGGATTGGGCAATCGCCGTTGCGTCCCAGAAACCGCCGTTCAACAAACGCCCCAGCTTCTCCGCCACCTCTTCCGAATCGGCCGGATGATCGAGCAGCAACCCTGTACAACCTTCCTTGATCGTGACCGCGGCACCAGCCAGACGGCTGGTTAGCACCGGCAAGCCGCAAGCCAACGCCTCCACGATGACCAGGCCCCAGGCCTCGTACTTGGTCGGCAGGGCAAACAGGTCCGCCGCGGCGTAATAGTCGGCCGTCTGGTTAGTCGGCCCGGTAAAGTGAATCCGTTCCTGCAACCCGAGGGAGCGAATGTCCTGGGCGATGCGGCGCGGATCGAGCCTGCCGACCGCCAGAATTCTAAGAGACGGGTCTCGCAGTTGAGCCACGCCACGCAGGAGCGGCAGCAAGCCTTTGCGCTCGATTTCGTTGGCGACAAACACGATCACGCGATGGTCATCGGCATACTGTAGCTTTCGCCGCATGTCGGCTCGAATCCGACGACTGCGTTCCAGGTTGAATTCCGTGCCCGCGTAGCCGTTTGGCAACACGACCACGTCCTCAGGCGGCACCGAGTAGTAACGCTGCAGGTCCGTCCGCATCTGCGGCGTCAGCACGATGAGCTTGCGGTACCGGCGGTGGCGCAACATCTCGTGCTCCATCCGCAAGATCACTTTGTGGAACGGGTTGAGCCATTGCTTGAGCCGCCCTCCGAGGGGTCGTGTACGCCGGCTGATCTCGATCCAGGAGGCGTGCACGCTTTGCATCCAGACGACGCTCTGAGGCGGCGCGGCCACGCCAAAGCTGGCGACGGCTTCGGGAGGAGGCTGGATGGTTTGCAACACGCGCGCACTCGCCCGGACGAAAGCGGGCAACTCGAAGAACGTGGGCCGCCAGCCGGCAGTCACCTGGTGCCGGATGACGCCGGGAGACATGGCCGAGTCCTCCCACTGCGAGGCCAGGGCATGCACTTCATGACCGTGCCGGGCGAGGTAATTGGCGCATTCAAACATGACGCGCTCGACGCCGCCGCGGCGGTGACAACCGGGAAAGGAGATGGCAACTTTCACGAGGCTCGGTGTACGGGCAGCAAAGCCTCCGCCGGCGGTTCCGGCGGGGCGGGGGTGACCCATGATTGTTCTGCCAAGGAGCGGGCCTTGGCTGCCCGGCGGCGCAGCATTCTCTGGTCGTAAGCCGTTCGCACCGCCATGCCGACGGAAGCCCACGCCATCGTCAACGAGCCGCGTCCCCAATAGTGATCGACCAATCCGTGCGTAAACTTTCCGATCACGAGGGCCATCGCGACGGCGAGAACCGTGGAAGCAAACGTGTCCGGTTTCACGCGGCGATAGGTGTTCAGAGTCAGAAAAACCACGGTCAGATGCAGCGCGACGAAGGTCAACAACCCCGGGATGCCTGTTTCCGCGAGGGTCATCAGCACGAGATTGGTGGCGTCGTAATCTTTGCGCAAGCCGATACCGGCTCCTTGAAGCGGATTGGCAAAGAACATCTTCAAAGCGAAATCGATGCTCTCGTAGCGGAGTTTGATGTTGTAGTTCTCCGTCGACGAAAAACCGGTGGCGTACGCGCGTGATTCCTGTGGCAACAGGAACCAACCGGCGGCAATCAGCGGGGTGAGGATGAGCGCGCAACGCAACATCAAACCGAAACGCCGTCGGAGCGTCAGCACGATGAACGCGCCGGTCACCGCCGCCAGCCAGGCCCCCCGCGACAGGGTCAAAAAGCATCCCAGCGCCAGGAGAACGGTCGCGGCAAGGTAGAACATGCGCCGTTTCTTGTCGGCATTGAGCCACAGCGCCAGCGCGATGACGAAGCTGGCTGCCAACGAGGAACCCACGCCATTTTTGTGCATTCCCAAGATGAAAGGGCTGTGCAGAACGATGACCAGCAACGCAAACAAACAGCCCACGAGGATGGCTCCGTTCATCGCCAACAGATAATCCTCCTCGCGCCTGGCCAAGCTGGCGAATACCATCACCGCGACGATGGTGTAGATGCCGATCTGCACAAAAGAACTCGGGGCGGAGTCACGCCACTGGCCAAACGCACTGAAGGCGCACGTCGCCATGTAGGCCAGAGCAGGCGCCAGGGTCGCTCCGAAATGCACCCGTCCACGCAGAAAGATCAAGGGCAGGGCGAGCAGCAGGTTGACCTCCGCGAGGGAAAACTTCACCGGGCCGCCGCCCGAAATGTCATTTTGAAACGGCGCGGAAGCAAAAATCAGCAGCAGCGCCACGCCCGGCCGCCGCGCCGCGACCATCCAGAAGACACAGGCGTAGCAGAAAGCTACCGGCAGCAAAAATAGGGGGTTCATGCGCGTTTCGGCGGCGGCGGCGTCAGCGACTGACGGCCAAAGAGTTTCGCGTGGTGGTGCGCCCTTTTTTCCGCGAACCGGCGGCGGCTCGGCACCAGCGCCACCACCGACCATCCCGCCCAGCGCAAGAGGCATCCCACCAGCATAGCGACCCGCAAATGTACAAAACCGGGCAGGCCGTGGTGCTTGAGCAGGTATTTGTCGAGGCTTTCGAAAAAATGCTGGTTGATGCGCACCGGCTCCTCCTTGCCGCTGGCGCCCGCGATATGCATGACCTCCGCGGAGGGCGTGAACATCACCAGCCAACCGGCGTCCCGAATCCGCTTCTGCCAGTCAGCCTCTTCCTGGTACATGAAGAACTGCTCGTCGAAGCCGCCGACCTGCTGATAAACTTCCCGCCGCACCAGCAGGCAGGCCCCAATGCAGAAATCCACCGCGCGCTCCCCGGCGTAGTCCCACCCCTGGTAATCTCCCAGATGGGAACCGGATGGAAGCAGCTTGCTGATCCACAAGTTCTCCAGCCAGGCTTGCAGCGGCGTGGTGAAGCGGAAGCAGGAAGGTTGGAGACTGCCGTCCGGGTTGACCAATCGCGGACCAACCACACCCGCCCGAGGATGCTCGTCCAGGTAGCTCACCAGGGTGGAAATGGCCCCCGCTCGCGGGAAAGCATCGCTGTTGAGCAGAAATAAATACCGGCCTGCCGCCCGCTCGAAAGCCAGGTTATTCGCCGCGCCAAAACCGACGTTTCGCGCATTCTCCAGCACCTGGACCATCGGCAAAGCCTGGCGCACGGCGGCAGGGGTGCCGTCCGAGGAAGCATTGTCGATCACAAAAATTTCGGCTTCGATCCCGGCCAGTTCCTCGGTGAGAGTACGCAGGCATTCGAGCGTCAGTTCACGGGTGTTGTAACTGACGATGACCGCGGAGATGACGAAAGATCGGCGCGACTCCATAATTCAAGGGATGGTCAGCCGGTCCGGCTGGGAGGCCAGACACCCGGCGATCACCGCATCGACGTGATCCAGGCGGGAGGCCCACGAGTGTGCCGCCGCTTCGTGCCGGCGGCTTTCCGTCAGCCGGGGACTTTCCGCCAGTGCGTGGTCCAGACCCCGCGCGAAATCCTCCGCGTCGTCCGCCAGGTATATCAACTCGGGATAATCGCGGAACCCCGCCACCGGCGTCGAAAGGATGGGCTTGCCCGCGGCAAGATATTCCCAGAGTTTGATCGGGTTCAGGCTTTCGGTGAAAGCGGTCACCAGATGCGGGGTGATGCACACGTCGAACGCGCGCATGTAATCGGGAATTTGTGCGTAGGGCTTCGGGCCGGTCAACACCACGTTGCCCAACGCTTCGAGTTTGCGCCGGGCGTCGGCGTCGATCATCAGGGGGCCAACCAGGACGATGGTAGCCGATGGCAATCGCCGGGCCAGCTTTTCGACCAGCCCCAGGTTGACGCGGTCGGGGTGGATGCTGCCGGTGTAGCCAAGGACCGGCCGCCGCCAGCCAGTCGCCTCCGGGGGAAGGGGTTGACCGGGGTCATCCACGCTTTCGTAGTGCGCGGCGTCCACGCCGTTTGGAACGAGGTGCAGCGAGTCCGTGAGAGATTCCTTGAGCTGCCGGAGGTGTTCCGAGCAAACGATGACCGCGTCCGCCAACTGGCACAAGGCACGGTCCTGCTCGCGGATCAACGCCGCCAGCCACGGCTCCTGGGTCAAGGCGGTCCAATCGTCGGTGACATCGTAGATCACGGCGCTTTCGTCCATCTTGCCAACCATGTGGACGGCGGAGTGCGGGTTCAACCAGAGCAACGGCCGTTGCAAGCCAAGCGACCTGGCCGCCTTTTTTACCTGGCGGCGGAAAAGGGCATCGTTGAGCTTCCGACCGGGCGCGTAGGTGTTCGGGAACAGCTTCGCGGGATGGATGACGGTGATGTTCGGGTCGTCCGCAACCTTCCAGCTCGCGGGTTGCGTGAAGCAACGGAAATCAGCCGTGCGGATGCCATGCGTGTAGTCCCGGGGCAATCCCACGAAAAGGATTTGCCGCGTGCGATCACGCCGCGCCAGCCCCACGCACAAAAACTGGTTGCGACGCCAGATGTCGTCCCAGTTCTCCATGGAGACAAAGATGAGATCGTGCATGGGTGCGGTCAGAGGTTCGCCCGGCGACGGTTCCGCCTCATCGAGAGCCCGCGAAATTGCTGGCGGCGTCACGATAAGCCTGTTCGTAGCCATCCGTCACGGCCGACCACCGGAAGACCTGTGCCCGCTGGACGGAAGCTTGCTCCGCCCGACGCCGGAAATCCCCGTCCTCGTGCATCCGATCCAGCGCGGTCACCAGGGCGGACACGTCGTCCTTGGGCACGATCAGGCCGTGTACGCCGTCTACCACCGCTTCCGGCACGCCTCCCGAGTCGGTGGCCACGATGGCTTTCCCCGCCGCCATCGCTTCGGCGCACACCACCGGCAATCCCTCGTCGGCTCTCGACGGGAGGACAAAAAATTTGCACCCCTTGAAGTACGCTGCCACGCGGCGGCGGTCCGCCCGGCCGACGAAGGATACCCGCGCCTGCAAACCCAGCGAAGCGCACAGGTTCTTCAGTTCGGCTAGTTCCGGCCCGTCGCCCGCCAGGATCAGATCATCCGTGCAGCGGGATTGGGCCAGCGCGCGAAGCAACACGTCGAACCCTTTCTGCGGTGCCAGACGGCCGAGAGCGAAGAGGTAGGGACGCGGATGCGCGCAGGCCTCGGCCGAGGTGAAATCCTCCACCCTCGCCGCGTTGAAGATGACCCGTCCGCGGCCATCGGTTGGCAGGTCCAGGTATTCTTCGGCGTCCCGGAGGGTCTTGGCCGAACACGCACTGACGATTTCGGCCTGGCTCATGGCTGCGCGCAGGGTGGCCCGAGCCAGCGCCGAACGCTGGAACAGTTGGGTGGCATCCATCGTGAGTTCGCCTTGCAGGGTCACCAGGAGCGGCAACTGGAGATCACGGCGGGCGTCGAGCGCGTAGGAAGCGTTGGCGCTGACACACTGCACATGCAGCATGTCGATGGCATGCTCGCGGAGCACGCGGGCGATCTGGCGCCGGATCACGGCATGAGTCAGCACGTAGCTGATCCTCGATTTCCAGGACGGCTCCGGTTGCCGGAAGGGAAACCGGTAGAGGGGCAACCCCTCGAAGGATTCCCGGACCGGCAAGGACCTCGGCCAACGATTGGTCAGGATGATCACCCGATGGCCGCGGCGGGTGAGTTCGTGCGCCAGTTGACGGCAGAGTTCCTCGACCCCGCCGAGGTGCGGATGGAAGGCGCTGGCAAAGATGGCAATGTTCATGAACGAACGAACGACGGTTTGCTGTCCGGCACGCTGACGCCGAGTTCCTGGTAGAGCGCCGAATATTGCTCGACGATCCGTGGCCACTGGTAGTTTGTCGAGCGTTGCAGCCCGACCGTCGTCAGGCGGTCCCGGTCCGTCTTGTCCTTCAACAAGGCGAGCAAAGCATCTCCGAGTTGGCCAGGTTCCACGATGTGGCCGAACCGCCCTCCCGCGAGCACCTCGTTTGCGCCCGGGTTGTCGGTGGCCACCACGGGCGTGCCGCTGGCCATCGCCTCGATGTACGGAACGCCGAACCCTTCGTAAGTGCTCGGCAACGTAAAAACCCACGCCTGACGGTAGAGTTCCGCCAGCGTCTCCTCGGAAACACGGTCGAAGACGGTCACCCCCGGTGCGGCCGGCGCGTCGCCGCAGACCATCCAAAGCTGTGCTTCCGGCAGCGCCGGCCGGATTTTCTGCTCGAACTCCCGCATGACGAGGTCACCCCGCTTGCGATTCTTGTAGGTCCCGACGAACAAAATCGTCGGCTGCGGGGCCTTGGCGCCACCCGGCTTGAAACTTTGGACGTTCACCCCGTTGGGGATCATGCGGCGAATCCAGGGATAGCTGCGTTGCGTGTTCCTCGAAACCGCGACGGTCCGATGTGCCGCCAGCGCCGCGACGATTTCCGAGGTGCCGAGCATCGCCATGCGCAGCTTTTCCTTCCAGCCGGGGATGTGCAGAGTTTCGGCCCAGCAGGAGCCGTGCATGGTGCGGACGTGCGCGGGTTTGTCGAACCAGAGCCAGTAATCGTCCCCGTGAGCATGGACGACATCGAACGCAGACCAATCGTAACGGCGCAACTCCCAGGCGAAGCGGAACGTCCTGGCGAACGCTCCCACCGATACTTTGACGTGTTCATAATCGCCATCGACCGGTTTCTCGCAGGGGCTGAACATGGTGACCCGCCACCCGTGAGCCGCGAAGGCGTTCGCCATCGCGTGCGCCTGATAACCCGCGCCGATTTTGCTCCCGCTTGGCAGATAGAGCGAGATCATCGCCACTCTCAGCCGTGCGTGGTCGTCCGGCGGCGGGATGGCGCGTGGAAGCTGGTCCATGGCGGTCAACGGGGAGAAATGCTTTCGATCCGGCGCCCGAGTCGTTGGAGATCGACGACGACATCCTGGTTCTCGACTTCTTGACAGCGCACGGCTTCGTATGGCTGGCCCAGACGGGCAGTCATTCCAAAGTATGCCCCGTCGCCATATTGGCCGAATAACTCCAACATCGACGCTCCGGGGGCAAACAGCACGTTGGTCATGGCTGCCCCATGCAGGCCCACGAGCAAGCGCACCTCGGAGAATAGCCTGATCTGTTCGGCGAACGACAAAAGGTGTGGTTCGACGATCTCGAATCCCTGTCCGACAAGGTAGTTTTCGACCTCGGAGCTGTTGCGTACCGCCCGCCACACGCCCGGACGACGCGGCACGTAAACACGGCGAAAAGCCTTCCCTTCCGTGACACCCACGGACCGCAGGAAACGGTTGCGCAACCAGAGCAGCGCGGCCGACGAAGGGGCGGAATTCGTACCGCGAAACGAGGGCAGAAGAAAGTCGGTGGCCAGGCGGGGCGGGGAGTCCGGCGACCATTCCAGCAGATTTTCCGCGCCGTAACCCAATCCTTCGAGGCTGGCCCGGATGTAACCGGGTCCATTGAGAGGGATGAGAAGCCGCGGGGCAAGGCCTGTCCGCTGTCGGTAGATTTCCAGCCACTCGAGCCGCCCGCACCACTCGACGATCCAATGGAAGTAATTTGCTTGCAGTCGATTGACCATCGACCAGACGTGCTCCAAGGGCGGCTGGTCCGACGCCTTCCGATATCCCTGAGCACCGATCCAAGCTTCCATCCCGGCGTGGCGTTCCAGACCAAAAATCCGTGGGGCCTCCCGGAAAGCGTTCAGGAGCAAGCGGCCGTCGCCGGTAACGGGCGAAGCGTATTCACCCACCAACCATACCTTTGGGAACCGGGCGACGAACGGCGCGGCCACCTGGTACCCTTGCGCAACAACCCGATGGCCGAAGGTTAGCGGTTCTCGAAGGGTCTCGGCATGTCCGCGGATCGGTTCGCCGGACTCGGGCTCTCCGACGGTAAACTTCTCGACACCGGCAAGCTTCGGGACGTTGCGCTCCCAACAAATCCGCCGCCGCAGGGCCTTGGGCAAACGCCAGTAGGCGCGGCCGTAGCGGTTTGCGAACGCCCGCAGCGCCGGTTGAAGCTGCGCGCTCCGCAACAGTCTTTCGTACAGGTTTGCCACCATCAAACGACCATGATCCATCAGCGAGCTATCTGATTGTCGAGCGCATCACCATGGCCGTTTCGCAGGCCTCTGGAAACACGTTGCGGTTCACCCATGCTTTCCCATCGCCGCTTCGTATATCCCCAGGTACTGCTCGACGATATCACCCCATGCAAATGCGCGCGCGTGGCACTTCCCCGCCTGGCCGAGCCGCTCGCGAAGCACGCCGTCGCCTGCCAACCGTTGCAGCGCCCGGCTCAAGGCGATTTCATCTTCGGCAGGCACCAGAAGACCTGTGTTTCTATCCTCGATAAACTCGGGCACGCCTCCTACTCTGCTCGCCACGATCGCTTTTCCCGCGGCCATCGCTTCGAGGTTGACGATGCCGAAAGGTTCGTGCCGGCTTGGCAACACAAAAAAAGAGCATCCGCTGAACAACCGCACGGCCTCGGCATGGGTTACCTGGCCAGTGAAATGGACTTTGTGGCTGATTCCCAAACTGCCCGCCAACGCTTTCAAGCTGGCGTTCTCCCCCCCATCACCGGCGAGCACGAGATCGTGTCCTAGTTCACCCGCTAGAGCCAACGCCCGCAGCAGCACGTCGAACCCTTTTCCCCGCACGTGCCGCCCGATGGCAAACAGGTACGGGCGCGGATGTCGAAAGGGGACGGCGGACTCAAATTCATGGAGATCCACGCCGTTATAAACGACTTGAGATCGCGAGCCGAGAGCTTGGCCGTAAAACGCTTCCGCCTCACCCAGTGTCTGTCGGCTGCAGGCCGTGATGGCATCGGCTTCCCGCAGGGCAGTGCGCATGATCCGTTGGTGGATTTTGGAGTGCTGAAAAACATGGGTGGCGTCCATGGATAGTTCTCCGTGGAGGGTGACCACCAGAGGAAGGTGCAGCTTGTTTTTCACGTGCAGCGCGTACCAGGTCGTCGAACTGACACATTGAACGTGCAACACATCGATTTTCCATTCCTGGATCGACCGGACGATGCGGGCAGCGATGAGGTGAGAGGTGAGCGCGTAACTGAGTTTCGCCTTCCAGCTACGGGCAGGAATCCGCATGGGCAAACGGTGGACCGGAATGTTCTCGTAGGATTCAAAGGCCGGAAGCGTTCTTGGCCACCGCTCCGTCCACACTCTGACCTGATGTCCTCGCCGAAGGTAAGTGTGCGCCAGTTGGCGGCATACTTCCTCCACCCCGCCGACGCTCGGGAAAAACGCACTGGCAAAGATAGCGATGTTCACGTTTGTGCGGTTGCTTTTGCGTTGGGCCACAAGGCGTCAGATGTTTCAAGGTCACGCGAAAATTCTCCGATAAGCTTGCGCGTTTGTTCCGTCTTGGAATTCTGTTCCAGCAAGGCGGCTACAGGACTTTGATCATCAAGTTTTCTGCCTCGACCCACTTTTGGCAGATCCCATTCTCAAGCAGGTACGATGCCGATGCCAATCGGCATCAATGAACCCGGCACGATCCATCGTTTGAGCTGCCGGGCCCTAACGGTTGTTATGTTCATCAGTCGACGGATGATTCTAACAAACCGCTCAATGCGCTTTTTGTTTTTCCTCCCGCCAAATTTGGCCTATGATGCCGAAATGATGCAGTTCGTAAGGTCTGTTCTTATCAGCCCGGCACTGGGTGGTGTCTAGCGGGAACTGCGTCTGCAGTTCCCTCGCCAGTAGGTACCCGGCGGCATGCTAAAAAGTTGGTGGCTTAACCCCACCCCACAAACACGAAATGATCATGAAGAAGAAGAACCCGACCCGGCGTGGGTCGTCATTTTCCGATGGACCAGAAGCTGTGTTTTACTCCGAATCGTCCCAGAGCGCCGTCGAGAAAGCCGTGCAGGGCCGACGATAAAGCGACGGCGCTGTTCGGCTTGTTTTGCCAGCGCGCACGCGCCAAGGGACGCAGATCGTCCCGAAGCATACGCACATATTTTAAGAGACAATTGCCGCACGCGTGAGAACGCAGGAGGAGCAGATGGTTCCTCGTGTAATAGTAGCACGCCGGACCGGGTGTCTTGGTCATGGACTGCCCAACTTTGTGGTATATTCTGGCTGACGGCACCAGGAAGATCGAGCCTCCGGCTTGCCGGATGCGAAGGCTCAAATCCACGTCTTCCCAGTTTAAAAAATACCTTTCGTCGAATCCTCCGGCCTGCTTGATCACCGCCGCTGGCAACAGCATCGCGCAGCCGCTGGCCCAGGGGATTTCGCGTTCCGGGTCGTCGCGCTGCACCGGGTGCGTGTTGTCGTGTACCGCCACGGCACGTTTCAGGTCCAGCTTCGAACCCACGAACCACGCCTTTTCCGGTTCGTCGAAATAGTAGATGGCAGGGGTGAGCAGTCCGGCTTCCGGCCGCCGTTCAGCCGCCCGCACGAGCTGCGACACCGCGTCCGGCTCGACCGTGGTATCGTTGTTGAGCAAAAAAACATAGTCCGCGCCCGCGTCGAGCGCCTGCCGGATGCCGAGGTTGTTCCCTCCCGTGAATCCCAGGTTGCGTCCGGCGCGGATCAACGTGACCTCTGGATAAGCTGCCTCCAGGGCGCTTGCCGAGTCGTCCGCCGAGTCGTTGTCCACCACGAAAATCTGTTTGTGTGGATACTGATCTTCGCCCAGCGATTTCAGACACGCCAGGGTATCGGCCTTGCCGTTCCAGTTGACCAATATGATAGCAACCTTCTTGTTCATCAGCCTCGGACGCAACCTGCTTCCCGGTTACTGAAATCTTTTTGCATACCCTAACTTGTACCGGAGGTCCGTGGCTCGTTTTCGGATGGCTTTGGCCGGCACGCCGCCGACGAGCATGAACGGTTCGACGTTCTTCGTCACCACGGCCCCCGACGCCACCACGGCCCCTTTGCCGATCCGCACTCCCGGCAGGATCGTCACGCGGGTGCCGATGTAGACGTGATCCTCGAGTTGGACCGGCCCGCCGCATTCGGCGAAGCTCGGTGAGTCGATGTCGTGTTCCCGCGTGTAGATGCGCACCTCGCTCGCGATGTTGACGCAGTTGCCGATGGTCACGCCGTCGCGGCAATCGTAGAATCCTCCATCGCCAAGGGTGCAATCGTCACCCACGCTCAGTCCTTCCGGGCAGAAGAACCTCGCCTGCCAGTGCAGGGAGCTTGTCTTGGCCAGTTTCACGCCCGCCCGCCGGTACCAGAAGTTGCGGACGGTATGTGAAGGCACGTAACCAACCATCGTCAGGAGATAGAGCCGAAGGTCGGCCCAAACGTCCACCCACCAGCGGTAGCTGCGCTGTAGGGGAGTCACCCTTTTCAGGATGCGCCGCCAGCGGGGCTTGGCGGGTTCTGCGTTGATGGCGGTCGAGGATTCCACGAATTACCTTCCAGCGACGGCAACGCGTTCCCGCGCGGGCCAGAAGCGGTCGCGCAGGCTTAACATCGGGCGTTCGATGCAGGCGGTGCTCAGAGCGCCTACCAACACGGAACCACCCACGACCAAAAGGAATTCGACGCAAAATTCCGCGGACTTGGGCCAAGCCTTGGCCTGTGGATAGATCCATAATTCCAAGGGGTTGATCACGACATCTTGGTGCCAGAGATAGATCCCATAGCTATTGAGACCTACCCATGCCAGAGCCTTGGCGACCCGTCCCTGCAACCACGTATCGACCGCCGGGGCTTGGCTGAAACCCATCGCAGAAATCAAAAGACACCCAAAGCCGAGGTAAAGAAAAGAGTAACCCCAAGTATGTGTAAACCAGTACTTTTTGTCCGGTGCGAATGCGAGCACCGGTAACAGCAACGAGGCAGCAACCCAGCAAAATAAGAATGGCCGTCGCAGCAATTCCGTCCAGAAGCTACGATGGAAAACCGAAGCGTAAGCAATCAATACGCCGAAACAAAGGGAGTCCAGGCGGGCGTGGGTTCCGAAATAGTGCCACTTGTTGTCGAAGGGCATTCTCCCGACTAATAACCGGCCAACGAGCACTCCGATCAGGACAACGGTCCCAGCAATCAGGAAATAAGGAATGCCGTTTTGGCATCGTTTTCCGTAGAAGGCTAGTGCTAGTAACAATGCTAGGGGGAGGAGTAGGTAGAAATGTTCCTCCACAGCCAGCGACCAGATGTGGCTATCCCAGCGGTGGGAATAGTTTTGGAAGTTAACTAGAGCGAATAACATCATGTGCAGCCTGGATGCCGCCGAGTAGCCGAAACAAGTCACTCCTAGAACAAAGAAGAATAGCAGGTAGCTGTAGTATTGCGGCCAGATTTTGAACATCCGGCGTACCAGGAACCGCTTCCAATCAAACAATCCGGTCTTTTGAATTTCCGAGAAAAGTAATCCGCCGATCAAAAACCCGCTCAGCACAAAAAAGCAATCTACTCCGATCCAGCCGACCTGTTCCAGCCAATCCATTATCGGCGAGAAAGGACCTGCGGCGGCGGGTCTGATGCCAGAATGATATGCTACAACAAGCAGGATCGCCGCGGCGCGCAACAGATCAAGCTGGCGCAGTCTGTGGGCAGGGCGCAGCAAACCCGGCTTGCCCTCAATGGAAGGAAGATCAGCGACAGCTTGCATCAACGGTGTGACTTGGTCATCGCGGCCAGTTACTCTTGCAAACATGCTCGGAGTATGACCATTAATTCCCCCGATCCGAAAGCGTAATCTCTCGCGGTTTCAGAGCTGGCCACAATGGTGGATGAAAAGGATGGAAATTCTTCGTCAGGAACCATAACCAAGGTGCTGGCTTCCAACGGAGATAATAGAACATCCAGGTCTTCCATCCCTCATGGTGTCCCCAGGAGGCTATCTTGGAACGAATGCTGGCCGCGTCCCGTCCCCAGGAGTTGTGAACGATGGCACTTTCCTGACCCAAGCATTCCCAGCGAGTCTCACCGTTTTGGTTAGCTTGAGTAATCTGGAGACTGCGATGATCACCGCGGACCACGAGCCGAAGATAATCTCCCTTCGCACGCCTAGCATCCACGAATTGCGCACCTGGCCGCACCGCGATCGGCCCGGGATATTCGAATCGATCTTCCCCATTTCTGGCGCAGACTTCCAAGAACCGATTTTCAGACACGCGACGGAACAACACGCGCATCGGCCATTCCACCGCGTTGAAACCAGCCGCGTGCGCTTTGACGAGTATTTCCAGCAGGAGTTGTGGTTGCGGTAAAACCTCGTCCGTGTCGAACTGCAGGACCCAATCGGCACCTTCCGAAGCAACGTCGAATGCAGCTTGACGCTGTCTCGTGTCTCGTACCATCGGAGAATCGCCGTTTTTACTGTACGAGCCAGGCACAAACACCATCTTCTGCCCTTGATCAATCGCCCGGAGTCGCCGCAGACACTGCTCCACGTCAATGGGCGCGCCCGTCCATCCTAGACTATCCTCATCATAGGAGACGACAATACGATCAACCAGACCATAATACGACTTAACGCTCTTCTCTATCCATGCAGGATCGGCAGCTAATACGTATGCGTTGATCCGTAATTTTTCCACTTCCATGACGGCGTCTTTGACTACTGGTGGTTTACTGCCAATCGGCCAACGGCAATCAACTGGTCACCATGACCAAGCAGATTCCCTAGCTGCGCCGTATGGTAGAACAACCTCGACGTGATGGCCTGCTTGAGAGGGCGCCAAGCTGTCTGAATACCGTGATCCATCGAGTTCTGGAAACATTTTTCGACGCCAAAGCCCGCGGCTGCAAGCACATGCCTCAGAGCTTCTGCGGAGTAATGAAAATAGTGCTGGGTAAATTGCCAACCGTACCAACGTCGATTGAAAATCCTGGGAACCCATCCGTCGTGACAAGGAAGCGATATGATTACACAGCCGTTTTCTGAAAGATGCCGCGCGCACTCCTGTAGGAAAGCAACGGGTTGCAGGACATGCTCAAGCGTATGTTGAAGGCAGATGACATCGTAGGGTGGATGATCGAACTTCCTTAAATCAGTTGCGTAGATGGCGCGGTCTTTGCCTCTACCATATTCAATCGCGTTCTCGTCAAGATCGATTCCTTCTGCTTTGAAGCCTCGGCGGTTGGCTGCTTCTACGAGCATTCCAATACTGCATCCGACGTCCAACAAGGTTTTACCCCTCAGTGAATTTGCAACCGAGTCAAACAGTGCGTTGGCGTAATGAATGGATTTCTCTTCGATGGAAACATAGCGGGCTGCGAAATCTGGATCGCTTTCGTAGCTTGCTAACGTCACGACTGACGGTGGGGATGTCCAAGCCATCCGGCAGCTTCGGCACTCGCGGATTTCAAAGGTTGCCTGTTTGATGCGAACACGATAGCGGCCACTGCCGCAAGCGATGCATTTGGAGCTGCCTTCGTTCATTTTTGGAAAAGCTCAACCGCCGGGGCGGAGTGGTATGCAAAGTCGGCAAAAACAACGCCCTGCGAGGTTGCCTCGTCGTTTCCCGCCGCTGGATAAGGCAACAGCGGCAATACTTCCAGACGGCACGCTTCGTCAAAGCGATCCATCACCCCTGCACTGCAAATAAACATTTCGACCCGGTAACTTCCCGGTTTGAGCCAGGGCGTGGTAAAAGTAAGGCGGCCTGTCTGCTGGTCCTCAGTGTTCAACCACACACCGACCATCCTCGAATCGCACTGCGCCACCACCACGCCCACCTCGTTGACGACATGCGCCGAAATAAAAAATTTTCCCGCGAACGGCTTGCGGCGCGCGATATCGAATTCGATGGCCTTCTCCTCTCCACAAGAGAAAGTCTCCTTGTCAGGCACTACCCGCGTGAAACGGAACTCGCCACTTCCCGGCCGACGGTCGGGATTACCGCTCACCGCCCCGGGCCGCGCGAAAGCGGCGACGTAATGATCAATGGCCTCGCCGATGCTGCCGTAGTGCAGCAGTTTGCCCTGCTCCAGGTACATGGCCTTGGTGCAGAGAACCTGCACGCTCTGCATGTGGTGGCTGACAAACAACACCGTGCGCCCGCCGGAAGCCACGTCTTTCATCTTCCCCAGACACTTGCGCTGAAATTCGGCGTCACCCACCGCCAACACTTCGTCCACGATCAGAATTTCACTCTCCAGATGCGCCGCCACCGCGAAGGCGAGGCGCACGTACATGCCGCTGCTGTATCGTTTGACCGGCGTGTCCAGGAATTTCTCGCACCCGGAAAAATCCACGATGGCATCGAACTGACGGTTGATCTCGTGCCTGCGCATCCCGAGAATCTGGCCGTTGAGAAAAACGTTCTCCCGGCCGGTCAGTTCGGGGTGAAAGCCCGTGCCGACCTCCAGCAAGCTGCCGACCCGGCCATACAGATCGATGACGCCGCCCGTCGGCTGGGTGATCCGGGAGAGCACCTTGAGCAACGTGCTTTTCCCTGCGCCGTTGCGGCCGATGATCCCGATCACGTCGCCACGGCGGATGTCGAAGGAAAGGTCCCGCAACGCCCAGAACGTTTCCCTGGCGGCACGGTGGAAAGGGCGGCGCGCCCGCTGGAGGATCGTTTCGGCCAAGGTCGATTCTTTCTCCTGCGCGTGCGCAATCGTGTAGGATTTCGACAATCCCCGTGCGGATAAAGCGATGTCTTTGGATAGCATCACGATCTTTTCTAAAAACCGGGGTTCAGCCCGTCCGCATGCATCGCCGGGCGTTTGTCAGCTTGGACCGCCCGCTGGCGCAGGAAGGGGAACTCGAAGAGCCTGAAAAACAGGCCGGATAAAACAGTGATCCCCGCCAGGACCACGGTGATCAACAGCAGAAACACGATCACCGGCTGCTCGATCCGCAGCACTTTCCTGAGGCCCTCCCCGGCGTAGAACGCCAGGTTCTGGTGGATGAGAAACAGGCTGTACGAAACCAGTCCCAGCATCGTCAGCGGCTTCCAGCCGAACACGGCGCGCCAACGGCCGCGAGCGGTGCAGGCGGCCACCAGGACCAGCGCAAAACACGCGGAGAGCAGCAGATCACGCGTGACGTGGCCCACGCGCAAAGAATCGCCGGGGCAGGTCGCCAGCACGTAAGCCGCCACCGCCGCGGAAAGCAGAGCAATCGTCCGGTTTGCGGTGGAGGTCGGCCCGTCGCCGGACCGGGCCACCACCCAGGCAGCCAGCATCCCGGCAGCGAACTCCATCCATCGTCCCAGAAACGTGATCGACCAGAGGAACTCGATGTCCCAGGGCGCCCGCGCGGTCCACACCCCGGCGATGAGACGGTACGCCAGAGATAACCCTGCCATGTACCAGACCACCCGGATACCCAGGTGCCGGTATCCCCAAATCACCAGCGGAAACACGAGATAGAACTGCATTTCCAAGCCCAGGGACCAGTAGACGCCCTGGATTCCCATCCAGGTCTGGGGGAACAGCGTATGGACGAACAGCAGGTGCGTCAGATATTGTAACCCCCCGGGCAACGGTTGCCATTTTGCCTCGTGGCCAGTCGCACGGTAAAAAACGACGACGGCGACGGGCAGGATCGTGACGAAAAGGAGGCTGGCATAATAAGGTGGGACGATCCTTTGCAACCGGCGGCGGGCGAAGTGGCGCCACGACCAGGCGGCCACGCTGGCAGGCCGCTTCGCCGTCGGCCAGAATAAACAAAAGCCGCTCAGCACCATGAACAAATCCACCCCGGCCCGGAGCGTGTTGACGAAGTGGCCGACGAGGAAAACCTGACTGCCGAGGATGCGCATGGGCGGGGCGCCCGCGATTTGCCATGCATGGTAGACGTAGACCATCAAACCCGCGAGGCCCCGTAAGGCATCCACGGGCGCCAAGCGGTCCGGGATCGGCATGGCCGAGGCGGGCAAAGCCACCAAGGGCGGCGTTTCGGACAGCCTAGATGATATCGGCAAAGCTCTTTTCCATGCGCTTGAAGGAGTAAACTCCGACCAGCAACAACGCTCCGGCGAAGACGGTAGAGATCAGCAGGGATTGGCCGGTCGGCATGGCCGTGTTGAGCAAACTCGCCCGCAGAGCTTCCAGAGGGGGAGTCAGCGGGTTCAACTGGTAGGCCCACCGCAGCCTGGCCGGCACCGCCGCCACCGAGTAGGCGACCGGACTGGCGTACAGCAAAATGTTGGTGAATACCGGCAGAATGTACTGGATGTCCCGGTACGAGACCGCCAGAGCCGCCGTACACAACCCCAGCCCCATCGCGACGGATGCCAGGATCAACATCCAAACCGGCAGCAACACCACCGTTGGAGAGGGCACGATCCGGTACACCGCCAACAAGGCCACCATGAGGCCCCCCGCGACGGCGAAATCGACCAGACACGAACCAATGTTGGAAAGCGGCAGAATGAGCCGCGGGAAATAAACTTTTGAGATCAGGTGCGCGTTGCCTACCAGGCACCCGCCTACTTTCGTCAGCACGTTGCTGAAGAAGGTCCAGCCGAGCAACCCCGCGAAGGAGAACACCAGGTAAGGCACTCCGCCGCTGGGTAGTTTGGCCACCGTGCCGAACACGAAGGAGAACACCCCTGCCGCCATCAGGGGTTGCAGGACGACCCAGATCACCCCGAGCGCCGTCTGCTTGTACCGCAACTTCAAATCGCGCACGGCCAGCGTGGTCAGCAGATCGCGGAACGCCCAGATTTCGCCCACGTCTAGCGCCACCCACCCCCGGACGGGTTTGATAGTCAAATGTAAGCGGGGCGGGTCCTGTGCCGTCTCGCCACGCGGCGTCCGTGCTTCTTCCGGCGGCGGTGAAGAGGCCTCGAGCGTGTCGCGGTGATTTTGCGTGTTCATGGATTCCGGCTCGCCAGTGGAACCATCAAACGCGCTTGGTGGAAAGCTCTTTCACCGTGGTTTCCGGTTCGGCGGGCGATATCTTTACGGGCGGCTCTTCCGAATCATAAGAATCACCGTAGGTTTCGTCGCTGCCGTACTTCGAGCCGCTGGAATAGTAATAATGGTATCCGATTCCACTCCACCGCGGCAGGCAATTCAAGACGATGCCGTCCGGTCTGACTTTTGCCCGTTGCAGCAACTCAATCGCCCGGCGGATCACTTTGCGCGGCGTGGAATTACTGCGCACGACCAGACAGATAATGGAGGCGCAGGACACGAAGTTTAGCGTGTCGCTCACCACGTTCACCGGCGCCGAATCAATGATGATGCGTTCAAAATCCTTCTGTAGCCACTCAATGATGCGGCCAAACTGTGGACCGGCCAGCAACTCCGCCGGATTTGGCGCGCGCGAGCCCGCCGGCATCAAATAAAGATTTTCGATTTCAGTCACTTGGAGCGCCGCGGGCCGCCCAACCATGTAGTCCGCGATCCCGGGTAACTTGTCTCCCAGGCCGAAGAGGTCCTTTGCGAGCGCCGGTTTGCGCAGGTCCGCCTCCACCAGCACGGTCTTCAGTCCCTGCTGGGCAAAGGCCACCGCCGTATTCGCTGCGGTCAGGCTCTTACCCTCTCCTGCCAGGGCGCTGGTAAAAAGAATCACCCGGTGCGTTTTCTCGGGTCCAAGGAGAGAAATGGCGGACCGCAACGTGCGAAAACTCTCCGCCGCCGCCGAGCCCGGGTCGTGTAACAAAGCCAGACGATCATTCGCCTCCTGCGACTTTTGAAACATCGGCACACCGGTCAGCACCGGCAGCCCGAGCAAGCTCTCGGCGCTGTCCACGGTGCGAATGGACGAATCGAGGAAAAATAATCCGGCGAAACCGCCCGCGGTAAGCATCGCCGCCGCCAGCGTCGCGCCGATGACGACCAAAATCCGTTTACTCGCCAGCGGGACGGCGGGGACGGCGGGTTCCACCACGTGGAAGCTCGCCGGTTGCACGCCCATGGCCAGGGTGTTCGACTTCAATTGCTGCAACACGGACTCGAAGAGAGTCCGGTCGGAATTGTATTCTCGTTGCAGCGCCCGGTAAGGAATCACTTTATCTTCAAGCTCCAGCAACGCTTTCTCCTGGTCCGAAGCGGCGTGTTGGAGTCCCTGCTCTCTGGACAAGGCGGCCTGGTAACGCGAATCCAGGCGGTCGGGGGCTGACAACGTCGCGGCCGCCAGGTTGTTCCGCGTGTTCTCCACCAGCTTACGCTGTTCGATGACCGCAGGCCATTTGTCCCGATAGCGTTGCAACAGGGAAGCAAGATCGTTCTCCGCCGTGTTAACCTGCTGCTGCGCGGTCACCACCTGGGGGTCCTGCGCGATGCTCGTGATGGCGAGCAGTGGCTGGAGATGACCCCCGGCGCCCTTCACGTTTTTCACGTCGGATTCCAAGCTGAGCCGTTCACTCCTCGCTCCCGTGAGGTCCATGTTCAGCGCCTTGAGTTTTTCTTCCACCAAATTTCGTTGGTCTTCAACCGAGACGGTTTGCAACCGCTTTTTGTAATCCTGCAACGCTTCTTCGGAACTCCTCACTTTCTTTTCCAGATCCGCCGATTTTTCGCGCAAAACTTGGTTTTGCACTTCCATCGCCTTCATCCGCTGCTCCACGCCCTGCTGCAGGAATTGATCTACCAGAGCATTGGCGATTCTCTGCGCGACCTTCGGATTGGTGTGGACGTACGTCACGTTCACCAGTCGGGTCTTCGGTTCCAGGGCAGCACTGGAAGACGCCAGCAGCATCCGCGTGATCTTTTCGTCTGGGACTGGCTCGGTCGGAGTGAAGCCTAAAAATTCTGGATCGTGTGCCAAGTCGAGCGCCTTGGCGATTCGCTCCATGAGCGAACGATGACGGAAATCCTCGATGATCGTTTCCACCACTTCCGGGCTTTGCAGATTCTGCTCCGTGTCATCCTTGACGTTGACAGCCTTTTGCTCCCTGGATTCGATTTCGATCACCGCCGTCGATTGGTACAAGCTAGGCAACCGCCGCACGTACGCTCCAGCCGCCAAACCACCGATCAGCCCGAGCAGCACGATCAGCCAACTCCGGCGGAGCAGCACATGCAGCAGCCCCTGAATTTCCAGCGATGGCTCGCCGCCTTCTTCTCCGGCATCCATTCCCGGCGGCATCGAGCCGTTCGGACGTTGAGAAATCGCTGCCATGGTTAAAAAAACCTTTCCGCCACGCTGATGGTGTCGTTTGGCTGGATGAAGAACCGGCTGCTGTTCTTGTCGTTCATCAGCCGCTTGGCATCGACGCTGAAGACCTGTTCGCGGCCATCCGTCACCCGACGCACGGTCACCTTGGAAGGATTCGCCAGGCGCGCGAACCCACCCGCCTTGGCAATGGCCGTCAGGATGTCCATGGTTTGCTCTTCCGGAATCTCGTAGCTGCCGGGGCTGCTTACTTGGCCGAGCACGGTGTATTTCTGCTTGGTGTAAGTGGAAATCGAAACCGCGACCTGCGGATGCACGATGTAATCCTTGTCCAACAGGTTGGCGATCATGGTCGCGGCGTCGTTGGTGGTTCTTCCCGCGATCCGAATCACGCCGAGCAAGGGAAAATTGATCGTGCCATCCTTGGAGATTCGCTGGTTGAGGTCGAGCGACGGCTCCCGGAACACCTTCACGGCCACCGTGTCGCCGGCGTTGAGTTGGTAATTGGCCGAGCGTCCGGGCGTTTCGACCTCTGCGGAAGTCCCGGGCCCGGCCGGACCCTCACGCTCGGGCGCAGCCGCCGCTGGTGCCCGGCTCTGCGCGGTGGCGGAACCCGGCCCGACGAGGCTCCAGGCAGCGAGCAGAGCCATGATGCACAGGAAGTGTCGCATTTTAGTAAACATAGCTCAACTGCAACGAATTTTGCAGGGAACTGAACGCATTCTGGTTGGAAAAATCCTTCGCGTACGAAACCGTTCCGGTGATCACCCAGTGGTCTTTGATGCGCATCGACAAGGCTCCCTGGAGGATGAGCTGGTTGTCGTTGCGGTCGCTGGAAACCCCGCGTTCGACACCGCTGTAAGAAGCATTTTCGTAGCCAACGGTCCCGGTAAACTGGACGGAATCCCCCAGACGTTGTGCCATGGAAGCGGTCAGGCTCGTGTCGGTGTAGTTGGCGCCTGCTTCAGCGGCGGAGTTCTCGATGACTCGCTGGCCGGTGAGTGCCAGCGAGGTGCCATCCCGGACTGCCCAGGTGAGCCCCAGTCCGAAGACCGGGGTAATCTGCTCCTTCGCACCGGCGTCGCGGAACTCGTAGCCCGCCGTTCCGCTGAAGGACAGTTTCTCGGTGAGCGCATAACTCAACCGCGTGAGCGCCTGCTCGAACACCTGCGTGCTCCCTTGCTCAACCTCCAGGGTCCCGAGGCCGAAGCCGATCCCGACGGTGGTCAGCGCACTGTAAGCATAATTGACGAAGCCCGTCATGTTCTGCCCCTCCGAGCTGCTGCCCTGGCCGAAAAGACGGACCGGGATGGACAACGCCGTGCTGAAGCTGGTTTTGTCGCTGTAGGTATAGCTCGCGTTTAACGACACACCCACGATGCTGCGGCTGACGTTCTGACCGCCCGCATCCCGGTCCGTGCCGGATAATTGCGAGAAATTCAGGCCGAAACCGAGGTTGAGTTTGGTGAAACTCAAGGTGCCGCCGAGGCTGAAACTCTGTTCATACGGCTCGCGGCCTGCGCTGTCGGACCCCAACGACAAGCTGCCCGTGTACACCATGTTGATGGAGCGCCCGGTGGTCGGCTCGCCCAACGTCAGCGTGAAAGCCGGGGAAATCGTTCCGTAAAAACTGCTCGTGCCCTGGCTCCGGCCGCCCGAGGTCGTCTGGTAGTTGATGCCTGCGCTCACGACGGGATGGATCGAGAAGGGACCGAGCCGGAATCCCTGCGAGTCCGCCGCCCCGGGGGCCGTGAAAAGCGGGTTGAGTGCTCGCGGGACACCGCCGATGCCGTTGAACACCACTTCGGCGTTCGTCTCTGCCTGCTGGAAGGTGGCCCGCGAAAACGCGTCGGCGGCGGTCCGGGCACTTTGCGCCTGGAGCAAAGCCGCCGCCCGCCGCTTCGCCGCCTCGGCAGCCGGGTCCGGTTCGGAGGACGAAGGTCCTTGGAACAACTGGGAGGACCCCGGCTCGGGCGTGGCCTCTCCCCCGGCAGGCACCGGGTTGTTCGGGTCATCGCTCGCAACGGGCAGCGGCTCTGGAGTTGACGTAGGTTCGGCGACGGTTGCCGGGGCGGATGACGATGGGGGCACAGTGACAGGTGGCTCCGTCATCACGCCCATGACCAATGGCGCCAGCAAGAGCGTGCCGACCCCGTATAACCACGGACCGAACGGCGGGCGATTTGCCTTGAACCGTCGGACCCGACGGTTTTGTGCCTCTTTCGGTTGACGTTCCAGAAAGCACGACGGCCTCCCGATCCACGGGTCAACCGGCGGGCGGCGGGCGTTGAAACACCGGCAGCCGCGGCGGGCGGCAGGGCCCCGGCGTTCTGGAACCACCCCGGGCTCAACGAGCGCATGCTGCCGCACTTGGTCAACCACCGTGTGAACGGTCGCCACCTTGCGCTCCTTTTGTTTACTGGCAGCGTCGTCTTTCACGCTGAGAATCGCTGGATCGGTCCCTCGCGGAAGATTCCGCTTTCCATTCTCGTCTCCGCAAACTAGCAGATTGCATGCAACCCGACCCGAATCCCGTGAAACAGCTTCGTTGCACACCCGGATTTTGCCCGGCGGTAGCCTCGAAGGGACAACGGGCGTCCACCCGGTGAAACGTGAGCCTATCCAGACGATGAGCAACCCCGTTCCAGAACGACCACGCTGGTTTTGTATCCGCAGCCAACAGAAGCACGAGCAGATTGCCGCCGTTCACCTGCGGCGGATCGTCGGGGTGGAGGTGTTTTGTCCGCGCCTGCGGTTGCAACGGGCAACACGCACCGGTGCGAAATGGTTTACAGAGGCCATGTTCCCCGGCTACTTGTTTGCCCGCTTCCTGCCGGAGTTCTCTCAAAAAGAAGTGCAGTATGCCGCGGGCGTCGCCGGGATTTTGCGGTTCGGAGACCGGTATGTGACTCTCCCTGACGAGGTGATCGAGAGCTTGCGACAGCATACCAACGACCAACAACTCACCGTCATCACCCCGGAAATCGCCATCGGAAACGAGGTGAAGATTGTCGCCGGGGCCTTTTGCGGCCTCGAAGCGGTGGTTACCCGGATCCTTTCCGGCAAAGAGCGTCTACGCATTCTCCTGAACTTCCTGGGCCAGCAGGTCGAAGCTGAAATCCAGCAGAAGGACTTGTTGACGTCCGTCCGGCATCCCCTTTCCAGCGATGGCTCTTCTGTTTGAGAGGAGCAAACGGCCGGAGTCCGGCCATCGTCAGCACAGGGAGGCGATGCGATCCACCGCGCCTTTCAGCGCATCTTCAACCGCAGGGTCGCCGTTGAAACGGCGAAGGATGCCCGAGAAAACATCTCGGGGGTCAGGGTGAATGGCGACCTCCGGGCGCCATGAATGCCACTCGCTCCCCTGGCGGCCTCGGCAAGCGAGGGGGCGGCGGCGCCAGTGGGTACCCATGGCGCCCGGAGGTCGCCATTCACCCCGGAACATGCTTCCGCACGCTTAGCGCAACGCGGCGGCCATTTCGTTTTCTCCGGTCGGCAGAAGCCGGTCTACCAGTTCGGTGCGTTCGGGCTTCTTGTTCGTGCCCTGCAACTCGCCGCCTTCGGTGAATTCGTACCAATGTTTAGCGACCAAAGCCCAGAATTTGTCCCGGAAATTCTCGGCGGAGAATCGTTCCGCGTGGCGGCGAATTTCCCAAGGCTTGAACGAGTCGGCCATCCTCTCGAACTGGTTGATCGCGTCACAAATCGCTTCGGGCGTCTGCTCGTGAAAGAAAAGCCCCGTTTTGTTTGGCTCGACGGTTTCCTTGAGCCCACCCCGGCTGTAGGCGATGACCGGGGTTCCGCAGGCTTGGGCTTCCACCGGTAAAATGCCGAAATCCTCCTCGCCGGCAAACACCAGCGCCTTGGCCCGCTGCATCTCCTCCCGCAGGATCGCGTTGGGCTGGTAGCCGAGCATCCGCACGTTCGGGGTCGCGCGGCGGGCGATTTGCTCGAATTCCGGTCCGCTGCCCAACACCCTCAACCGGCGATTGGGCATCTTCGCAAAGGCATCGACGACCAACCCGATTTTCTTGTACGGCACCATGTGACCGGCCACCAGATAGTGCTCCTCTTTGACCGGTTGGCAGGTGAAGCGTTTCACGTCCACCGGAGGATACACCACGTCGGCGTCACGCCGGTAAACCTTGTCGATGCGCCGGCGGACGAACTGGGAGTTGGTGATGAAGTGATCGACGCGCTGTTGGCTCTGCGCATCCCACACCCGGAAGTAATGGAGAAAAATCTTCGTCAGCAGCCCGTGCAGATTCGCCGTGAGTTTCGCCTTCCGCAGGTAAAGGCTCTGCAAATCCCAGGCGTAGCGCAGGGGGGAATGGCAGTAGCAGATGTGCAACTGATTCGGGCCGGTGATCACGCCCTTGGCGACCGAGTAACTGCTGGAAATGACGAGGTCGTAGTCCGAAAGGTCGAATTGTTCGACCGCACAAGGCATGAGCGGCAGAAATCCCCGGTAGCGTTGCCGGGCCCAGGAGGGCAGGTTTTGCAGGAAAGAGGTGCGCACCTCTTTGTCCATCAGAAATCCCCGCCGGTGTTCCGGGATCAGATCCACCATGCTGAAGAGATCCGCTTCCGGGAAAAGCTGGATGATCTGCTCCAACACGCGTTCCGCCCCGCCGTACATCGCCAGCCAATCATGAACGATGGCCACCCGTGGCTTCGATTTCCTCCCTGGTTGGGCTTCGTCAGGCAACGTCGGCGTCACCGTTCGGTGGCTGGCCCCCTTGGCCGCGTCATTCATCCTTATTTTCATTATCTGTGGTTTTTACGTTGTTAGTTAGCGTTCCCTCTTCCGACGAGCAGCGGCTGCCTTGAACCGGCTGCCCCGCCGTCGTTCCCGTGTAAAAAGTGGGCTCCGATTCCTCTGCTTGGATGCTATGCACCCAGGATTTCCATCACGGCTTGAATAGCCGTGGAGCCTTGTTTGTTCCAATCCATCAGCAGTTCCACCCGACCCAAAAGGTTAGGATTGTCGCAATGCTCCTCCGCGCTGAGTTTGGCATGCAACTCCCTGAGGCGTTGCCGATTTTCGTTGGCCTCGTGGAGAACGTTTTCGTGCAGAAAGCCGGCGAATAAGCGGCGCGCGGAGGTTTCGGCCACGTAGAAATCCCTGCGGTCCCTCGCCACGTAGGTCAGCTTCAACGCACCGAGTTGGCGGAGCAACCGCAGTCCGTGGCTGGCCGAGCCGCCGCTGATGCCGAGGCCGGCCACGACGTTCTCGAACGCCACCGGAGCACTCGCACAAAAGACGAAGCCAAAGATTTCCCCGACCGATTTTGGAATGCCGAACAGTCGCGCCAACCGCACGCAGAACTCGATCATCTCCCATTGTTCGTCGCACATCCCAGCCCGCTTGGAGCGGACCAAGTTTTCCGCGGGACCGCCCATTTCCTCCAAGGAGGCTCCCTGAGCATTTTCCAGCGGCTCGTTTTTCAGTTCGTTTACCACGTTTACAATCTTCAGAAATTTCTGAACTCACTAATCAGGTGAAACGACTCCAAGCTGCCGCACTTGGCCGTTGCCCATGATCTGAGCAACACCCTCGTCGAAGCTTTCCCTGCTGACTCGACTCCCTGACATCGGTTCCTGCAGCCTGTTTCAGAGACTGAAACGCCCGGTCGCGGAGGAGAACTATCTGGTCGGGCAGTTCTTGTATAGACTTTTCTTTCTGAGAATCTAGGCCAGGGGACGAAACGTTCTCCAGCCTTGCCCCGGCGCAATCACCTGGCTAAAGTGCATCGTATGAACGTCCGGGTGTGGGGATGGGCGCTGGTTGCCGCCAGCGCTTTCTGCGGCATCGCACAGGCGGGAGCACCTCCGACCACCCCGGCGGACGCTCGCAATGTGACGGGTCTCGAAACGGGTGATGCCGGACAAAGCATCAAGCCGCCGCCTTCAGGCACCCGCGCGACGACGGGCCTGGCCCTTCGGGTCAGTGGCAGCGCGTCAGGATGGCCGGGCCGCTTCACCGTCGGTTCAACGTGGGTCATCCCGGGCCCATTTTTCGTCTGTGTCGTCCACGCAAAACCGCCGCCGGTCAGCAGGCCGGATGATCGTCGTTGAACGCCGGTGGTTGGCGCTTCGGGTCGCGGAAAATTGCCGCGGTGCGACCCGTCGCGCTCCGGTGCGTTCCCACCTGGACCACGGAGTGTTTGACGGCGGGCACGTGCCACAACAAGCCGGCCAGCACCATGACATAGACTTGGATCGACGCGATCTGGAGCGGGAAATCCATGGTGGCGTGCATGGCAACACCCAGCAGGGCGAGCAAGGCGGATCGGTACGTCATGCCATTTTCCACCAGGGAGGCGGTCCCGGCGGGCATCCCGCGAAGCAGCTTCGTCCCTCTCCGAAAGGCGCCAAAGAAGATGGCCGCCCACGCTGCTGCCCCCACCCATCCCCATTCGATCACCGTCTGCAGATAATCCTCGTGTGCGTAGCTCCAGATTCCCATGATCCCGTCTGGCAACCCGTAGGTATAATGAGGGAAGTCGATGGCGAAATTGCCGGGACCGATCCCCCACCATCCAGCGTCGGGCAAAATGCGCAGGCACGCTCTGTAGGCAAGCAACCGCGCGTTGTCCGAGTTGAGCAGCCGGGGCAGAAACGCCCAACGCTGCCGCGTGCTATCGGCCGACAGGACCAGGACCCCCAGGCAGAGCATCGCCAAAGCGGCTGCGGTCAGCCACTGGTTTCGGCGGGAGACCCCGGCCCCCGCGAGGCGGAAAATTTCACGCCGGTAAGCGATAACCGAGCTGACCAGCAGGACCACGGTAATCACCTGGGCCGCCTTGGAGGCAATGGCAATCGCCGCCGCCAGATTCAAAAACAAAGCGGCGACGCCGAAAGCACGCAAGCCGGGCGACTGCTTCACGGCGAACCCACGGATCGCCGCCGCAAAGGCGAAAGGAAAGACGAGGTTCATGAATGCCCCGGCGTTCCCGTGATAATAATAGGTCGCAAACAGGTTGTGGCTCAGGTCCGCCTGCTCCCAGTAGAGCAAGGGAATCGGTGAAAATCGTTGAATCAGCCCGTACAAGGCCAGCAAAGTGCCGCTGCCGGCGATGATCCAGAACAAATGGCGACGCCAGCTTGCGTGCCGGGCGGCGTCGGTAGCGACGAGCATGACGCCCAGCAAGCCCGTCACCCTGAGCATCATCGGAACCGCATCAGCGGCGTCAATGGCTTCCGGCAGCCAGGGAGCGAGCAAATTCTTGATTTTAAAGAATTGCAGCAGATCACGGTCGTAACGATAACCCGCGTTTGCGATCAAGAGCCATCCGTGGAGGGCCAGGTAAACAGCCAATCCCAGCAGAATCCTGGAACCCGCAGGGCCACGTCGTCTTTGCAAAAGGCCGCCCAACCATAGGCCGAGACACGCCAACAGGACCGCGCTGAACCAGGGCAGTATCCACCACCGTGTACAACCATACGCCCACGGGGCCAGCATGATGACACCCAAAACTATCCAGCGCACGAAAATCAAAGCAGATGAATCTGCCCTGCCTCCGCTCACTTTGGAAAGCTATTCCTCTGACGTTTGAGATTTTGCTTGGAAAGCTCTCGTCAGGATAAAATGTCTGCCGCTTCTCTCAGCGGCACGAATACGGCTTCAATTCGGAAAGGACTTAAAGCAGCGGTCGCCAATCAACACCAGGTAGCAAAGTGCAGCGGTTTTCAGGAGGAGTTTGTTCATGATTAGAGGGAGTATGGTAATATGAGCAGGAACAATGCCATCGAAGTCTAGCCCGAATCTGTAGCGTGCCGAAAAGCTGAATGATTTCGTCGAATAACGGTAGACCGGTCACCCGAAACCCACTTTCCGCGCTGCATTTCTTTTTGCGATTTTTCGGGTGGTTTCGCCAATTTTACATCTTCTCCACACGCTTTTGGTCGCGCCATTTTGTAGGTTTTCCGATGGCGTTTAGAGGGCGAGATACTCGTCGTGGCACCACCCCAGGGCGACGAGGCACTTGGGTGTGGGGCCTGTGATTGTTCCACTCGAGCGAGTTGATGGCGTGGCGGTCCGAATCGTGTGCTTGACGGCTGGCTCTGCCACCACGAAACCGGACCCCTACACGAACCATAAATATTTCATGGAAGCGGGAGAAAAGAAGCCTGCGCGCTTCGAAGATTCTCGATCCTAAGAAAAGTGTGTATCGTTCCCGGACATTGTTGGCGCAAGTCTGCGAAACGTCGGCACCCCTCTTCTTGCGCTTCTTTCCCCGGCACCTTGCCGGAGCACGGCGTTTGTGCGTTCGTCCCGCGTAGGAGCAGACAGAACGAGCGACGGCCGCCGACACCTCCCAGGGTGCCGCGTTGCCCCAAAGTTTTCCCGGGCCATTCCTTGGACCGTACAAGATTCACCGCTAGCGGAACAAACCATGAACGAACGTCCGAGGATTCTGATGATCGACCACACCGCGGCTCTGGGCGGCGCAGAACTCGCGCTTTTGAGGATGGTGCGTCTGGTGAACCGCGCGCGTTTTGACTGCCGCGTGCTGCTTTTTTCCGACGGTCCGCTCACGGCCCAACTCAAGGAAGCCGACGTTGCCGTGGACGTTTTGCCACTCTCGGACAAAGTGGTGGCGACCTCTCGCCATCAGGCGGGCGGCGCGCTTTTTCGTTTCCATGAGGTTTGGGCCACGGCGAGCCACGTTTGGCGAGTGGCCCGTTTCATCCGCGCGAACCGGATCGACCTTGTCCACACTCACTCGCTCAAAGCGGACCTGATCGGTGGCTTGGCGAGCCGCCTGGCCCGGCGGCCGTGCATCTGGCATCTCCACATCGGCCCGACCGACGATTACATGCCGCCACGGCTGGCGAGGATTTTTCGATTTCTTGCGCGAATCGTGCCGCCGTACCTGATTGCCAACTCGGAATACACGCTCCGATCCGTCCACCCGACCGGTGCGCAACCATCCTGGGTGGTTTATCCCGGAATTTCGTTGGAAGAGTTTGTTCATCCTCCGGAGACATTTTCCAAGGACCGGAAGACCGCGACGGTGGGAATCATTGGCCGGATCAGTTCGACGAAGGGACAGGACATCTTTTTGCGGGCCGCCGCCCAGGTGCTCCGGCGGCTCCCGGCGGTGCGCTTCCAGGTGATCGGCAGCGCCTTGTTCAGTGATCTCGCCTTCGAAGACGAGATCCACCGCTTGGCGGAGTCCTTGGGAATCGCCGCGGCCGTCGAGTTCACCGGCTTCGTCAGCGACGTGCCCGCGCGCCTACGAGCCCTGGACGTCTTCGTGCTGGCTTCGACCACGCCCGAGCCGTTTGGTCAGATTCTCGTCGAAGCAATGGCGGCCGGCAAACCGGTCATCGCCACCGACGCCGGGGGCATTCCCGAAATCGTGACTCACGGCCAGACCGGCCAACTCGTCCCCCCGGGCAACGTGGATCAACTGGCCGAAGCCATCTGCCAGCTCTTGAGCCACCCTGAAGAAACGGTTGCCATGGCACGCCGCGGCCGACAACGCGTTGCGGAGCGGTTCACCATCGAGCGCACGGTCCAGGATGTCGAAGCGGTGTATGCACGGATTCTGCGCTGAACCCTGGGCCGCGCCGGTAGATCAACAGACCTCTTTCGTCATGCGCCTTCGAACCCCCCTTTTTGTCCTTCTCCTCTTTTCCTTGGCGGCTTGGCGGCTTGGCGTGAGATTTCAGGAAGGGTGAAAGAGGTCTAATGCACCACGGTCGGAAAGTTCTGCGCGAACTCGTTCCAAAACCGGCGCACCTCCCATTCCATCTGCTCACGAAACCGGAGGCACGAGAACTGTTCGGCATGCTCACGGATCACCCGACTGTCGAAGCGGTCCAGCAAAGCTTCGAACTCCTTGATCGCCGCGTAGATCCCCTCGGGGGTTTGTTCATAAAAGAACATCCCGGTCCGGCCCGGCACCACGGTCTCTTTGGCCCCGCCTCGCCCGAACGCGATCACGGGCGTCCCGCAGGCCTGGGCCTCGACGGGCACGATGCCGAAATCCTCCTCGGCGGCGAAGATGAACGCGCGGGCGCCCTGCATCTCGCGCCGCAGCACGTCGTTGGGCTGGTAACCCATCATCTTCACGTTGGGGGTGGCGCGGCGGCGAATGTTCTCGAGGTCCGGCCCGGCTCCGATGACACGCAGTTCCTTGTCAGGCATCAGCGCGAACGCATCCACCACCGCGCCGACCATCTTGTATGGCACCAGCCGCGAAACCGTCAGGTAATAATCTTCCTTCCGCTCTCCCGGTGTAAAATATTCCGTGTCCACGGGCGGGTAGACCACCGAGGCATCCCGGCGATAGAATTTCTTCAGGCGTTTGCGCACGAACTGCGAGTTGGTCACGAACCGATCCACCCGCTGGTGGCCGATCCCATCCCACAACCGCAAGTAATGGAGGATCACGCGCGAGATCAGCCCTTTGATGCTGTTGGCCGCCAGCTTGGCCTCGCGCAGGTACTGGTGCTGCAAATCCCAGGCGTAGCGGACGGGTGAGTGGCAGTAGCAGACGTGCAGTTGGTCCGGCCCCGTGATGATTCCCTTGGCCACGGCGTAGCTGCTGGAGATCACCAGCGGATACCCGGAAAGGTCGAACTGCTCGACCGCGAAAGGCATCAGCGGCAGGAACGCCCGGTAACGTGCGCGCGCCCACGGCGGCAGCTTCTGGACGAACGACGTGTTGACCTTCTTATCAAGCAGAAAGCCCCGCTGGCCCGGCGGGATCAGGTCGATCATGCTGAACAATTCCGCCTGCGGGAAAATCCGGATGATCTGTTCCAACACGCGTTCCGCCCCGGCGTAAACGGGGAGCCAGTCGTGGACAATCGCGACTTTCTGCGGCAGTGGATGTTCAACAGGCGTGGCCGTTTGCATATTCCTGCGACGTGCGCTCCCTCAGACTTGTACAACGTAGGGCAATGCTTGGGGTCAGACAAGCCGATACTTGTGCAGGACAGTTCGCACCATACCCGTTTTCGGTCGTCTGCCGAGCACAATTTTACGGGACGACGGCCTCTCGCTTTTCGCCGCGCGTGGGCCTCGCCGGAGATCGGTTGCGACCCCGTTTACTCTGGCGGGCCGCCGCCATCGCAGAAGCTGCTGATTGCATCCGAACCGTGGAACAATCTAATTTAGGGTGATATTTTGTCCCGCGGGCCGGTGCGCCACGAAGCGGGGCCGGTTCTCGCCGCCGGCGTCCGCCCACCTTCTACGGGCCGTGGCTTGGAAGTGTCGTTCCCTCGCCCATTCGGCATCGCTTCACTGTCTTGGCTCCCCCGGCCATTCACCTTGATCCTGGTCGCGTTCACCGGTGTGATCAGCCGTCGGCTCGAGTTGATCCAAACTTACCGGCGATCTCTGGCTGCGATGAAGCAGGATTTCACTCAACATGGCTACGTCGGCTTCGTCTTTGGGTCGCCCGCTGTCGCGCTTCAAATCGATCAGGCGGGACGCCGAGGCAAACGCAACCTGGCCTCCCTGCGCTAAGGGTAAGCTTTGCGCGTCGGCTGCCAAAGCCGCGTAATCGAGGTTGGCATCGAGCGCGCGCGAACGCATCAGTGTGAAGATATCCAGCACGAAATCTTCGCCTACGCGCACGGAGCCGAGTTCTGGCGGGCAAAAATCGGATTCCGACAGTTCGCTGGCGTGCCCCTCGCCCCACCCGCTCAACGCCGTGATGAGGCGGCGCGCGTTCTCCGGGGTCGCCTCGACGAGGATGTCCATGTCCTGCGTGGCTCTCGGATAGCCGTGCAGGCACACGGCCACGCCGCCGACCACCAGATAGCGCACGCCAGCCTCATTTAACTTTCCCAACAGATTTGCGAACGCGCCGGGCATCGGGAGTGGGAAGTGTGTTACCCGCCAGTTCACGTAACGCGGCGTTGAGTTCGTCGAGTTGGTCGAGCAGGTTGCCGCCGGGAGCGCGGCCAACGACGCGGCGCAACGGCGCGCCGTCGAGTTCGTGGAAAGTGCCCCAGCGCCTCAGTCGCGGCGTGAGTTGTTCGGACGGATTGGCCATGATATTTCGATCACAGGATTTGCCGCGCTCCGTCAGATAACATCTTGGACGTGAGCTTGCCAGCGGTTACCGCTGCGTCAGCCCTGCTCCTTTTCCGTTGCGGCCTGTCCTTTGACCACGGCCCGCGCCTCGGCCACGAGCAGATTGCACGCTTCCTGACAGAGCAGCGGGACGAAGCCCTCGCCCTCGGCCCTCCCGCCGCCGTCCTGGTCAACCGCCGGGTCGAACTTTGGCGGTGGCAGCCGCGTGGAAGGCAGCGTGCCCGCCGCGTCGCGCCGCCAGAGAATCGTGCGCAGGCACCCGCCGTCCGACCGGCAGAACCGGCCGACGAGCGCGTCCGCCTGTTCGTCGGTGATCTTGCCGGTGACGCGGTACATGCCCGTCTGCCGGTTGAGCGTGTCGCGCAACGGGGTGACGGGCAGGTCGCCCGCCTGGAACCGCTCGAAGGCTCGCATCCGTGCGGGATAAAACAACCCCAGCGCCAGCCGCAACGCCCGTGCGTCCGCCACCGCCAGCCGCCAGCCCCGCCGCAGGTTCGGCGCGGTTTTGAGGGGCCGGTACGCCCCGGCGTCGTCGTACAGGGCCAGCGCGGCGGCGTCTTCGGGGTCGTGGTGCGCCGCCAGCGTTTCGGGCGGACAGTCCGCGTCGTGCCGGTGGCGCAATTCGTGCCCGCCTGCCAGTGACCGGACCCGGATTTGACCGATCAGAAACTCACGCATGGGCCAGGGTTCCGGCGGCGTCCGGGGCAAACGCCTCGGCCTGGGCGACGATCACCTGCGCGAACTGCGGCTCCGTGCCGATGGCGCTCGCGTAATAGAGTGAACGCCCGTGCAGGTGGCGCGGGTTTTCGCTGAAAACTTCCCCCTGGCGCAAGCGTTCGCTGGCCGAGGCGGTGATTTCGCTCTCGATGCCCAGCAGCACGGGAATATCCTGGTAACTGTGCAGGCCGTCGGAAATGAAAAACGGCACGACGACCACGTGCGGCGTGCTGGTCAGAGTCGGCCAGTCGGCGATGAGCGGCGGCTCTTCCATGTAGGTGTTGAGCACGGCGGCGTACCGTCCCAGCTCGTGGATGCGCGCGGCCTGCTCCTTGGCGGCGAAGGCGCTGTTGTCGTTGAGGCCGGTGCCGTGGCCGACGATGAGCAGGCTCGTCTCCGCCTCGGGCACGCCGGGGGCGGCTTCCCGGGCGCGGCGCAGGAGCAGTTCGGTCATGGAGGGGTGGTTGCCCACCGGCTCGCAGTAGTGCCAGCGTTGGGCGGTGTCGGCGCGGACGGTGGTCGGCGCGGGCGTGCCGTCGGGCAGGCGGTCCAGCTCCAGTTCGCGCGGGATGACGGTCCGGGTGAAATATCCTTCGCTGATGAAGTTGGGCACCACGTACACGTCGCGGATGGCCGGGTCGAAGAGCAGCGGCCAGTCGCGCAACCCCGGCTCCTCTTTCCAGAACGCGCAGGCGACCTCGGCGAACAAACCCCGGCGGCGGATGGCGGCGGCGTGCGCGAGGCTGGGCGCGCCGGAATCGGGATTGACGGTCGAGCCGTGCCCGATGATGAGCAGGGCGGAGGTAGAGAGTTCGGGCATGATGAAAGCTACGGCTGCCAAGAGCAGAAGGTTGTCCGCAGATTCCGCAGATTTCCGCAGATGCCGGAAGAAAGAGAGCCGGGTTCTTTTCCCCCTCTTCCAATCTGCGGAAATCTGCGTAATCTGCGGACCGTTCCTGAATTTCTTCCGACACCAAGCTTAAAGCAAAGTCCCTTTCGCTTTTTTCAGTTCTCGTTAAAGTAAGGGTCATTATGCAATTCCGTACTTATCGGAACACGGACCTGACGGTCAGCGCGGTGGGCTTCGGCCTGTGGACGATCTCGACGGGCTGGTGGGGCCAGTTCACCGAGGGCGAGGCCGTCGCGCTCATGCACCGCGCGCTGGACCTGGGCGTCACGCTCTTCGACGCCGCCGACACCTACGGCAACGGCCTGAGCGAGGAACTCATCGCCAAGGCGTTCCCCACCCGCCGCGACGACATTGTCATCGCCACCAAGATCGGCTATGACGTGGCCAACCACGGCGGCGACGAACGCCGGGGCCAGCGCGCCATCCCGCACGATTTTTCGCCCGAAGCCCTCACCCTCGCCACCGAGAACGCGTTGCGCCGCCTCAAGACCGACCGCATCGACCTGCTCCAGCTTCACAACATCAGCATGGACGAGGTCAACGACGACGCCATCTGGGAAACCCTCGAAAAACTCGTCGCCACCGGCAAGGTGCGCTACTCGGGTTTCGCGCTCGGTCCGGCCATCGGCTGGATGTACGAAGGCATCCGCGCCATCGAACGGCGCAACGTCACCAGCGTGCAGCACATCTATAACCTGCTGGAGCCACACCCGGGACGCTCCATCCACGAGGCCGCCGCGCGCACCGGCAAGGACACGATGTTCCTGGTCCGCGTGCCGCATTCCAGCGGGATGCTCGAAGGCCGTTACACCGAGGAAACGACGTTCCCGCCGACCGACCACCGCGTCCACCGGCCCCGCTCGTGGCTGCTCAACGGCATCAAGAAAGTGGACCGACTGCGTTTCCTCGAAGGGCCGGACCGCACGCTCGGACAGGCCGCGTTGCTGTGGCTGCTGGCCGACGAGCGCACGGCCTCCACGCTGCCCAACATCTACAACGAGGAGCAACTCGTCGAATTTGCCGGGACCACCGACGCGCCCGCGCTCGGCGCCGACGAACTCGCGCGCATCGCCGAGTTGTCGCGGGAAAACTTCGGCGTGACCGAGGAGCCGTCCAAATACAAGGGCACGATGGAGCCGCCCGCCGAATCCGAAGAGGAGGCGCGCGAACTCGCCGGGGCGGCGCACGCGTAATCTGCTGACATGAGCCAAGACCTCAACGATTTGCTCGACGGTTGGCCGCACGAGCCGAACCAGATCAAGGTGCGCAAGATCACGGGCAGCGACGGCCAGGAAAAGGTGCAGTTGCGTCTCGACCTGGGCCTGATCCAGATGGAAATGAAGGGCCGTCCCGACGGCAAGCGTCCGAAGGGTTACGAGTCGCTGCTGACCTTCCACCAGCACCGCGCCCGTGCCGCCGAGGAAAGCGACGAGACGTACAAGCTCTCGGCGGAGGATTGCGGCGAGTTGCAGCAGGAGGGCATCCAGTATTACCACCGCTACCTGAGCCTGTTCCAACTGGAGGATTTTGCGTCGGTGGTCCGCGACACCCAGCGCAACCTGGACCTGTTCGCGTTCGTGCGCGCGCACACCGAACGCGAGGACATCACCTGGGCGTTCGACCAGTTCATCCCCTACGTGCTGATGATGAACACGCGCGCCAAGGCGAGCATCGAACTGGAGAAAAAGGCGCTCGACGCCGCGTTGCGCGAGATCGACCACGGACGCGATTCGATCGTGGCGTTCTACGCCGAGCACGAGCAGAGCGAGGCCGCCGAAAAGAGCGCGGAGCTGTCCTTCCTCGACGAATGGCGCGACGAGTTGCGCGCCAAGCGTCCGATGAGCAAGCTCGACAAGATGCGCCGCGAGATGGAAAGCGCCATCGAACACGAAGCCTACGAGCGCGCCGCCCAGTTGCGCGACGAGATCAAGGCCCTCGACGCCAAGCGGTCACAGCGCAAGGTCAGTCCCGAAAAGTAAACGGCCCGGGAGGGAGCCGGGCCGCAGATCAAGTCTGCCGGGCGCGGCGGCGAAATGCCACTGCCGACAAGCCACCCGCGCCGAGCAAGACGGCCACGTCGGTCGTGGGTTCGGGGATGACCGGCGGCTGGGCCAAGCCGCCGTAGAGAGAAACGTTGTCCACCGCGATGGCCGGGAAGTTCATCCCGGCCGACGCCGAGCCCGAACTGTTAGTCAGCGTGATCGTGGCGCTTCCCGAGGTCAGCGCGGTGAACACGATCACCGCCGACTGGAAAGGAAAAACCCCCGCGCCGTAAGGACCGGTGCTGATTGCCCCCGTGAACGTGCTGCTGGCGACCGCCGCACCGGAAACGGACAGGGTGAATTGTGGGGTAACGCTAGGAAGAATCTCGGCAAAGTTCGCGCCGAGCACGTAGGTCTGCCCAGCGATAAATCCCGCGACGGTCTGCGAATCGGACGTGCCACCTTGGTTGAGATCGAGGTATTGCGTGCCGTATGGCGTGTTACCATAGGAGTTGTAGTCGTTGGAAATGACGAACACGGAGCCGGTCGGTGTCCAACTCGCTCCCCCGCCCGCCACGAAGCTGTTGGCGGCGAGCGCGGGAAGTTCAAACCCGCCGTCCAGCAACGTCACCTGCGCTTTGGCATGGTTTGCACCGACCACGAGAACGCTCGACGCGGAGACGGCTAGAATAGCCGCAAGACGATAAATTTTCATCAGTAGTTAAACCCTGGCACCCGAATTGTCACGGGTTTTGCACTACCCGCCAAACGAAGTCAACCAAAAACGCAAAATATTGTCGGCGGAGCAGAAACGAATCGGAGGATTCGTCAGCATCTCCAGAAGGGGCACGGCTACAGCACCCTGGACGGACGACCGGTTTGCGTGAAGTTGTTCAGGGAGGGATGGTTCTCCCGAACCAGTCGCTGATGTTTCTGAATGATCGTGCCTATTGCCGGACGCCTTCCCAGAAATTCCAGGGACTGGCTCGGAAAACCATCCCTCCCTGAAAGGACGACGACGCTGGCGCGGCGGAATTTCATCCCATTGACGTTTTCAACCGTACACAAACCAGCATGTTTTCCGACGTTAAATCCCTCCAACAAAAACTCGCCGCCTACCCGCTGGCCAAGGAGTGCGCCCCCCTATCCGACGGCACGTTTCGCATCACGACCCCGCTGCTCTACCCCAACGGCACGCGGGTCGAGCTGTTCTACCAGCCGGAACTGGACCTCTTCGCATCCACCCGGCTCACCGACCAGGGCCAGACGGCGGCCATGCTCGCGGAATTGCAAATCTACATCGAAGGCTACGAGAAACGGCAGCAGATCCTCGCCGACATCTGCCGCACGCTGCGCATCGCCGACAACAACGGCGAGTTGTGCGTGCCGGTCGAGAGCGACGACCACCTCGCGGACGCCGTGATGCGCCTCGCCCAGGCGTGCGTGCGCGCGGCGGATTTGCACTACACGCAGTCGTTCCGCGCGCAGTCCGATTTCCGCCAGATTTTCGCGGCCTTTCTGCACCAGGAACGCCCCGACAACATCGAGGATTACACCATCGAGGGCCGGTTCGGACGGCGCATCAAGACGGATTTCTACACCCGCCAGAACACGCGGTCCGACAATCTCATCATCACGTTGTTTTCGGCCAACGAAACGTCGTCGCACAGCGTGGCCAACGACGTGTTCTGCCGCTGGTACGACCTGGACCGGTACAAAACCGACTACCAGTTCCTGACCGTGATGGATTCCTCCAGCAAGGCGTTCCGGCAGGCGGACATCAGCCGGGTGGCGAGCGTGTCGCGGGTGCTGAGCTACCCGGCGGATTCCGAAACGTTGCGCGGCCTGCTGGCCATGCAGTAGAGCTCTGACAAAATCAGGGATGGTCCGCAGATGCCGCAGATTTGGAACCAGGGCAGGAGAGCAGCACCCTCTTTTTCTTCTCAATCTGCGAAAACCTGCGGAATCTGCGGACAACTTCCGGCTTTCGATGGGCACTTTTGTCAGAAGTCTAGTAGACTCGGGCCGATGGCCGATGCCCCTCCTTTGCTCGAAGTGCGCGGATTGACGATCCGCTTCGCTCACGGGAAAAACGCGGCGACCGGCGCACTGGCGGTGGACGACGTCAGCTTCCGGATCGGCGTGGGTGAGACGCTGGCGGTGGTCGGCGAGAGCGGCAGCGGCAAGAGCGTCACCGCGCTGGCCATGACCCGCCTGCTGCCCGAGCCGCCGGCGCGCTACGAGCACGGCGAAATCCTGCTCGACGGGCGCGATTTGTTGCGGCTGTCCGAGCGGGAACTGCGGACGGTGCGCGGCGGGCAGATCGCGTATGTTTTCCAGGACCCGGCGACCTCGCTCAACCCGGTGCTCACCGTGCGGCGGCAGATGAGCGAAGTCCTCGCGCTGCACCGGCCCGACGTGGGCCGCGACCGCCGCACCCAAGACGCCGAGATCGTCCGCGCCCTGGCGGAAGTCGGCATCACGGAACCCGAAAAACGTCTCGGCGCGTACCCGCATCAGCTCAGCGGCGGCATGGCCCAGCGGGTGATGATCGCCATGGCGCTCGCGTGCCGCCCGACCCTGCTCGTGGCCGACGAGCCGACCACCGCGCTCGACGCCACCGTGCAGCGGCAGATCATTGACCTGCTGAAGGATTTGAAGGGCCGCTTCGGGATGAGCATTTTGTTGATCACGCACAATTTCAGCATCATCGGCGGGCTGGCGGACCGGGTGGCCGTGATGTTCCGGGGGCGTCTGGTGGAAGAAGGTCCGACGGGGGAAGTGCTGCGTGCGCCGAAGCATCCGTACACGCGGGCATTGATCGACTGCATCCCGAGGCTCGGCGCGCACCGGCACCGGCTGGCGACGATTGACCACGAGGCGTTGCTGGCGGATTGAAGCCGCTTTGTGTAACGGTCGTTGTGTTAAACTTCTGTCATCCTGAGCGGAGGCTGTAAGCCGCAGTCGAAGGACCGGTAATAATATACTTGACAGGACTACGCTCTCTGCCATGTTGCGGATATGAAAACGCCATTACCTGCCACCCTCCAAGAAGCCATCGTCTATTTCACCCAAGAAGAGAACGCATTTCAGTTCGTCAAGGCGATGCGCTGGACGAACGGGGAGCCGGTTTGTCCCCACTGTGCGGCCATGAATCCCTATGTGCTCGCCAACCGGACTTGGAAGTGCCGGGATTGCCGCAAGAAGTTCAGCGTCAGGATCGGCACGATCTTCGAGGATTCGCCCCTGCCGCTCGGCAAGTGGATGTGCGCATTCTGGCTGATCCTGAACGCGAAAAACGGGATCAGCAGTTACGAGATTCACCGGGCCTTGGGAATCACCCAGAAGACCGCATGGTTTTTGCTCCACAGGATTCGGTACATCATGCACAACGGCTCCATCGAGAAGATGAAGGGCATCGTGGAAGCCGACGAAACCTT
>CAXUGY010000001.1:0-332833 GCA_964250695.1 uncultured Chthoniobacterales bacterium | reverse complement strand
GTTTTTTTGCGTGCTCCGGCAGCGTGCTGGTGAGCACGCACGGCCGTCGAGTCCACCAGAGCCAGGCTCAGGCAGAGCGCGCCCTGCTTGGCCGCCTGCAGGGACCAAGCCACCATGGCGCGTTGCGGGACGCCGCCTTTGACCCAGCCAGCGAAGCGTCTGCGAGTTGCATACGAACCTGCCGCATGATTACCGTCGTCTTGCGATCCACAGCGACTTTTGGCTGGACTTTAAGGGGCTTCTCCTGCGCGCACCGCTTCTGCAGCAAGGAGGAAGACGAAATTAACCACGCGGAACGCTGGTTTGGCACCTTGCGTGCCTGCGTCAGCCGCCTGGTACGCCGGGCCTAACCTTTCTCCAAGAACGTTAAACGCCACCTTGACGTCATCCACCTCTTCATCACTGGCTACAATCTCGCCATCAAGCAAACAACTATCGCTTAAACACTACCTACATCTACCCAAGCTCGTTCATTTATCGCCAAGACGATTTGCGAACCAGCAAATATTTCTAAATCCGCTTGCGGGTCGGATTTTTGTATCTTATAACGGCGGCTGCGCGGCAATTTGCCCAGATCCTTCTTCAATCCCCTTTATGTCCGAGCAGCCTGCTGCCACACCGGCTTCCTCCACTCCGTCGAAGCCGATACGGCCAAGCATCCTAGGATTCGAGGAAATGTTTGTTGAGCATCAGAAGGACGCCCCCGGAATTGGATTGCCCTTCGGCAGCACATTGTTGCTTTCCGGCCCGCCGGGCGCTGGCAAGACGACCTTTGCGCTCTCGCTGGTACGCTCGCTTATGATGCTGCCTCCCGAAAACCACGGGCAAGATAGACCGATCCTCAAGTTGCCTATCGTCTACTTCATTAGTTCGGAGATTAACCTAAGTCGGCTGCGCAAAATGTACCATCCGCTGGGTTGGTTTGCCCAGGAGGATCAAAATGGCGTCCCCATCACTGACGACAAGATCAATTTCCTTTTCGAGATCGAGAAGAAAGAGCCTGACAAGGATAACTTCTACGTCGTGGTACCCGAGCCAGCGGTCGACCGGCCCGTGCCCACACCCGAGGAACTGGTCAACGACGTCTTCAACCGCATTTCCAAGAGTCTCTCGCCCAGCGAATCCCAAATCGAAGAATGCGATGTGATCGTGATCGTCGACAGCATCACCGCCCTGCTCAAAGGGTGCGCGGCCAACGATGAACGCCGTCACACGCACGAAATTCTCCACAGGCTGCGCTCGATGTTTGGCCAGCAGCACCTCGCGCTGACCATCCTGTTGGCCGAGCAGGACCATCCAGATCGCTCCTTTGGCCAAGGCTCAACCGTGGAGGATTACCTGGCCGACATCGTTTTCCGCTTGTCTCACAAATCTCTGCCCATGGGTCGGCGAAGCCGCGTGCTGGAAGTCGTCAAATCCCAGGGGGTCAACATTATCCCCGGCGAGCATTCGTGGGCGATCATCACCGACCGCACCTCGCACGAGTGGCTGCGGCACCCGGCTTACCGGGCTCAAGTCGAAGCAAACGCGCGTTGGCAGGACGAGAAACACTGGGGAACCGTCGTAATCTTTACGCGCCCGCGCCTCATGCTCAGTCAACAGGACCTTCCCGGCCAGGACCCTGCGTATCAACAGAGGCAAGACGAGTGGAATCAGCCTGAAAATCATCTCCACACCGGCACGGAAGGTCTGGACGAGATCATCAACAGCGATCCGGATTATTGGCTCCAGCCCGGTTCCGTCCGTGCGGAGAAGGCGGGGAAGGAAAGGTTGCGCCCGGGCAGCACCACCCTGCTCGCGGGACCCGTGGGCTCCGGCAAGACGAGCATCTGCATGCAGTTCCTCTTGCAAGACGCGCAGGAGTTCTGCGACCTAAATCAGGGCTATAAACTCAGAAAAGTAGAACGTCCTCACTCCCGCCCGGAGCGCCAAGACATGCGCAATCTCTTCGTGTGCTTGGGTCCGGACGCCCACGACACGGTCAAGGCAGCCTGGGCGGCACAGTTTCCGGCCGACAAAATCAAGGCAGCTTGGGCAGCACAATTTCCGGCCGACAAAATGCCGCCGGATCTGGTCTCCTACGACGGGTGGGTCGCGGTGCTCGGTTTCACGCAGTCTCACTTCGATTTTAACCATTTGATGGCCCATTTGAAGTGGGCTCTGGAGAAGTTTCAGCCGTTGCGCATCGCCTTCGACGGACTTTCCGAATGGCTGACGATGTTCGAGCGCGCGGACGCCGCGAAAATGCTGGAGGCCATCGGCGTGGTGATCGACCACCATCCGATCTTCAGGATGAACAATCTGCCGCGGCCCACCGTGTTCATGGCCTACGAACTCTCCTCCGGCAACGAACCCTTCACCGTGCAGAGCGTCACCGTGGCGGCGGAGAACATCATCACGATCAGGCAGATCAACATCCAGGACGAAATCCGCCGGATCGTTTTCGTGCTGAAATCCACCGGGCTGCCCGACCGCAACGTGCGCGAACTCTCCATGCAGAAGGATAAGCGCGTTCTGCGGGTGCTCGCCACGCTGGACACGTTCAACGGCCTGCTGCGCAACCACGCCGAACCCGCCGAAGTGTTGCTCAAACTTTTCCGCGAGAATAACCCGCAGCGCACCTTCAACCAGTGGCTCGTCCACCAACTCTCCCAGTTGAGCAACCTGCGTTTCAAGACGTTGGATTTCTCACGCTCCGAGATCGGCCGCACGCTCGAAGACACCGCCTCGCCCACCCGCTTCCCACCGGCGGACCTTAAAATCATCAGTCTGGACGAGTGGTGGCTGCGCGCGCAGTCCATCGGCAACGAAACCCCGGTGATGAATCTCGAGCCGATGTGGAACCTGCAGCCCGCCGCTGCCGATCCCGCGTCCACCGGTGCCGACCGGGCAGAGGCGGCGCTGCCGGTGTCCTGGCAGGAATACTGGATCTGCGAGTTGGAAAAGGCCCGCGGCGATACGGGCAACGGCCTTTACGCCGTGCCGGCTTACCTCGACTACGGGTTATTTTGCGTCAACTTGAAGATGCTCCTCCAGGCGCCCGAGGGTCCCTTGGTCACGCTGTTCAACGTCATGGATGCGGTTGATCCGAGTGCAGCGGTGGCGTTAAAAAATTATTATGCGGTTGACGGGCCGAAAGACGAGCCGGACGCCGGGTCTCGGAAGCATTCCGCCGAGATCGGAAAAGCGGGGGTCAAGACCGCCTGGACAAATTTGGTCGGCAGCACTCCACGATACTGGGTGGAACTAGCAGGCGATGGCTTCGACCTGTGCCCGTCCGATCAGAGCACCTCGATTTTCGGTCTGCTCACGCGTCCGGAGGTCCGGGCCGCGCTCGCCGCGAACGGGCACGGCAAGCGTTGGGGCTTCTCGTTCGACATGGCCACGCGGGAAAATTGCGTTTGTGTTTTTCTCGAATTAGCGTGGGCCTTCGGTGCGCCGGAGGATTTCCTGGTCAGCGGCGAGAAGGCGGCGAACTCGGCGACCGCCAGCCTTCGTGCCGTCCAGTTTTTGCAACTCCTCGTGCTGGAAGGGCTCATGCCCGCCCGGGGGACAGTGGAGACCACCCGCCACAGCCTTTTCTCCCATCATTTTTACAGCACGCTTCAATCCGTCGCGGATCTTGACCGCTGGGACCTCTGCGGCGCCAAGGACGAGGAGCTCTCCGAGGAAGGACGCGACGACTGGCGCGCGGCGGGTCCGCCGCCTCCCAAACCGACCGCCTATTCTCCACCTGCGCTGGTGGCGCTGCCGCTTTTCCCCGCTGGCGCGCCGGCCGGTTTGGACACGGAGGCCGCCGGAAATCCGGTCGCGGACCTTGAGCAGCGCCTGCGCACGTTGTGCAAACACTTCCAGAATTCCGAATTTCGCACGCCCGATGCCACCGCCGAAATTGATAAGATCAGCCGTGGTTCAAGCAAAAAAAAGCTGCCCAGATACCGCGAGATCATCCGCCGTCTGATCCAACATTTGCGCGAGGCCCCTTTCCGTCCGGCCGATTCATCCCTGGGTAGGAAGGCGGGCGGAGCGCCGTCCACCTACCAGCCGGGTGACCTCCAGCCCACTTACGACGACCTGTTGGAAATGTGCGAGCAGGTCATCATGTGCCTGCGCCTATGCGAGGCAGCCGACAAGTCGATGGTGGATGTCCTTCTCCATGCCGTCCCGCTCGACCTCCCGCCAACGGCCAGGACGCCGACGGTCGCGGCCCACGCGTCCGGTTATGGCTGTACCGGCTCGTGGCTTTTCGGCATCGATAAAAATACCCGCAGCCCGAGCTTGGCTCGTAATCTACTCCAAGAGATCACCTCTCTCGAAGCCGCCGAGGAACGGGCGCGCCGGGGCGCGGGGATTCCCGCCCGGCACGACTTCTTCGACCTCCACGGCGAGGAAGACATCCCGGGCATGGAATATTTTACATGGAGAAAATTGCTGCGCGGTTGCGGCGCGCGTTCCCGGCGGCGCTCCGTCGGGAAAATGGGCTCGGGCAAGGAGATCGCGCGGATTCATCAGCTCATCCAGGATAAACTGCTCTTGTGCCTCCAGATCGCTCAGCTTTACGCGGCGGAATACCAGAAAATCCGCCGTGACGGACCGGAGAACATCCGCGCGGCTGCCCTCGGCGAAAAGCTCAGAGCCGTCAAACCTGTCGCGCAGGACATGCTGAACAAAATCACCGAAGCCCTGCGCGCGCAGGGCGGAAACCATTCTTCAAACCCATGACTGATCCGCAATCAGGTGCCCCGGCCGCTCCCGATGTTTCGTCGGTGCCGATTCGCCGTCAATCCAGGTCTGCTCAGCACGCCAAGGCTGCTGGCTCCAGCAAGGACGAGGTCCAGATCGTCGTGGATGGAGACAGCATGAGCATTGATTTCAAGCTGCCCGCCCATAGCATCAACCTCAAGGGCTGGAAAACGCCGAACCGCGCCCAGATTTTTCTCATGCGCAGCGGTTCGGACTCGGTGGCGGCGATGTGCCGCGCCATGCTCATCCGCGAGCGCGGGTATCAGGAGGCGGAACTGCTGGAGGAAGACGATCTGGATGCAAAACTGCTCCCGTTCGTCGCTCTCCAAGACGTCCACGATTTTAGCGCCGGCAAGCAACTCTCCCGGGTTTTCACCATGAAGAAGGTTCGAGCCAAACACGGCGACGACCCGAGGAACCAAGCGAAATTACCCTGTCTGCGTTGCGGCGGGGAGCCCGAGGAGGTGACGCTGCACAGCCAGGAGCCGTTGGAAGAGCCGAAACTGCCGCGGATCAAAACCCAACGCAGCGTGTTAATTCATGTGATCGGGGTTTCTTCCAACGAAATCAAAGAAGGTTCGAGCCACGGCGGAAATCCGCTGAGTAATCCGTGCTTGGCGCACGTTCAGATCGGCCGGGCGACCGATGAAGACAATCATGATATCGCTCCCCGGCGGTTCGCGCAGCCCACGGCAGCGCGGGTGGTGGTGGTCAGTCTTTGGGAGGTCTGCCCCGAAGCGCGCATTCGCCGCGCCCTCTCGTACGAAGCGATTGTTGTCGATCTGCTGCGCGACTGGCGAGGTTACGGCCAGGAACCCGCGCTCGGTTTGAGGCTCCGGAAATTCCTCGGCCTCGCCACGGGCAAAAACGACGAGTCCAGACCGCTGGCACTGGCGGAACTTGCCCTTGATGACGACGACAAAGACGAGTTGAACAAAACGTGGATCGTCGTGCGCATCAACAGCTCCGCCGCCGTGATTTATCACCTCGGCGTCTCGGGGTCGCCCGTGCCCGCCGCTTCCGAGGAAGCATTCCTGTGCTTTCATCGGGACCGCCCCGCCCCGCTGGATGATTCCGGCATGGGCATCATGTACGGCTACAACGGCATCATCGGTGCCTCCGTCGCCACGGGTCTGCGCAAAGCCATCCAGGAAAGACCCGCCGGACCATTCGACGCCTCGTCGGTCGGCGCTTGTGTGCGCGCGGCGGTCAAGGATTCGATCCTCTGGCAAAAAGCTTACTTTGACCACGGCCTCCTGGAATTTTTCTTTCAACAAAAGCGGGAGGATCCTGCCAAAAAGCCGAAGGTGGATGCGGACTGGGGGCCGAAGGAAGTGGCCTCTTGGCAGTGGGCGCATTGCGCGGCCTATCTGCGCGCCTGGCAGGGAAGCATCACCGATTATCGTGCGAGCGAGGTGGCCTTGGTGGAAGTGCCGACTCAGGTGGCGGTTTCCCATCGCAACCAATGGTTTATCATCCGGCAAGCTTTTCTGGACGAAAAAGTCGACGACGATGAGACCCAGTTGCAGCGCAAACAACGCTTCCTCGAACGCGCCGTGAAGTGGCTCACGGACCCCTCGACCAAACCGGCGAACTCGCTGCCGATCCTTTCACTCGGTAATCTCACGCCCGTGGATCGACGCGAGGTCGAGGATTTCTTGGCGCTGCACCAAGCATTTCTGCGTTACGCCGATAATCCTGATCGCCAGCGGCCCTTGAACATTGCGGTCTTTGGGCCGCCGGGGGCGGGAAAATCGTTCGGCGTCAAGGCGGTGGCGGGGCACATCGCGGCTGGCACGCCCCAATTTTCCAAGCGACCTCTTACCTTCAACTTCAGCCAGTTCACTTCGTTGAGGGATTTGGTGGGAGCCTTCCACGTGGTTCGTAATGAGTGCCTGAAAAAAACCATCCCCGTGGTCTTTCTCGACGAGTTCGACAGCGCGTTCGAGGGTCGGCCCTTCGGTTGGTTGAAATACTTTCTGGCCCCGATGCAGGATGGCAAGTTCAACGACGGCAGCAACGAGTTTGAGTTGGGACATTGCGTGTTGGTGTTTGCCGGCGGCATCAACCGCAGTTTCGAGGAGTTCAACGGCCGGTTGCGGAATCCCTCGTTCGTGGAAGCGAAAGGGCCGGACTTTATCAGCCGTCTGCGTGCTCATCTCAATGTCCGTGGCATCAACCGTCCCGAGGACGAGGCATCCGACCAGGACCGGTACATCCTCCGTCGTGCGCTGATGCTTCATGGAATGCTCAAAAAGCGTTTGGCCTTCGAAGGTTCCGGGCAGCCACCCAAGGGCGGATTTATGCACCCCGCGATTGCCTCGGCCTTCTGCGAGGTAAAGCATTTCAAGCACGGTGCGCGTTCGCTGGAAGCGATCTTGGACATGAGCGATCTGAGTCGCGGGCGGCGGCTGAGCCCCTCGGATTTACCATCCAAGACGCAACTGGATATGCACGTTGATGCCACGCAATTTTTAAAGATCGTTTACGATCAATTGGATGCTCCTTCCCAGCGGTAGCACGCGTCGAAAAATCAATGGCAGTGGCTAGGGAACTGCTGATTTGATCGTAGTCTGCTACCGCATGGGTTTGGTAAACTGGCGGGCACGGCAAGAACACGGCCCGACTCCACACGCTCTTTGCCTTGGCCAACCTGGTGCTCGTCCAACGTGCTCTGCGACCAGAAATCCAGTCGTGTAACACTTGCCTTTCATGTGACTGGTCTTTTCGTAGTTGCACCAAGCTGACTCATCACGCGGCACGAAAATGCGAAGTCACGTTATACGAGAGACCGTCGTCGCGCAGCATATGACAATAATTCCAGAGCTTGGAAACAAGGGCAGAGGGGGTGCTCAGGCGGTGGAGGGCGAGTCGGGCGGGATTGGAAAGCGGAGGTGTCCGCGCGTTGCGGCGTTGAGTGCGCACACGAGCAGGTCCACGTCGCTGAAGGGATGCTCGGGACGGTTCAGATCAGGGCTCATCCAGACTTTGCTCGGCCCGACGAAAATCGTCGGGTTGACGCTGAGGGAGGTGGTTGCTGGCCATCGGCCAATGGAACCACGCCCGAAACGTGCGGCCATCGAGGATTGCGCCCACGTAACGCTCACGCAAGGCTTCCCGGCTGTCACGCAAGCCGAAGGCCCCGGTCACAAAGTCAGCGACCACCGTTAGCCCGAAGCCCGAGCCGGTCGAGGATATCTTCGGCGCGAAGAGCGCCATCAGGCTCAGGCCCGTTCCCTTGTCGGCGCTGTCGGCCCCACCACTTTTTATCAGGGCATTCAGGTAGGCCGCGTCGGCTTCACTCACTGCGTTGGAGAGCACGAAGCGCAGGCAATCTCCCGGCGGTTGCGGGATCGGAAAGATCGCCATGTCGATGTGGTCACCGGCGGCGTGCCGGCAGGCGTTGGTCGCCAAGTTATAGAAGATGCGGTCAATCGCCGCACTCTCCAGGCAGCACTCCGTCAGGGTTCCCTCGTGGCGGCAGTCGACGTTCATGTGGATCGGCTGCGTCAGCGACCTCGGCCCGACCACCGAGCCATGCCATTTCTCCAGCATGAGACGCATGTCGTGGTTCCTGGGCCGGCGGTCGGCGTCGCGGCGTGGATCGTCCAGGCCGGTGAGCGCGTTGCGCATGATCTTGAGATGGTCGCGCACCAAGACAAAGAGCGTTTTGAGTTGGTCTTCGTCGTGGGGCAGGTGGCTGATGAGTTGCAGGCGGCCGAGCAACGCGTTCAAAGGGCCGCCGCGCACGTCGTGCATGGCCTTGACGAGTTCTTCGCTGGAAGCCTCGGCGTGCGAGGCCTCGCCGAGTTCACGGACATTGTCGATGAACCCATCCAAGTCATGCCGTTGCGTCCAGTGAACCACGTCCCGCCACCTCCCGGCATGGTCAGCGGATGTGTCCGCGATGGCGTCGAGCAACTCGCTGAGCGCCTCGTAGACCCCTGACACCAGCGTTTGATCACGGGCGGCCAATCGCGCCACGGAGACGCAAAGATCATCGCCCTGGTAACGCTCTTTGCGTTGGTTGGGCAGATGCCGCGGCGCCAGCGCCAGCAGCGAATCTGAAACAGGGAGACGGGCGTCGAGCCGGTGGGAAAGAGAAGGAAGATTGGTGGACATGACCATCAAGGAAGCGTTGCGCAGGATTCAATGGTTCAATGGGTAGGCAGTCATTCGAAGAACGAGGCAGAGACGACGGCGAGTCCAAAACCGGGGACCGACCAGAACACAAAATGTGCCATGTGCAGGGAAGAATATCTGCCAGCCGGATGCGTTGGGGGAGGGGGTTTGGGGAGCGAAAAGGATCGGTCTCGCGGTGCGTTACTGCGTTGTCTGCGCGAGGGTCTTGAGGCGCAGGCGAAACGTCGCTCCCTGGCCGCGGCCTTCGCTCGCCACGGTGAGGGTGCCTTGATGGGCGGTGGCCAGCCCTTTGGCGATGAACAGACCCAAACCAAGACCGCCGAAGCGATGCTGCATGGACTCATCGCCCTGCTGGAGCGGGTCGAATACCAACGGCAACAACTCGGGGGCGATGCCGACGCCGTGATCGGCGAACTCCAGCGTGATGCTGCCGGGCGCGTCGTTGGCCGAGGTAATCGAGACGCGGCTGCCCCGGGTGGAAAACTTGACGGCGTTCTTGACCAGATTCCAGATCACCTGCTGGAGCCGCAAGGAATCCGCCCGCACCATGGATTTCGCTGCCCGCAGATCGAGCCGCACTTCGATGGCCGCTGCGGCGATCTCACTCCCGCAGATTTCCAAAACGAGACGGACGGCTTCGTGAACATCGATGGATTCGAGCCGCAGACGCAGCTTGTGCTGGCCGACGGCGGCGAAGTCGGTCAGTTCTTCCAGGAGCCGCGATTGCAGCTCGATGTTGCGTTGGATCATCCCGAGCGTCGGGCGCGCCTCGGAGAACCGCTCGTCCTCTTGCAACTCATTTACCCCTAGAATTATAGGCGATAGCGGCACGCGCAACTCGTGCGAGAGCATTGCCAGGAACCGGTCTTTGCCCGGCGGTGACTGACCACCAGCGGCCTCTGGAAGGGCTGGCTCATTGCCTCCCAAGCGATTGGTGATCGGGCGTAAGCTAAAGACGACGCTTTCAGGGGAAACGCCGTGCAACTTACCCAAAGTGGCCTCGACCAAGCAATAGGAGCCGTCACGCGTCAGGTGGCGGAAGCGGACGGTGGCACCCTCTTTGTAGTTTTCAATGACGTTGAAGAAGGCCGAGTAGACCGCCCGCACGTCCGCAGCGTGGATGAGCCTGAAAAGCATGCTTCCTACCAGCTCCTCCGGCGCGTAGCCAAGCAACCCGCGCACCGCCCGGTTTTCGGAAAGGATCACCCCGCCGCGGTCCACGACCGCGAGCACGTCGGGGACGCTTTCCAGCACCGCTTGCTGTTGCCTTTCGTTTTGGCGTAGCTGTTCCTGTGCCGGGCGCAGCAGGTACGCCTTGCCGCCCGGGCCGATGATGGCATCCACCTGGCCCAGGGTGAGCACATGCAGTGCGTTTTCAGCCTCGGCCAAACGCAGGGCCAACGCGGCGGTTTTGCCGACGTGATGCGTTGGATGGAAGGTGATGGGTTCAGAGACAGCCGTCATGCGATTTCCTCCTGCGGCAAACCGAGCGCGCGAAGGACTTGCGCTTCGTCACTCAGGTTGCCGATGATCTGTTGCGTGGGGGCCGGTGAAACTTTCACCACCGTGGGCGTCACGAGAATGACTTCTTCGAGGGCTCGCAACGGCTCCTTCAAAACGTCGATCACCTCGATGTGGTAGCTCTCGGGAAAATGCTTGCGGCAGATCGCGTAGAGATTCGCCAGAGCCTGCACGGAGTTGGGCGCGCTCCCGGCAACGTAGACCTGGAAAACGTGCGCGCCAGGCGAGGAGGCAAGGGGCGGGTTCATGGGCGCTTCTTTCGCGTTTTTGACGGGAAGCGCGGTGTGCCGGCGGCTGCCTTGGCGCCGGCTGCCTGCTCCGGCTCCGCCGGGCGAGCCTCGCCGCCTGCCGGTTTGGCGCCGTCCATTTGCTCCCGCACGAGCCTGCTGTCCCGCTCCCGCACGACTTCGTCCTTACGCAAAGCGCCTCCGGCGCGTTGCGCGGTGCTCGTGCGGTTGAGTCGCTCCAGTTCCTCGTCGCAAGCCTGCACCTCGCGGCGAGCCCCCTCGATGTGCAGATCGCGGTCGAGCTGGATGAGATGGATCTCCTGGCGCTTTTGCGTGATCTCGCTGCGCAGGCGTTCGTGCTCGGCGCGGACGAGGTTTTCCTTCTCGATGCGCAACGTGCCCATGAGGACCTCACCGCCCGCCGTGTAGGGATCGGCCAGCGTGATGCCCTCGTCGCTGAAAACGAGTTCGCGCACCTGGTTGGAGTGCTTCGAGCCACGCGATTTGATGACCGAGAGCGCCCGGTTGCGCTCGCCGCCGCACAGTGAATACGTAATTTGCATCCACGTATCGACCAGGGACGAGACGTGGAGCGGCAGCGTCGCCAGATCCTGGTCCTTCGTCTCGTGCAGGCTGGTGAAAAGGACCGTGATGCGCTGGTTGCGGCAAAGGTAAACGAGCCGTTCGACGGCGGTGCGTGCGGTCTGCTCGCCGCCGACGGTCACCAGCGCGGAGAAGGGATCGACGGCCACGCAGGCGGGCTGGTGCTCCCGGATGAGCCGCCTGATGCGGATGAGGTGCTCCTCCCCGGAGGCTGAAGCGGTGCGCACCGCCTCCATCCGCAGCAGGCCGCTTTTGAGGTGCGGTGTCAGGTCCACGCTCACCGAGGCGAGGTCGCGCACGATATCGAGCGAGTTCTCGTCGAAGGAAATGAACAGCGCCCGTTCGCCACGCCGGCAGGCCGCTTCGACCAGGAGGCCCGAGAGCGTCGATTTGCCGGTGCCCGCGCTGCCGGTGATCAGCGCGTTCGTGCCGCGGTAGAGGCCGCCGTCGAGCATCTCGTCCAACCGGGCGATGCCGGTCGAGACGCGTTCCTTGAAGGGTTGGGGCTCGGGCTGGGTGCCGTTGGGCGCGCCGACCTCGATCCCTGCCGGGCCGATGGCAAAGGGCACCTCGTTGAGAACATGGGTCGATCCACGGTACTTGACCACCCGCATCTCGCGCACCACGGTGCGTTCGCGCACACTCTGGCGCAGCAGGACCACGCAATCGGCCATGAACGAGAGGAACCCGCCGCGCTGCGTCGTGGCGGGATCGTTTTCCTCGACCTTCGCCGTGACGATGCCCGTGAGTCCCGTGCGCTTGAGCCAGGCCTGGAGGCGGTACAGTTCGCGGCGCTCCGCCGTCCGGTCGTCCAGCAAGGTGAGCAGCACGTCGAGCGCATCGAAGACGATCAGTTTCGCGCCCATCTCCTGGGCCTTGGCTTCGAGCCCCGCGAGCAAAGCGGTCAGGTCGAATTCACCGGCCTTCACCGTGTCGGGGCTTAGCTGCGCATCGAAGAAATAGAGGCGTTTTTTCTGCCGCCCGGCCAGGCTCCAGCCGAAGCTCCCCGCGTTGGCGCGGATGCGTTCCGCGTTTTCCTCGAAAGCGACGAAGATGCCGGGCGCATCGTGGCGGGCCGCTCCGCTCACCAATGTCTGGAGCGCCAGCACCGTTTTCCCGCTGCCGGGTCCGCCCATGAGCAGCGTCGTGCGCCCCTTGGGCAGCCCCCCGGAGGTGATGTCGTCAAAGCCTTCGATGCCGCTGGGAATTTTCTCCACGGCGGATGTTTCTTCGTGGTCGCTCATGCCGCCTCCCTGGTTGCGCGCCTGAGCCGCCGCCCCCGGCGAGCCCGCTCCGTCAAAGCACCTGTCTCGGGTCGGCGCTGGAAGGGGGATGGTTGCGCTCGCCGAACGATGTCCCGCCACGGTCGTGCGCAATAACGGATGCGGTTGCTCATAGGGCGTCTCGGTACAACTGGGAAATGCGACGGACTCCCATGGCATAGGTGTTCAACCCGAGTGAGCATCGCCCGGCTTCTTCGGCGCGCCCAATACTTCCCCCGTGCCACCGCCATAGCGAAAAGCTATGCGCTCCGGTGAAAGAGCGGACTTCGACCGTTGTAGAAACGGCTGTATCCCGCCGTAACATAGCGATAGCTTTTGGCTATGGTCCCGGCTATGCTCGGCCGCAATGGAGCTTCGCCACCTGCGCTACTTTGTCGCGGTGGCCGAGGCGTTGAGCTTCACCAGGGCCGCGCAAAAGCTCCGGCTCGCCCAACCGTCGCTGACCCGCCAGGTGCGCAACCTCGAAACCGAATTGGGCGTGCTTTTGCTGGAACGGGCAAACAACCGGATCACTCTGACCGAGGAAGGCCGCTTGTTTCTTTTCGACTCCAAGAAAGTGCTGGCCATGTGCGCCGACAGCGTGGCCGGCGTCCAGCGCCTGGGCCGCAAGGAAAGCGACCATCTCGACATCGGCTACATCGCGAACATCCATTACGGGCTGCTCCCGGCGACTCTCGGAGCGTTTCGGAAACTCTGCCCGCGCGTGGCGCTCAACCTTTTCGACCTGACGAGCGCCGAGCAGTTTCAGGCGCTCGATAGCGGCAAGATCGACCTCGGCTTCATCGGCTTGAACCCCGCGCTCTCGGGTCATGATCTCCGTTCGGAATGCGTCGCGTATGACGCGATCCTGGTCGCGCTGCCGGGCGGACATCCGCTCGTCAAGAAATCGAAGATCAAACTTGCCGATCTCGCCCCGCTGTTCTTTGTCGGGATGTCCGCGAAGACTCATCCTGGCACGCGGGAGTGGTTGCTCGATCTTTGTCAGCGCGCCGGGTTCGCCGGGAAGATTTTGCAGGAGGCGGACGTGGAACCGACCGCGCTCAAGTTCGTCGCCGGTGGGTTGGGTGTGGCGTTGCTGCCCGAGCAAGTCCTGGAGCTGCCGCACCAGGGCGTGGTCTTTCGGCCCCTTTCGCCGCCCTTGCAGCGTGAGTCAACCGTCGCGTGGCGCGGTGATAACCCCTCACGGCCGCTCAAAGACTACGTCCAGATCGTGAAGGATCTGTCGAGTTGCAAGTGACACCGGGCGCTACCGGACGCTTCCCGATTGGCGAGTGAGGTGCCGCGCCGATGGTTTCCCCCCGAATCAGGAAACTGCGCGACGATTCCACGCCCGCCAAGTCACTTTATCCTCCCGCGAAACGATGGCCGATGTGGGCTGCCGGGTGTATCGTGCTGGAGGCGGGTCCCGTCGAGCCGCCTTTTCGTTGATCCGTCCATGGACATTGCCGGATGAGTCGAGTTTCTTACTACGATGACGCCCGAACAAACCGAACTGGCAGGCCGCCGTCTCCGGCTTGGCATTGCCAACGTCGGGTTTTGGGTGTTCATCGCCTCCGTTGGGCTGGTCTGGCTGGTGTCCGGTGGAGCAGCGGCGCTCGCTTTCCGATGGTATCTTCTTTTCGCCCTCGGATCCGTCGGAGCGCAGGCGATTTTCGATTTCATCGGCGGGACGTTGCTCATGCCCGCACCCAGGCCGGCAGCGACCGACTTTCTTCGAGGCTGGCTCCAGGGAGTATTGGGTCATACGCTGGTGCTGACAGTCATCGGGGCGATGAGCTACGCCAGCTTTTGCCTCAGCGGAGGGTTTTCTTTGGGCCTGATATCCGCGACGGCGGGACTGGTCTTCAGCCGTCGCTACCTCTTGCGCATCATCGGGCGTGCCGCGAGCGCGGAGTTTCTGTGCCATGACGTGAGAGTTCTGACCATCGAAGTCGTTGACCCGGCCTTTACTGGCGGGATCGACGGCTTCGGGGTTCGGGCTGCCAGCTTGCTGCCCGCGAAATGGACGCGTGACTTGCCTGCGGAAGAACTTGCCATTGAATCCTTCCGCCGGAGCTGGCAAACCGAACACGGGCTGCCGGGCCGGGCTTTGTTCCTGGGTCTGGGTTGGAATCTGCTGGGCGCATCCATCGGCACGCTTGCCTTCCAGTTGGCCGCGCGCCGCCCGGCTGAAGCCTTGTTCGGCTACGCCTGTTGGATGACGCTCTGGGCGTTCGGCAGCCTGCTGGTCCTGCCGAGCCTGAGCCGTCAGGGGGTGTTTGCTGCTGACCGTGCGTCGCTTGATGCCGGGCACGATCCTCGTGGTTGGATCGCCCGTTTTGCTGGTCTCGTCGGCGAGGACGGCGGATCGAACGCCGCCGTCCAAACGATCTTTTACCCGGTGCCTTCGGCAAGAATGCGGTTGCTCCACCTGGAGAAACAAACGGCTGGCTTCGTTCCCGGCAATGTGGCTCGCAGCAACCTCTACTATTCGTGGGCTACGTTCACGATGCTCGGCCGCGCCGTGCATTGCAACGTGGGACGCCCCGCGCTTTGGGTCTTTCCTCCATCGGCCTGAACCGCTCCATCGGCGCAAGAGATCGGCTGACCGTTTGGAAACGGTAGCGGACAATTCCCGCGCCTCGCTATTTCAGCCTCCACCGACGAAGTGAAATATTGAACCGCCACGCGATCCCGAATTGACGGCGGCCTGTTTACCCAGGTCGGAGATCGCGGGGGAACCCAGCCATGATTCCTCCTGGATGCATAGCAGGCTCCAGCCGAACCTTCCAACGTGGATGTCTCTATTTTTTGCCGCTTCCAAGGTGCGAGGCTGACCACAGGTTGTTTTTCAGCGGGAATACTCAGCCAGTCCTTGCAGCTCGGCTTGGGCCCGGTCGTGAAGCGCTCCGCCAGGGAACCGGTTGACCCACGCGGTCGCTGCCGCCGGGTCACGCAAGGCCCACTGATGTAGAACCGACATGACCGCTTCATCCTGGATCGGACCGGCAGGCACCTGCTCGAGCACGAAGCTGGCAGCGGCGGCCGGTTCGGTCTGGGATTGCACGTAAGCCAGACGCCCCACCAGATGATCGCGTCCCTCTCCGGCCGGCTGCTCGCTGATCCAGGCCGCCGCTCCGGGCAGGTCCTGCCCCGCCCATTGCTGCACCAGGTTCTCCAAAACCGCTCCCGGCGCCGCTCCCAAACCTCGCCGCTCGGCGATCTCCACGGCCTGACGGGCATCGCTCTGCGCCACCTGAAAGCACACGGCCGCAGCAACGGAAGCCCGCTCGCTCTCGTCGGGCAGCCTGGCCGCCCACCGCTCCGCACTCGCCTCGTCCTGCGCCGTCCAGACTTGCACGACCTTTCGAAGGGTCACCTCGCGCCACGGGCCCGCCGAGAGGGATTTGGCAAAACGTCCCGCTCCCGCCGGGTCGCGTTGCGTCCATTCCGCCAGCCAAGCATCAATTTGGTCTTGGCCGGCCGGGAACTCCGACCGCATGGCTTCCAGAATCTGTGCGCGCAGGAGGTTACCCAGGTCAACGTCCGCCCGCGCCACCCTTTTCCGGTGCCGGTAGAGGTAGAGATGGCTGGGCGGCTCCGAGTCATCGGCAGCCGACGGCGAGACCGTGGGTTCGAGCCGACTGGCAAGGACCGGGGCGGAGACCGGAGACGGGGCTGCCGAACCCAAAGCCTTGGTGGCCGGAGGCGGGTTCCCAAGCCAAAGCAAAGCGCCGAGGCTGCTGGCCACTCCCGCCCCCAGGATGACGATGACGACGGTTCTTGTCCTCATTCTCTCCGAAGATCAGCTTTCCACGGGTCTGGCCAGCGGCATCATCTTGGAATGCAGTTGAAATGCTGGTTGGAGCCGCCGTTGGCCCCGTACTGATCAAACTGCTTCGCCTGCTGCGTCGAGTAGCCGGGCATGTCCAGCACCAGGCCGCTGTTCCGGTTGTAGAACGCGTAAGAACCATCGGCTTGCCGCGACGGAAGCCACTGGTCGTTGCCCTGGCCGCCGTAGGGGTACTGCACGATGGGCGCGGTGTTGTCGGTGCGCGCGCCCGAGACGTTCATGTCCAAGGCGCTGTTGGCGTTTTTGATCTGGTAGTAGCCGTTGCTGGTCGGGATGAAATTCCACAACTGGTTGCGGCCGCCGCCGTAAGGGTACTGAATGACGGCTGCGCTGTTGGCCGTGGAGCCTCCGTTGACGTCCAGCGCCTGGCCGCTGGAGACGCATTGGATCTCGTAAACTCCGGCAAACGCAAGGTTGGTCACCCAGCCCTTGGCGATGACCTGCTGGACGCCGGCGTACCACACGTCAGCCATCTTTTGATAGCCGCCGTCGTTGGGATGGATCCCATCAGAATTCAGGTCGCTCGTTGTCAGGGTACTCATGCTGACCAGGTAGACGTGCTTGCCCGCGTTCACCCGTGCCTGCACGATGTCGGGGATTTGATTATTGTAGGTGTTGATGAGCGACTGGGTACCGGAGTTCCCGCTGGGAATCAGTTGGGCCACCACCACGGTGACACCAGGGACATCGGCGAGGATCTGGTCGATCATGGAAGCCAACCGGTTTGGCGCGGTGGATACCTGATAGTTTTGGCCCAGATCGTTGGTGCCGACGTGCAGAGTGACAATGTTGGGCTGGTAGTTGGCCAGCGCGCCATTGAGCAAGCCGGCGACCTGATCGATCCGGTAACCGGAGTGGCCTTCGTGATCGGGGTCGAACGTCGTGCCGTCCCTGACCGAACCCACGAAGTCCGTCTGGTTTCCTTGCCCGATGAGATCATTGTACAGGGCGGCTCGATACCCGTTTCCGGTGGAGCTTTGGAAACCGGCGGTAATCGAGTCGCCCACCGGCATCAACCGGATGGTGGCGCCGTGCGCGGGTGCGGTCATTCCGGCCAGCAGAGCGCCAGCCAGTCCGGCGGCGCAGGCTGCTCTGGCGCGAAGAAACGCGGCCATGCTTCGGGAGGATTTTGATGAGTGATTGGTGAGCTGCATTTTGTTTTGGGGGGCTGAGGGTGAGTTGACGGAAAGTGGGCGAATGGCAGCGTGGACGGTCGCTTTGGCAAAAGCATCACCGACGAGCTGGGGATGATCTTCTGTTGTACGGAACGGCAGCTTTTCTCCCGGCGGCGTTGTCTCCTGGCAGGCTCGCCGCAAGGAGCTGCAGCCGGCGCTTTGGGTGGAGAACGACCGGCTATGGCGTGTTTTCCTTGAGTAAGCTTTCCGGCCGTGGCTACCGCCCGGGAAGACGGGGCTCGATCAATCGGGCGAGAAAGAAATCAGTCAGAAAAGGCACCGCCACTTGCGGGTGACGGTGCCCCGATGGTTACACGGTTCCGGGCGGCTTACTTACTGGAGCAGCCAGCGTTGCTGGGTGCCGCCGCTCCAGCCCCACTGGAGCAACGGGCTGCCGTTGGCCGTGGCGCTGCCGCTGTCCAGCGCCTGTTGGTTCTGATTGCCCGCCGCCTGGCTCCAGATCTTGTAGCTGCCGTCTGACTGTACGTCCACCCACCAGCGCTGGTTGGTGCCGCCATTGAAGTTATACTGGATCATCTGTGTCCCGTTCGCCGTGCTTCCCGTGTTGTCCATCGGTTGGAAGCTGCTCATGCTGGTAATGAACCAGGAAGTGTCCGAATTCTGCCGGAAGTTCCACTTCTGGTTCTGGCTGCCACCGTTGCCCCAGAGGTAAATCTTCGCGGGGTTGGCGGTGTCGGTGGTCCTGATGCCCTTATTGTCGATGGCGATCCCGTTGAGCTTGCTGGTGATGAGATGAACGCCGCCGATGTTGTTCGGCTGCGTGGCCGGAGTGTATTGCAGCCACGCCACCGCGCTGACGCAACGGCCCGGAATCTGGGTGTTGTCTGTCGGGGTCTGCTGCGTCCAGTAGTTGTTGGTGAGGTTATAGTCCGTCCGGCGATGACTCATGATGGCGTCGGCGTTGGTCACCATCCAGGAATAGTAGGTTGACCACAGACGGTTGTCCCTGACGAAGTGTCCCAACCCCCGCGCGAACTCGTCTGCCCAGGTGTACCCGCCGTTGCCGTCGTTGTGGTAGATGACGCCGTTGTTGAACACGGTGACCTTGGTGTAATCAATCGTCCGCTTGGCGTCGTTGTAATACGAGGTCTGCCCGGTAATCTGGTAGAGCAGGTTGGCAAAATCAATGAACGTGCCCTGGTTATAGGTGGAGTAGCTCTGGTCAACCGCCCCGCTGGGGGAGATCTGGGTGTAGACGAGCCCGGTGCTCGAGTTGTAAAGATTGTGCCAGACCCAGTCGTAAATCTGTTTTGCCTTGTTGAGGTAACTGGTGTCGCCGGTGGTCTGGTAAATCAGGCAGGCCGCTTTTCCAAGGCTGTCGTTCGATAAAGCGGTCTTTTCGGTTTTGTTGCCGTTGTCGTACCAGATGCCGCCGCCGTTGTATTGCGTGTCCCAGCCCTGGTTGTAACCCCCGTTGAACGCATTCTGAGCCTGGCTCAGGAAGGTGCCGTTGTTCGTCATCTGGTAGCCGCGAATCAGCGCCAGCGACGTCCATCCGAGATCGTCGTTGAACTCGGCGGTAGACCAACTGGAGGGATAGTTTTCGTTCAGAAAGGTGTTGAGCAGGTTGACGATCAGCGTCTGCTGGGCGGGGTTTCCCGTGCGCTCGTACGCGTCCTCCTCTCCCTGAATGTCGAGGGCTTGCACCCAGAAATAGTCCGGGCTCGTGTTGTTCAAGGCCGTTTTGTAGTGCGCCGTGTTGCCCGAGGTCATCAGGAAGGCGTTGTTGAAGCCGTTGATGAGGGTATCCGCATCGCCTGCTCCGATGGCCGCCGCGCGTTGCGGCTGTGCGCAACACAGGCCGACGAGCAAAGCCGTCAGTCCGGCCCGGACCATGTTTCCTGTTTTGCCCGGGTTTTGGGGTAGTCGGCGCGATGCTCGCTGGTCATGCGTCGGTCCGGCACTTTCGCTACTCAGAAGCGTAGCCGTTTCTTGGGGGGGGTTTGATGAACGATTCGTCGTCTGCATTTTGTTGGGGGGAGTGAGGGGTGCATTTGAAAGCCAGGGGTGAATGGAAGCTGACAAAAACAACCCGTGAACAAAGGATACACCTTTGTGCAAATGATGTACATCAGAATTCGAGTGATGTGTCAAGAAACTATGATGCGCCGGGAAAATATTTAGAACCTATGTGGGTAACACGGATATTTCGCGGCACGAGCACCAACTTCGAATTCCCCACCGCACCCTCCGAATCGGCAGCACGGTGACCAGAATCCACCAGCCGATATCGAGCCGCTCTGCGTTGGAACCGGCTCCTCCGTACACACTCTTCAGACCGCGCTTCGATAGTTTATAAATGGTTGTCACCGCGTTTTGAGGTTTGTGCTTTCGCAACCTCATCCCACTTTTCGGCGAGGAACCGGGCCGTGATCTCCACGCGCTCGCCTGCCATGTTCACGAACGCGTCGCTCCGCACGCCGCCATTCGCTTTGTCTACAGCTTCAATGCATGGTGATCACTGGCCCCCGCACGCCGTTGACCGACAGGATGTCCTCGAACCGCGTGGGCCCGCTCTGGGCGGGGAAATGATTGAGCACCCTCGCCGCATCGCGGCTTCGTCCCCCCAGGTAGGGAAGGCTATCCGAGCCAGTCCCATTTTTTGCCTGGTCCGGGGAGCGCCTCGCCCGACCGGGGAGTGTCCGGCCAGCGGCAGACCGTCAGGGACTGGCTCGGAGAGCCCTCCCTACCTTTGGGGGGACGAAGCCGCGATGCGGCGGAGCCTTCATGCTCGGGTGCTCAATCATTTTGCAAAGGGCTGTCAAGCTGCGATGATCACCGCTGTCGCAGGCAGCCTTGACAGCTTGTGGTCACACCTCCACCCGCAAAACCCACGGGATTCGGCGGAGGCAACTGAAGTTTGGCTACCGCCTCAGTCGGCATGCCCCTGCATGGCGGGGGCATAGAGCAAACCGTTTAGCCACAGACGCGTGGAAGAATGCCATAGCAGCCGGAAGCTCGGACCGTTGGCCGTGAGGATGACGTGCCCTTCGCCGACGGGTTCCTCGATCACCACCGCCGTGCCGTGGATCAGCCTTTCCGTGTTGTCGGGCCAGGTGAATCCTGCGAGACGCAGAGGCGCCGGGTTGGGGTTGCCCGCCGGGGCGGCGGGGAAGGTCAGCACGTTCGCGCCGCGCTTGGTGAGGGTGAGAAACTGGTCGGTGTCCACCAGGACCGGGATCGTTTCCCGCTCGTAGCCGTAGGTCAGAAAATGGTCCCGGTTGACCGTGGCACGGAAGATCGCTCCCGGCACCGCCAGCGGAATCTTGCGCCGGTCGAAACTGCCGTTCCTGGCGTGGGCTGGCGCGTCTGCCGGTTCGTGGGCAGAGGGACCGGCGGGTTTCTTCGACTCGTCCGCCGGGTCGGCCAACTTTTTTTCCTCCTCCGGTTTGTCCGGTGCGCCGGTTTCCGCTTTGTGATCCGGCCCGGATTGATCGCCCACGGGTTTGGCCTTGCGGCCTTCGGGTTGGTGATCCTTGTCGGCCGAAGGTTTACCCGCGGCGGAGTCCTCGTCTTTATCCTTGTCCTTATTTTTATCGTCGTCGTCGTTCAGATCGGCGTCTTGTTTTGCAAGCATCGCTGCCCCCACGACGCGCGCGCCGGTCAGGTCCGCTTTCTTGTCGGCGGCGAACCCGGCCCCGCCGCCCACGCAAATCAGCGTGCCGCCCTCGCTGCACCAATCCTTGAGTTTCTTGACCCCCTCTTTGTCGAACGCGCCGGCGTAAGCGTCGGCGTTGCCGTCGGGCAGGATGAGCACGTTGAAATCCGCCATCCGGGTTTTGCGGAAGGCTTCGATGCTCATCGGCACGAATTCCACCCCCATGTTCTTGCCTAACAGATACGAGATTTCGGCGTAGGAGGTCTGCGCGACGCCGTCGCCCGCGATCAGGGCCACCTTGGGCGCCTTCAAAGACACCACTTCCTCCGAGCCGGGTCCGACGTTGCCCGTCTCGACATACGCGGTGTCGGCGGCGCCGAGCGGCACGCCTGATTCCCTGGCGAGCGCCGTGATGTGCTCATGGAGGGTGGCGGGGTTGCGCTCCACTCTCGCCAACAGCGTCCCGCGTGGATAATCCCGGCCACCCGCCCGCAGCGGATAGGTCGAGGCGGCCAGGCGGTAGCCTTCCTGCAAAAGACGAAACGCGAGCCGGTAAGCGCCCTCGGTTTCCGGCGTCCAGAGATAGGCGGTGACCGCCGGAGCAGCCGGGGGCGGCGGCACCAGAGAAACGGCGTGCTCCTGGCCGCCCGGCGCCGCCTGATTGGAGAGCGTCAGGCTCAGATCGCTCGCCTGCCGGACCCATTCGCCGGGCGCGGGCGACGCCGGGGCTTCCGCGCTGTACGCGGCGTCCACCCCGAAGACCAGCGGCAGGCACCACGCGGTGACATCGTAAAACTCCGCGTTTTCCAAGGGCTCGCGCCGCCCGCGCCGCAGGTTGCGCGCCTGCCGGTCATATTGGCGCCTGGTGAAAGCGGGGTCGAGCGGCGCGTCGGGCGTGAGCAGCGTCCTCGCCATGCGGCCTTGCGGTTGGGCGAGATCGACCACGTAGCTGCCCGGTGGGAACTCGCGGGTTTTCGCCCCGGCGGGGTTTTCGTCCGGCAGGTAGTCGTGGGCATTCGCCAGCGTGAACTTCTCGCCGGTGCGCCGCACCTCGATGCCGTGGCGCAGCAGGTTGGCGACCAATTCGGCCGCGACCCCGGGATCACTGCCCGGCGCGATGGCGACCTGCCGCACGCCGTCCTTCGCCGCCTCGGCTTCGGAGATCGCCGTGGTGAAGAAACGATAATAATCGCGCAGCCGGTCCTCGCGGTGGGCGGCGGAAGTTTCCAGGGTGGCGAGGCTGGCCGTGAAATGCTTGGCGATGGCTCCGCGCAGGGTCTCGATGGTGTCGTCGTCGCGTTTCCAATTGAAACCGCGCTTGCCGCCGCCATCGGACTCGAAGGTCATGCCGGCGGACCCGTGGAGACTCGGCCAGCTATCCCAATAACCGGGATAATACAGGTCGAACACGTCGCGGTTGTAATACAGCCAATGGAAGCGGTTGAACGCCGCCGCGTTACCTTGGCCGAGCAGGCTCTGCCATTTCTCGGTCTGGTCGTGGGGCAACGCCGCGTTGACCGGCAGCGCCGGGGGCGGAAAGAAAAAGTTCTTGGTTTCGCCGTGATGGTCCGCGTTCACCTGCGGGTGCCAAGCGAGGAAAGCCGCTCCGGCCACCCGGCTTTCGATCTGCGAACCCGGCAGCAGGTCCCGGTTCAGGTCGAAGCCGTAGTGATTGAAGCGACCGTAGATGCCCCAGGGCTGCCGGTGCTCGTAGGCAAACGCTTCCGGCCGACCCAGGCCCTGCGCGTTGTACCAGGCGGTGAAACGCTCGTGCCCGTCCGGGTTCTGCGCCGGGTTGATGAGCACCACGCACTGCCGCAGCGCGTCCTGGAGCTTGGGGTCGTCGCTGGCCGTGAGTTGGTAAAGCACCTGCATCCCGGCCTCGAACGCGGAGGATTCGTCCCCGTGGATGGAATAGCTCAGCCACACGACCATCGGCGAGCGGGCGGCGATGGCCGCGGCCTCTGCCTCGCCGCAGGTGCGTGGGTCGGCCAGACGAGCGATATCGCCTTTGATGGCGTCGAGGCGAGCCAGGTTTTCCGGGCTGGAAACGGCGAGCAAGTAAAGCGGACGGTGCTCGGGAGTCTGGCCCAGCGTGAAGACGCGCAGCCGGTCCGTTTTGGGAGTGAGTTCGCGCAGGAACCGCTCGTAGTTCGCATAGGTGGTGTGGAACTCTCCCGGCTCGTACCCCAGCAACGCCGCCGGGCGCGGCACTTCCGGGCGGTAGGGTCCGCGCTCGTAAAAGTTGAAAGGTGCGGTGTCCACCGGCAGGAGCGGCGTGAGAGATTGCGCGCGCAGGCTAGCGGCGGCGGCGAGGCACAGGGCCATCAGCAGGGTCGGTCCCTGGAGGGGGCACCATACCGAGCGACGCAGCCAGCCTGGACGAAAATGACGCGGGACCATGCGAGGAGCATCGCACGCCTCTCGCGTTTTGCATGCGTAGCCTCTCGCCATCCAAACTTTGGAGCTTGTTTAGGGCGCATCCCGATTGGGTAGCCTCGCGGCCCGTAAATCCTGTCATCCTGAGCGGAGGGTTTTCGGAGCCGAAGGACCTTCCGGCCGCCGGTAGAGCCGACATTCTAGGGACTGGCTCGGGGAGCCATCAGGACCTACTTGTCGAGCGGACAAACGAACCGGTATGTCCCCGAGCCCAACGAGAACGTGGCGTGGCCGTTTACCGGCGAGGTCGGCCCGGCTTCTTTGATCTCGGTCAGCGGCTTGCCGCCCTCCGTGATTCCGGCGGCATCGGCGGTCGGCAGGGTCACGGTCGCCGTCGTGTTGGCGGGGATCGTCAGGTCGTAGGTAAACTTGCCGTCGGCCACCGTCCACGCGCTGCCGACCTGTCCGTAAACCGTGCGCAGGCCCGCCTTCGCGCTCGTCAACCCGCCGCCCGGACGCGGACGGATCACGAGATGTTTGTACCCGGGCGCGTCCGGGTCCCAGTCGATCCCGGCCACCGTGTCGTAAAGCCATTCGCCGCATGACCCGAGCGCGTAGTGGTTGAACGAGTTCATGCCCGCATCCTGGAACCCGTTTTCGGGTGTCCAGCCGTCCCAGCGTTCCCAGATCGTCGTCGCGCCCTGCCTGACCGGGAACAGCCACGACGGGAACGTGTCTTGCAGGAGCAGCGCGTAAGCCACGTCGAACCTGCCGCCGTCCGCCAGCGCCGGCAGCAGGTAGCTGACGCCCACGAACCCGGTCGAGAGGTGGTTGCCCTTGGCGGCAATGTCGTCGGCGAGAAATTGCACCGCTTTTTGACGCAACTCGTCCGGGAGCAACCCGAACTTGAGCGCCAGCGCGTACACACATTGCGTGTCACCCTTGATCCGTCCGTCCGCGCCGACGTAAGCCGTGTTGAACGCCGCGCGAATGTCCCCGAACAGCTTCTCGTACTTGTCGGCGCTCGCCGGGTCGCCGACCGCCCGGTAACTGCGCGCCACGAGCCGCGTGCTGTACGCGAAGAACGCCGTGCCGATCACGTCCCTGGGCGTGTTGGCGTTGACCGACAGCCAGTCGCCGTAGTCGCCGCCCCGGTCGTGGTCGCGCAGGAGGTTCGTGCTGTGCTGGAGGCACCACTCGATCCACTTCGACATGGCGGGCAGGTGCCGTTCCAGCACGCGCCGGTCGCCGTAAGCCGCGTACATCGTCCAGGGGCAGATCACGCCCGCGTCGCCCCACGCCGGGGTCCCTACGCTCGACCCACGCTCGGGCGATACATCCGTGAACGCGCCGTCCGCGCGCTGGGCGTCGTCCACGTCCACCAGCCACTTGCCAAAGAACGCCGCCACGTCGGCCACGTCGGTCGCCGTGCGCGCGAACACCTGCGCGTCGCCCATCCAGCCCAGCCGCTCGTCGCGTTGCGGGCAGTCGGTGGGCACGGAAAGGTAGTTGCCGCGCTGGCCCCATTCGAGGTTGGCCACGAGCTGGTTGAGGCGCGCGTCCGAACAACTAAAGCTGCCCGCGCGCGGGTTGTCCGTGCCGAGCACGACACCCGTCACCGCGTCGGCAGCGGGTTTTTCCGGCAGGCCGGTCAACTCGACGTAACGGAACCCGTGGAACGTGAAACGCGGCTGCCATTCCTCGCCGCCGCCCTTGCAGACGTAGGTGTCGGTGCTGGCCGCGCCGCGCAGGTTGGCCGTGTAGATCGTGCCGTCGGGGTTAAGCATTTCCGCGTGGCGCAGCGTCAGTTTCGTGCCCGCCGGGGCGTTGACCTTGAGCCGCACGACGCCCACCATGTTCTGGCCGAGGTCGAAGGTCCAGCGGCCCGGGGCGGGTTCGGTCAGGGCGATGGGTTTCCGTTCGGCGGTCTGGCGCACGGGCGGCATGATCTGGGCGTCCAGCGCGCGCGGCTTTTCGTCGCGGACGGTGGCCGGGGTCCACGCCTTGTCGTCGAACCCGGCGAGGTCCCAGGCCGGGAGTTCGGCGCGCGCGTCGTAGTTTTCGCCGAGCATGAAATCGCTCGTGAGCACGGGGCTGGCGTGGGTCTTCCAGGTGGGGTCGCTGACGATGCGTTCCACGCTGCCGTCGGCGTGCGTGATCTCCAGTTGCGCCAGCAACGCCGGGACCGTGCCGTACTGCTGGAACCCGCCGTTGCCCAGGTGCCCGGCGTACCAGCCGTCGGCGAGCAGCGCGCCGAGCGCGTTGTCGCCCGTGTGCAACAGCCCCGTGACATCGTAAGCCTGGTAGCAGACGCGCTTATTGTAATCGGTCCATTCGGGGGCCAGGGCGTGGTCGCCGACGCGTTTGCCGTTGAGCCGCGCCTCGTACAGCCCCAGCGCGGTGATATAGAGCGTGGCCGAGCGCACCGGCGCGTTGACGGGGAACGTCCGGCGCAGGTAGCCGGGGGGACGCACCGTCCCGACGAAAACGACCTTGCGGCCCTCGGGAAACACGACGCTCACGGACTGGCCGATCACGGTGTACTCGACCCGCAACACCTTGGGGTGGTTGGGAGCCGGGTCGCCGCCCAGCGCGTCGGGAGCGACGACGAAATCCGGGCGGTGGTCCTTGACGACCCCCTGGATGATGGCGGTCACGTCCTTCCCGGTGCCGGGGGCGTCGGTCGGCTCGAAAACGGCGCTTTTGATCTCGATGGGAGGGAGGGCCACGGCGTTGCCCTGGGTGGTGTCAATCCAGCGGGCCTGCCAATCCTGCGGGGTGAGCAGCCCCAGGCTCCAGCGGGCGGGTTCGCTCCAGGCGGAGGGGTTGCCGTCGCGGTCCCACACGCGCACCTTCCAGAAACAGGCGGTGCGGGACGCGAGCGCCTTCCCGGCGTAGACGACGTGGGCGCTGTCGGCGGTGGGGACCTTGCCGCTGTCCCAGAGGTCGCCCTGGTCTTTGGCCAGGAGATCGGGGGCGGTGGCGACGAGAATTTGGTACGCGCTCTGGATTTCGGCGCGCCGGGCGGATTCGCCGATCCACGAGAGGCGCGGCGCGGTTTCGCCCAGGCCGAGCGGATCGGTCAGGGATTCGCAGCGCAACTCGCCGGGGCGCAACTGGCCGACGAGGGGCGCATCCTCCGCCGCGCCCCCCAGGGAAAACGCGGCGCAGAGAATCGCCAGGAGGAAAAGAGCCGCTCGCATGGCCGCACGATACAGGAAAGCGCGGAAGAAAAAAGGCTTCCGGCGGCCGCACGCAAAGTGGATTTTTTCGCGGGTTACACTGGACGGGACGACCGGGCGCATTTTTCCGCTTGCGTCCACCCGCAACGTGCGGGACGGAAAACTTACCGCCTTCCTGCCCCGGGCAGGCCACTTTCCTTTTCCCGCGTGATTTCTTTTCAGAGCGCGTTCATCCAGCGTGATTTCCCATCGTTCCCAAGTGCAACTTGGGAACGAGGGAACGAGGGAATGAAGGAGAAAATGAACCGAACATGTGCCGGGGCATCCGTGTCTCTTGCTGACTGAACTCCCCCGTTCCGCCCCATGTCCGCCTCCCCCCCTGCCCCGCTGCTGACGATGCGCGGCGTGCAGAAAGCCTTCGGTGCCACCGCTGCCCTGCGCGGCGTGGATTTTTCGATTGACGCCGGGAGCGTCCACGCGCTCATCGGCGAGAACGGCGCGGGCAAATCCACCCTGATGCGCATCCTCGCCGGGGCGGAAGCCGCCGACGCCGGGGAAATGACGCTCGACGGCCAGCCCTACCTGCCCGACTCCCCGCTCGCCGCCCGCACCCGGGGCGTCTGCACCATCTACCAGGACCTCACGCTGGCCCCGCACCTGAACGTCATGGAAAACATCCTGCTGGGCATCGAGCCGACCCGCGCCGGCGGCCTGCTGCTCGACCGGCGGGAAATGCGCGCCGTGGCCCGCCGCGCGCTGGACGAGGTCGGTCACGAGAGCCTCGCGCCGGAAACCGTGGCGGGCGGCCTGCCGCTGGCCGCGCAACAACTCGTCGAGATCGCCCGCGCCGTGGCGGTTGGCTGCCGGGTGCTGGTGCTCGACGAGCCGACCAGTTCGCTCACGCAAAAGGACGTGGCCAGGCTGTTCGCGCTGGTGCGGCGGCTGCAAGCGCGCGGCGTGGCGGTCATCTACATTTCCCACGCGCTCGAAGAGGTGCAGGCGCTCTGCGACCGGTACACCGTCCTGCGCGACGGCGAGAACGTCGGCGGCGGCGCGCTGGCGGGCGTGCCGGTGGAAGGCATCGTCTCGCTGATGGTGGGCCGCGACATGGACGACCTCTACCCGCGCACCCCGCGCACGCCCGGCGAGGTCGTGCTGGAAATCAACGATCTCGCCGCCTGCGACGAGATGCCGCACCGCGCCACGCTCTCCTTGCACCGGGGCGAGGTCGTGGGCATCGCGGGTCTGGTCGGGGCGGGCCGCACGGAATTGCTGCGCGCGCTGTTCGGGTTGAAACCCGTCTGCTCGGGCACGGTGCGGTTGAAATCCAACGTGGCCCCGACCACGCCCGCGAAATGCTGGAAGGGCGGCATGGGCATGGTCAGCGAGGACCGTCAGCGCGAGGGCCTAGCTTTCTCGTTGTCCATCGCCGACAACCTCATGTTGACCAACCTCGGCTTCCTGGTGGACCCGAAATTGCAGGACGTAAACGCGGAAAGCTGGATCAAGCGGCTGCGGGTGCGTTGCGTCGGGCCGCGCCAGGACACCGGCGACCTGAGCGGCGGCAACCAGCAGAAAGTGGCCATCGCGCGGCTGCTCGAACACGACGTGGACGTGCTGCTGCTCGACGAGCCGACGCGCGGCATCGACGTGGGCAGCAAGGCGCAGATCTACCGGCTCATCGACGAGTTGGCCTGCAAGGGCAAGGCGGTGCTGATGGTCAGCTCCTACCTGCCGGAACTGCTGGGCGTGTGCGACCGGGTGGCGGTGATGCGGCGCGGCGTCCTGGACGATACCCGGCCCGTCGCGGGCTGGACCGAGCACACGCTCATGATGGCGGCCACGGGGCAGCGGTAGGTCCGCCGGCGTCCCCCCCGCGAGTGGGCGGGTCGGCAGCCGTCACGCCACGAGGAAATGCTGCCGCGCAAAACCCGTCAGCACGGTGTCGAGGTTCTCGTCCACCCAGGCGCGCGTCGGCAACGTGGGCGCGTGCGGACGGACCGCGTCCAGCCAATCGCCCAATTCCCGCCGCAACGCCGCGCGGTCGCGGGTGCCGTCGAGCAGGGTCAGGAGCTTGCGCACCGCCGTGTCCAGCACCTCCATCTCGGCGTGCCGCAGGTTCGTCAAGATCGGCCGGTCACAGGCAATTTGCTGGCGCAGCCGCGCGCTGGCCACCGGGCGCTCGCTGACCACCGCCGCCTGCCGGGGCGCGGAGGTCGTGAGGGTGATCAGGTCCCGGCGGAACATGGCGAGCAGCGACGCCGCCAAATGCCCGGCGTCCTCCGTCCGCGCCGGCCCGGCATCCTCCGGCGCGCCGGCGGCCAGTAATTCGTCGAACGACGCCGACCCCGGCCAGATTTGCCCCAGCCGCCGGAACGCCGCTTTGACCGCCGGTTGATCGACCGTCACCGTCATGCGGCCCGGCGCGGCGAATTCCTCCTTGGCGTGCGCATCGTCCGGCGAGCCCAGCAGTTTCTGCGGCTGGATCGGACTGGAAGCCCGGAGGGAATAAATCCGTGCCGGGGCCAGCGAACGGTCCAGGGGAACGTCCGCCCGGCAGAGCAGCGAGCGGCGGAACTCCCGGTTTTCCAGGAAATCGGCGTATTGCTCGCGGGCGACCACGTCGTCGCCCAGCGCGTCGAGGGCCGCCGTGGTTTCCGGGGTGTAGTTGGCGTTGGCCGGTTCCAGACCCGGCTCGCTGAGAAACTGCAACCCGTGCCGCCCGGCCCGCTCCATGAACTGGTAAAAATAGAACGGTTCGCTGATTTCGACCCCGAGGTCGTGGTAAATCCAGGTGTAACCGCCGTAGGCCGCCATCCGGTCGTCGATGGCATCGAGCCGCCATTTCAGGTGCCCCCGGTAGGCGTCCAGTCCCTGGCGGCAATCGACGACGGTGCGGACCATGTCCAGCCCGGCGTGGACGACCTGCTCCTCCGACAGGCCGGGGCGGCGGCTGGCCTGATAGCGCATCATCTGGTGGATGGTTTCGCTGGTGTAGCTGCCGGGATAGGTCTTGTAGCTGAGGTAGACGATGCCCTGCGGGGCGAGGTGGGCGGCGCAGATGGCCAGCATCTTCTCGCGCACGAAATCCGGCACCCAGGAGTAGATGCCGTGCGCGATGATGTAGTCGAACGTCCCGGCGTCGGCGGGAAAATCCAGGATGTCCATCGCTTCCAGCCGGAGGTTGGACAACCCGAGTTCGGCGGCGTCGGCGTTGCCCTGGGCGACGGGCCTGGCTGCCAGGTCGAGGCCGAAAAAGGTGCTTCCCGGCAAGGTGGCGGCCATCGGCAGGAGGTTGGCCCCGTCGCCGCAGCCCAGTTCCAGCACGCGGCAACCCTCGACCGGCGCGGGGGTCATGCCGAACAGCGCGCCGACGACCGAAAGCCGGTCGGGATGGGTGTAGTTGTATGCATGGCCCGGGTAAAGGACCTCGTCGTAGGGATTGGCGTCGGTAGGCGGCATGACGCGCAGCATAGCCAGGGGCCGGGTCGGAATTCAAGGGCGGCAAGATTGCAAAAGTCCGGTAGCACCGTCCTCCATGGACGGAACGGGCTTGCGAAGCACGGGCTTTGCGCGGATGTTCCGAACTCGTTCTTTGTCTGCTTAAACGGCCCGGTGTCTTCCGGGTCTACGGGGGAACCGATCTTTCCCGCTGGCCGCTCTCGTCAGGGCGGTGGCGGGTCGGGGCGAAAGACGCAGCGGCGTCCAGAGCACTTCACTGGCTCGAGCCCGACAGCTAACCTCGTCAGCGCGAACAGTTTAGGGCAAGGGCACCGGTCCGGACGAGCCGTCGAAACCGCGTGCCGCTTCTCTGAAGACAGAGGGTGGTGTGAGTCCGGTTTCCCCGCAGGAAGCCGGGCGCAGGTTCAACGGTATGTCACTGATTCTGGGCAACGAGACCAGTCGCCCGCGCGACGTGGATGCGAAGCGGGCGGCGGCGATCCTCTACGGCGACTGGGGCACGAGCAAGGCGTATGTCATCGGGTTGGCCTTCGCGGTGGCAGGCTACAGCTCCTTCTGGCTGATCTTTGCGATGTGCGCGATCACCGGGCTGGTCGCGCTCAACTACGTCATCATCTGCAAACATTACCCGAACGGCGGCGGCGTCTACGCCAGCGTGCGCCACCGCTCGGAGGTCATCAGCATCGTCGGCGCGTTTCTGCTCATCGCCGACTACATCGTCACCGCCGCCCTGAGCGCGCTTTCCGCATTCACGTATCTGGGTCTGCCGCACCCGGAGATCTACGCCGCGCTGGCCATCGCGGGCATCGGCGCGCTCAACCTGCTCGGGCCGAAGAGCACCGGCGGACTGGCCGTCGCCGTGTCGGTGCCGACGTTCGTCGTCGTCGTCGTTCTCGCGGTGTTCTGCGTGCCGCACCTGCACGAGGCGGTCCGCCACGTCCACCCGCTGACCGGCGGTTTCTTCAAGAACTGGAACGGCCTGGTCGCCATCGTGCTTGCGCTCTCGGGCGTGGAGGCGATTGCCAACGCCACGGGCGTCATGAAGCTCGACCCCGGCAGCTCGTCCGAGCAGCCCAGCGTCATGAAAACGGCGAAGCCCGCGCTGCTCTGGATCGCGCTGGAGGTGTGTTTCCTCACGGCGTTCCTCGGGTTGGGGATGCACGCGCTGCCCGGCCTGGAAGCCGTGCCCGGCGACAGCAGCGGCATGGAGGTCAACGGCCCCGGCGCGCACGGCGTGCGCGATTACATGCTCAAGTACATGGGCCAGCAGTTCGTCGGCGGCTATTTCGGGCTGCACGCCGGGCTGATCTTCGGCTACGTCGTGGCGGTGGTCTTCGGGCTGCTGCTGCTTTCGGCGGTCAACACGGCCATCGGCGGGTTGATCACCGTGCAGTTCCTCATGGCGCGCGACGGCGAGATGCCGCCCGTTTTCAAGCGGCTCAACTCCTACGGCGTGCCCAAGATCGGCACGATCATCGCCACGCTGATCCCGGCGGCGCTGGTGCTGCTGGTGAGCGACGTGTCCGGGCTGGCGGACCTGTACGCCGTGGGCGTGGTCGGCGCGATTGCGTGCAACCTGGGCGCGACCTCGACGGACTTTACGGTCAAGCTCAAGAAGTGGGAGCGCGGGATGATGTTCGTGACGTTCCTGTTGATGGCGCTCATCGAGATTTCGCTTTTCATCGACAAGCCCAACGCGCGGATTTTCGCCGCCGTGATCCTGGTGGTGGGTCTCATCATGCGCGAGCTGGCCAAGGAACGCGCCGCCCGCAAGAAACTGCGCGACGACGCGGCAGCCGCCAGGCTGGGGGTATCCACCGTCAGCGGCTTGGCCACGACGCACGCCAACACCGCCACCTCGCTGGCCACGACCTCGCCCGACACCGACGGCGAGCCCATGCTCTGCGCCGTGCGCGGCCTGGGGCGCACGCTGGATTTCGCGCTCAAGGAGGCCCAGCAAACCCATCGCCCGTTGTACCTGCTCTTCGTGCGCGAGCAGACGATCATCACCGCCGAGGACCGGCGGCGCAAGTGGGTCAACGACGACGAGGCGGGCGCGATTTTCCGTTACGCCAAGGACAAGGTGGACGGCAAGGCGACGGTGTTGCCGTGCTACGCGGTGAGCGACTCGGCGGCGGGGACCATCGTGGACGTGGCGGCGACGGTCGGGGCGTCGCGGCTGCTGCTGGGCGCGCCGAACCGCAACTCCGTGCTCAACCTGTTGCGCGGCAACATCGTGCGCGAGGTCAGCAGTTTGCTGCCGGAAGAGATCGATCTGTTGGTGTACGCTTGAGCGATTTCCGGCCGGAACTTCAACGCGGAGGACGCCGAGGAAAAGGCAGGAGGTGCGCAGAGAAGAACCGGAGGGTTCGGTGCCGGAGGACTCCCGGGCAAGTTTTTCTCCTCTTCTCTGCGGACCTCCTCCGCCTCGGCGTCCTCCGCGTTGAAATTCCGGCCGCCAAGCCAGGTTTCGCCTCCGTTCCATGCTCCGTCGTGCCACGCTTGTTTTCCTCGCCCTGCCGCTCCTGATCTTCCTCGTCGGTTGGCTGCGCCTGCCGCTGGCCATCGGCGCGGGTGCGGTGCTGGTCGCGGCCATGTGGCGTCTGGTGGCTGACACGACTCCTCCGGTGGACGACGCGCCAACCGCTCCCCGGCGGTGGTTGCTCCTGGCGGCCATCGCGATTCCGGCAGCGGGTCTGACGCTCCTCTCCGGCGCGGGCGGCTGGGGATCGGGCGACAGCGATTGGCTCAAGCACGACACGATCCTGCGCGACCTCCTGGCACGCCCGTGGCCCGTGACCTACGAGTCCGGCCAAGGCCCGGTGCTGCTGGTGTATTACACGGCGTTTTACCTCCCGGCGGCGTTTCTGGGCAAACTCGCCGGGGGCAGTTGGCACGTCGCCAGCCAGACGCTCGCGCTGACGATGTTCACCGGCATCGTCCTGGCCGGGGCGTGGTTGGCCGCGCCGGGGAACCCACGCCGGTTCCGGCCCGGCCCGGCGTTGATCGCGTCCGCCGTGTTTTTCGGATTTTCCGGGCTGGACGTGCTCGGCAAGGCGTTGGTCAACCGGTGGCACGGCTTGCCCATCGATTTTGGCGACTGGTCCGACATCGAATGGTGGGCGCAGTTCGCGCAGTATCCGTCCAACGCCGCGGCGCTTTTCTGGGCCCCGCAGCACGCGTTCGGCGGCTGGCTCCCGCTGGCGCTGGCGCTCGACGACTGGTTCGCCGAACGCGGTCCCGAAGGCGCGTGGCTGCTCTACGGCGCGCTGGCGTTGTTCTGGACGCCGTTCGCCGCCGTGGGGCTGGCTCCCCTGCTCGTGGGCCTGTTGCTCTGGCGTTGGCGGCGGGCGGGCGGGGAAGGTTGGGGTTGGTGGCGGCGTTCGCTGACCCTGGCCAACGGCGCGGGCGCGTCGGCGGGTGGGTTGTTCGCGCTGTATCTGTTGGCGCATTTCCAGGCGTTCCCGCTGCCGTCGGCTTACGTGGTCGAGCCCGGCTTCCTGCCGATGCCGCTGCTGGAGGTCAGCCATTTTTCCAAGCCCCTCTTGTACGTGCTGTTCGTAGGCCTCGAGTTCGCGGGCCTGAGCGCGGCGTTGGGGTGGTTTCTGGCGGGACGAACGGGGGACGCCCCTCGCCGGGGTCGGTTCCTGCTGGCGCTGGCGACGGCGACCCTGCTCGGCCTGCCGCTGCTGCGGTATGGCTACGCGAACGATCTGGTCATGCGCGGGAGCCTCCCGGCGCTCTTCGTCTTACAGGGGTTGCTCGTGCGCATGTTCGCGTCCGCCGGTGACGGACGGCGGCGCGCGGCGGTCTGGTTGGCGGCGGCCCTGCTGGTCGGCGGATTGGGCAACGCGGCCCTCGAATACCGCCGGCACGTCGTGCGGATGGCCCGCCAGAGCGGTTGGCGCGACGCCCGGACCCGCGAGCCGGTGCGTTCACTGGCGGAGTTGCAACGCACGGTCTACGCGCGGCCCGGCTTCGATTTCTCCCGGCAATACCTGGGGTCGGCGGATTCCTTTTTCGCGCGTCACCTCGCGGCGCGGCGCGGCGCGCTCGGGCCGAACCCGCCCCGGCCCGCGCCGGATTTCTGACCGGCCCGGCGGGACCCGTCCAATCTTTCCGATCTTTCTCTCCTCCCAATCGGCGGAAATCCGCGTAGGGTGCGGACCATTCCTCGTGTCCCGATGATCAAATCCGTCCCGCTGCTTCTTGCCTGCTGGTTACTGGCCGCCCTCCCCCGGGCGCAGGCCGAACCCTGGAAACTCGTCGGCAGCGAGCTTCTCCCCGCCGCCGAGGGCGTGTCGCACCACGTCCAGACCGTGGCGCGCCGCGGCGACACCGTGACGCTGCACCTGGTCAGCTTCGACGCCGCCTCCCACACCTTCGCCGTCTACGACCAGGGAGCGATGGGCCGCGCCACCCTGGGCGAAACCATGACGGCGCACCGCTGCCTCGCGGGAACCAACGGCGGCTACTTCCAACCCGATTTTGACCCGGTCGGCCTGCTCGTCGCCGAGGGCAAGCTCGTGCGGGGGCCGTCCCGCGCCCGGCTGCTGAGCGGCGCGCTGGTCGTCACCGACCACCACATCGCGTTGCGCCGGTCCACCGAGCCGCTGCCCGGCAAAAATACGCGCCAGGCCATCCAGTCCGGCCCGTTCCTCGTCGAGGGCGGTCGGCTCGTGCCCGGTCTCAACAACGTCCGCAGCGCGCGGCGCACCGCCGTCTTTACCGACGGCGCGCGGCGCTGGGGCCTCGTCTCCACGACCTCGCTGACGCTCGAAGACCTGGGCACGGTTTTGGCCGATCCCGCGCTGCTGCCCGGCGGGCTGAAGATCACCCGCGCGCTCAACCTCGACGGCGGCAGTTCCACCAGCCTGTGGGTGGAACAACCGGGCCAGGGTCCGCTCTATCTGCGCGAGTTCGGCATCGTGCGTGATTTCGTCGGGGTCGTACCGCGAGCGGGTCAGGTGAAAAAATAAGCGTCGAATGTCAGTTCCGCGCCAACCGGCGGCGGAAGTGCAGCATCGCCAGCCCGGCCATGCCCACGCCCATGGCGCCGACGGTGCCCGGCTCCGGCACGGCGTTGAGCGTCGCGCTCGTAAAGCTGAAGGTGCTGCCGAGCGCGCTGGCCGCGAGCTGGCCGGAGATCGTCACCGTGATCGGCGCGGTCGTATCGACGTTGGCCGGGGCGGTGAAGTTGAAAGTCGCCGTGTTGCCACTGCCGAACAGGCTGAGCAGTTGGGCCGCGCCCAATAATCCCGTGCCGTTGGACGCGCTGTAAACGGTCGCCGGCGTGGAGCCGTTGGTCGTAAACGCGACGTTGAATCCGGAGAGCAGCGAGAGCGCCGCGTTGTTCGTCGTGACCAAGGTGAAGGAATACGACTGGTTGGGCACGAAATCGACCGAGAGGGCTTTGGTCGCGCTGAAGTTGCCCAGCGCGCCGACGCCGGTTTCGCCGGCGGTCAGCGTGGCGTTGCCGCCGACGTTGAGCGTTTCGGTCAGCGTGGAAATGACGCCGACGGGCAGCGAGACGGTCCCCGAAAAACCGGGACCGAGCGGGCCGGTGACCGGCGGGGTGACGGTGATGACCGCACTCGTGGTGCTGATGGAAGTCGGGCCGGGAGTGTTGGTCCCCCCGAAGATGTTCATGCCCAGCATTTGCGCGCTGGCGTGGGAAGCGAGGAAGGTGGTGGCCGCAGCGGCGATGGCGAACGCTGCACGATAGGTGTGGTGATGGTATTTCCGAGTCATGCACCCACCCTGACCTATCGCCGGATCGCATGATAGTAGGGCCATCCCCGCTTCGGGCCGGGGAGACTACCCAAAGCTGGCCGGGGCCATCACCCAACTTTGGCCGGGGGGAACACCCCGTCACACGCTTGGGTTGGTCGTTTCAACCCTGCCACGGGCGCAAGACGGCCCGCACCGGGGAGGCGTCGCCGCCCGTGATCCGCAGCGGCAGCGCAATCAGTTCGTACACGCTCGCGGGCACCGCCGACAGGTCGAGCGATTCCAGGATGCAGACCCCCGCCTGGGCGAGCGCGTGGTGGATCGGCAGCGTCTTGCTGTCGATGGCGTCCACCGACGGCACGTCCAGCCCCAGCAGGCGCACCCCCGCCGCGCCGAGCCAGGCGGGCACGTCCGGCGCGAGCAGCGGCAGCCGGTCAGGAAACCGCGTGCTGTCGGGCCACGCGCCCGTCTTGAGCAGCAGCCGGGGCACGCCGCCGTCCTGGAAATGCCGCGCGGCGTCGGCCAGGGCGTCGCGTCCGATGGACCAACCCGCCGCGGTCACGTCCGCCACCACCGCCGGGCCGAGGAACAACGCGGGGTCGAGCGCGTCGATGGTCGCGCCGCCGGGCAGGTAATGAAACGGCGCGTCGGCGTGGGTGCCGTTGTGCGTGCCCATGCTCAGCGCGCCGACGTTGACCGCCGCGCCGTCGGCGATGGTCCACGTCAGGTGGTGCTCGAACGGCGTGTCACCCGGCCATGGGGCGGTCGTGGTGTGCAGCGGGCGGGTGATGTCGTGGATTTTCATGGCGCATCGAACCTCGCCCAAGCTGCCCTATCGCGAAACGCTCTGGTTGATCTTTTGCACGAGTTGGGCCGCCTCCGCGTCGGTAAAATTTCCGGTAATTTCCAGCGATCCACCCAAGATCGGCTGTCTGATGACCGGTGCGGATTGCAGTTGGCCGTTCAAAACGATGCCGATCTGTTTGTCGAGATATCTGGTCGAAATGTCACTGAAGATTTTGCGGCCTTCGTCGGTGAGTTTGATCAGGATGCTTGGGGCACCATCTTCCTTGGGCGATTCCAGAGAAGCATTTTTCACGGAGGTCTGGTCGAGCAGCACAGTGGTATCGAGCAGGATTTTCTTCGGCTCGTTTCCGCGAGTAGGCTCCGGGTATTCCTTGGTGTGATCGCTGGCGACAGCGGCGACAGCGTGCAATTCGAAAGGACCGGGCTCCGCCGCCGGCGCGAGATTGGTCGTGCACAGGAAGAGAGCGGCGAGCAATGGTATTTTCATGGGTTGGATAGAGGAAAATTGTTCTGAGTCTTCCGAGATTAGCCATCGCAAAGAATGCAGGCAAGCGGAAGCAGTGCTCGCCAAGGTATTTTCAGCTCGCCTCCTCGGATGATCCACCTTCGCCGTCCTTCATCTCCTCGGCCTGCAACATCCGCGCGGTCCCTTCGACCTGACCCACGATGGGCACTTCTGTCTCGCCCGACATCGCGCCCAGGTCCCGGAATTTGCGCGCCGTCACCAGCACCCTCCCCTCCAGACTGCCCACCGCTTGGTTGAACGCCTTGGTCGCGCCGTCCAAACTGCCGCCGAGCTTCGCAAAATGTTCGCCCAGCGTCGCTAGCCGTTTGTACAGGTCGCGCCCCAGTTCGCTGATGACCGTCGCCTCGCGGGTCAGCGCCTCCTGCCGCCAGCCGTAGAACACCGCGCGCAACAGCGCGATGAGCGTCGTCGGCGTGGCGATGATGATCTTCCGTTCCACCCCGAACTCGATCAACGCCGGATCGTGCTCCAGCGCGGCGGAAAAAAAGTTCTCGCCCGGCAGAAACAGGATCACAAACTCCGGCGCGGGCTGGAACTGTTCCCAGTACGCCTTGCGGGTCAACGCTTCGACGTGCGCGCGGATGCTCCCCGCGTGCCGCCGCAGCAGTCCGCCGCGTTCGGCGTCGTCCGTGGAGCGCGCCGCGTCGAAGTACGCGTCGATGGGAGCCTTGGCGTCCACGACCACCGTCTTGCCCGCCGGGAGCCGCACCAGCAGGTCGGGCCGCAGCCGACCCTCTTCCGTGGCGACCGACGTTTGCTCGGTGAAGTCGCAGTGGTCCAGCATCCCGGCCAGCTCGACCACGCGCCGCAACTGGATTTCCCCCCACCGCCCGCGCACGTTGGGCCGCCGCAGCGCGTTGATGAGATTGGCCGTCTCGCCGCGCAGCAGGTGCTGCACTTCCAGCAGCGAGCGCACCTGCGAGGTCAGCGATTCGTAAGCCCCGACGCGCGCCGTTTCGAGTTCGCCGATCTTTCCGTCCACGCGGTCGAGCGACTCGCGCATGGGTTGGACCAGAGCGTCGATGGCGGCCTGCCGTTTATCGAGGTCGCCCCGCGCCGCTTCCTGGAACGTGCTCATCGCCGTGTTCGCCAGGTCGAGAAACGACTGGTTGTTGTGCCGCAGCGCGTCCGCCGAGAGCGCCTTGAACGCGTCGGAAAGCTCCGTGCGCGCGTCGTGGAGCAGCCGGTCCTGCGCGGCGTGGGCGCGGCGTTCGGTTTCCAGGCGGGCTTCGAGTTCGGCGGCGCGCGCCTGCAAATGGCCGTTCTCGTATTGGGTGACGCGCAGCAATTCTTCCACTTCCGGCAAACGGCGGTTGCGCGTTTCGGCGACGGCGCGGCGTTCGGCTTCCTCGCGCAGTTCGGCGGCGTGCTCGGCGTCGGTTTCCGCCCGGATGCGCAGGGTCGTCAGTTCGCGCCCCTGCCGCAGCCACAGCCAGCCGAAGAGCGCCGCCAGCCCGGCCAGTCCCGCGCCGACGCCCAGCCCCAAGAGGAAGTCCGGCGCGGAAAGATTGGAGAAGTCCATGCGGAATCGACGGGGCCACACGAGGTCAGTCGCCGGCGCTCTTCTCAGTGTGCCATCGACGCCGACCCCCGCCGCAACTTTTTTCGGCGTGCCGGGGCGATTCTTTGCCGCGCTCGCAATTTTCGGTGGCAGTCGCCGCGCCTTTTGCGCTAGAGTCCGCCCCGTTTTGCGTCTTTCCCTCGGTTCAACCTGGGTTCCTGCCACCGTCGTCGGCCTGTGCGTGGTCGGGTTCTGCCTCGTGCTGCGCCCCAGCGGACAGGCCGTGCCCCGGCCCGCGCCGCCGTCCGCCGTGGCCGCGCCGATCCATCCGCCGCCCCCGGGGGCCGCCGTCCATCTCACCTTTACCTTCTGGAACGTCGAATGGTTCCCCGGCCGCCGCCCCCACGCCGGGGCCAGGGCGCAAGCGACCCACGTCGCCGCCGTCCTGCCGGTCGTCCAGCAGCTCGACCCCGACGTGCTCGGCCTGGAGGAGGTCGGCGACGCGGAAGCCGCCCGGCTGCTCGCCGATCACCTGCCGGGTTTCAAGGTGGATGTCTGCACGGAGTTCACCCGCGAGGGGTCCGGCGAACCCAGCCGCCAGCAGATCGTCCTGTGCAGCCGTCTGCCGCTGCTCACCGCCGGTTGGCAACGCTGGACCCCCGACGCCCAGGGCCGCCTGCCGCGCCGGGGCTTCGCGTTTGCGGCCTACCGTCCGGCTCCGGGCGAGGTGCTCCTCGTGTACGGCCTGCACCTTAAGAGCAACCTCGCCGACGAGCCGGGAGGCGACGCCACCAACACCGCCATGCGCGAGGAATCCACGCGTCAGCTCCTGGCGCACCAGAGCCAGGAAACCGCCGTCTGTGCGCGGTGGGGCCGGGTGCGGCTGGTCGTGGTCGGCGGCGACATGAACACGTCGCTCGACGACGGACGTTTCGAGTCCGAGACGACCCTGCGCGCGCTCCGGGCCGACGGCGCGTTCCGCTGGGCGTGGGAGGGTGTCCCCCTGCCGTTGCGCCTGACGCTGCCCGGCGTCGGGCGGTATCCGGCGACCTGCTTCGACCACTTGTTCTACCGGGGCGACGGGGTTCGGCTGACCAGCGCCTCGCTCCGCAACACGGGCCGCACCGCCAGCGATCACCGGCCCGTGACGGTCAAATTCGAGTGGTAGAAAATTGTCCGCAGATTACGCAGATCATCGCAGATTGGGAGGAGGAAAATCCAGATTTCTTCTCTGCAATCTGCGATAATCTGCGTAATCTGCGGACATCTTTTCTATGCATCCCCGCCGCCTCCTGTGCCTGCTTGCCCTGTGCGCGCTGCCCGTCGTCCTGCGCGCCGCCGACCCCGCCACGTTCACCGTCGGGGCGTTCACCTTCAAGCGTCCCGCCGCCTGGACGTGGGTCGTGCTGCCGCCGTCCTCCATGCGCAAGGCCCAGCTCCGCGTCCCCGATCCCGCCAACCCCACCGGTTCCGGCGCGGAGGTGGCCTTCTTCAACTTCGGCGCGGGCCAGGGCGGCGGCGTGGACCAGAACATCTCGCGCTGGGTCGGCCAATTCGACAAGCCCGACACCCTCAACCCCGTCCTCGAAAAAGCCGAGATCAAAGGCACCAAGGTCACGCGGGTCCGGGTGGGCAGCGGCACCTTCAGCAGTGGCATGCCCGGCGCGCCGACGACCCCGCTGGAAAACTACGGCCTCTACGGCGCGATCCTCGAAAGCCCGCAGGGCGACGTGTTCGTCAAGCTGACCGGCCCCGCCGCGTTGGTCAAAGCGGCGGCGGCGGATTTCGAGGGCCTGATCCAAAGCCCTTTTTGAAGCGGAACGGGCGCGGATGAGTTCACCGTGGGCAACGGAAGGTGTGCGCCGACGCCGCAGGTCTACCCCCTGGCGCGGTCTGGCGGCGCTCTGCCTCGTGCTTGGCGCGGCCTTGATGGTCTGGCAGACCGTCCTGCCACGCCTCCTGCGCCCGGTCCGCGCCGTCGCGGTGGACGATGACCGCCTCGCCACGCAACTCGCGCACCTCCAACTGCTGGGCCGCGCGCTCAGGCTCCACGCCGACGAGCACAACGGCAAATTCCCGCCGTCCATCTCCGAGATCGAGTGGCGTCAAACCCTTCCCGGCATGGGCTGGGCCGGGTTGCCTGCCGCCGCGAGCCGGTTCCGCCACCCGGACACCGGCCGGATCAACGAATGGCTTTATTACCAGGGAAAGACGGAAAGCGACCCGCCGGAAACGATCCTGGCGGCCTCGCCCGTGGCGGTCGGTCCGGGCGGGAGCAAACGGCTGGTCGTCCGGCTGAGCAACGTCGCTGAGGTCATCCCGGAGGAAGACTTCCAACGGCAGACCGGCGACCAGGGGACCCCATGAAAAACCTCCCGCCAAGCCGCCAAGGAAGAAAAGAATCGGAGAAAGGTTTTCCCATCCTGCTTTTTCTTCCTTGGCGGCTTGGTGGCTTGGCGTGAGATTTATTCTCCCTCCCATGCCTCCAGGAAGGTGTTTACCAGCACGGGCAGTTCCTGGCTGTAGCCGCCTTCGAGGATCGCGCCCACCGGGCACGGCGCTTCCCGCAGCCATTGGCCCAGCGCCGCAAATTCCTTTGGCCGCAGACGCAGGTCCGTCAGCGGATCGCCCGCGTAGGCGTCGAAACCCGCGCTGACCAGCACCAGGTCCGGCGCGAACGCCAGCACGTCCGCCCAACTCTCTTCCATCGCGCGCAGATGTTCCGCCGCCGGGGTGCCGGGTGCCACCGGATAGTTGCGCGCGTTGCCGACGTGCGCCGTGCCCGTCCCCGGATACCCGGGGGACTGGTGGACGCTGGCGTAAAGGAGTCCCTCCCGACCCGCGAGGATCGCTTCCGTGCCGTTGCCGTGGTGGGCATCGAAATCCCAGACCGCCACCCGTGCCAACCCCCGGACCGCCCGCGCGTGCAGTGCCGCCACGGCCACCGGGTTCAGATAGCAAAACCCCATGATCTGGTCCGCCGTAGCGTGGTGTCCCGGCGGGCGCATCAGCGAAAAGGCCTTCGTTCCCGCCAGCGCCAACCCGGCCACCGCCACCGCCGCGCCCGCCCCGCGCCGGGCGTGCGCGTCCATGCCGGGCAACGCCGCCGTGTCCGCGTCGAACATTCCTCCCTCCTGACCGCGCAGCCGGGCGAGGTGCGCCGGGGTGTGCGCCAGCCGCAACGTCGCGTCGTCGGCAGGGGTCACCGGCTTTCCGGCTTCGGCCATCCATCCCGGATGTTTTTCGCGCAACAGTTCCACCGTGCGCAACACCCGGAACGGCGCTTCGGGATGCCCCGGCGCGGCGTATTCGGCGCAGGTGGGATCGTGGAGAACAGTCATCCGTTAAAATCAGCCGATAAACGGATTGAGCAACCGCGCGCCGGACCGCTCGAAATCGCGGGTGTTCCTGGTGACGATTGTCAGATCATGCACCAGCGCGGTCGCGGCCATCAAGCCATCGACCGGCGGCAGCTTTTGCATCGGGCTCAGCCGCCCCCAACGGTCGGCGATCTCTGCGGTAACGGGAAAGGTGCGGGTCGCATAGGCTTCAAGCACCTGACTCAGCCACCACTCAAGGCTGGTTGCCGCGGGGGGGTCTGTTCTCCGCGTTAGTTCAATGCCGCGCCTGATTTCTCCAATTACCATCACGCTCACAAACGTCTCGTCTTCGGAGACGGTCTCGGCCCAGGCTTGAACCGTGAAAGCGGCTTTATCCCCTTTTTTGATCTCAGACAGAACGTTGGTATCCAACAGGTATGGCATCAGTCGGAAAAATCCGGAATGGGTCGGTCAGGCTCTCTCTGCCGTTCGAAAATGTCGTCGTACTTCTCGGGAAGGGGACAGGTCGGGAAGCGTTCCCAAAGAGTCTTCTCCTTCCGCTTCTCCGTCAGCAAGGCGCGGCGGAGCACCCGGCGATGCGCCTCCTCCACGGAAATCTTCTCGCGGGCCGCTTCCGCCCGCAGTTCGCGCACCACCGCTTCGTCCAGGTTTCGCACGATCAATTGCGCCATGCCCGAAAGGATGCTATCAATGCTATCACCGGTCAAAGTAATTTTTCTAATCACCGGCCGCCACGCCGCAAATCCTTGTGGTCCAAGCATCCATCCTCCCCCAAAGTGGCGAATCCGCAGTGTTGACACCCGGAGCCTGGCTGTTACTCTGTGACCCAAAGTCCCGGTCTTGAACAAGCGCTCAACCCACATTTCCCAACGATTTTTTAACAAGTCTTGACGCCGAAACTCTTCCGCGAATAAAACAACGTTCGCCACATTTGTCAGTTTTCGTCGTCGCGCTTCATCCCATGAGATTCCCGCTCGCCCTGACCAGCAAAGTCGCCAAGTACATCGTCGGCAACAAGCTGCGCGGTCACAAAAAATTCGCCACCGTGCTCCAACTGGAGCCGCTCCACACCTGCAACCTCACCTGCACCGGCTGCGGGCGCATCCGGGAGTACAGCACCTCGCTCAAGGACCTGATGTCCCTGGAGGATTGTCTGGGCGCAGCCACCGAATGCGGCGCGCCGATGGTGTCCATCTGCGGCGGCGAACCACTCATCTATCCGCAGATCGAGGCCCTTTCCACCACCCTGCTCGAAGAGCAGGAGCGCATCGTTTATCTCTGCACGAACGCCATGTTCATGCGCCGCAAGATGCGCGGCTACATGGCCAGGGAACTCGCCGTCCACCCGGACGGCGGCATGGAAGGCACGATCCACCGCCTGCAATCCGAAGGCTTGATGACCGAGAAGGACGTGGCCGAGGTCCGCAAGGGTCCCAAGGACGCCAACGCGCCGGTGATGGCCCCGCATTCGCACTTCTTTTGGAACGTGCATCTCGACGGGCTGGAATACATCCACGACCTGATCGTCGAGCGCGAGGGCGTCTTCAAGGAGTGCATCCTGGCGATGCGGATGGCCAAGATCCTCGGCTATCAGGTCTGCACGAACACCACCGTTTACAAGGAAACCGACATGCAGGAAGTGGAAGACCTGCTCGATTTCCTGGGCGAGTTCGGCGTGGACGGCCACACCATCAGCCCCGGCTACGAATACGACGCCGCCAAGACCGACATGGTCAAACGGCTCAACCTCCAGCCCGACGACTTCTTCCTGACCCGCGAGGGCACGCGTGAGAAGTTCAAGGACATGCCGGAGTGGAGCAAGCGGTATTCGCTGCTCGGCACCCCGATCTACCACGAGTTCCTCGCCGGACGACGCGAGTTGGAATGCTCCGCCTGGGCGATCCCCACCCGCAACATCGCCGGGTGGCGGGGGCCGTGTTATTTCATGGCCGGAGCCGGGCACTTCCCGACCTACCAGGCCATGCTCGACCAGGTGGACTGGACCAAGTTCGGCGTCGAACCCGTCACCGGTAAGGCCAAGGACCCCCGTTGCGACAACTGCATGACCCAATGTGGTTTCGAGCCGAGCGGCGCGCTTTCCAACGGCCTGCACGATTCCTGGAAGAACCTCGTCTACAACTTCGCCCCCAAGCCCAAGCCGAACGGCCGGGGCAAGGATGTCCACGCGTACAACGGCGTCACTGCCGGGCGCGGGCACCTCACCGGTGAGCAGGTCAAGCAAGCGGCGGCGCCCGTCGCGCAGATGCGGGAAGCAGCGGCGGCGTAGAGCCACGTGCCCGGTCGGTGCGCGGTCCCAAACCGGGGCCGCGTCCTGGTGGTTGGAGTGTGAACCATGAAAAATTGTTGTTTTTCGCTTCTGGTCTCCGGCCCCATCCTCCACTCTGCGTCTTTCCTTTTCTTTGCCGTCACGATCACGAATGCCTAAAATCATCCGTCTTCCCAAAGCTGCCTCCGGCCGACTGGCCGTCAATCGACGGCAAACGCAGGTCGATGACGACGATTTGCAGGCCGCCGTCCAGCGGGCGCAGGACAATCTGCTGCGTCTCCAATCGCCCGAGGGTTACTGGGTGGGCGAACTGATGGTCGATAGCACGCTGTGCTCCGATTACGTGCTCTACATGCACTGGCGGGGCAAGGTGGACCCGGTGTTGCAGGAAAAGTGCGTCCGGCACATCCGCAAGCGGCAACTGCCCGACGGCGGCTGGAACATTTATCACGGCGGGCCGAGCGAGATCAACGCGTGCGTCAAGGCCTACTTCGCCCTGAAACTGTCCGGCCACAGCCCGCAGGCCCCGTGGATGTGCGAGGCCCGCGCCGCCATCCTGCGCCTGGGCGGCATCCCCAAGTGCAACACGTTCTCCAAGTTGTACCTCGCCCTGATGGGCGTGTTTCCCTGGAAATACCTCCCGGCGATTCCCGCCGAGCTGATCCTGCTGCCCGACTGGCTCTATTTCAACATCTACCAGATGTCGAGCTGGACCCGGGCGATGATGATGCCGCTCGCCATCATCAACCATTTCAAGCCCACGCGCACCCCGCCCGAGGACAAGCAACTCCACGAGCTTTATCCGTGCGGGCTGGAAGGCGGCGATTTCTCGTTGCCGCGTTCGGAGCGGTTCTTCACCTGGCGTAATTTTTTCCTGCGGTGCGACGCGGTTCTCAAGTGGATCGACAACTACGGCTGGCGGCCGTTCCGCGCCCGCGCGCTGGAGCAGGCGGAAGCGTGGATGGTCGAGCGCATGGGCGAAGGGTCCGACGGCCTCGCCGCGATCTTCCCGGCGATGCTCAACGCGCTGATTGCCCTGGAGGTGCTGGGTTACGAGGAGGACCACCCCGTTTTCAAGAAGGCGCAGCAGGATTTCGAGGATTTGTTCGTCGATGATCCCAACGATTTTCGCATCCAGCCGTGTTTTTCGCCGGTGTGGGACACGGCGATCAACGCCATCGCGCTGGCCGAGAGCGGCCTGGATTCCGACCACCCCGCGCTACGGAAAGCCGGGACGTGGCTGTACTCCAAGGAAGTGCGGATGCGCGGCGACTGGATCAAGCAGAACCCGTATCACGAGGCGAGCGGCTGGGCGTTCGAGTTCAACAACGTCTATTATCCCGACACCGACGACACGGCGATGGTGCTCATGGCCCTGCGCCACATCCAGCCCGAGGACCCGCCGGCTGCCGCCGAGGCGTTCAAGCGCGCCCTGGACTGGCAAATGAGCTTCCAGTGCCGGGACGGCGGCTGGGCGGCGTTCGACAAGGACGTGATGAAGGGTTGGCTGGAGGACATCCCCTTTGCCGACCACAACGCGATGCTCGACCCGTCGTGCTCCGACCTCACGGGCCGCACACTGGAACTGCTGGGCTACCTCGATTGGGACAAGCGCGACCGCCGGGTGGTGCGCGGCTTGAACCACCTCAAGCGGACCCAATGCGACGACGGCTCGTGGTACGGCCGCTGGGGCGTCAACTACATTTACGGGACGTGGCAGGTGTTGCGCGGGCTGCGCGCCATTGATTACGACATGAGCGAGAACTGGGTCCGGCGGGGCCGGGATTGGCTCGCCTCCTGTCAGAACGACGACGGCGGCTGGGGCGAAAGCTGCAACACCTACGACGACCCCACCCTCAAGGGCAAGGGACCGTCCACCGCCAGCCAGACGGCCTGGGCGTTGATGGGCATCATCGCCTGCGGGGACCTGGATTCCGCCGCCGTGCATACCGGGTTGCAGTACCTGTTGGACACCCAGAACGCCGATGGCAGCTGGAGCGAGGACGAGATCACCGGCACGGGGTTCCCGAAAGTGTTCTACCTCAAGTACGACATGTACCGGAACAATTTCCCGTTGTTGGCGTTGGCGACTTACGAGAACGCCCGGCACGGGGTATTTCGTCCGGGCCACATGCAGTGGAAGCCCGCGGCACGTAATAGGTATTACCCGAAGCTCAAGAAGCTCGCGCCGCAGTTGGCGACGGTGGTGGCCGGGTTGTTCAGCGCGGCTGACAGCCAGGCTTCCTGACGGGTCCCACACTCCGAAAGAATCTCCTTATGCCCTACGAATTGCCCCCACTGCCTTACCCCAACGACGCGCTCGAACCCCACATCGACGCCGCGACGATGGAAATTCATCACGACAAGCATCACCAGGCTTACATCACCAACCTGAACAAGGCGCTCGAAGGCCACGCCGACCTGTCCGGCAAGCCGATCAACGAACTGATCGCCGATCTGTCCGCCGTGCCCGAGGCGGCGCGCACCGCTGTCCGCAACAACGGCGGCGGCCATGCCAACCACTCGTTTTTCTGGAAGATCATGCAGCCCGGCGGCGGCGGCGAGCCGACCGGCGAACTGGCGGAAGCGATCAAGGAGACGTTCGGCGGTCTGGACGCGCTCAAGGAGAAGATCAACGCCGCCGGGGTGGGACGTTTCGGCAGCGGCTGGTCGTGGCTGGTGCTCAGCAAGGACAAAAAGCTGGAAGTCATTTCCACGCCGAACCAGGACAGCCCGATCATGGACGGCCACACGCCGATCCTGGGCGTCGATGTCTGGGAACACGCCTATTACCTGAAATATCAGAACAAGCGTCCTGACTACCTGAAAGCTTGGTGGAACACGTTGAACTGGTCGGCGATCAACGAGAATTACCTCGCCGCGCGCGGGTGAGACCGGCCCACCGCAATTTTCGTTTGTCCATGGGACTGAGAGTCCCCACAGGCAAATAAAAAACACTTCAGCTATTCGCGGCAGCCGTCACCGGGGCGGGCGGCAGAGCAAGGCCGCCGTCTGGAGGGCTGCCGATGAAACCGGGGGAGCCGGGAAACCCCGGGCCGAAACCGGAGCCGAAGCCGAGGTAATCGCCGTAACCCAGGCCGCTGATGTCGCGTGCCGTGAGATCGCCGGTATCCGGGGCGGCGGTAGTCGAATCCCTCCCGATTCCGTTACCAGACGGATCGGTGATGGTGGGGTCGAACAAGCCCGAAATATCACGGACCGGGCCGTTCTTGTCGTCCACCACGTTTTTGTCGTTCACGCGGTCTTTGTAGTCGTAGGACACCCGGTCGTAGTCGTGCAGAGCACCGGCGAGTTCGGTGGCGCAGGCGGGATAGAGTTCCGTGGCGAGATCGAGCAGCGCGCTGGCCTGGGTCGGCGCGGCAGCCACGCTGACCCGGAAAATACGCTCGGTCCAGGCGCAGGGCAGTTTTCCCTCGTCGCGCGGACGTTTCCTGACGCCACGGGTCAGCGCGACGAGCAAGATGGCCGGGGCCTCGGGCTGATGGACCAGGGTGGCCTTGCCGACGGCGGCGGCCAGTTGGGCGCAGTCGGCGTTGAGCAAAGTCACCTTGGAGGGGAGTTCGGCCTGGAGCCAATGCACCGCGCTTTCGGTCGATGACACCGCCGCCGTGGCGGCTGCGGACAGGCCCGGCAGCCAACCGGCGACCAGCAAGAGGGCGGCGGCGCGGCGGAGTTTGGAAGGGGAGAGCGCGAGCTTCATCGGATCGGCAGCGAGCATCAGTTCATCCTCTCCCAGCAGCGGATGTGCCAACACCGGAACGGCAGCGCGGAAAAGGCCGATGGGCCGATCAACCGTTGAGCACGGCTGTGACCACCGACGGCGGCAGGGCGATGCCCCCGGAAGGTCCGCTGCCACTAAAACCGGGCGAGCCGGGAAACCCCGGGCCGAAACCCACCCCGAAGCCGCCTTCTTCGGCCCCGGGATCACTCAGATGGAACAGGGAATTTCCCATGGGATTCGTCATGCCTCGGGCGGCGGACGAATTTTCCCCGTCGGCTCCCGTGCCTGCCGGGCCGTTTTGGGAATTAAAATCGCTCAACGCCCCGGCGAATTCCGGGGCGCAATCGGGATAAAGCTCCAGCGCGAGATCGAGAAATTCGCTGGACCGGCGCGGGGCGGCGGCGATGCTGGCCAGAAAAATCCGGCGCGCGCAGGTGCAGGGCAAGGTGGCCACCGTGTCGTGGAGCTTGCGGACGCGGCGGGTCAGCGCGGCGTCGAGGATGGCGACGGCGTCGCGGGGATGGGCCAGCGTCGTCTTGCTGACCGCGATGACGAGCGGGTCGCACTTGACGGTGCGGAGCGTGACTTTGCCGGGCAGCAGTTCGATTTCGAGCAGCCGCACACCGGTTTCGTTCGTGAAACCCGCCGCGCGCGAGGCGGCGGGCAGCAGGCAGGCGAGGAGCGCGACGGTCGCCGCGCGGCGAAGGGAGGGCAACGGGATGGCAAGCTTCATGGTTGCCTTGCCGAGCAACTTGCACGCTCCCGTGCCGGGAACCCGCCATTATGGGGTGAGGAAGCGGCCCATGGTGGGGTAATCCCCCCGCCGGGCGTGGTCCTCTGCCGCGCAACGGCTTCGTCCCCTTCAGGTAGGGATGGCTCTCCGAGCCAGTCCCTGACTACCGGAAATGCGGGTGACAAAGCCGACACACCTTCCTGCCAAATAGGGACTGGCTCGGAGAGCCATCCCTACCTGGAGAAGATGCGCCTACCAGATTTGCACCTTTTCCGCGGGCGGACGCACCATCGGGCTGCCGTCCGCGACGCTGAACGCCTTCTGGAATTCCTCCGAATTGCTCAGCGGGCCGTTGCAACGGAACTGCGCCGGGGAATGCGGGTCCACCTTGAGCAGCATCCGCACGGTTTCGGGCCGGGCGTTGGTGCGCCAGACCTGCGCCCAACTCAGGAAATAACGCTGCGCGGGCGTGAAGCCGTCGATGAGCGTGTCCTTGGCCTCGGTCCCCTTGCGGGCCAACGCTTTTTCCAGCGCGAGGTAGGCGATCTTCGAGCCGCCCAGGTCGGCGATGTTCTCGCCTTCGGTCAGCTTGCCGTTGACGTGCTCGCCGTTGATCTCGTAGCCGTAGAACTGCTTGACGACCTTGCTGCCGCGTTCCTCGAAGTGCTTGAGGTCCTCGGGCGTCCACCAGTCCTTGAGGTTGCCCTTGTCGTCGTACTGGCGGCCCTGGTCGTCGAACCCGTGGGTCATCTCGTGGCCGATGACCGCGCCGATGCCGCCGTAGTTGATGGCGTCGTCCGCCTGCGCGCTGAAGAAGGGCGGCTGCAAGATGCCGGCGGGGAAGACGATCTCGTTGCGCACCGGATTGTAATAGGCGTTGACGGTCGGCGGGGTCATGTCCCACTCGGTTTTATCGACGGGCTGGCCGATCTTGGCCACCAGCCGCCTGGTCTCGAACGCGTTGGCCGCCAGCACGTTGAGCACGTAAGGCTGCCGCTTGACGTCCAGCGCGGAGTAATCCTTCCACTTGTCCGGGTAACCGATCTTAACGCCGAAGTGATCCAGCTTGTTGAGCGCGGCCTTGCGGGTGTCCTCGCCCATCCAATCGAGGCCGGTCAGACGTTCGCGCAGGACGCTCTTGAGGTCGTTGACCAGTTCCAGCGCGCGGGCCTTGGCCTCGGGCGGGAAGTTCTTGGCGACGTAAAGATGGCCGAGCGCCTCGCCCAACGCGCGGTCGGTCGCGGAGAGGACCCGCTTCCAGCGCGGCAAGTTTTCCTTGGCTCCCGAGAGCGCCTGGGTGAGACGGAAATTCTCGTCCACGAACGCCTTGCTCAAATACGGCGCAGCGGCGTGCAGGAGTTGCCAGCGCAGGTAGGTCTTCACGTCGTCGAGCGGCGCGGTGGCGACAAGATGCGCGGCGGCGGTGGCAAATTCCGGCTGGCCCACGTCCAGGCCGCCGGGTTCCTTGGAGCCGACGCCGGCGAAGTAGGCGTTCCACCCGAAACCGGGCGCGGTCTTGTCCAGGTCGGCGACGGTCATCTTGTGGTAGTTGCCGAGCGGATCGCGCAGATCGACGCGCGTCTTGCTGGCCTTGGCGAGTTCGGTCTCGAAACCGAGCACGCTTTTGGCCTCGGCAGCGGCGGCTTCGGGCTTGTCGCCGATCAGCGCGAACAGCTTGGCGACATGGTCCTCGTAGGTGGCGCGCAGGGCTTTCGATTTTTCGTCTTCGAGGAGGTAATAATCGCGGTCCGGCAGACCCAGGCCGCCCTGGCCGAGTTGCGCGATGTCGGTCTCGGAATCTTTTTCGTCCGCGCCGACCTCAAAATGGAAAAGAGCGCGCACCCCGACGGAGTGCAGCCCGGCCACGAGCGCGGGCAACGCGGTCTGGTCCTTGAGCGCGGCGATTTCGTTGAGGTACGGCTGGAGCGGCTGGAACCCGCCGGTCTCGATGGCGGCCTCATCCATGCCGCTGGCGTAGAAGTCGCCGACCTTCTGGAGGTCGGAGCCTTTGGGAGCGGCGTCGCCTCCCTTGGCCACGGCGGCGGCGCACTCGTCGAGGATGAGATGGACGGCGGCCTTGTTGCGCTCGTCGAGCGTGCTGAAGCTGCCCCAGCGCGTTTGGTCCGCCGGGATGGGGTTGTTTTTGAGCCAGGTGCCGTTGGCGAAATGGTAGAAATCGTCCGCCGGCTTGACGTTGCGATCCAAGTTGGCGGGATCGAGCGGCGGGAGGGCGGGCGGAACCGTGTCGTCCGCCCCGCGCGCGGGCAGAGCGGACAGCGCCAGACCGGCGGCGAGCACAGGAAACAATTTTCTCATAGATGGCAATAAAGCGGCGGTCCCGCGCGCTGGCAACCCGCACCTGCCCGGCGCGAAAAGATTTCCCTTCAGGCCGGGTCCACGCGGCCCCGGACGCGGTGCAGCCCGGTCGCGCCGTGCGGCACCTGGTCACGGTACGTCGTGATTTGCGGCTCGCCCCGGGCGTTGGTGGCGCGCACGAGGGCCGCGAACTCGCCCGGCTGGTCCGGCGTCCAGCGGTACGTCCACAGGCTCCAACTGATCAGCGTGCCCGGCGCGGTGATGGGCGCATCGGCCCACGTCCGGCCGTCGTCGAAGGAAAGTTCCACCCGGCGGATGCCCCGGTCGCCGCCGAACGCCATGCCGCGCAGTTCCGCCGGTTGCCCGCGCCGGAAGGGCGCCGCGAAATGGTCGCCGTCCACCGGTGGCGCGTCGAAGCGGCTGGTCGTCGGCACGAAGATGTTCGGCCCCCAACCCTGCTCCACGTAGAAACCCACGCCTGCGAGCCCGTAGCGGTTGCGCTTCAGGCGCGGGTCGTCCTTGGCCAGAAATTCGAGCCGGGTGACCCATTTTGGCATCCGTTCCCCGTAGACGCCGGGCACGATCATGCGCATGGGGAACCCGTGGCGCGGGGGCAGCGGCGCGCCGTTCATCTCCCAGGCCAGGAGGGTCGTCGGCTCGGTCGCCTTGGAGAAGGGAAACGTCTCGAAGTAACCGTCAGCGGCGTGAAAGAGCACGGAGGCGGTGTCGGGCTTGGGCCGGACCAGGGCCAGCAGCGTGAGCAGCGGAACCCCCTTCCACACGGCATTGGAAATGAGACCGCTGCCGACGCCGTAGGAGATGCATTGCAGGGTGGTTTCCTGTGCCACGGCGGGCAGGGCCGTCAGTTCGGCGAAGGTCCACACCCGCGGCGTTTCGACGTTGCCCGTGATGTCGAAACGCCAGCAGGCGCGCGCGGCGTCGGGGTCCACGAGGTTCTTGGTGACCTGGTAGAACTTGTCGTTCGGGGTGAGTTTGACCACCTCGGGGCCGCCGTACTGGGTGCCGTCGTAGCCGAAGGTGCCGAGCTTGAAAAGGCGGTGCAGCATCCCGCCCAGCGCGACGGCGGACAGCGCACCCAGCCCGCCCGCCAGGAAACGGCGGCGGGTCAGACCGGCGGTGGACGGCGCGTTTGCCGCCGGGCGCGGCGGGGTGGTCAACAAACCGTAAAAGAACATGATCCCCACCCCGCACACGGCAAAGGACGCCAACAGGCCGAGCGCGGTGAAGACACTCGCCTCGCCGGGAGGCCGCCCGCGGTAGTTGGTCAGCAGTTGCGGGGCGAGCAGGCAGACGAACAACAGCCAGACCCCGAGCACGCCCGGCCCGATGAGCCGCCAGCCGCGCGGGTCGAGCAGGGGGCGGGACACGTCGCGGTCCGGCGGTTCGGCCCGTCGGCCGAGGAACACCGCGTAGACCATTCCGCCCAGGCCGCCCGTGGCGAGTTGCCCGGCCAGCGCGCCGTAAACGCCGTTGAGCTTGAGCGCGGAATAGCTGCCGGATTTCACGAGCGCGCCGATGAAAAACTTGACCGTCAGGAACGGAAACACCCGGTCGAAGATCATCTCGGTCGGCGTGGCGACGTAGAAAAACAGCCGCAGAAACGCCATGCAGGCGAGCATCGCCAGACCCGCCAACAGCCCGGCCACGAGGCCGAACGCCAGCGGGCGGAGGCGGCTGAAAAAGCAAGGGTGATCGGGAGACGTGGGTGGTGTCATGAGCGCGCGTTGACGAAACGTGATTCGTTGGTTCTAAAGAGATCGGTCACCCCGCGCGCCGGAGCCAGCCCGCTTGCAGATAATGTTCGCCGGTGAAGTCCGGCGGCATCGGGGCGGGGTCCAGTTGCCAGCCGCCCGGGTCTGGCGGCAGCGCGGAAAGGATCGTCCGCCGGAAGCCCGGGGTCGTCAGGCGGCGTGCGTTGGAGGAACACAGCATCCGGCCCCCGGGCGCGAGCAAAAGCGCGGCCAGCGCGGCGAGTTCGCCGAAATCGTCCTCGGCGCGGAACACCCGGCCCTGGCGGTCGCGCGAGAAAGTGGGCGGATCGAGCGCCACGGCGTCGAACCGGCGGCCCTGCCTGCCGAAACGGCGCAGGTGGTCGAACACGTCGCCCGCGAAGAATTCGTGACCGGCAGCCGGGTCCAGGCCGTTGAGACGGAAGTTTTCCTGGCCCCAGTCCAGCGAGCGGCGCGAAAGATCGACGCTGGTGGTCCGCGCGCCGCCCGCCGCCGCCGCGACCGAAAACGCGCAGGTGTAGGCGAAGCAGTTGAGCAGGGCCGTGCCGGGCCGCATCCCCTGGCGCAAGGCGAGGCGGTTGCCGCGCTGGTCGAGGAAAATGCCCTGCGAATATCCGCCCTGGAAGTCGATCCGGTAACGGAGTCCGTTTTCGAGGACGGCGAAGGGTTCCGGCACCGGTTCGCCCGTCCAGTGGACCGGCGGCTGTTGGTGCTGGTCGCGGGAATCGAGCCGCTTCCAGTAAATAGAGCGCGGCCGGTCAGCGGCGGGCAGCGCGCGCAGGAAGTCGGGGGGCGTCTGGCCGGGGCCGGTGGTTTGCACGAGCCAGCGCCCGGCGAAGTCGTCGATGAAGAGGCCCACGAACGCCGCGCCGTCGCCCGCGCCGTCGAGCAGGCGCAGGGCATCCGTGGCCCCGTCGGCGCGCAGGGCATCGCGGCGGCGCAGGGCGCGGAGGAAATCCGGTGGCGGGTGGGTCATGGAGCTGACGTTACACTCCGCTCAGGATGACAGAAAAGCCGCGCGGCGAGCGCGAAATATTGCTTCCCAACCCCGATTTAGTTTGCAGGCGTCGCAGGCGTCGCAGGCGGATTAGACACCGCCGTTTTCCTGTTTAGTTTCTCGTTGCCATCCCCCATCCTGTCTTCCTATGTCCGCCGCCCTCCTCTCCCAGATCGACGCCGCCGCCCGCGACGGCCAGCTTCTGCCCGCCAGCGCGAAGAACGTTGCCGCCCTGCTCGCCAGCAGCCCCGCCGGTGGCTTGTACGAGCAAAGCGTCGCCGAACTGGTCGCGGACAATCAATGGGCGGAGTTGAACGACCGGTTTTTCCGCACGCTGGCCTTCGGCACCGGCGGACTGCGCGGGCGGACCATCGGCAAGATCGTCACCGCCGCCGAACGTGGCGAACCGCAGGCGCTCGACCGCCCGCAGTTCCCGTGCGTGGGCACCAACGCGATGAACAGTTATAACATCAGCCGCGCAACGCAGGGACTGGTGGCCTACCTCAAAAAATGGGTCGCCGAACACGGCCCGGCGGGCAAAAAACCCAAGCTCGTCATCGCCTACGACACCCGGCATTTCTCGCGCGATTTTGCTGATCTGACCGCCCGGATCGCCACCGAAAACGGCTGCGACGTGGACCTCTTCGAGAGCCCGCGCTCGACGCCGGAACTCTCGTTCGCCGTGCGGCTGACCGGCGCGCAGGCGGGCATCGTCATCACCGCCAGCCACAACCCGCCGCACGACTGCGGATACAAGGTGTACTTCGACGAGGGCGCGCAGATCGTCGAACCGCAGGCCAGCGGGATCATCGCCGAGGTCAACGCCGTGGCGGGCGAGGTCTACGAACCGCTGCACGGCGCGGCGCGCGGCGAGATCACGACGCTCGGCGCGGAGATCGACGCCGCGTACCTCGAACGGCTCAAGACCCTGGTGCTCGACCCGGGGATGCTGGCCCGGGCGGACGGACTCAAAATCGTGTTCACGCCGATCCACGGCACGGGCGGCGTGCTGACGCGGCCCGCGCTCGAAGCGTTCAAGCTGCACTACACGACCGTGCCGGAGCAGGACGTGATGGACGGGCGTTTCCCGACCGTCAAATCGCCCAACCCGGAGAACGCCGAGGCGTTGAGCCTGGGCATGGCCCTGGCCGACGAACAGGGCGCGGACCTGGTGATTGCGACCGACCCGGATTGCGACCGCATGGGCGTGGCCGCGCGGGGTGCGGACGGCAAGCTGGCGCTGCTGAGCGGCAACCAGATCGGCTCGCTGCTGGCGTATTACCGGCTGAAGACGCTGTTCGACACAGGCGTGCTCCACGACGGGAACAAGGCGCGGGCGGTGCTGATCAAGACGTTCGTCACGACGGACTTGCAGCGGGCCATCGCGGAGCATTACGGCGTGCGCCTGATCGAGACGCTGACGGGTTTCAAGTACATCGGGCAGAAGCTGGGTCAGTACGAGCGGGCGTTGCCCGCGGAGCGGCGGGAGGGCTACCGGCACCAACCCGAAAGCGAGACGCGCGCCGCACGGCTGGAGGCGTCGAGCTTCTACGTGTTCGGCGGCGAGGAGAGCTACGGGTACAGCGGCGCGGACTTCGTGCGCGACAAGGACGGCAACGGCGCGGCGCTGATGTTCGCCGAGGTCGCGGCCCATGCCAAATCGCGCGGCCTCACCCTGCCGGAACTGCTGGACGAGGTGTACGCGCAGTTCGGTTTTTACCTGGAAAAGCTCGGCACGCTGACGCTCGAAGGCGCGGACGGCGCGGCGAAAATCCAGCGGTTGCTGGCGTCGTATGAAAGCGCGCCGCCGACCGAAGTGGCCGGGCGGGCCGTGGCCGGCGTGAAGGATTTTGCCAGGGACACGTTCCACGACGCCGACGGCACCGAGATCCCGAAGGAAAAGATGTGGATGTTCGAGCTGGCGGACGGGGGCCGGGTGGCCGTGCGCGGATCGGGCACAGAGCCGAAGATCAAATATTACCTGTTCGCGCGGCGGGAGCCGGAAAAGGGGCGCAGGTTTACCGGGGCGGAATTGGCGGAGATCAAGGGGACCGTGGCCCACTCGCTGGAAGCCACGTGGATGTGGTTGCAAGAGGACGCCAAGGGCCGGGTGTGAAGCCAAACCGGTGACGGCGGCCGTCAATTGGCCCTATCCAGGGTAACTTGTCACCATTGACTTTTCCGTCAACTCGTCTTTTAAAGAGGAAAGACCACCGTCCTTTTACTCCATGGCCACTCTTCACGAACTTTCCACCGCACAACTTCGACAGGCCCTGCAACTGCGCGAGCAGATCGAGGTCTTGCAACGGAAACTCGGCGCGCTCCTGGGGGATGAGCGGTCCACGGCGGCGGCCACGGCGAAAACGAAGAAGCCGGTGGGACGGGCCGCAGGCAAACGCACCATGTCCGCCGAAGGGCGCGCCAAGATCGCGGAGGCCCAGAAAGCCCGTTGGGCGAAGACCAAAGAAACGAGCGACGCACCCGTGGCGAAGAACGGCAGCGCGAAGGCTCCCAAGAAAAAAGGCGCCATCACCCCCGCGGGCCGGGCCAAGCTGGCGGCGGTCATGAAGGCGCGCTGGGCGGCCCGCCAGAAGGGCGCGCCGGCCTTGAACGCACCGGCGGCGTAGGCGCGGGGGGTCGGGCTGCCATGGCTCTGTCATGGGTGATGGGAGCTGGCACATCGAACCATGCCCGCGCTGATTTTGGCGCGGCGGGCTCTCCCGGGGACGGGCGACGACCGTTCCCCGCCGCCGCGCATTGCCGGGCATCTTTCCAGGGGGTTGGCGGCGTTACTCCTACCCGGACCTCGTCATGTCTCCACCTTTCCCCGCCCCAGCCAAACGCCTGCACGAAATGAACCGCCTGGAGGACATGGGCCGTTTTCCCGTGCCCGTTTATCTGGGGGCGACGGCCAACGTGCTCGGCTCGATCCTGCTTTTCTACTGGCTGCACCGCCGGACCGGGGGCAGTCTGCCCGTGGGCTTCGTCTGCGCGGTCGTGGTGGTGGGCCTGAACGTCCTGCCCGTGGTCGCGTTGCGTTGGCGCGACGGCGCGGCGCGCCTGGCCGACACGCGGCCCGTGGAACACATGCGCTTCTTCGCCGACCAGCACCGTTTTGCCTCCTGGGTCTACGCCGTGGCGAGCGGCAACCTGTTCTTCTGGCTCGTGCTGGCTTGGGCGGCCTTTGACTTTGAGCACAGCGCGCGCATGCTCATCGCCGTGGAAATTCTGTCCTTCGGCTGCACGTTCGCTCCGGTGTGGATGCGAGCGCGGCGCCACCGCCCACCGGCGGAGGGTTTGCCCACCTCGATTTAATCTCTTCCTCCTTTATCCATCGTGAACGGCCCCACCGACCCACCCGCCGCCCCGCCGCGCCCGCCCCGCCTGCTGCTGGTGGAGGACGAGCCGGCGCAGTGGATGTTTTTTCTCGAGGCGTTGCAACCCTACTACGACGTGGAACTGGCGACGGACGGCACGCGCGCCTGGGAGTTGGCGCAGCTCCAAGTGCCCGACCTAGTGTTGGCGGACGTGCTCCTGCCCGGCGGCATGGACGGCTTCACGCTGGCCCGCCGCCTGCGGGACTACCCGCCGACGGCCAAGGTGCCGATTCTCCTGCTCAGCGCCAGCACCAAGATCGACCTCCTGGTCCGAGGGCTACAGGCCGGAGCCTACGATGTCATGCTCAAACCCGTGCCGGTGAACCGGTTGCTGGAAGTCCTGCGCGCCCGTCTCGCGGAGTCGGGCGAGAAGTGACCGGGAAGCGCCTCGGCAACCTCCCTGGACCCCGGAGATAGGGGTCAGGGTGGGGCCACTCGCCCTCTGGCGGCCTCAGAAAGCGATGGGGCAGCGCCAGTGGGCCCTCATGGCGCCACCCCGGAACTTTTTTCCGCTCGCTTAGCTCTTCAGTCCGCCAGTCAAGGCACCCGCTTCCTCTTCGGTGCGGTGGACGGCAATCGCATGGATCAAGAGACCGTAGCCGCACTTGGCGATGATGTCCGCCACGCTGTAGCCGACCTGCAAGCCCATCTCGGCCCCGGCCCCGGTCGCCCCGAAGAACGGAGCCATGTAGGCGATGGGATAGAAGCCCCAGGCGAAGAGAGTCAGCAGCGCCGTGTTGCGCAACAGGATGGACACCTGCGGGCTGGAACGCTGCATGGACGCGCGGATCTCACCCAGCAGCACCACCAGGATGTACAGGAACGGGATCGTGCTCAACGTGCCCCACAGGCCGCGTTGCGAGAACACCGTCTGGCTCGTCCGGTCCACCTCGCCGAAGTAGCCGAGCACGATCATCAGGAAAGCCGCGAACCCGAGTTTGGCGATCAGGTTCGCCGTCACTTTGCGCGACAGGTCCAGCACCAGGATGAGTTCGATGACCAGCAGCGGCACCGTCAGCATCCAATCGACGTAGCGGTAAGCATGGTTGAAGGGCAGGCCCGTGGGCGAGTAGCCGCCGCCGTTGTTGATGTGGTAGGCGTCCACCCAATTGTTGAAGATGCGGAAATAATGGTAGGCGGCGATGAACACCACCATCGCTCCGGCGGAAACCGCTCCGCGATATTTCAGGCTGACCTCGGTGCGCACGAGCGCGAAGAAAGCGAAGGTCGCCATCATGCTGGCAATGGCCAGTGAGAGCAGGTTATAAACGGTAAAATACTGGGCGGATGTTAGTTCGGGCATGGTGGGGTTCGTTCGGTGGCTGGGTTGACTGCGGGGAAGGCCAAGCCGTGATGGCTCAACCTTGGTTCTACCGTTACGCCAGCGGCGGCGTCATGGGTGCGCGGAATTTCGTGGGCGCGCGGCCAGCCGTCCGCAGGCTTGGCATCTCCGGGAGGAATGCTAAGCTCGCCCGGGCATCTTGAACTCTCCACACGAGCATTATCTCCACGGCTTCGTGGCAGGCACGGGCAGACTTCAGGATCACGCTCCTTCCCGCCGCGAGGAACCGGGCGTGGCAACGCACGCACCGGGCGAGACGGCTCCCCCGGCGAGTTTGTCCTGGGAGGAACAGACCAAACACGCGCTTTTCCCTTTCGATGCGTTCCCCCGGTTGTTGGGCTGCGTCCAGAAAAACCAACCGCCGGCGGCGGCGGACCGTTTCCGTTTTCAGTGGTTCGGTCTGTTCTACCAGGGACCGGAGAAAGACGCTTTTCTGGCCCGGCTCCGGTTGCCGGGCGGGCGGCTGAAAGGGTTTCAGTGGCTGGAACTGGCGGAAATCGCCCGGGAGTTGGCGGACGGCTCCGTCGAATTCAATCCGCAGGGTGGACTGGACCTGCCCGGCGTCCCCGTGCGGGCGGGCGTGGAGCTGCTCCGGCGCGTGGAAGGGATCGGCCTGAGCGCGCGGGGCACCGGCGGCGATTGCGTGCAGGCCGTGCGCGGCGGCGAGCGGGAAAGCCTGCCGAACGTGGGGTCGTCCCCGGTCTACGGTCTGGTCTGCGAACTCGAACAGATTTTAGCGCAGAGTCGTGCCTACGGCGACCTGCCGGGCGGGTGCGAAGTCGAGTTCCGCGCGGTGGAGGAACGGTCGCCCTCGACCGACATTCCCGCCCGCCTCGTCTTCCAGGCCTGGCAACCGCCGCGTCCCGAGCCGGTCAAGCCCGCCGGATGGCCGTTCGTGCCGCTGCCCGGCGCGGACGCCTGGCGGGTCTTGCTCCCGGGCGGCGGCGATCTGGAGGTTGCCCTCACCGCCGTCGAAACCGTGCCGGTTTGTCTGGCCTTGCTGCGGGGGTGGACACGGCAAGGGAACCGCGAGAACCGCGAGCAGGCGTCGCTGGCGAACTTCTGCGCCGGACTCGGGACCGGAAAGGTACGGGACCTCGTCGAACGGGAACTCGGCAGAAAGCTGGCGCGGTCGCCGCTGCCTGCCCCAACCCCCGGGCCGGTGGGCACGCTGCCTGTCATCCCGGTGCCCGGCGGCCGCCTGCTCAGCGGGCAAATGGCGGCGCTCGGCGCATGGGCGGCGCAGCAGCAACACGCTGAAATCCGGATCGTCTCGCCGCGGAGTCTGTTGGTGTTAGGCGACGGGAACCTACCCGCCTTCGAGGCTGTGCTCCGGGAAATCCTGCACCCGGGGTAGATGCCTGACAGCGGGTGGCCAAGTTCATTGAGCGAGGGTGGCTGGCGACCTCCGGGCGCCATGGGGAGACGCACGCCCTGCCCATGGCGCCCGGAGGTCGCCAGCCACCTCGGAAGAGGTCCTGCGCGCTTCGCTCAATCACTTTGAAAACCGCTGTAGATCGCCTCTCGATTGGGTCCGCAGGCCGGTTCGACTGGTCAAACATCTGCCCGAGCACGGTTGATTTTTAATCTCACTGTATCATTTCGCTCAAGACAACTTGTCCATGACGCACCTGACGCCAAGCGGAGTGGCCAAGGCTGGCGGACATTCTGCCGCTCATTCCCGCCATCGCGGCATGGAACGATCCAACGGACACCCGGCGGCACACCGTTTGCTCTTGCCGCCACCGGGTAGTGTGAAGGGCTACGTCGTTCCATAGCGCCGCTCGCTGCCGGGGGAAACAGGGCATCTCATTCAAAGGCAAGAGAAGGGACATATCCACATGGCGAACGTCAAAACATTTATGAAGTCGGGGCATCCTCCGACGTTGCTGGCCGCATTTCTATACTTCGATTTCAGCTTTGCGATCTGGGTGCTCAACGGCGCGATGGCCCCGTTCATCACGAAGGACTATCACCTCACCAAAGAGCAGGCGGCGTTCATGATCTCGCTGCCGACGCTCGCGGGCGCGCTGATGCGTTTCCCGCTGGGAGTGCTCTCGCAGTACATCGGGCGCAAGAACGCCGCGCTGGTGGAGATGGCTTGCATCATGGCGGCGATGGCGTTCGGCTTTTTCCACGTCCATTCCTACAACGACGTGCTGGCCATGGGCGTGCTGCTGGGCATCGCGGGGGCGAGTTTCGGCGTGGCGCTGGCGCTGGGCTCGGGGTGGTTCCCGCCGGAGTCCAAGGGCCTGGCGATGGGCATCGCCGGAGCGGGCAACAGCGGCACGGCCATCGCCACGTTCTTCGCGCCGACGCTCGCCAAGCACTACGGCTGGCAGACCGTTTACGGCTTTGCCGGGTTGATGATGCTGCTGCCTTTCCTGGTGATGCTCTTCTTCGCCAAGGAGCCGCCGGACCGCGAGGGCGAGCACTCTTTCATGGACCACATCAAGTGCCTCTTCCAACCGGACGGCTGGATGTTCAACGCCGTCTACATCATCACCTTCGGCGGGTTCCTGGGGCTGGCGACGTATCTGCCGACCTTCTTCCACGACCAGTTCGGCATCGAACCGGCGGAGGCCAAGTGGTACACGACCTGCGCCGTGCTCATGGGCAGCGGCACGCGGGTGCTCGGCGGTTATCTGGCGGACAAGCTCGGCGGCATCGTCGCGGTGTCGGTGGTGCTGATGGCGGTCACCGGCGCGTTCCTGGCGACGAGCATCGCGCCTTCGTTGCTGATCACGGTCATCCTGCTGGTCTGCACGTTCGCGGTGCTGGGGCTGGGGAACGGCGCGCTGTTCCAACTCGTGCCCCTGCGCTGGCCCGCCACGGCGGCGGTCGCGGGCAGCATGATCGGCGAGATCGGCGCGCTGGGCGGCGCGATTTTGCCCAATGCGCTGGCTTACTCCAAGACGCACAGCGGCTCTTACGCGGGCGGATTCATCGCGTTCGCCGGTTTGTGCGCGGTGATCCTCGTCGTGCTGCGCATCGTGCAGCGGTACTGGGTGGGCAAGTGGATCGCCCCCGGCGGACGCGCGCTTTCGACCACGCCGGCGACGCTTCATCCCGGTTCCGCGCCGGGCCTGGGCCTGCCCGATCCCGTCTGAACGTCCGCCCGCTCCCGTGACCGTCGCCGAGCCGACCATCCCCGGCCAGGTGAAGACCGTCTGCCCGTATTGCGGCGTCGGTTGCGGGATGATTTTGCACGTCGCCGAGGGCCGGGTGGTGCGGGTCAGCGGAGACCGGGAACACCCGGCGAACTTCGGCAGCCTTTGCACCAAGGGCAGCACGGTCCACCAGACCATCCACACCGCCGACCGCCTCGCCCACGCGCAACGCCGCCGGGCCGGGCGGTTCGAGCGGGTGCCGCTCGACGTGGCCTTGCAAGAGGTGGCGGACGGCCTGCGCCGCATCGTGGACCGGCACGGACCCGACGCCGTGGCTTTTTACGTGTCCGGCCAGCTTTCGACCGAAACGCAGTACGTGGCCAACAAGCTGGCCAAGGGGTTCCTGCGCACGAACAACATCGACAGCAATTCGCGCCTGTGCATGGCCAGCGCGGCCAGCGGCTACCAGGGGTCGCTCGGCGCGGACGGCCCGCCGGGGCACTACGAGGATTTCGAGCACGCCGACGGGTTTCTCGTCGTCGGCTCGAACCTAGCCGACTGCCACCCGATCCTGCACCAGCGGATGCGCCGCCGGATGCAGTCCGCCGGAGCGCGGTTGATCGTCGTCGATCCCCGGCGCACCGCGACCGCCGCCGACGCCACGCTCTACCTGCCGTTGCGTCCGGGGACGGACCTCGCCCTGCTCAACGGCTGGCTGCACCTGCTCGTCAAAATGGGCCGGGTGGACGCACGGTTCATCGCGCAGCACACGGACGGCTGGGCGGGCATGGGCGAGATCATCGACGCCTACCCACCCGCGCGGGTGTCGGCGATCACCGGCCTGCCGGTGGACGACATCCTCACCGGCGCGAAGATCCTCGCGGACTGCCCGCGCTGGATGTCGCTCTGGACGATGGGACTCAACCAGAGCGCGCGCGGCACCTGGAACGTCAACGCCCTGTGCAACCTGCACCTCGCCACGGGCCAGCTCGGCCAGCCGGGCAGCGGGCCGTTTTCGTTGACCGGCCAGCCCAACGCCATGGGCGGGCGCGAGGTCGGCTACATGAGCGGCGGCCTGCCGGGACAACGCTCCGTCCACCGGCCGCGGGACCGGGCGGAAACCGAGGCGTTGTGGGGTCTCCCGGCGGGGAGCATCCGGCCGCGCCCGGGGCCTCCGGCCATCGACCTCTTCCACGCCATGGAACGCGGTGAAATCAAGGCCCTGTGGATCATCGGCAGCAACCCGGTGGTGACCATGCCCAACCGGGACCGCGTGCGGCGCGGCCTGGAGCGGGCCGAGTTCGTGGTGGTGCAGGACGCCTATCATCCCACGGAAACCACCGCCTATGCCCACGTCCTGCTGCCCGGCGCGGTGTGGGCGGAGGCGGCCGGCACCATGACCAACTCCAGCCGCATGGTGACGCTCACCCCCCGCGCCGTCCCGCCGCCGGTGGACGCAAAACCGGATTGGTGGCTGGTCTGCGAGGTGGCGCGGCGGCTGGGGTTCGCCGCGGCGTTTCCCTACCGGGACGCGGACGAGATTTTCGCCGAACTGCGCGGCAGCATCAACGAGCGCACCGGCTACGACCTGCGCGGGATCAGCCACGCGCGGCTGGCCCGGGAGGGAGCGTTGACGTGGCCGCTGTCCGCGCTGCCCGGCGCGGGTTCCGCCAAACGCCGCTACGTCACGCCGGACGGCGCGCTGCGTTTTCCCACGGAATCCGGGCGGGCGCGTTTCTGGGCCCGGCCCTACCTGCCCAACGCCGAGATGCCCGACGACGATTTTCCCTTCGTGCTGCTCACCGGGCGGGTCCCCCACCAGTGGCACACCCGCACCAAGACCGGCAAGGTCCCCAGCCTCAACAAGCTCAACCCCGCGCCCTTCCTGGAGATCAACGAGGAGGACGCGGCGGCCCTGGGCGTGGGCGAGGGCGAGCGGTTGCGGATCACCTCCCGGCGCGGCGAGTTGCAGCTTCCGGCCCGGCCCACGGCGGACATTCAACCCGGGTGCTGCTGGGCGCCGATGCACTGGAACGACCTGTTCGCCCCCGGCATCGCCGTCAACCAGGTGACCAGCGAAAACGCCTGCCCGGAATCCCACCAACCCGAACTGAAATTCTGCCCGGTGCAACTCGCCGTCGTGCGCCCGGAGGAGAGTTTCTCCCCGGCGACGGCGGCGGCGGTCCACGGCAACCCCTGAATCCCTTTTATGGAAACGAACTCTGCGCGGCACGTCCCCTACCTCCCGGAAACCGCCCCTTTCAGCGAGGAACAACGGCAATGGCTCAACGGTTTTTTTGCCGGGCTGTTTTCCCACGCCCCGGTGGACCCGGCGGCGTTGCACGGGCAGACGCAGGCCCCGGCGCTCGCCGCCCCGCCGATCCCTTTGCTCGTGCTTTTCGGCAGCCAGACCGGCAACGCCGAGGGCTTGGCCAAGAAAGTCAAGACGGCGGCGGAAAAACAGGGAGGTTTCGCGCCCCGGCTCCTCGACATGGCGAAGTTCGACGCCGGGGAACTTCCGCACGAGTCCAACCTGCTCATCGTCACCAGCACCTGGGGCGAGGGCGACCCGCCCGACAACGCCGCCGCGTTCTTCGAGCAGGTGCAAAGCGACGGTTTCCCCCGGCTGGAAAATTTGCGGTATTCCGTGCTCGCCCTGGGGGACCGGAATTACGAGGACTTTTGCGGTTGCGGACGGCGGTTGGACGAACGGTTGTCCGCCCTCGGCGCGAAGGCTTTTCTTCCGCGCCAGGATTGCGACACGGACTACGACACCCCCGCCAAGCAGTGGATGGACGCCGCCCTGGCGGGGTTGCTCCAGCCCGACGCCGACGAAAAGGAAACGCCCGCCACCGCCGCCGGCCACCATGACGAGGCCAAGCACATGGACGCGGGCGCGGCGGACCTCGTCCGGGCCGGTGAACCGGTGCGCAGCCGGCAGGTGCCCACGCAAAACGGCAGCGGTCCCGCCCCCGTGGCCGCGCCGGTGTACTCGCGCACCCACCCGTTCCCGGCCCGCCTGCTCGCCAGCCGCAAGCTCACCCTCGACGGCTCGGACAAGGACACGCGCCACTACGAGATCGACCTGGCCGGTTCGGGTCTCTCCTACGAGGTCGGCGATGCCCTGGGTCTCGTGCCGCTCAATTCGCCCGAGTTGGTGCAGGAAATCCTCACCGCGCTGGGTTTCGACGGCGAGGAGGAAGTCACCGCGCCGGACGGCACGAAAAAACCGATCCGGCTGGCACTCCTCGCGGATTTCCAGATCCGCTCGCCGCACAAGGAATTCCTCGCCGCCGTGTCCCAGCGCGACCCCGCCGATACGTTCCTGCGCGACCTGCTCGACCCGAACATCCGCACGGAGTTGGACCAATACCTTTACGGGCGGGAGATCATCGACTTCCTGCTGGATTCCTCCAGGAAGCAACTCGGCTTCACGCCGGAGGAATTCGTGAGACTCCTCCGCAAGCAGCAGCCCCGGCTCTATTCGATTGCGTCGAGCCTCAAGGCGCACCCGGAGCAGGTGCATCTCACCGTGGACACCCTGCGCTACGAGGCGCACGGACGGAAACGCCACGGCGTCAGTTCCACCTTCCTGGCCGACCGGGTGAGCGACGCCACCCCCCTGCCCATTTTCATGCAGACGGCCAAGCATTTCCGCCTGCCGGAAGACCGGACCAAACCCGTCATCATGGTCGGCCCGGGCACGGGTATCGCGCCGTTCCGCGCCTTCTTGCAGGAGCGGCAGGCGACCGGGGCCACCGGCGGCAACTGGCTGTTCTTCGGCGCGCAAAAATCGGCCACCGATTTCTTCTACCGGGAGGAACTCGAAGCGATGCAAACCGGCGGCTGCCTGACGCGGCTCGACCTCGCGTTTTCGCGCGACCAGACGGAAAAAATCTACGTGCAGACGCGGATGCAGCAGCACGCCGCCGAACTCTGGCGCTGGCTGGAGGACGGCGCGCATTTCTATGTCTGCGGCGACGCCAAGCGCATGGCCAAGGACGTGGACGACACCCTGCACGCCGCGATCCGCGAGGCGGGCGGCCTCGGCGAAGACGCCGCCAAGGAATACGTGGCCGCGATGAAGAAAAACAAGCGTTACCAGCGCGACGTTTACTGAACCCTATCCATGAGCATCCAACCCACGTCGGGGCCGTTCAGCGCCGCGCAAAAGGAATACCTCGCCGGTTTCATGGCGGGCGTGGCGCAGAGCGGCTTCGTGCCCTTCGTCGGCCACACCGCCGCCGGGGCCATCACCAGCGAACCCGCGCCCGGGCTGACCAACCACGCCGCGCCCGTCGAACCCGTCGAGGCCCACGTCTTCGGCACGCCGGTCTCCGAACTGTGCAAACCCGAACTCTGGAAGCTCGAACAAAACGGCCTCGACATCTGGGACCGCCTGCTCGCGCACGCCGAGAGCGACCAACTGCCCGACGAGCAGAACACGTATTATTTCCGCTACTTCGGCATGTTCTACGTCGGACCCGCGCAGGAATCGATCATGCTGCGGATGCGCATCCCCGCCGGGGAACTCACCGCCACGCAGATGGACGGCCTCGCGGACATGGCCGAGGAATGGGGACCGGGCCACCTGGACATCACCACCCGCGCCAACCTGCAAATCCGCCGGATCGCCCCGCGCCACATCGTCAAGGTGCTCCTGCGGCTGGAAGAACTGGGCCTCACCAGCAAGGGCTCCGGCGTGGACAACGTGCGCAACATCACCGCCACGCCCACCGCCGGGTTGGACCGCGACGAACTCATCGACCCGCGCCCGCTCGCCAAGGCGATGCACCATTACATCCTCAACAACCGCGACCTCTACGGGTTGCCGCGCAAGTTCAACATCGCGTTCGACGGCGGCGGGGGGATCAGCGCGGCGGCGGACACCAACGACGTGGGTTTCATGGCGGTGGAGGTCCGGGACGCGGCGGCGAAAACGGCGGGCGTGGAGCCGGGCGTCTATTTCCGGCTGGAACTCTGCGGCATCACCGGCCACCAGCAATTTGCGAAGGACGTGGGCGTGCTGGTCCGTCCGAAGGATTGCGTGGCGCTGGGCGCGGCGATCCTGCGGGCGTTCAACGAAACCGGCGACCGCACCAACCGCAAGAAGGCGCGGCTCAAGTACGTCGTGGACCGCCTCGGCTACGACGGGTTCCTCGCGCTGGCCGAGGCGAAGCTGGATTTCAAGCTGCCGCGTCTGCCGCTCGACCAGTGCGAGCCACGCCCGCGCACGATCCCGCACGGCCACATCGGCGTGTACCGCCAGCGGCAACCGCGCCTGAACTACGTCGGCGTGGTGGTGCCCGTGGGCCGGGTGAGCGTCCGGCAGATGCGCCGTCTGGCGGAACTCGCGCGGAACTACGGCACGGGCGAGATCCGGCTGACGGTCTGGCAAAACGTGCTCATCCCCAACGTGCCGGACGGCTTCGTGGAAACCGTCAAACGCAATGTCGTGCGGATGGGTTTGCACCACGAGGCGGGGAGCATCAGCGGCGGGCTGGTCGCCTGCACGGGCGCGGCGGGCTGCAAGTGGGCGGCGTCCCACACGAAGGAACACGCGGTCGAACTGGCGCGCTACCTGGAGGCGCGCTGCCCGTTGGACCTGCCCATCAACATCCATCTGACCGGCTGTCCCAACTCCTGCGCCCAGCATTACATGGGCGACATCGGCCTGCTGGGCACCCGCGTCGGCCCGGACAAGGCGGAGGGTTACCACGTTTACGTCGGCGGTGGTTTCGGGCAGGATCAGGCGGTCGGGCGCGAGTTGTTCCGGGGCATCTCTTTCGAGAGTCTCAAGCCGACCGTGGAAAAAATGCTGCGCGGCTACCTGCGGCACCGCCAGCAGGGCGAAAACTTCCAGGCGTTCACGCGCCGCCACGACATGAACACCTTGCAGGGGATCTTCACCAACGAGGAATGAGGCCGGGTTCGGCGGCGGGTGGGCCGGATTCGAAAATGATTTCAGAACACCAACGAGCAAAGCCGAAGCAAGCTTCGGGGGATCGGACCCAAAGGGAATGAACTTGGCCACCGCTGTAACACCGGGCTTTAGCCCGGTGCCGACGGGTCCAGGACCACCTAGCCGTTTCAACGGCTTCTTCCCTACCTCACGGACCCCGGGCCAGCGGCGGCTCGCCCACTGACCCGGGCGATGATGCTGGCGGCCTCTCCCGGAGCGCACCGGGTGTACTCGCGCTCGCCGCCATCGGCGTTGGGAGCCTGCTTGCAGCGGTCCAGACACCCGACCTGCCGCCGCGTCACCGTCCCGGCCTGACCGCTGGCGGCAAGTTCCCGGCCCAGCGCGTCCCAGAGTTCGCGTCCACCCTTGCGCCAGCAATTTTTCTTGGCGCACACACTCACCACGGCAGCGGAGGCGAGTCCCGGCGGCGACGCGGCCACGCCCGGTTCCCCCGCCCCGGGCAGCACCTGAGAAACCTCCTGCTTCCACGTTCCGGTCCCGGCGTCCTTTTTCTCGGTGCCGACGACGCGAACGAGGTCCCCCTCGCGGAATTTGCCGATGACTTGCCGTCGCAGGCTGCGGGGAACCTTGAGCAACCGGTCGCCGTCGCCCTCGCGCAGCCGCAACCGGCGTTTGCCCGCGTCGGTGAAAACGAAACCGCCGAACCGTCCGGCAAGCTCAAAGGGCCGGGTCGTCATTTCAGGTTCAAGCGGCGGCGGTACCGCGACCGCCGGCGGAGGCACGGGGGTCAGCGAGCCGGGATCGCCGGACGCCTGCTTTTGGCCGCTGGTCCCCGCCCTCTTCTTCAAGGTTTTCGTCGCGCTGACCTCCTTGGCCTGCCACTGTGCGGCGGCCCCTTTGCCCAGTGTCTTGAGTAGCCGGAGCAACGTGTCTCGTTCCGCCGCCGTCAGGCTGGCGCTGGCCGTTTCCATGGCTTCGCGGTGCGCGGCAAACCCCGGCACGATCACGGCCCGGCCCTCCCCGGTAAGCTCGACCAGACAGACGCGCCGGTCGGCGGCGTTCTCACTCCGGCGCACTAACCCCCTGGCCGCCAGCCGGTCCACCGCCACGCTGATGGATCCCGAAGTCAGCCCGACCTTCGGCCCGATCACGTTGACGGGTTGCGGCCCCTTGGCGAGCAAAACTTCGAGCACGCCGAACTCGGAAAACCCCAGGCCCAACGTCTCGATCTGCCGCAGCGCGTGCTTCGACAGCGCGGCGTAAGCCTTCCAGATCACGAGCCAGACATGCACGCCGCTGGTATCTTCCGTCTGGGAGTCGGTAGCCACGGCAATCATCTTGACATCAAGACACTTGATGTCAAGATGTTGAATGACCAGCCGTGAAACGAACCCGGGTCCACCCCTCCAAATTGGCATCGACAGCTTCGTTGCCACCATGCCTGACCCGGTGACTCGCGCCACTGTGGCTCCCGCCGAGCGGATGCGCCAACTCCTGGAGGAAGTCACGCGCGCCGATGAAACCGGCCTCGACTCCTTCGGCATCGGCGAGCACCACCGCGCCGAATACCTCGACTCGTCCCCCGCCGTCATCCTCGCCGCCGCCGCCGCCCGCACGAGCCGCATCCGCCTGACCAGCGCCGTGACCGTGCTCAGCGCGGACGACCCCGTGCGCGTCTTCCAGGACTTTGCCACCCTCGACCTCATTTCCCAGGGGCGGGCCGAAATCGTCGCGGGCCGGGGTTCCTTCGGGGAGGCGTACCCACTCTTCGGCTTCGATTTCAAGGACTACGACGCGCTTTTCGCCGAGAAGCTCGACCTCCTGCTCAAAATCCGGGCGGGCACGCACGTCCGCTGGTCCGGCGAGCACCGCGCCCCGCTCACCGGCCAGGGCGTCTACCCGCGCCCGGTGCAAGAATCGCTCCCGATCTGGCTCGGCGTGGGCGGCACCCCGGCCTCCTTCGTGCGGGCGGGCACCCTGGGGCTGCCGTTGATGGTGGCCATCATCGGCGGCGAACCGCACCGCTTCCGCCCTCTGATCGACCTCTACCGCGAGGCGGGCCGCCGCGCGGGACACCCCGCCGGGCAACTCAAGGTCGGCATCCATTCCCTCGGCTACGTCGCCGACACCACCACCGCCGCCGCCGAGGAGTTTTTCCCGGGCTACCAGGCCGCCTTCACGCGCATCGGCCGGGAACGCGGCTGGCCCCCGACGACCCGCGCGCAGTACGACGCCGTGTGCGGCCCCACCGGCGCGTTGCTCGTCGGCGATGCGGAGCACGTGGCCGCGAAGATCGTGCGCTTGCACCAGGCGTTGGGCGGCATCGCGCGCCTGACCTTCCAGATGAGCGTCGGCAGCCTGACGCATCCCCGGATGCTGCACGCCATCGAGTTGCTGGGCACGGGCGTCGCCCCGCAGGTCCGGGACGCGCTCGCGGCCTCCCCTGCCCTGATGGCAGCGGCTTGATCAGGATCAACCCGCCGACAACCGCCGCAGCGCCGCTTCCAATTCCGGCCAGGCCACGGGTTTAATCAGGTGCGCCGTCGCGCCCGCTTCCGCGCTGCCCGCCAGGTCGGTTTCCATCCCGTAGCCGCTGAGCACGATGCAGGGAACGGGCCGGGCCGCGCGCAACGTCCTGATCAATTCCAGGCCGCTGCCGTCGGGCAAACCCACGTCGCTGACCACGACATCCACGGGGACCGACTGGAAAAGACCCCGCGCCCCGGCCACCGTGTCAGCGTGGACCACCGCATAGCCGCGCCGACGCAGCAGCGCGACCAGCATCCGCGCGCTGTCGGCGTGATCCTCCACCAGGAGGACGGTTTGCCCCCGTCCGTCGAGCGCCGCCCGGTCGGCCGCCGCCGGGGCTGCCGAACCCGCCGTTCCGGGCGCGGCCGGTTCGCTCGCTTCCAGCTTGACCGTGAACGAGGCGCCCCGGCCCGGCCCCTCGCTTTTGACCCAAATTTGTCCATCGTGCGCTTCCACCAGGGCCTTGCAGATGGCCAGGCCCAGGCCCAGGCCGCCGAACTGCTGCGTGACCCGTGGGCTGCCCTGCTCGAAGGCGTTGAAAATGCGGTCCAGCGATTCGGGCGGAATCCCCACGCCGGTATCGGCGACCTCGACCTCCAGCCAGCCCGGGGCGGCGTCCCGGGTCTCGATTTGCACGCGACCGTGGGCCGGGGTGAACTTGACCGCGTTGTTGAGCAGGTTCCAGAACACCTGCTGGAGCCGCGCCGGGTCCCCATCGACCAAGTGGCGGCGCGCGCCGTACACCGTGTCGAGCGCGACCTGCTTGCCCTCGGCGGCCGGGCGGGCGATGTCGGCGGCGTAGCGGATGAGGGCATGCACGTCGGCGGGCTGGCGGCGGAGTTCGAGCTTGCCGTGGGAGATGCGGGTGACATCGAGCAGGTCGTCGATGAGCCGCGCCTCCATCTCGACGTTGCGCTGGATCAAGGTAAAAATCTCGCCGCGCTCCCGGGTGGGGAAATCGTTGACCCCCGGCTCGCTGACGGCGGCGAGGATGGCCGTGAGCGGGGTGCGCAACTCGTGGGACAGCGCGGCCAGGAACTGGTCCTTGCGGGCGTTGGCCTCGCGCGCCTGCCGGTACGCCGTTTCGAGTTCGCCGCGCTGCCGGGCGATGAGCCGGTCGGTCTGCGCCTTATAAATGGCGGCGTGGAGCGTGCGGTGCAACGCCTCGGGGTTGAGGCGCGTTTTCACGAGGTAATCCTGCGCCCCGGCCTTCATGGCTTCCACCGCGACCACCTCGCTGCCGGTGCCGGTGAGCATCACCACCGGGAAGGCCAGCGTGCCGCCCAGTTCCCGCAACGCCTCGATGAATTCGACCCCGGTGCCGTCGGGCAGGTTGTAGTCGAGGAGGATGCCGTCGGGCCGTTCGGTGCGGCACGCGGCCAGCCCTTCTTCGAGGGAGGTGCGTTCGACGAGGTCGTAGGGGTGGGCCGGGTCGCCGCGCAGGTAGCGACGCCACGTTTCGCGGTCCTCGGGACTGTCGTCCACGATCAGGATTTTGCGGATGGTTGCGCTCATGGGCGGTGATTTCCAAATCCGTCAGCGCAACGTGAACCAAACCGTCGTCCCGGCTCCCGCGTCGGATTCGATCCAGACGCGCCCGCCGTGCCGCTCGACGACGTTTTTGACGATGGCCAGCCCGATGCCCGAGCCGCCGCCGTACTGGTCGCGCCCGTGCAGGCGGCGGAAGATGTGGAACACTTCCGCGTGGTGTTTGGGGCGGATGCCGATGCCGCCGTCGCGCACGCCCAGGACCGGGCCGCGTTCGCCGTCTTCCGGGCGGCCTTCCCGCCAGCCGATTTCCACCCACTTCGGCGCGTCCGGCGTGTACTTGACGGCGTTGACGATCAGGTTGGTGAACACCTGGCCCAGCAGGACGGGGTCGCCGCGCACGGTCGGCAGCGGGCGGGGTCGGCGGACATCCACGCGGTGCTCGGACAGGAGGGCGGAGAGTCCTTCCAGCGCGTCGTCGAGCAGAGCGTCGAGGTGGATTTCAACCGCCTGGAGTTCCATGCGGCCCACGTCCGAGTAGTGCAACAGGGCTTCGAGCAGGCGGTCGGTCCGGTCGGACAGCGCAGTGATGGTGTCGAGCTTGCGGATGGCTTCCGGGTCCAGGCTGGCGCCGTGGTCCTCGCGCAGGAACAGGGAAAAATTACGGATGCCGCGCAACGGCTCGCGCAGGTCGTGCGCGGCGATGTGGGCGAAGGAGTGGAGGTCGGTGTTCTTGCGTTCGAGTTCGCCGTTGAGGCGCAGCAGACCCTCCGAACGCCGCAAAACCAGGGCGTTGAGCGCGAGGTGCAGCTCCCGCGCGCCGTCCTGCTCCGGCTCGCTCCAGGGCCGGGAACGGCCGCGCACGATCTCCCGCCACTCGGCGAAGGACAGACGCGGGTGCAGCCGTTCGCCGGGTTCCGCCGGTTTGTGCGGGTTGCCCGCCCAGCGCACGCTGGTCAACACCTCGGGCCGGAACCAGAGCACGAAATGCTCCTCGACCCGGGACAACCGCACGGCCAGCAGGCCGCTCGCCGCTTCCCGCCAGTCCGTGGCCGCCGGGTAGAGCGATTCCAGGTGGTCCGTGGCCAGCAGCGGTTCCAGCGTTTGCGTTTGCAGCCACCGGATCAGCCCGTCGATCTGCTCCCGGGGCGGCGTCCGACCGAGCAGCGTGCAACGGCCATCCACCCAGATCGCCGCGCCGCCCGCGCCCAGGAATTCCAGCAGTTGCGGCGTGTAACGCACCAGCGCGCCGAACACGTCCGCCTCCTGGCTGATCACATCGAAAAACCGGGTCTGGACCGCCTGCGCGCTTGCCCGTTCGGCCAGCCGCTTCGCTTCCTGCTTGGCGGCGACTTCCGTGGAGGCCGCCTGGCCGAACAACTCGCACGCCGCCCGCGCCGCCGCCGACACGAAACGGCTCTCCCGGTGGTGGCAGGCGACCAAGCCCCACAACTGGCCGTCCACCACCAGCGACACCGACATGGACGCGCCCACGCCCATGTTGCGCAGGTATTCCAGGTGGATCGGCGACACGCTGCGCAACGCCGCGAAGCTCAGGTCCAACGGTTGGCCCGTCTGCGGGTTGAGCACCGGCTCCAGCGGGGCCGGGGTGTAAGCGACCGTCGCGATCAGGCGCAGCCAGTTCGTTGCGTACAGGGCGCGGGCCTGCGCGGGGATGTCGGTCGCCGGGTAGTTCAAGCCGAGGTACGAATCCACGTCCGGCGACGACAACGCCTCGCCGACGACCTCGCCGTGCCAGTCGGGATCGAAACGGTAGACCATCACCCGGTCGAAACCCGACAGCGCGGCGACCGTGCGGGCGATGATCGGATAAAGCGACGGCAGGTCCGGGGCGGCGCGCATTTCCGCGAGGGCCGTCTGGAGACGCCGGTGGTGACGGGCGAACGTCGGGGCGTTTCCGCCGTCGGCAGGGTCCGCCACCGGCTCCAGTTCGACGATGAGCACGCCGTCGTGGCGGTGCAGCAGCGCGTCGAAACGGCGTCCGGCGATTTCCGCCGTCAACGGCGAGACCAGGACGGGGTCGCCGGTGGCGAGGGCGACCTCGATCTGCCGGTGCAAATCCGGGCCGAGGACCGCGCGCAACCCCTGACCCAGGAGCGCGGCGGGCGGGCGGTGCAACAGGGCCGCCGTGTTCGCGCTGACCTGCGTGCAGAGCAACTCCGGCTCACTCCAGGCGAGCAGGACGCCGTGGGGTTGGATCGCGCCGGGAACGCGGATCGGCTCGCGGGCGCAGGCGTCCAGGTCGAGTTCCGGCGCGGGGCTGGGAGCGACGCTGCTCACGAATGCGCCCCTCCATCCTCGATCCAGCGTTGCAGCCGGTCGAAGGTTTCCACGCCGCCCTTGACCACGGCAGCCCGGCCCTTTCCCGAAGCGGTGGCGGCGTGAGTCTCCAGCGCGGCGACGAACTCCTTCCAGCGGGTGCCGGTCTCCGCGCCGTAGCTGCCGAAAAACGCCCGGGCGTCGGGCGGCACCGGGCTGTCGCGCAGCAGCGCGGTGATCTGGCGTCCGCCGAGCGTGGCCCCTTCCAACACGTAGAGGCAGCCGAAGCCGTGGGACAGGTCGTCCGTGCAGGGCAGATCGGCGCAGGGCGGCAAGCTCTCGACCGCCGCCGCCGGAAGGCCCAGCGCCCGGAGATCGGCGGCCAGCCAGGGGGTTTTGAGCCGGTGCGAGAAATCGACGCCGCTGGTTTCCCAGCCGGGGAGCGCGCCCAGGCGGCGTTCGAGCGGACGGTAAAACCCGAGGAAGCGCGCCAGGAGTTGCCGGTAGCAATCCAGGTCGGCGGCGCAACGGGCGATGTCCACCGTTTGCTCCAGCCGCTGGTGCGCCTCGCCGGTGGCTACCCGGAGGGTAGGGACAATCGCATGGACAAGAGGTGGTTGCATTTCCGACGACTTCCGGCCTTGACCCACTCTACAGGAAGGGCCGAAATCTTCCAGCGATTTCCTCGCCGCCGAGGGTCGGTTTCAGGCGCGGAGGGTCAACGCTTCCCGGCGGCGCGCAGGCCCAGGCGAATGAGCAACGCCAGCGTCCCGGCATGGAGGACCAGACCGCCGATGGCCCAGCGGGCGTAACGCCCCGTGCTCATCCCCGTGAGCCGCGCGCCCAGGGCCGTCGGGACGCCACCCAGCCATGGGATGCCTATCAAAATCACCCACCCGATCTCCCGGCGCGCAAAGAGCCGCCCGATCCGTCCGGTCAGGCAGCGTTGCCACCACCCGGCCACGCGCGGCAGGGCCAGCAGCCAACCGGCCAGCGCGCGTGTCAACAGGGTCTGCGTCGTGGTTCCCAGCACGGACAGGAACACGGCCAGAAAAGGGTTGATCCCCAGCATCATCGCGGCGGGCACCGCGAAGTTACCTTCCGCCAGCGGGAAGAGGCCCAGGCCGACGACACTCGCCGCCCGCCAGAGGGAAGGAAATCCGGTCACGGCTCGTTTTGCGCTCCGACCCTATGTTTGGGCGGCCTCGGGCGTGGGTGGGTGGTCAGGCGCGGGTTCTCCCTTGGCGGGAGCAGGGCCGCCCCGCTCGGAGAACCAGCGGATCACCACGTAGAACACCGGCGTCAGGAAGATGCCGAAGAGCGTCACGCCGATCATCCCGCTGAAAACCGCCGTGCCGAGCACCTGGCGCATCTCCGCCCCGGCGCCCGTGGCGATCACCAGCGGCACCACGCCCAGGATGAACGCGAAGCTCGTCATCAAAATGGGCCGCAGCCGCAGCCGGGCGGCTTCCAATGCCGCCTCCGCGCGCCCCTTGCCCGCCTCGCTCTGCTGCTTGGCGAACTCCACGATCAGGATCGCGTTTTTGCACGCGAGGCCCACCAGCACGACGAAGGCAATCTGCGTGAAGATGTTGTTGTCCAGGTTGCGCACGTAAACGCCCACCAGCGCCGAGAGCAGACACATCGGCACGATCAAAATAATCGCCAGCGGCAGGCTCCAGCTTTCGTACTGCGCGGACAACGCCAGGAACACGAACAGCACGCACAGCGGGAAGATGAAGAGCGCGGTGTTGCCCGCGAGCTTCTCCTGCAACGAAAGCTCCGTCCACTCGTAGCCGAACTGCTCCGAGAGCGTGTCCTTCGCCGCCCGTTCCATCTTGGTGATGGCGTCGCCCGAGCTGACTCCCGGCAGGGTTCCACCGTTGATGTCCGCGCTCGGGTACAGGTTGTAGTGCATGATCTTGTCCGGCGCGTTGATCTCCTGCACGTCCAGCATCGTGCCCAGCGGCACCATCCCGCCGCCGTTGTTGCGGGCGTAGAGGTTGCGGATCTGGTCCGCGCGCGCCCGGAACTGCGGCTGGCCCTGCAAATTCACCTGGTAGGTGCGGCCCAGGAAGTTGAAATCGTTGACGTAAAAAGAACCCAGCTCGGCCTGCAACGTCTGAAAAACCGACGCGATGGGCACGTCCAGCGCCTCGACCTTATCACGGTCGATGTTGAGATAAATCTGCGGCACCTGCGGGCGCAGGGTCGTGAAGAACCCCGCGAGGCCGCCCTGTTTCTCCCCGGCGGCGATGAGCGCGTTCCCCGCTGCCGCCAGCGCCTGGGTCCCGGCGGAGCGGCGGTCCTGCAACTGGAGCTTGAACCCGGCGGCGTTGCCGATGCCCTGCACGGGCGGCGGCGGCACGACGATGACGAAGGCATCCTGGATGCCGGCGACCAGACCCTGCACCTTGGTCAGCACCGCGCCCATGGTCTGCTCCGGGTGGCCCTTGCGCTCGTCGAACGGCTTGAGCGGCAGGAACATCGTCATCGCGTTGGACCGGTTGGTGAAATCCAACGCCGAGAGGCCGGTGATCTCGACCGAATAAGCCACCCCCGGCACCGTGCGCGCCAACTCCGAGATTTGTTTGCGCACGGCGTCGGTGCGCTGGAGCGACGCGCCGTCGGGCAGTTGCGCCACGCAAAAGATATATCCCTGGTCCTGCGTGGGGATGAAACCCGTGGGAATCACCTTGAAACCGACCCCCGTCAGGGCGAGCAGCCCCACGTAGACGAGCAGCGCAACCGCCGCGAACCGGATCAGCCGCTGCACGATCCAGGTGTAACCCCGGTTGGCGGCGTCGAAGGTCTTATTGAAAAGCCGGAAGAGCCAGCCGAGCAGAAATTCGATGACGCGCGTGAGCCAGTCTTTCTTCGCGTCGCGCGGACGCAGCAGCATGGCGGCGAGCGCGGGCGAGAGCGTCAGCGAGTTGAAGGCGGAAATCACCGTCGCCACCGCGATGGTCAGCGCGAACTGCCGGTAGAATTGCCCCGTGATGCCCGCGATCAGCGCCGTCGGCACGAACACCGCCGTCAGCACGATGGCGATGGCGACGACCGCGCCGCTGACCTCGTCCATCGCCTTTTCCGTGGCCTCGACGGGCGAGTGCCCTTTCTCCAGCCAGCGTTCCACGTTTTCCACGACCACGATGGCGTCGTCCACCACGATGCCGATGGCCAGCACCAACCCGAAAAGCGACAGGTTATTGAGCGAGAAGCCGAACACCTTCATCACCGCGAAGGTGCCCACCAGCGACACCGGCACGGCGCACAACGGGATGATCGTCGCCCGCCACGATTGCAGGAAGATCAGCACCACGATGACCACCAGCACGATGGCCTCGAAGAGCGTGTGCATCACCGCGCGGACGGACTCCGCGATGAACTTGGTCGGGTTATAAGCGATCTCGTACTTCAGCCCCGGCGGGAACCCGGCGGCCAGCCGTTTCATCTCCGTCTGGATGGCCGCCGCCGTCTGGAGCGCGTTGGCCCCCGGCAACTGGAAGATGGCGATGCCGACCGACGGACGGCCGTTCAGGAACGAGCCGTTGACGTAGGTCTTCGAGCCGAGTTCCGCGTAGCCCACGTCGCCCAGGCGCACGAGCTGGCCGTTGGCGCCGCGCTTGACGATGATTTTCTCGAACTCCTTCGGGTCGGTGAGACGGCCCTTCGTGTTGACGATGAGCTGGAAATCCGTGCCCTTGGGGGCGGGTTCCGCGCCGAGCGTCCCGGCGGCGACCTGGACGTTCTGCGCCTGGACGGCGGTGATCACGTCCCCGGCGGTCAACTGCCGCGAGTACAGCTTGTCCGGGTCCAGCCACAGGCGCATGGAATACTCGCTCGCGCCGAAAATCTGCACGTTGCCCACGCCCTCGATGCGCTTGATGACCTCCTGGATCTGGAGCACGGCGTAGTTCGCCATGTAGAGCGTGTCGTACTTGTCGCCGTCGGAGAGCAGGTTGACGACGAGCATGATGTTGGGCGACTGCTTCTGGACCGTGACGCCGATGTTGCGCACGTCCTGCGGCAGCGAAGGCGTGGCGATGGCGACCCGGTTTTGCACCAGCACCTGCGCCACGTCGAGGTTCGTGCCGAGCTTGAAGGTGATGGTCAGCGTCATCGTGCCGTCGCTGGCGCTCTGGCTGTTCATGTAGAGCATGTTCTCCACGCCGTTGACCTGCTGCTCGATGGGCGTGGCGACGGTGTCGGCCAGCGTCTGCGGGTTCGCGCCGGGATACACGGCGGTGACTACGACTGTCGGCGGCGCGATCTCCGGGTACGACGCCACCGGCAGCGTCGAATAGGCCAGCCCGCCCAGCAGCAGCAGCACGATGGACAGCACGATGGCGAAGATCGGCCGGTGGATGAAGAAATGGGCGAATTTCATGGCGGGGCGCGGGGCGTTTCCGGTCGATCCTTCCCCGCGCCTATTGGCCGCCCAGCATGGGCTTGACCTCCAACTCGTCGGAAGCGAATTGCTCCATCCGGCCCGGCTCGGCCTTGACCTGCGCGCCGGGCCGCACCTTCATCAACCCGTTGATGATGACCTGGTCGTCCGCCTTCAGGCCCCGGGTCACGACGCGCAGGCCGTCGATCACCGGCCCGAGCGTGACCGGGCGCTGGTCCACCTTGTCGCCGGTGAGCACGTAGACGAATTTCTGCCCCTGGTCGGAGCCGACGGCGCGGTCGCTGATGAGCAGCGCGTCCTCCTCCCCGCTGACCGGAATCTGCATCCGCACGAACATGCCCGAGAGCAGGTTACCGTCGGCGTTGGGGAATTTGCCCCGCACGGAGAGCGTGCCCGTCGCGGCGTTGATCTGGTTGTCGATGAAGTCGATGTCACCCCGGTGCGGGAAACCCGTCTCGCCCGCCAGCGCGACGCTCACCGGCACCCGGGAGTCGCGCGCGCTCTTGACCTTGCCCTCGGCGGTCAGCTTCTGGTAGGCGAGCACGGCGCGTTCGTCCACGTCGGCGTAGGCGTAGATGGGATCGACGCTGACGATGTTGGTCAGCACGGTGGTGTCGTTGGCCACGAGGTTGCCGACGGTCACCTGCTCCCGGCTAACCCGCCCATCGATGGGTGATTTGATCTGCGTGAATTCGAGGTTGAGCTTCGCGGCATCGACGGCGGCCTGCGCGGTGGCCACCTGGGCGTCGCCCTGGTTGCGGGCCGTCGCGGCCTGGTCGAATTCTTCTTTCGACGACACCTTGGTCGCCTGGAGCGTCTGCGCGCGGCCGAAGTTCCGGTCGCTGAGTTCCTTCTGAGCCTGCGCCTGCTTGAGCTGGCCCGCCGCCTGATCCAGCGCGGCCTGATATGGACGCGGGTCGATCACGAAAAGCAGGTCGTCCTTCTTGACCAGATTGCCCTCTTTGAAGGGAATTTGGGTGATGTAGCCGCTGACCCGTGGGCGGACCGACACGTTCTCGATGGCGGCCATCCGGCCCGTGTATTCGTTGTGCTCGATGATTTTCCTGGCCACGGGTTTGGCGACCGTGACGCTGGGCGGCGGCGGGGCCGGGGGCGGCGCGGCGTGGTGGCAGCCCCCGAGCAGGAGCCCGCCCGGCAGCAGGAAAAGAAGAAGGTGGGCGCGCATCGAAATTCTAAAGCATTGAAGGAGTGTTGCCGCCACTTGATTCTCACTAACGCCGAGCTTTGGCCCGGCGCAAACATGTCCCCGACCGAGGAGTGTTGCTGCCACTTGCCCTCGTTCCCAAGTTGTCCTTGGGAACGCCCTTGTCCGGGCAGTTGCACTGCCTCCGGGCGGCGGTCCTGCCCGCTCCTGACCCGCCTCGATCAATTCTTGAGCGTGGCCATGTCGATCACGAAGCGGTATTTCACGTCCTGCTTGAGCAGGCGTTCGTAGGCTTCGTTGACCTGGTCCATGGCGATCATCTCGATGTCCGAGACGATCCCGTGTTCCGCGCAGAAATCGAGCATCTCCTGGGTTTCCGCGATGCCGCCGATGCAGGAGCCCGCGAAATTGCGGCGCGGCAGGATCAGGTTGAACACGGCCACCGGCAGCGGCTTTTCCGGCGCGCCGACCTGGCAGAGCGTCCCGTCGAGCTTGAGCAGGTTCAGATACACGTTGATGTCGTGCTGGCCGGAAACGGTGTCGAGGACGAAATCGAAGCTCGCGGCGTGCTTCTTCATCGCGTCCTCGTCCTTGGAAATCACGACCTCGTCCGCGCCGAGCCGCTTGCCGTCCTCCACCTTGCCCGGCGAGGTCGTGAACAGCACGACGTGCGCGCCGAAAGCGTGGGCGAACTTCACGCCCATGTGGCCCAGCCCGCCGAGGCCGACCACGCCGACCTTCTGGCCCGGACCGACCTTCCAGTGGCGCAACGGCGAAAACGTCGTGATGCCCGCGCAGAGCAGCGGCGCGACGGCGGCCAGTTCGAGGGTCTCGGGCACCCGCAGCACGAACGCCTCCTCCACCACCACGCTCGTCGAATAGCCGCCGAAGGTGTGCCCGCCGAGCGCCTTGTCGTCGCCGTTGTACGTCCCGGTGAACCCGTTCAGGCAATACTGCTCCTGACCGGCCTGGCAGGTGGCGCACGTCCGGCAGGCATCGACCATGCAGCCCACCGCCGCCAGATCGCCCACCTTGAACTTGCCGACCTGACCGCCCACCGCCGTCACGCGGCCCACGATCTCGTGTCCGGGCACGCAGGGGTACCGGGTGCCGGGCCACTCGGAGCGCGCCGTGTGCAGGTCGGAGTGGCACACGCCGCAAAACAGGATTTCGATGGCGACGTCGGTTGCCCCGGGGGCGCGCCGGGGAATGGTGAACGGGGCGAGGCGGTCGGGCGCGCTCTGGGCGGCGTAGGCAGTGGCGTGGGTGGAATCCATGGAAAGACTATACGCCGCCCGACGGCCCGGCGCATGGATCAAATGTGGATGACCCATCGAAGGATATCCCGCGCCGGGCCGGTTTCGCGGTTTCGTTTGGCGTGACGGACCCGGAAACTAATCCGCCGATCCTAAAACGTCCAACACCTCGCGGGCGTACTCCTCCCAGGTTTTGAGCGGACGCGCCGCGATCTCCGCCGCCAGCGCCGCCAGTCGTTCCGGCGCACCCGCCAACGCCAGGATGGCGTCCGCCAGCGCCTGTGGGTCGCGCACGTCCACCGGCACGCACCCGCCGCCCGCCGCCGTCTCCACCATCGCCCCGAAGTTCGCGCAAATGCACGGCCGCCCGAACCACAGGCTTTCGACGATGGGCAGCCCCCAACCCTCCAGCACGGAGGGAAACACCGTGAAGTCCGCCGCCTCGTAGAGCTGGCGCAGCGCGCTGTATTCCACCCACTCGATCCACGTCGCCCGGCCCGGGTGCCGCTCGACGAACGCGCGCACGGCGGCGGGCACGTTGTCGTCGTTGAAGACGTGCGGGCTTCCCACCAGCGTCAACTCCAGGGCCAGGTCCGGGCGCGCGGCCACGGCGAGGTCGAACGCCGCCAACAGCGCCCGGTGGTTCTTGGGCGGCGTCACGGCGGAAACGCACAGCATCCGCACCGGCGCGGACAACTCCCGGCGCGCCGGGCCGGTCCCCCGCGTCCGCGTGCAGGTGTCGGCCCCCGGCACGCAGACGGTCATCGGCCGCATCGGCAACGCCTTGGCCACGCGGAAATGGTACCAGTCCGCCGCCGCGAAAGCCGACACCGGCAGGACGAGGTCCGCGCCGCCGACGGTCCGCAGGTACGCCTCGTGTTCGGGGGCGGTTTCCCGCGGGAAGAGCTGCGGCTCGTTGGTCGGCATCGCCCCGTAAAAGATCACCGCCAGCCGCCAGCCGTGCCGCCGCGCGTATCCCAGCACCTGCGCGGTCCGGCCCCGGTAGAGCACCTCCGGCAGCACGATCCACGCGCCGGGCGGCGCCGTGCCCGGCGGCAACTCGTGGAGCGACGGGGTGTCCGTGGACCCCTCGCGCCACTCCGCCATCGACGGGTCGCCCACCGACGCGGCGGACCCCTCGCCCCAGTGCGCCGCCGACGGCTCGCGCAGCCGCTCGGCGTCCAGGCCGAGCGACCATTCCGACGGCAGCAACCGGAGGCTGCGCGTCGCGGGCTTCCACGCCACCGGACACACCGGCGCGCCGATCCGCCCGCACGCCCCGGCGAGCTGGCGCACGACCGTCGGCACCCCCGCCCGCCCGGCGGAAACCGCCGTGTCGCCCACCACCAGGAAAACCGGGGCTTCGGAGCGGACGGCCGGCGCGGGTTCGTCGGCAGCGGCTTGCAGGCGGCGCAACCGCAGGAAATCCTGCCCTTGGAACCAGAGCCGCAGCCCGACATCGAGTTGCCGGGTCGGCGGCCATGGCGAAAGGGCCTGCTCCACGGCGCGGCAGAACCGCCACAGGTTGAACCGCCACGGCTGCCGGCGGTGTTTGCGCAGGTAACGCCGGCCCTCCTGCCGTTGCTCGGCGAGCGTTTGCCGCGCCCGCCCGGCGGTTTGCAGGAAGGTGAGCCAGCGTTCCCGGAACAGCCGCCGGTTGTCGTCTTCGCTCCGCTTGCGCCCGGGCGACGCGCTGATGTGGTGATAGATCAGGCTGCGGTTCGCCACGAAATGCCGGAAGCCCCGCGCCCGGGCGCGCAGGCAGAAATCCACGTCCTCGCCCCCGTTGTGGAACGCCTCGTCGAAGCCGCCCAGGTCCAGGAAGACGCGCCGCCGCACCACACAGCAAGCCGCCGTCACCGCGGGCCACTCCAGGTAGTCCTCGCGCGGCGGGGCGGGCAGGTCCTTGGCAACGTGCCGGACCTCGCCGTCGTTGTCGAAGTAGATCCCGGCGTGGTCCACCAGTCCGGTCACGGGTTCGCGCTGCACGTTGCCCACGCAGGCCACGTCCGGCAGCCGCCGCGCCAGCCGCGCCATCGGCTCCAGCCAGCCGGGCAACAGCACGGTGTCGTTGTTGAGCAGGCACAGCAGCGGCGCCCGGGCGAGGCGCGCGCCGTGGTTGTTGTTGGCCGCGTAGCCGTGCCGGTCGTCGTTGCACACCACGCGGACCCGCGCGTCCTCCCCGGCCAGCGCGCGCAGGAATTCCCGCGTGCCGTCGGCGCTGCCGTCGTCGATGAAAATCCACTCGTAGTCCCAGCCGTCGAGCGTGCGCCGCGCGCTTTCCAGGCAGGCCCGGGTGAGGTCCAGCCGGTTGCAGAGCGGGGTGATGATCGAGACTTGCACGCCGGGTCAGATCACGTCGGCGAACGCCTGTTTGACGTTCATGAAAAGCTGGTAACCGATGACCATGGCCACCAGCCCCGAGCCGGTCACCCAGCCGTAGGCCGTCCAATGCATCGGCATCCCCCAGACCACCAGGTTGCGGCTCTGCTCGGAGAAAAAGACCAGCGGGTTGAGCCGGATGAGCGTGCGCACCGCCGCGGGCACGTTCTTGTTTTGGTCCAGCCCGGCCAGCGAATAAAACACCGCGCTGGCGTACATGAGAATTTGCGTGAGCGCGAGCATGACCTCGTTGAGATCGCGCAGGAACGCCCCCAGCGCGGCGACGATCCAGGTGATGGCCAGCGCCCAGAGCGTGATCGGCAGCAGCAGCAGCGGCCAGTACACTACCGCCGCGTGCAGGTGGCCGTCGCGCGAGATGAACGCCCCCAGGCACAGCGGCACGAAGCTGATCAAGAGGTGGACCAGGCTACCCAGCACGACCGTCAGCGGCAGCAATTCCAGCGGGAATACGACCTTGGTGACGTAGTTGGCGTTGAGCAGGATCAGGTTGGGCGCGCGGCCCAGGCATTCGGCGAACAAATTAAAGATGATGAGCGCGGCAAACAGGAACAGCGCGAAGTCCGCCCAGCCTTCCTCGGGGTGCCCGGGGGTCATCTTGGCGTTGAAGATGTACTTGAAAACGAACGTGTAGATGCACAACAGGAGCACCGGGTTGATGAACGACCAGAAGATGCCCAGGTGGGAACCCCGGTAGCGCCCGACCACCTCGCGCCGGGTCAATTGCGCGATGAGGAACCGGTGCCGCCGCAGCGTGCCCAGCAGTCCGGTCGGCGGCGGGGGGGCATGCAGGGGATGGCGCGGCGCGTGGGCGGCACGGGGCAAAGCGGGGGCAGGCATAGTGGCCGCTAATTTCGGACCCCTTGCCCGGCGCGACAAGTGCGCTTTTTGCGGGGGTGGCCGCCCTTGGCCGCGGACCCCGGCCCAAGACAGGCCGCTTGACGAGACAACCCCCGGACCGTACATAAACGCTCCCTTTCTCTTGCCGGTTCTGACCCGCCGCGCCCCACGGTTTTTGATGAGTTCGCCCACCCACGAAGCCCCGCTCCCCGCCCCCACGCTGACCGACGAGCACGGCGGGGACGACGTGGTGTTGTCCGTCCAGCGCGTCAGCAAACACTACAAACTCTGGACTTCCCCGTCCGTCCGGCTGCGCTATTCGATGCTCAGCCAGGCGCACCGCACCCTGCGCACCGTCCTGCCGCGTGACTCCGCGCCGCTCGCCGCCCTGCGCCGCCGCCGCGACGCGCTGCACCAGGATTTCACCGCCCTGGGGGAGCTTTCCTTCGAGGTCCGGCGCGGCGAGAGCGTCGGCATCATCGGGCGCAACGGCTCGGGCAAGAGCACGCTCCTGCAGATCATCGCCGGGACGCTGCGGCCCAGCTCGGGGCGCGTCGATGTGCGGGGCCGCATCGCCGCCCTCCTGGAACTCGGCAGCGGCTTCAACATGGAATACACGGGCCGCGAGAACATCTATCTCAACGCCTCTATTCTCGGCCTCACGAAGGAAGAGACCAACGCCAGGTTCGACGACATCGCCGCCTTCGCCGATGTCGGCCAGTTTCTCGACCAGCCGGTCAAGACGTATTCGAGCGGCATGGTGCTGCGCCTCGCGTTCGCCGTGTCGATCAACGTCGAGCCGGACATCCTCATCATCGACGAAGCCCTGGCGGTGGGCGACGTGTTCTTCACGCAGAAGTGCTTTCAGCGGCTGCGCGAAATCCTCGACGGCGGCACGACCCTCCTCTTCGTCTCGCACAGCATGGGAGCGGTGCAAAACCTTTGCACCCGTGCGCTGCTGCTCAGTTCGGGCCAGGCGGTGTTCGAGGGTCCGCCCGAAGAGGCGGCCAACCGGTACTACGCGCTGGCGGCGGGTCGGCCCACGGGCGCACCCGACCGCGAACTGACCCCGGCGGACGCTCCTTCCGCCGCGGACCAGGCCGCGTCGGAGAGCCAGGCCATGGCGGTCCTCCGGGAAAACCTCCTGCCCCAGGCGCGCTCGCGGCACGGCAACCGGCGCCTCGAACTCCTGTCCGCCCGTTTCGACAGCAAGCTCGGCGTCAACTGTCTGCAAATCGAGATGCTCGGCGAGGGCACGTTCACGCTGCTCGCCCGGGCGCACGCCGACATCGTCTGCCCGCACCTGGGCATCAACCTCTACGACCGCATGAACAACCTGGTCTTCGCGGCGGGCAACGCCCAGTTGAAGGTTGCGCTCCCGTCCATGAAGGCGGACGACCGGCTCCTGTTCCGCTTCACGCTGAAATTTTCCGTCCAGCCCGGCCCCTACACCTGCACGCTCATGGCGAGCGAGAAGGTCGAGGAAGGCCCGGACACCGGCACCTTTTACGACGTACACGAAGGCGTGGGACCCATCGACGTGTTCAACCCCGACCCCGAGGCCCCCATGCCCTTTTACGGCATCGCCCAGTTGCCCATGCACATCCTGCCCTGGAGCATCCTGCCGGTGGAGGGGCAGCCATGACCGCCCGCCTCGCCTCGCTCGCGGAACTCGAGAGCGCGCCCTACCGCGAGTTCATGGCGCGCATGAACGCTTTCGCCTCGGCAGGCGGCCTGCGCCAGTTCACCGACTGGTCGAAGGCCTGGGAATACCCGTGGCTGTGGGAACACGTCTTGGAAAGCATCGACTGGTCCGGCCAGCGGTTGGTCGATCTGGGCAGCGAGATTTCTCCGATGCCCTGGTTTCTGGCGACGCTCGGCGCGCGGGTGACGCTGATCGAGACCGATCCGCAGTGGATTCCGCGCTGGGAGGCTCTGCGCGCGCGGTTGAACGTGGACGTGGACTGGCGCCTCGTCGCTTCCGAACACCTGCCGCTGCCTGACGCGGAAGCGGACGTGCTGACGAGTTTTTCGGTCATCGAGCACCAACCCGACAAACGCCGGGCGGTGGACGAGGTCGCGCGGGTGCTCAAGCCGGGCGGCCTGCTGGCGATCTCCTTCGACATCTGCCAGCCCGAAATGGGCATGACGTTTCCCGCGTGGAACGGCCGGGCGCTGACGTTGCGCGAATTCGAGGACTTCGTCTGGCGGCATCCGGCCTTCGACGCCGGCAGTCCGCCGGATTGGAACCTCGCCGACCTGCCGGATTTCCGGCGCTGGCACCTGCAATCCGCGCCCCATCATAATTACGTGGTGGGTGCCGCCGTGCTGACCCGCCACGCCGGGGAGGCGCAGACCGCGCCGACGCGTTGAAACCCTGCCGTCCCGGTATGTCTCCCGTCCCCCGACACCTCCTCTTCCTGCGCCCGGATGCCTACGGCGACCTGTTTCTCTTTGAGCCGGTCCCGCGCATCGTGCGCGACGCCTGGCCGCAGACGGAAGTAGCCGTGCTGGTCCGCGCCCCCCACGCCGACGCCGCCCCGTTGTTGGCGTCCAAGGGCGTTCGGTGGCTGACGACCACCTGCAACCCGTACCGGCACGGCCCCGGCGACGACCCCGCCGCGCTGGCTGCCCTGCGCGAAACCGTGCGCGCGTTCGCGCCTGATTGCATCGTGGCGGCCTGCACCGAGCAGACGTGGCTGGAAGCCGCCGTGGCCTCGTTCCTGCCGGGGGTGCGCCAGGTCAGCCTGGGCCCGGGGTTGACCGATCCCCTCGTCCGCACGGCCTTGGACGCGGTGCTGCCCGTCGATTGGCACGCGATCTACCCGGAGAAAATCCCCGTCGAGCCGGAGCGGCCCGAATGGGAAAAAAACCTCGGCTTGGCCGGCGCGCTGCTGGGCCGGGAAGCCCCGCGCTGGTGGCCGACGGCGGCGGTGCCGGCCGACGCCGGGGTGCGGGCGGCGCAGGTGGTCGCCGACGCCGGGCTGACCCCGGGGGATTTCGTCGTCTGCGCGGCGGCGGGCACGGCCAACGTGCAGATAAAAAGTTGGCCCGCCGGACACTACGGCCAGACGCTGGCCTGGCTGGAAGGCGAGCGCGGGGTCCGGTCGTTGCTGATCGGACACGTTTCGGAGCAAGCGCACCTGGAAGCAGTCTGCGAGACGGCGCGACAGGCCGGGGCGAAACCGGCGCTCTGGTTGGGACAGGACGGAGAGATGCCCGTCGTGGCGGGGCTTTTGTCGGCGGCGCGTTTTTATTTCGGCAACGACACGGGCGCGCTGCACCTGGCGGCGGCGCTCGGGCGACCCGTCTTGCCGGTCTTCGGCGGCGGGCACTGGCCGAGATTCCAGCCGGTGGCCCGGCGCTCGCTGACGGTCGTGCAGCCACTGCCATGTTTCGGTTGTGCCTGGGACTGTGATTACGTTGATGCCCCCTGCGTGCGCACGATTTCCCCGGCGTCGGTGCAGCGCGCGCTGGACCAGTTCTTGCAGGACAACGCTGAGGGGCAGGCCGTTTTTGAGGCCGAGGGGCTGGACCCCGGCGCGCGCGCGCTGATCAACACCGCGACGCCCCGGCTGCGGCTCCAGCGCGAGGACAGCGTGGCCCGGCTGCACCAGATCAAGGACCTGACGGCGTTGCTCCAGGCCAGCGAAAGCGACCGCAACGCCCGGCTGCGCGAACTCCGCACCAGCGAGGCTGACCGCGACGCGCGTGCGGGTCAGGTCGAGGAACTTACCGCCTTGCTGCGGGCCAGCGAGGCTGACCGCGACGCGCGTGCGGGTCAGGTCGAGGAACTCACCGCCTTGCTGCGGGCCAGCGAGGCCGACCGCGACGCGCGCGGCAGGCAGGTCAAGGAACTCACCGCCTTGCTCCAAACCAGCGAGGCCGACCGCGACGCACGCGGCAGGCAGGTCGCTGAACTCGCCCCACGGCTCCAGACCAGCGACGCCGACCGCACCGCCCGCCAAGCACAGGTCGAGGAATTGACCGCTCTGCTCCGAACCAGCGACGCCGACCGCACCGCCCGCCAAGCACAGGTCGAGGAACTCACCGCCCTGCTCCAAACCAGCGAAAGCGACCGGGCGGCGCGCGGTAAACAGATCACGGAACTCACGGCGTGGCTCCTGGACAGCAACGCCGACCGCGACGCGCTCGCCAAACAGGTCGGGGACCTCGACGCGCGGCTCAAAACCAACGAGGCCGACCGTGACGCCCAGGCCAGGCACATCACCGACCTCACCGCCCGGATCGGGCAGCTCGACGCATGGCTGCGGGCCAACGAGGCCGACCGGGCGGCTCTGGCCGGACAAATCGAGGAACTCGCGGCCCGCCTCGAATCCGCCCAAGACCGGGGGCCGGGAGCGATGTGGCCGACCGATCCGGCGGCGCGCGCCGAACAGGAGGGACCCACCCCGCCGAAATTGACGCCGCCCGCTCCCGGCCGCACGTTGCCCCTCCTGCCCGCCGCCCTCCCTAGCGCAAAGGACGGGCACCTGCCATGAATCTCGACCAACCCCATCTTCCCGGCGGCGTCCGCCCCGCGTGATGAAGTCCGAGGCCATCCGGACGGAAGCACGGGGCGCGGGCACGGCGGCGGACCCGGCAATCATGTCCGACCTGCGGCGGCGGCTCCAGGGCAGCCAGGAACAGGAGGCCGCCGCCCGGGCCGAGGCGCGCGTGCTGGCGCGTGAACTGGCCCTCGCGCGGCGGCTGCTGCGGTTTGCCGACGGCCAGTCCGCACCCGGGCACGCCCGCCCGCCGTCGCCCCCGCGTCCGACGCCGACGCCGGAGATCCCTCGCCTGCGCGCCGCGCGGCTGACGGACCGGGTGATTTTTCACCTCGACGCTTGCGAGGACCGGGGCGCGTTCACCGCGATTTCCGGGTGGGCGTTCCGGCCCGCGCCGGAGTGGAACGGACGCGCCACCACGGTGACGCTGCTGTTCCGGGACGGCGCGACGGTTTACGTGGCGGCGGCGGCCCGCGTGCCGCGCCCGGATGTCGCCGCGCACTATGCCGCGCAACCGGTCAACATCGCGGGCGGTGCGAGCGGCCTGGACGGCGCGGGGTTCGCCTGCGAAATCCTGCACGATTCGCTGCCCGCCGGGGTGGACCTGGACATCGGGCTGCGCCTGGAATGCGCCGGTCTGGCCTGCGAACAACCCACCGGAACGCGCCTGCGTCTCTGAGAATCGCCGAGACGATCCCGCCACGGCCCCATGCACCCCTCGTCTTCTACCCCATCTCCCCCGCCTTCGCTGCGCGTGGCGGTAGACCTGAGCAACCTGCGGCCCGGCGGCGAGAACGGCGGCATCAAACCTTTTCTGTTCGAGACCCTGCTGTGGCTGGGCAGCCAGAGACGCGTGCCGCTGCATTTCGTCTACCTGACCTGCACCAGCAGCCACGCCGACGTGCGCGACGCACTCGCCCGCGTGGGCGACGAACTGATCTGCGTGCGCGACGACGGCGGCCCGCTGCCGCGTGGCGACGGACGTGCCCCCCGCGAACGGCTGGCCATCCCCCCGCCGCCGGACCTGCTCCGGCCATTCGGCGTGCGCGTGCTCTATTGCCCGTTCGGACCGGTGGATTTTGCGCAGCCGGGCATCTGCACGATCAGCACGGTGGTGGACGTGCTGCACCGGGATTTTCCGTGGAGCCTGGGCGCGTTTCACAACGGCGAGCGCGAACGTGTTTTCCAGGGGATCATCGCCGTGGCGGACGCCTTGCAGTGTAACTCGCAGCACGTCGTCTCGCGGCTGCACGCGCACTACGAGGTGCCCGCGGAACGGATGTTCACGGTTTACAACGCCGTCCACCAACGTTTCGCCAGCCTGCCCACGGCGGCGCGCGGCGAGGCAGCGGAGGCATCCCGGACCGCGCCCTTTTTCTTTTACCCCGCGAACGCCTGGCGGCACAAGAACCACGAAACCCTGCTGGTGGCCTACGGGCTGTACCGCGCCGGGGCGTTGGCTGCCGGGGTGGTCCCGTGGCCGCTGGCGCTCACGGGGCACGAGGACGCGCGGTGGCAGGAAATGCGCGCGCTGGCACGGACGCTCGGGCTGTTGGGCGAGGACGCCGTGCGGTTCGTCGGCTACGTGCCCGCGTGGGAGTTCGGGCGGCTGTGGGCCACGGCGGGCGCGCTGGTGTTCCCGTCGCTGCACGAGGGGTTCGGCATCCCGCTGCTCGAAGCGATGCAGCACGACGTGCCCGTGCTGTGCAGCGGCGACGGCTCGCTGCCGGAAGTCGGCGCGGACGCGTGTTTGTTCGTCGATGCCCGCCGCCCGGAAGCCTTGGCCGACGGCATGACGCGGCTGGCCACGGACGCCGCGCTGCGACGACGGCTGGTCGAAGCCGGACGGCGGCGGCGGGCGGATTTTTCGCAGGACCACGAGGCAGGCCGCCTGCTGGACGTGATCGTGGCCCTGGCGAAAACCCCGCCGCCATACCGCCCGTTCCTGCGGGGCATTTTTCCCGACGGCTGGACGGAACCCGCCGCGCTGGTGGCGTTGCCCGCCGGCGGGAACGGGTCCGCGCCCGGGACACTGACTTTGCGTTTCCACCCCATGCCCGCGCCCCGGCGGCTGCGGCTGCGGACGGCCGACGCCGTGTTCGGCGGGTTCGACCTGCGGCCCGACCAGGCGGAGCAGCACATCACCGTGGAGTTCCAACCGCGGGGCGGCGCGCTGTGGCTGGACGTGCCCGACGCCGCCAACCTCAACGCCGGCGATGCGCGCGTGCATGGCGTGTGCCTGCGTTCCATCGGGTTGCGGCTGGCGGACGGCCGGGAATATTCTCTGTTTGCCGCGCGATGAAAATCAGCATCGTCATCCCGTCGTTTCAGCAGGCCGCCTATCTCCCGGCGACCCTGGAAAGTGTTTGCGCGCAGAATTACCCGGACATGGAAGTGTTGGTCTTCGACGGCGGGAGCACGGACGGCTCGGTGGACATCCTGCGCGGGTGGACCGCCCGGGCCGGGGGGAGGCCGATCCGCTGGGTGTCGCAAAAGGACGGCGGACAGGCGGACGCGATCAACCTGGGGCTGCGCGCCTGCACGGGCGACGTGGTGGCGTACCTCAATTCGGACGACGTGTATTATCCCGGCGCGCTGGCGGCGGCGGCGGCGCATTTCCGGGCGGAGCCGGGGTGTCTGGCGCTGTACGGCCGGGCGCACCATTTGCACGCCGATGGGTCGGTCATGGAGGAGTATCCGACGGAGCCGTGGGACTATGACCGGCTGCTCGACACCTGTTTCCTGTGTCAACCGGCGGTGTTCTGGCGGCGCGGGGTGATGGAGCGTTTCGGCGTGTTCGACGACACGTTGCGCTACGCGTTGGACTACGAATACTGGCTGCGCGTGGGCCGGGAAATCCCGTTCCATTATCTCGACACGTCCTTTCTTGCCGGGTCGCGTCTGCACGAGGACACCAAGACGCTGAGCCAGCGGGTTCCGGCGCACCTGGAGCTGGCCCGGGTGGTGAAGAAGTACGCGCCGCGCCCGGAACCGGTGCTGCGGTGGATCAAGCACCTGGCCCACCACAAGGGTTACCGGACCGCATCGCCCGACCCGGCTGACCCCGCCGGGAGACAGCGGTTCCTCGCCGCGATGGTGACCCACTGCCTGCTGTGCGCCGACGAACTGGACGTGCCGCTGACCGACGAATTTCTGGCCGGTCTGGAGGCGGACCTCGACGGCGTGGGCGTCTGATTTTTCCAACCCATGAACCGTCCACTGCGCATCGGTTTCGACGTGTCCCAAACCTGCCACGAGCGGGCCGGGTGCGGCTGGCTGGCGGATTCGCTGGCCCACGCGCTCGCCGCCGCCGAGCCGGAAAACGCCTACTTCCTCTACCACCACTTCGGCGATTGGTACAACGCGGACACCGGCGCGGGCACGCACATCGACGCGCCGCACGTCCGCAGTCCCTTGCGCGGGTTGGGCGTGGAAGAGGCGGCGGCGTTCTGGCGGCAGGTGCGCGCGGGCGCCGTCGAGTTGCCCGGCGAGCCGGACATCGTCCAGGCCAACAGCTATCAGGCCCCGCCCGTGGGGCAGGCGCGGCTGGTGTTCTTCGTGCACGATGTCGGTTTTTGGGTCCACCCGGAGTTCTCCACCGACGCCAACCGGCTGCTGTGCCAGGACGGCATCCTCGCGTCGCTGGCCCGGGCGGACGGGTTCCTCTTCAACTCCGACTTCAGCCGCCGCGAGTTCGACCGGCTGCTGGCCGGTTGGCTGGAACGCAGCGGCAAGCCGTGGGCCGTGACCTTGCTGGGTCCGCGCGGCCAGCCGCCCGAATTGGAGGCCGCTGATCCTGGTGAGGATGAGAGCGATTTCTGGCTGGCGGTCGGCACGCTGGAGCCGCGCAAGAACTACGAAACGCTCCTGGATGCGCTGGACCTGTACTGGGCACGCAGCCCGCGCCCGCTGCCGTTGCGCATCGCGGGCGGCGGCGGGTGGAAGAGCGACGCGCTCAAGGAGCATCTCACCGCGTTGGAAACCCGGGGCCGGGTCCAACGGTTCGGCTACGTGCCCGACGCGGACCTGCGGCGGCTGTACGCGCGGGCGCGGGCGCTGGTTTTCCCGACCTGGTACGAGGGCTTCGGGATGCCCGTGCTGGAGGCGATGAGCCAGGGGGCGCCGGTCATTTGCAGCGACCGTTCCAGCCTGCCGGAAGTCGGCGGCGACGCGGCGGTTTACATCGACCCGGCCAGCGCGGAATCCATCTGCCGCGCCATGCTCGCGCTGGAAGCCGACCCGGCCCGGCGCGCCGGACTCGCGGCGGCCAGCCGACGGCAAGCGGCGCGGTTCAGTTGGGCCAAAGCCGCCCGCGAAACGCTGGATTTTTACCGCCGCGTGCTGGCCGTGGCTCCCTCCCGTTTTCCATGAATGCACCTCTTATTAAATCGTCCTCTTCCCTCCGTGAATTCCTCGGCCTGCTCCTGCTCATCGTCGTCGTGCTCGGGACGAGGATTCCGTTTCTCATGCATGGGCTGGACGAATGGGATTCGGCCAACTTCGCGCTGTCCGTCCTGCACTTCGACGTGCGCGCCCACCAGCCGCATCCGCCGGGGCAGTTCTTTTACGTCCGGCTGATGCAGTGCGTCAACGGGTTCACCGGCAACCCGCTTTTGACCCTCTCGTTGTCCAGCGCGCTGTGCAGCACGCTGGCGTTGGCGCCGTTCTACCTCGCGCTGCGGCAGATGTTCCGCCCGGCGGTGGCGCTGGGCGCGTGCGTGCTGACGGCGTTTACCTTCGGGTACTGGATCACGAGCCTGCGCATGATCAGCGACCCGGTGGCGACGCTGTTCGTCTACGGGACCGTGTGCTGCCTGCTGGCCGGGTTGGCGAGCCGACGGTGGTTTTTCGTGGGCATGGCGTTGTGCGGCGTGACGCTGGGGGTCAAGCAGACGGCGGTTTATTTCCTCGCGCCGTTCGTCGTCGCGGTGACGCTGGTGGTGTTGTTCCGGCACGGCTGGCGGCGCGCGGCGGCGGGCAGCGGGGGGTTCGCGTTGGCCGTGGCGGCGTGGCTGTTGCCGACGGTTGGCAACGCGGGAGGCTGGTCCGCTTACCTGGCCATCAGCCAGACCATGCAGCGGGAGAATTATGACATCGAGGCGATCCTCTTTCACCTCTCGGCGGACGCCGTTCACGCCCAGTGGCAGGCGAACCTGGTCCAGCCCTGGGGAACCGTCGCGCTGGCGGTGATGATGCTGCCCCTCGCGGCGGCGGGATGGGTGTTGTGTCTGCGGCGTGGGCTGCGCGGCGGGCTGTTCGCGCTGTTCAGCGTGACGGTGGCGTTGTACTCGTTTTTCTTTCTTTACCGCTTCAACAAGTATTACGTCTACTCCGTCCCGTTTTACTGCGCGTTCGCCGCGGCGGCGCTGTTTGCCCTCGGTGATTTCCTGGCCCGGCAGACCCGGCGGCCCGCGCTGGGGTTGCTCGTGCCGGGGGTGGCCATCGCGCTCATCACGGCGGCAAATTTTGCTCTGGCGCTGCCGCTGCTGCCGAAGATCAACCACTTCCGCGCGCCGCCCCAGGCCGCGCTCGAAAGCCTGCTGAAAATGCCCGGCGTCGGCCCGGACCCGCTGGTGCTCACGGACAGTTCGCCCGCCGGTCGGGCGCTGCTGTATTTCCACCTGCAAAAGAAGGTGGACCTGCTCAACCGCCACCCGGACTTACAGGACGCCGTCGCCGCCCTGAACGCCGGGCGCAAGGTGTATTTCCTGTCTTCCACGGTCTTCCCCATCGACGCGAAAACCCCGGGCGCCGTCCGCCCGCTGGGGAATTACGTCTGGCGGCCCGAATTGTTTGGCCCGTTGCAGGGTCGGCCCGATTTACAGCGGTTGTCGCTGTACGAAGTGAACGCCCCGCTGCCGGTGCGATACGCGTTCAAGAGCGCCGGGTCGCATCCCCCCTTGCTGCTCGAAGGCATGTCACAGGACGGCTGGTGCGGCGCGAACGTCCGGCTGCTGCTGCCCTGCGACGACGCCGGGGACGATCTGGCGCACCTGCGGCTCACCGCGCCGGAGGATTTCGGGTTCCGGTATCCCTACCGGATGGTTTGCCGGTTCGCCGACGGCAGCCACCAGGACCTGACCGTCGAGCACGCGGGCGCGTCCGATTTCGTCGTGTCCCTGCCGGGCCATCCCGGCGCGCACGCGGTCGAGCTGCAACTCCTCGCGCCGCAGACCCACCACCTCAAAGCGGGCGACGCGCGGTTGACCGACCGGTGGGACCTGGCGGCACACATCGACGCGCTGGATTGCGTCACGGCCGCGCGGCCCCTGATCGTCGAGCACGCGCGCGGCTGGCACGGGCAAGAAACCGACGGCCGGAGCCAGTGGCGTTGGACCGACGGCGAGGGCGTGCTGAGCGTGCTGGCGGACCGGGCGGGCACGCTGGTCCTGGCAGGCTCCGTGCGGTCGGTCTCCCCCGACAACGCGGTGGAGGTGTTCGTCGATGATCAACCCACGGAAGTGCTACCCTTGCCCGGCGAAGGGTGGGTGCCGATGACGTGGCGTTTGCCGCTGACGGCGGGCTTGCACCGCGTCACCCTGCACAGCCGCAACCCCGGGGTGCAGCCGCCGGGCGACGGGCGGCGGCTGGCGGTGTGCGTGCGGGATTTGCAGGCGCGGCTGGAACCTTGACCACCCCGCCCCTACGTCTACGGGGAGGGGGCGGCAGCGGGCGGCACGAAACGAAAACGCATCCCGCTGATTCCCACCGCGAGCCGCCGGGTGTCCTTGTTGACCTTCGGATCGAGCGCGAAAGGCGAGGTGGCGTCGGGGAACCCCAGTTCCAGGCGGCACTGGAGGCCCGCCGGAGCGGCCGCCTGGCGGTTCCACGCCACCGCCGGCAGCCGCAGCACCAGGGATTTGACGCTCTGGGAGAGCCGCGCCTCGTCGCCCAGCGCCTCGTCCGCGAAGAACACCCGGAGCCGTTGCTGAACCAACCCATGTCCGGGGTCTACCAGGGGCAGCAGGTCCAGCAGGGTGATCTCCACCGTCCCGCCGTCGTCGGGGACCGGCACGGGCCGGAAGCTGAGGATCGCCCGGGAATCGTCGCTCCAGGTGCCCCACGGCTCCGCGCCGCTCCAGCCGTCGATGATGTACTCCGGCGCGTTGCCGCCCGCCATGAAGTTGATCGACGCGCCGCCCGGGGCCGCCGGGTCGATGGGCGCATCGGCGCAACGGATGTAAATGTCGTCCCTGGGCGGGAGAAAGTTCAGGAGGCTGGGCACGGCGGTGACGTGCAGGTCGGTGTCCGCCCGGCGTTCCGGTTCGGCGCGGTGAGCGAAGCGCCAGCTTTGCGCCGGGCCGATGTGCAGGCTGCCCAGCGGGGCATTGCTCCAATGATGGCGTCCGCCGATAAACACCTGCCACAGCTTCTGGGTGACGAAGGGCACGTGGTCGCGCTCCAGTTGCAGCGCCACGGCCACGGCCACGGGCGCGGTGTCGTAGCCGAAGATCAGGGTCTTCACGGGGTCCGCTCCTCCGCCGCCACCCCCCGCCACCGCCCGGGACACGGCCTCGGCCCGGCGCACGTCGTCGTGCATCGCCTGGGTCGCAGCCGGATCGGGGTCGTAAAAGCGCAGGCTGTGCGCCCCCAGCCCGGCGACCACGAGCACCGCCGCCACTCCGAGCAGACGCTCGCCCCGGGGCAGCCCGGAGCGGCCCGGCGCCGCCGCCCGGGCGGACGTGAGCGCAGGGGCGGGCAGGAGCGAGCACCCCACGGCGAGGGCGATCAACGCGCCGAAATAATACAGGGCAAAGGTGAACCAGGAATTGAAGTAAAACATGTCGCCGTCCTGGGTGGTGTTCCAGCGCAGGGTCAGGGCCACCGTCAGCAGCAGGAACCCCGCGGCCCACGCCCGGAACCGGCGGGCATCCCCCCGGCCCGGCGAGAAGCCGCCCGCGGGCGCGGCCACCGCGACCTCCACGCCCCGGCCCCCCCACGGGCCGGACAGCAACGCCCAGGCGCACAGCAGCGCGACCAGACCCCACAGCGTGTAAATCGCCGCGTGCGCGCGCAGGAATCCCCGCATCCCGGCGCGGTCGTAATCGGCGAACGCGTTGCCGACCGTCGTGTACGGCGCGTAGGCTCCGAATTGCAGGAAATAGAACCAGGACCGCTCGAAAGGTTTGCTGGAATGGTACTCGTGCAGGTGCCGCAGGATCGCCGCGACGTTGCTGTGCGAGCCTTTGCAGAGGTCCACCACGAACGGCGCCACGAACACGCCGAGGATCACCGCCGCGAGGACGTGCGCGCGGGGAAACGCCCGCCACGCGCGGCCCAGGCGGCGGCCCAGGTTGACCGGCCCCGGCTCCGCCCCCGGCGTGCCCGGCGCCTGTCGGGTGGCCCGCCAGAGCAGCGCGGCGTAGGCGAGCAGGCACACCGGCCCGACGAACATCGGCTGCGCGACGTGCAACTGGAGCAGATACCCGCTCGCCAGCGCCAGCACGGGCAGGTCCTCGCCCCGGCCCGCCGCCACCGAGGCCCCCGCCGCCAGCAGGCACAGGAACGGCAGCACCAGCGCGTGTGCGCTCCAAGTGCTCAGAAACGTCGTCAGCCCCAGCAGCACGTCGTAGGACGGCACCCGTTCCATGGCCCCGAAGTGCAGCGCCGCCCCCGCCAGCGCGGCGCACAGGAACCACCAGCGCGCCCGTCCGGCGGGCAGCCAGTGGCCGAAGATCATCAACGCCGCCACGAAGAACCCGCCCATGACCGCCACGTGCGCGAGCGTCTGCGCGGGAAAGGGCGTGCGCGTCCAGTGGAGCGTGTCGTAAAACAGCCATTCCCCGAACGCCTGGACGTAAAACGCGGCGGGTCCGGGGTGGTGGAACCCCCAGCGCGAGTACGGCCCGTAGAGCTGCGCGAAGTGCTTGGCGCGGTTGACCGAGAGCGAGTTGGCCGCGGAGTCCCACGTCTCGTAGTAGGATTGACGGAAGAAAAAGTCCGCGCTGTTTCCCACCAGCAACAGGACGATCACCAGAGTAAGTAGCGCCGCGCTTGAGCGTTTCATGCGAGTGCAGCATAAACGCAGTGTCCATCCCTGCTGACGAAAATGGGGGCCGGGCCTCCCGGCGGTCCCGCCCCGTGCGGAAAAATCGCTCGACCTGGCGGGGGGTTTGCCGCGAATTTGCCTGCACATGGAAACGATTGCCGCCTCTCCACCCCCCGCCCCGGCGTTGCCCCCGGCGGAGCGTCGCCGCTTCCTGCCCTCCTGGGAGACGGCGCAGGGTTGCTGGCCCGCGGCGGTCGTGGCCCTCGGGTTTCTGGCCGCGCTCGGGATCACGCTGCGCGCGGTCCACGCCAACGAGGCCGGGCACTATGCTTACACCGTGGACGACAGCTACTTCCACATGGCCGTGGCCAAGAACCTGCTGCGCCACGGCACCTGGGGGATCAGCGCGGTGGACGGGTTCAGCGCGGGCACGTCGTCGCTGCTCTGGCCGCTGTTGCTCACGGCCAGCTTCGCGGTGTTCGGCGTCCACGAATATTTTCCGTTGGTGCTCAACGTCCTGGCGGCGCTGGGGTTGCTCTTTTATGCCGGGCACGTCCTGCGGCGCACGACCGGGTCGGGGGTGCTGGGTCTGCTGACGCTGGCGGCGGTGGTCGTGCTCACCCCGGCGCTGGCGGTGGCTTCCACCGGGATGGAGCACAGTTTACAGGCGTTGCTGGGGGTGGTCTTCGTCGATCTGGCGGCGCGCGTGCTCACGGACGACGCGCAACGCCTGTCCTCGCGGACGGCCCCGCGCTGGTTGTGCGCCGTGGGGGCGCTGCTGGTGATGACCCGCTACGAAGGGCTGTTCCTCGTCGCGCCAGTCGGCGGGCTGCTGCTCTGCCGACGACGCTGGACTTTGGCGGTTGCGCTGGGAATAGCCGCCGCCGCGCCGGTGGGGGTTTTCGGGCTGTTGGCCGTGGCGAAAGGCTGGTATTTTCTGCCCAACTCGCTGCTGATCAAAGGCAACGCCCCCGTGACGCTGACCGCTGCCGGTCTGCTGCAATATTTCGGCAAGTGGTACACCGTCATGGTCGCGGAGCAGCACCTCTTTGCCCTGGTGGCGGCGATGGCGGCGGCGCTGCTCGGGAGCTTGCAGCGGCGGCGGACGTTGTGGAACTACCCGTCGTTGTTCCTGTTCGTCACGCTGGCGGCGGCGATCCAGCATTTCCAGTTCGCCGGGATCGGCTGGTTTTACCGTTACGAGGCTTATCTGCTCGTGCTGGCCCTGGTCGGGCTGGGGGTCGCGTTGGGGTACGAGGCCCCGGCGACCGGCGGGCGGTACTGGCTGTCCGGGCGGGCGCTGCCGCACTACGCCGCGCTGGGGTTGGTAGCCGCGCTGTTCGGGCCGCCGTTGTGGGAGCGGGGCGTCGGATCGTTCCGGCACGTCGTCACCGCGTCCTACAACATCTACGAGCAGCAGTACCAGATGGGGCATTTCGTGCGGAAGTTCTACAGCGGCAAGGGGGTGGCTGCGAACGACGTGGGGGCGATCAGTTATTACGCCGAGATCAACCTGCTGGACACTTACGGCCTGAGCGACATCGACGTGCTGCGGGCGCGCCGGACGGGGACCTACACCCACGAAACGATGCGCCGTCTGCTGCAAAAGCACCACGTCGAACTCATCGCCATTTACGACCTCTGGAGCGACATGTTCGGCGGGCCGCTGCCCGAGTGGGTGCTGGTGGGCCGGTGGCGCATCCAGAACAACACGATTGTCGGCTCGAACACGGTCTCGTTCTACGCGCCCGGCCCGGAGTTCGTCGCGCCGCTGACCCGGCATTTACGGGAGTACGCCGCCCTCCTGCCCAAGGACATCGTGCAGGACGGAAGTTTTCGCGGGGTCCAGCCGTTGCAGAACACGGGGACCTACGGGGCGGAAGGGGACGAAGATTCCACGGCCTACTGGAGCGGCGGGCAGGCGCAATTCATCCTCTATCCCCCCCCGGGCACCCCGCTGGGCGCGGACGACACCGCGCTCAAGCTCGGCGTGCTGCCGACCAGCCCGGGCCAGACCATCGAGGTGTTTTTCAACGACCAACTGGTGCAAACCAAAGTGTTCGCCCCGGACGCGCCGGAAGGCTGGGCGGTGATCCAGGCCCAGGCGAAATGGCGCGAGGGCGAGAACCGCCTGCGGGTGGTCGGGCACGGCACGCCCGTTTACCCGCCGAAAGACCGGCGGCCGTTCCTGTTCCGAATCGCGGACCCGCGCTGGGTGATAGACGCCACCGGGAAGGTGGTCACGCAAGCCGCGGCCAGCCCGGCGGTTCCTTGAGCAAAAGGCGGCGGCGGGATCACTTCGGCGTCGGAACCGGCGGCGCAGCAGCGGGCATGACCGCCCGGAAAACGAGGTCGCGCACGTGGATGCCCAGCACGCGGTAGTCCCAGCTCGGCGGGTTGACCTGCGCCACCGACGGCGAAATCGCGTCCGGCAACACCAGTTCCAGCGTGGTCTTGCCCCCCGTGGCCGCCGCCGCGCGGTTCCAGCGGTCGGCAGGGACCCGGAACGTCAGCGGATCGTTGATCTGTTTCAGGGCGAGTTCTTCGCCCAACGGCTCGCCGTTGAAGAACACCCGCAGCCGCTGGGCGGGACGCTTGACCGGATCGACGAAGGGCACGACCCGCCCGAAGGCCAGCTCCACGTCCCCGGTCCCGGCAGGCACCGGCACGGCCAGGAACTGGACCACCGCCACGTGGCCGTCCGTCCACGCGCCGTCCGGCTCCGCGTCCCCCCAGCCGGCGACGCCGTATTCCAGGGTCTGGCCACCCGTCCCGAAATCGAGCTTGGCCCCGGCGGGGAGGGTCGGGTCGATGGCGGGAACTTGCAGGCTCGCGAAAAGATGGTCGCCCAGCCCGGACGCCTGGTGGTCCCGGGTCGGCGTGGCGATGGACACGGCCTGCGCGCTGTCGGCGCCCGGCGTGACTTCCGGCAGGTACACGAAGAGCCACGACTGCACCCCGCGCCGCCGGATCAGCTCCGGTGGGGCGGCCTTCCAGGCGTGCGCGTGGCCGAAGGTCACTTCCCACCCATCCGGCACGTAGAACGGCTGGTGCGCCCGTTCCATTTCCAGCGCCACCCCGGCCACCGTCACCCAGAACGCCACCGCAAAATGCAGGATTCTCGGGGTCGGCGGACCGCCGCCCGGCGTCGCGGTGGCGGCCAGGGCGCGCTGCACGCTCTCGTGGAACGCCCGGGTGGACGCCGGGTCCGCGTCGCGCACCCGCAACGGCCCCGCCAGCAGCGCGCCGACCAACAGCACGGCGGACGCGCCCCCCAACCGCTCCCGCCACGTCGCCGCCACGTTGACCGCCGCGCCGCCCAGGATGAACACCCACCGGCACCCCGCCGCCAGCACGACCAACACGCCGAAGTAATAGATGGCGAAGTTGAACCAAGCGTTGTAGTAAAACATCCGCCCGTCCTGACTTGTGCCCCATTTGAGGGTGAGCGCCAGCGCCGCCAGCCCGCACGCCGCCGCCCACGCCGCGAACCGTTGCCGCGCCGGGCGCAGGCCGCGCAACGCCCAGTCCGTGTACGCTTCTTCCGGGCTGGCTTCCGGCGGCCGGACCGCGCCGCTCAACGCCCACAGCGTCCCCAGCAGGACGGCCAGCCACCCGCCCAGGATCAACCAGTGCGCGCGCAGGTAGGCGTTCATCCCGGCACGGTCGAAGCGGCCGAATTCGATGGTGTCCGGCTGATAGGGGGTGTACGCGCCGAACTGCGCGAAATAGGCCAGGGACTTGGCGAGTGACTTGTGCTCGTCGTGGTGCGTGCGCAGGTGGTGCAGGATGCTCGCCAGGTTGCTGCCCGTCCCCCGGCAGAGGTCGATCAGCACCGGCAGCGCGAAGAACGTCAGGATGACCGCCGCCAGCCCGTGCGCCCGTGGAAACGCCCGCCACCCGGCGCCTAGCCGCCACGTCAGCCGCTCCCGCCGGGACGGCGGGTAGCGGAGGCGGTCCCGCTGCTCCCGGGCGCACTGCCAGCCCAGCCCGGCCAGCGCGAGGAACGTCAGCGGCAGCACGAAAAGCGGCTGGGCGACGTGCGTTTGCAGCAGGAAACCGTCCGCCAGCGCGAGCAACGGCAAATCGTCCCCCTCCCCCGCCGCCACCGACGCCCCCGCCGCCAACAGGCATAGGAACGGCAGGACCAGGGCATGCGCGCTCCACAGCCCGAAAAAGACGTTCGGCCCGAGCACCGGATCGTAGGAGCGCAGCCGGTTGACGGCGGTGAAGTGCAGGGCCGCCACGCCCAGCGCCGCGCACAGGAACCACCACCGCTCCCGGCCCGCCGCCAGCCGGCGCGTGAACACCCGCAACGCCGCCACGAAGAACCCCACCGACACGAAAACGTACAGCAGGGTTTGCGCGTTGTAAGGCGCGGGCGAGACCGGCAGCAGGTCGTAAAAAAGCCATTCGCCCAGCGCCTGGAGGTAGAAAAGCGCCGGGCCGGGGTGATAGAACCCCCAGCGCGAATACGGCCCGTAGAGCTGCGCGAAGTGCTTGGCGCGGTCCACCGAGAGCGCGTTCGCCGCCGAGTCCCACGTTTCGTAAAAGGGGGTGCGGAAGAAAAAATCCGCGCTGTTGGCGACCAGCGCCAAAACGATGGCCAGCGCGAGCAGAAAGGCGGTCGAACGTTTCATGTTTCAATCGACGATCCGAAACGTGATCGACCGCGTGCCGACCGCCAACGGGCGCACGTCCGGCGATTGCGCGTCGATCTCGTGCGGAGAAATGGCGTCCGGGAAGGTCAACCGCAGCACGACCTCGGGCCGGGCGTTCCAGACGGCGGCGGGGATGCCCAGGCGCACCGTCCCCTCGGCGCGCACCGGCAGCGTGCCCACGTCCGCGCCGTTCCAGCTCACCCCGATGCGCTGCACGTCGCGGCGGCCCGGAACCAGGAGCGGGAAACCGTCGAACGTCATTTCCACCGTGGCATCCGCCGGGACGAGCACCGCGCGGAAGTTCAGCGCGGCGGATTTTTCCATGCTCCAGGTGAACGACGTTTCCGCCGGGCCTTCGGGCTGGCCCCAGCCGTAGATCACGAAGGCTTCGGTGTTCTTCGTGGCGTTTTGGAACGAGATCGTCCCCGCGTGGGCCGGGTCGATTTCCACCCCCCCGGCCTGCAACGCAAACCCGGCGACGAGCGGACGGCGCGCGGCCAGTGCCGGGTAATTCGCGGCGGGCAGCAGCCGCCAGATATCCATCGGCTCGTGGCCGGGCCGCCCGAGGGCTTCGAGTGGGGGCAACCGCCACGCCAGGTCGGCCCCGAACATCACGCCCCAGTCTTCCAGCACGCGGGGCCGGTCGCCCGCGCGTGCGAGCAGGACGGCGATGCCGGTGCCCGCCGTCCACGCGTCAGGATGGGAAAACAGCAGCAGCTTGGTGCGCGGGGCGTCGGGCCGGTCGCGCAACGCCGCGAACACCGTGCGCGCCTGTCCGGCCTCCGCCGGGCCGGTAAATTCGACACATTGGAATTGGTCCCGGTGCCGAACGATGACCAGCGCACCCGCCAGCACGCACAGCGCGCCGCACACGACCGGTCCCCGGACCAACCACGCCGCGCGCCGCGACGCCACGCTCTCCAGCGCGTCGCTCAACGCCACCGCCGCCAGCAACGCCAGCGTGTAGTAGATCGAGTGGTTGAACCACGCGTTGTAATAAAGCATCTCACCGTCCTGGATGTGTGCCCACACCAGGGTCAGGCCCACGCCGAGCATCCACACCAGCCCGAGCGCGGCCAGGAACCGCCACCGTGCCGGGCGCGGCGAGGCGGTCGTCACGGTCGTGGCGGGTGCGGTCCTGCCGTCCGCCGCCGGGGCGTCCGCCGCCGTGACCACCGCCGGGCGGCGGAAAAAATGCAGCCCCCCGGCCAGCAGCGGAGACAGGATGGCCCCGCCCCAGAGAAGGGTCATCCTGACGTGGGTCGCAAAGTAATGGCCGATCTGCCCGGGGCGCGTGTCCGGCGGCAGCATCCCGGCCTGCGGCCCGTCGAACATGCTGGCCCGGTACGTGCCGAAGTGCAGGAAGTAGAAGAGGGAATCGCGCCACGGATGGGCCACGCCGTGCCGGGCACGCAGGTGCGCCAGGATGAACGCAAAATTACTCTGCGTGCCTTTGCACAGGTCCACCAGCAGCGGCAGCAAGAACACGCACGCGAGCATCCCGGCAAGCCAATGCGCGCGCGGAAACCGCCGCCACGGAGCCGCCCGGCGGATTTCTCCTTCCGGCGCCACCCCCCGCGCCGCCCGGCAGCATCCCCAGGACAGCCCGAGGTAGCCCACGGCGAACATCGGCAACACGAACAACGGCTGGGCCACGTGGCTGTGGATCGCCAGGCTGCCTGCCGTCACCAGCAAGGGCAAATCCTCGCCCTGACCCGCCGCCACCGAAGCCGCCGCCACCAGCAGGCAGAAAAAGATCGTCGGCAGCACGCACGCCGGCCACGTGCTGGTGACGACGTACCGGAAATCCACCGCGCTGAAGTGCAGCACTGCCAAAAGCAGCGCCAGCGGCACGAAGTACCGGCTGCGCGTCCACCGGGCCGCCACGCTGATCCCCGCCGCCAGGAACCCCAGCGTCAGGATCATCGTCCCCAGGACCTGCGCGTTATACGGCGTCGGCATCACGTGCCACGCCCGGTAAAAGATTCCCTCCAGCGCCGCCGAGAAGTAAAACACCGCTGGTCCCGGGTGGTGGAACCGCCAGCGCGAGTACGTCCCGTAAATCTCCTGGAAACGGCTCGCCCGGATGACCGACAGCGTGTTTGCCGCCGGATCACCGGCCTCGTAGAGCGCGGTGTGGAACAGGTAACCGGCGTTGTAGGCAGCCAGCGCCGCGACCACGGCCAGCACGGCGAGCAGGGTCAGGAAAATGGATTTCCAGAGGTTGGAAGGGGCTGGCATGAGGCGAGACGCGCCCGGATGATTTCACGGCCCGGACCACCGTGGCAAGCGTCGCGTGCCCTACAAACTGACGGCCTTGCCCTGCAACCGCTGGCCGAAATAGTGGCGCAACGTCTCAATCGAATTGCGGATCGCGTTCTTGGACACGGAGTTCGACGGCGCGCGGTAATGGATCGGCACCTCGGCGAACCGGTGTTTGCGCAACAGGTAACGGATTTCCGTCTGGTAAAAATGCGCCTTGGAACGCAGGGGATAGTTCAGCAAATCCCCGACGATCTTGCGGTGAAACCCCTGGAATCCGCTGGTGGCGTCGTCCATCTTCGTCCCGAGCAGCCAGTTGCTCAAAAAGGTGCCGGTCCTGGAAAGCGTCCGGCGCTTGAAGGGGCTGTCGGCCATGGACCCGCCGTTGCAGAACCGGCTGCCGAAAGCGCACTCGTTGCCCTCGTTGAGCACGCGCAGGAACTGCGGCAGCGCGCGCGGATCGTGGCTCAGGCCGCCGTCCATCTCGATGATGATCTCGTGCCCGGCATCGTAGGCGACGCGGTAGCCCTTCATGTAGGCGTCCACGACGTTCTTGTTTTCGGGGGCCCACACCGTCACGAACCGCCCGTCCTGCCCGGACACCTCTTGACAGAGTTCCAGGGTGTTGTCCTTGGACGCCTGGTCCACGATGAAATACACTTTGCCGCTGCCCAGCCGGTCGAGCACGGGGCGGAGCACGCCCATGAAGGCGTCAAAATCAGGGGCCTCGTTCGCCATGGGCACGATCACGGCCCAGTCATCGGGGTACGTCATAAGGGGGACAGGTCAAAGGTCGATTTCGGGAGGCATTCGGGTCAGCACACTTTCTAGCGGTTCGTCCGGCATTTGTCCAACGCCGCGTGGCGGCAAAAGGGGTTGGCGCCGGGGTCTAAATCGCCGCCGGGGACCGGGCCAGGCTGGTCGAAGGTGGTTGCAACCAAGGAAACGCCCGCCGCCAAGGCGAGCGCAACTTCCGGTAAAATCGGGCCAGCCCCCGGGCGTTGGCCGCCGGGTCGAAGTGCCGCCGGGCAAACGCCGCCCCGCCCTCCCCCAGCCGCCGCGCCAGCGCCGGATCGTCGAACACCCGGCGGCACCGGGCGGCGATCTCGTCGGGCCGGCCCGTCTCCAGCACCAACGCTTCCCGGCCCGCCCGCACCCGCAGGCCGACGTTCGTGCGCGGCAGCAGCACGGGCCGGCCCGAGGCCAGGAATTCCGGCAGCTTGGACGGCAGCCGGTAGTGGTTGAACGCGTCGTCCTCGCCCGGCTGGACCAGCACGTCCGCCAGCCGCAGCAACCCGGGCAGCCGGTCGCGGTCCACGAAGCCCAGGTGCCGCACGTACTTCGACAGCTCGTCCGGTTCGAACCGTTCGACGAACTCCGGGATGTCCCGGCCCGTGCGGATCAACCGGCAGGGCGTGCCGCCATGGTTGAGCGCGAACACCGCCTCGTACAGGTTGGCCATCTCCGCGCCGTTGGCGAAATGGCTGCTGCCGGGGTAACAAAGGATTTTCTCCTCGGCCCGGATGCCCAGGGACGCGCGCAGCCCGGGGTCCGGCGGCCCGGGGTGGTAGCGCGCAAAGTCCACCCCCGGACACAACTCCGCGAACGGCACGCCGGGCGGACAGAACTCCGCGAGGGTCGCCACAATGCCCGTCACGCCGTCCGCCGTCCGCAGGAAACGCGGGGCCTCGCGTGGGTGCGCCAGATGCGCGGGCAGCCGGACGGCGAGTTCCTCGTCGGAGAACGCGCGCAGCCGGGCCGGGGTCTCGCCCGCGAACCGGGCGGAGAGGTGCTCCTCGTTGTCCTCCAGGTGGACGATCAGCCGGGCGTCGGGCATCCCCCGGCGGCAGAGTTCCACGGCGTGGCGCACGTGCTCGCGGGGGGTCCAGGCGTGCAGGATGTCGGCGGGCTCGCCGTCGGGAAACAACTCGCCCCGGCGGTCCCAGGTGTCGGCAAAGATGGCGGGCCGGAAAGGCGGCTCGGCTCCCAGCGCCTTGACGCTGGCGCGGTCGTCCCCCGGGATCGCCGCCGCGCAGGCGTGGCCCAGCGCACGCAACCCGGCGGCAAAACCGGCGATGTGGCCCATGCTGTTGCAGGCAAAATCGTCGTGGCAGAAGAAGAGGACGTTCATGGACGCGGACCGGAGCGGCGCGCTGCTCCCACAGTAGCCGCGCGTCGGTTCCACGCAAACGTCACGGTGCCTGCCGTCTCCGGCGAAACCGCGTCTTCCGGTTGTAACCGCCGGGTTTCGTTACGGACGCAGGGCGGCGGCGTTCGCCCCGGGGCGGTTGACCGGCTGCCGGGGCGTCTCCCCGCGCCGGGGCCGCGCCGCCCGGTTCGGCTCCGGCGCACGGTTCGGCGTCACCGCGAGGCTTTGCAGCACCGCCCGGTTTTGCAACGCCGTCGCCCGGGGTTGGGCGACCGGCTCGACGAGCAGCACCGTCCGCCCCTGGCGCAGCAGCCGGGGCATGTTCTTACCCGGGACGACGCTGGCCAGGACCGGGCGCGCCGCCGTTTTCGAGGGCGCTGCCGCCGGTTTGCCCGGCGACGCGGCGGACAGCGGCGGGGCCGTGCCAAAGGGATGCTGCGTCGGCACGATGGAGCGGCCCGAGCCATCCGTGAACAGACCCGCATTCTCCTGATTGCCGGTTCCACCGGAGTCGGCGCCGAAGTTGGCGTTGGTGACGTAGAGGTCAGGCAACGGGCCGTTCACCGCGACGGTTGCGCCCGTTTTGATGGTGATCGTCGCCGCCGAGAGGACCGCCGCGCTCTGGCCGGTATTCAGGGTGATCTGCCCCCCCTGGAACGTGATCGAGCCGGTGTTCCCGGCGGCATAGAGGCTCAACTGCGTCGGGGCATTCAACACCGAGTTGGCGTTGATCGTGAGGGTGCCGCTCGCGCCGAAAGCCTGCATCTTGAGCAGGTCCGCGCCAATCGTGCTGTTCCCGACGTTGATGGCGCCCGCCGACAGGGACACCGTGCTCCCGCCCGCGAAAGTGCCGTTGGCGCCGAGGGTGTTGACGATGGAATCCGTCACGGTGATCGTGCCCGCGCCGGTGGTGCCGGTGGTGACCGTCACGGCGCTGTTCGCCCCGCTGGCGCGCACGGTCGAGCCGCCGACGATGGCGATGTCCGCGCCGCTGGTCATCAGGTGGATTTGCCCGCCCGTCCCCCCGTCCGAGCGGCTGTCCACCAGGGCGAGCAGGCTCGAGGAATCCTGCACGCTGATGCCCGGCCCGCCGGTCCGCTGGCTGGTGACGTTGATGGCGCCGCCATTCCTGGAGGTGTAGGCGGGGATGGGCGTCGGCGAGGGCGAACCCGTCGGCACGGGCGACGCCGCAGGGTACGTCTCCTCCTGGCTGGCGACGACGGCGCTCCGGCTCACGAGGACCGCGGGCGGCGTGGGCGTGGCGTTCGGACCCACCGCCGCGAGGACCCCGATCCCGAAGGACGGCGGGGGCGTGGGCGCGGGTGTCCCCGAGGCATCCTGCGAGGCGATGGTGATCGTGCCGCCGGTGCCGGTCGCCTGCGCGGTGGAAACGCTCGTGCCGTTGGACGCGTTGACCACGGTGTTGGTCAGGTTGACCGTCGTCCCCCCCGACAGGTTGACCAGGCCGCCCGCGCCGCCCGTGCCCGCGGTGGCACGCAACACGCTGCCGCCTTGCGCGGTGACGGTGATGGGCTCGTCGGTGGTCCCGGTGGCCCCGGTGCCGCCGGTCAAGGTCAGGGTGGTCCCGGCAACGAGCCCGACCGTGCCGCCCGCCCCGCCGTTGGCCCCGCCGCCGGTGTACGTCGCCGTGTCCGCAGGCTCATAGTTGCCGCCCGACACGTTCAGGATCGCCCCGGTGCCGACGCTCAGCGCGTCGGCGGCGTTGAGCGACAGCGTGCCGCCCTGGCCGCCGGTGCCGGGGAACCCGTTGCCCGTCGGGGTCACCCGCCCGCCGAGGGCCGTGACGACCGGCACGACGGTGGTGGAAGATTGGATGGTGATCGTGCCCGGTGCCGCGTTCATGGCGGGGTTGGCCGTCGTCGTCACCTGGAACGCCCCACCGTTCCCGGCGGCCAGCCCGCCGGTGGAGACGCTCCGTTCCGCGCCGCTGAAGTCCGCGCTGCCGACGAACCCCGCCCGGTCGCCCGCGCCGACTCCAAAATTCCCTTTGACCTCGAGCGTCAGGCTCGCGGCGTCGAGGCTGCCGCCGACCGCGTTCGTGCCCCCGAAGTTCAGGCTCCCGGCGGTCAGCCGCCCGATGGTGAACGTGTGCGTTCCGCCGGGCAGAAACGGGGTGACGCTGCCGCTGACCACCGTGTCCGGCGGGTTGGCGGCGGTCGCGCCGTTGAGGTTCTTCAAGGTGAGCGTGCGCACCGCGAGGCTGCCGACGTCGATCTTGCCGAACGCGTTCAGGCTGTCCACCGTCACGCCGCCCGTGGTCCGCACCGTGCTGTTGGTGCCCAGCAGGCTGCCCGTCGCGCCGAGCACGCTGCCCGCGCCGAGCGAAACGCCGCCCGTCACCGTCAGCTTGACGTTCGTGCCCAGGTTCACCGCTGGCGTCTGGCTGTCGTCGGTGATGGAAAACGCGCCGGACACCGCCAGCGAACCGGACAGGTTCAACCGGGGCGAACCGTCCAGCGAGACCGGCCCGACCGCGTTGGCGTTGGTGCCCGCGTTGAGGGTAAACGTGACACCGTCCCCGATGACCACCGTGCCGGTTGCCCCGGTGGTGTTGAGGTTGGTGATCGTCACGGTGCTGTTCGGCTGGAGCGTCAGGTTGCCCGATTTGAGCGTGGCGACGTTGAAGAACCCGTCGAGCGTCGTCGCCACGGTGGCGGTGAGGTTGAGCGTCTGAAACTCCTGGCCTTCGCCGGGGTTGGTGGCGTTGATCGTCCCGGCGGTCACGTTGAACAGGCTGCCGGCTCCGGCGCCGCCCACGTGCAAGCCCGACAGGTCGAGTGTCGCGGTCGTGCCCGCCGTCAGTTCGATGTCGTGGGCGGTGATGCTGGAGCCGGAGCCGTTGCTGAAAGTGGTGCCCGCGTCGATGTCGAGTTGGCCCGCGCCGACGGACACCGTGCCGTTGATGGCCACCGTGCCGTTGCGCGGATCGGTGGCCTCCAGGCTGGAAACCGTGCCCGCGCCGCCGTTCGCGTCGAGTTCGCCGTCCACGGTGATCCCGCTGAAGTAGCTCGTCAGCGAGAACGACCGACCTCTGGCCGTGCCGGTGCCGTTGACCGTCAGGTTGTTGTAGGTGGTCGCGTTCAGGTTGCCCTCGCTGGCCGTGGTCTGGCCGCCGAGGTCGATGTTTCCGGTGGCGAAAAGCGTGAGGTCGCCGGAGGTCGCTTGCAGGGTGTGGTCCCCGGACTGGGTCAGGTCGCCGCCGTTTGCCCTCACCGTGACGATCCCGCCGCTCAGGGTGCCGCCGTCGAGGTGGACCGCGCCGTCGTCGGCCGTGACGGTCACGATGCCGGGCGAGGGCGAGCTTTCGGGGGTCGCCCCCGTGGCCTGCACGAGGCCGCCGGACTGCGTGACGGCGCCACCGGTGGAAGTGACGGTGACGCCGTAGTGCGCGGCCAGGTCGCCCGCGAGCGTCACGTCGAGGCCCGCCGTCAGGTCGGCCGCGCTGGGGGTCAGGGCGTCGGGGTGGTCGCCGTTCGCGCCGACGATGCCGCGCAGGGTCAGGTTGCCGGTGTCGGCGGAGGCCGTGAACACGCCCTGGGCCTGCAACAGGCTGCTCACGCCCGTGGTGATGTCACCCGCGTTGGCTTGGAGGCCGAGGTTGAAGCTGGCGGTGAGGTTGCCATCCACCGCGATCCCGTTGGCCGCGACGAACCCGACGCTGCCGCCGGTGACGAGGATCGAACCTCCAGCGTTCAGCGCGCCGCCGGACGTGGCGTTGAAATCGCCCGCGTCCGTCGTGACCGTGCTGCCGAACGCGAGGACGAGATCGCCGCCCCCGGCGGTGGTCGTGGCGTTGAGGTCGCCCGTGCTGTGCAGCCCGCCGCCCACGGTCAGCGTGCCCGCCGCGATGAGGTTGATCGCCCCCGCCCCCGCCTCGGTGGCCGAGCCGACGCTGCCGTCAAACCGGAGGTCCTGGTCGCTGTAAAAATTGAGCGCGCTGCCGGGCAGGGTGAACCCGTTGCCGCTGCCCACGGTCAGCCCTCCGCCCCGGGCGTAGAGCGTCAGCGCGGTGGCCGTCGAGCCGGAGTTGGTGAACGCCAGCCCGTTGCCGAGGGTGATCGGGCCGTTCTGCGTGACGAAAAAGACGTTGTCCAGCCCGCGCAGGTCGAAGGTCGCGCCCTCCGGAGCCACGGCCCGGGGCGTGCCGGGGCGGGCATCGGAATCCTGCGTGCCGGTCGCGTCCGCGAGGCCGTTGACCGCCACGAAAACCAGGCTGGTCGGCCCGTCCGCCGTGGAAATCGAAGCCGGGTTGCCCAGCAGCGCGAGCGTGTTGAACTTGAAACCGCCCACGTCGCCGAGCGTGCCGACCTGCGCGTCGAAACCGACCTGCGTGTCGAAGGCCGAGGGACCGTTCGCCGCCCCGAGGAAGTAGTTGCTCGGCAGGCCGTCAACCGAGCCCGCGGTGGCGGGGCTGCCGGGGGTGCCGCCGCGATAGATGCGCCCGGAGTCCGTCACGCCCTGGGTGGAGATGAACGGGTCGGTGCGGATGGCGCTGGTCGTGTCGATGGCGTAGGCCGTGCCGTCGCCATTGTTTGCGATGATGGGCAGCGCGCCGAATTTGCTGGGCGTGGGTGACGGGGGGACGGTGGGCGTCGGCGTGGGGGTCACGCTGGGCGAGGGGCTGGGCGTCGGCGTCGGGGGGACGGTGGGCGTCGGCGTCGGGGAGACGGGCGGCGTGGCGGTAGGGACCGGCGTCGGCGTCGGCGTGACGGGCGTGGGCGTCGGCGTGACGGGCGTCGGCGTGGGCGTCGGCGTGACGGGCGTCGGCGTCGGCGTTGGCGTCGCGGGCGTCGGGGTCGGCGTGACGGGCGTCGGCGTCGGCGTGACGGGCGTCGGGGTGGGCGTCGGCGTCGCGGGCGTGGGCGTCGGCGTGACAGGCGTGGGCGTCGGCGTGATGGGCGTCGGGGTCGGCGTCGCAGGCGTGGGCGTGGGCGTCGCGGGCGTCGGGGTCGGCGTTGGCGTCGCGGGCGTCGGGGTCGGCGTGACAGGCGTGGGCGTCGGCGTCGCGGGCGTTGGCGTCGGCGGCGTCGGTGAGACGGTCGGCGTGACGGGCGGCACCGTGGGCAGTGGCGGTACCGTGGGACGCACCGTTTCGTCCAGACCCAGCGGCGTATGAGTTCCCTGCCGGGCCGTGACGCCGTGGTCGTTGCCGCTGACGAAGCTGAGGTGGCCCTCCTGCACTTCCGTGCCCCGGCCCACGATGAACAGGTTGGTATCCGCCAGCTTGCCGCTGTCGATGTCCTGGCGCTGCCGGGTGATTTCCCGGTCGATCAATTTGTTGGACGCCAGCGGTCCGAAATCGTTGATGAGTCCGCTCGTGGCGTAAAGCACCGTCAAATCCACGCTCACCGGCTCGGGCACCACGGTCGCCGCCGGGGGGACGATGACCATCTGCCCCGCGTGGACGAGCACGCTCTCGCCCACCCGGCCCGTCAGGAACACGCGCACGGTCCCTTCGAGCACGATGATCTTGGAATAACTCTTCGGGTTGAACTCGATCATCAGCGTCGTGCCGGTGATGGCGGCGGTCACCGCGGCGGTGTGAATCTCCGCGCCGCCCGCGCCCTTGGGCACCTGGAGGAGCATCGTGCCGCTGCCCAGGTTCATGTCGCGCGTGCCGTTGACGAACGAGAAGAACGAGTTCGCCCCGAGCCGGGTCAGCGTCTTGTCGGAGAACGTCAGTTCCGTGCGGGAAGCCGCGCCGGTCTGCACCGCCGCCTTGCCGCTGAGGGTGTCGGCCACCGTGGCCGCGCGCGGCGGCTGGTTTTCCGGCAGCAGTTTCACGTCGTTGTAAATGCGCGAAACCTGCGCGCTCTTGAGTCCCTCGGCGCGCAACGACGCCGCGCCCACCAGCAACAGGGCCAAAGCGGCGACCCACCGCCAACGCACGGGAAAAGAAAGTGTCATCACAAAAATTCGGGAGGGGAAACGGAATTAGAACTTCAGCCGGAAGAACACGCTGGCCCCGGTGTTGAAAACCTCGTAGTCGAACACCGCGCGGCTGGAGCGGTCCACCGTGCCGGAAACCGACGCGCCCACACTGCACCACGGCGCCAAGGCATACGTCGCGCCCGCGCTGCCAGAGGCGTTGAAATCCGCCCGGCCCGTGGCGGCGTAAAGATAATAGGCGACCCGCCCGCCGGTTTGCACGGAGAGGTGGCGCGTGATTTGCAGCACGTAACCCGCCGACAGCCCGAACTCCTCGCGCTCGGCGGCGTGCGGCACGGAGAGGTTCAACGAAAGGTCGCCGCCGACGCTGACGAGTTGCGCCCGCCCGAAGGTGAACAGCTTCTGCGCGCTCAGGTCGAGGCTGCCGTCGCGGAAGAACTCGTGGTCCCAGATGCCCTTGCGGGTCAGCCGGGTCAAGCCGAGCTGCGTGCTGAAGATCACGTCGCCGAGCGCGTGCGCCGTGTACGCCAGCCCGAGGCCGAAGTTGAGCGAGCCGAAGTCGAGCTGGTCGAACCGGTCGTAGGCGAAATACTGCTGCCGGACGGCGGCGGAAAAGCTCAGGTCGGGCGCGAGCTTGTGGTCGTAGCCGAAGCCGCCCTCGCCGACGAAAAACGTGTCGCTCCGGGGGTGATCCGGGGTGAGCGCGACGTTGGTGGTAAAGACGAAGCCGCCGTCGGCGAACAGGGAAAACGGCTGCACGCGTTCGGGCGCGCGCAGGAGCGACTGCACGCCCAGATCGTTGTCGCCGCTGGTGGCCGGGGCGAGCGCGGCCTGGGAGTTGTCGGACTCGGCGGGTTCGCCGGACGACAGCGCGCCGGGAGCGAGCGGCAAGGTCGGGTTGGGCAGGCGGGAACGTTCGATCTGACCCGCCGCCGTCTGGGCGGAGAACTGCTGGGCCTGCGCCGGCTGGATCGACCAGGGAAGCAGCGACAAAACGACGATGGGGAGAAGGGCACGGTTCGACAAGGCGCTGACGATTAGGCAATCGAAGGCGGGAAACGTCAAGCCGAAAGCGTCTATCCCGCAGGGACCTAGCCGAAAGTATGGGTCGGTCGCAATGCGCAGCGGCGGCGTCCCCAAGGTCCTGATGGCTCTCCGAGCCAGTCCCTGGCTGTCTGCCGCCGGGTGGACGTAGACGGGTCAGGCAACGTGTTCCCTCGTTTCCCTCGTTTACTTCCCTCGTTCCCAAGTACAACTTGGGAACGAGGAGAAAGGATCTTCCGGCCTTCGGCAGACACTTTCGTCTTGGCATCGACCCGCCAGAAGGTTAACAAGGCAGTCCCCCATGATCGCCCCGGTTCTCCGCTCCCTGCGCCGGTTGCATCGGCCCGCCGGGCTGGGACTGGCCGCCGCCCTGCCGACGCTGCTCCTCGGTTGGCTTTTCTGGTACGAGCTGACCTCCCCTTCCCCCTGGGAGCTGCTGCTGCGCCACGGCGAACTGAAAACCGGCAACTTCCTGCGCAGTCACGGCCGGGCCGCCACCCCGCGCCCCGACATCGTGTTTCTGGGGATCGACGACGCCACGCTCAAGCTCGACGGCCTGTGGCCCGAGGAGATCGATGCCTCCCCCGCCCTCAAACTCATCAGCGAGGGCAAGGGCGATTGGAACTGGTCCCGCGAGGTCCACGCGCTCGTCCTCGACCGGCTCGTGGCCGCCGGGGCGCGGCTGGTGGTCTTCGACCTGGTCTTCACCAACCCCAGCCTGGGGGACGAAGCCTTCCGCGCCGCGCTCGACCGGCACCGCAACCGCGTGGTGATCGGCGCCAAATTTCTCCGCGTGCCGGGCGACGACGCCTGGCAGGGTCCCACCGAAACGCTGGTCGCCAACGCGGCCCAGGACCCGCGCGTCGGTTACGTCAATTACCAGACGGACCTGGACGGCGCGATCCGTCGGTTGCTGCTGCGCACCACGCAGGCGGAGTACAACCAGCGCGACCCGCAGCCCGGCGAGCCGGTTTACTCCTCCCTGGTCGCCGGCGCGTTGCGCCAGCTAGGCCGCGCGGACCTCCTCCCGGCCGACCGCCAGCCGCGGCTGTTCCGCTACACGGAAATGCGCCACCGCGTGGGCTACCCGGCCCGGCCCTTGTGGGAGATTTTCTCCGACGCCACCTGGAAAGGGAACTACCAGGACGGGGCGTTTTTCAAGGACAAGATCGTGATCGTCGGCGCGGCGTCCGCGATCCTGCACGACGTGTTGCCCACCCCCTTCGGCGACCTGCCGGGGCCGGACCTGCAACTCCAGGCGCTCACCGCCGCCCTGAGCCGCGATTATCTGACCCTGACGAGCATCCGGGCCGATCTTGCGTTGATCCTCGGGGCGGGCTTGCTGGCGTGGGGCCTGGGCGTGGGGCTCCGCCAGCCGCTGGTGCGCCTGGGGACGTTCGCGGTGGCGAGCGCGGCGTTCGTCGGCGTCCTGCAATGGCTTTACGATCACCACGGATTGATGCCGCTGGCGTTCGCCCCGCTGCTGGTCTTCAACACCGGCGGCCTGGGCGGACTCATCGGCGAATACGCCGTGGAGCGCGCCGAAAAAGCCCGCGTGCGCGGCGTGTTGGACCGCCTCGTCTCCAAGGACATCGTGCGCGAACTCCTGGCCGACCCCGCGCGCTACGGGTCGCTGGTGCGCGGCGAACGCCGGGGCGTGACGGTCCTCTTTTCCGACGTGCGCGGGTTCACCTCGCTCACCGAAGCCGCCGACGATCCCGCCGCGTTCATCGCGCAGCTCAACGAGTACCTGGGCGAGATGGTGGACGTGGTCTTCAAGCATCGCGGCACGCTCGACAAGTTTATCGGCGACGCCGTCATGGCCGTCTGGGGCAGCATGCACACCGATGGGTTGGACGCCGACGCCCGCGCCGCCGTGGCCGCCGCGTTGGAAATGCGGGTGCGCCTCGCCGCGCTCAACACCCGGTGGCTGCGGGAAGGCAAACCACCGATGGACATCGGCATCGGCGTCAACCACGGCGAGGTGATCGTCGGCGGCCTGGGCAGCGAAAGCTCCAAGATGGAAATCACCGTGATGGGGGACGCCGTCAACCTCGCCTCGCGCCTGGAAGGGCTGACCAAGGAATACGGGTTGGACCTGCTCGTCGGCGAGAGCGTGGCGCGGCGGGTGAGCGAGGTTTTCCGTCTCCGCACGGTCGATCTGGTGCGCGTGAAGGGTAAGAAAAAGCCGTCCGAGGTGATGACGGTCATCGGCCCGCTGACGGACCTGCCCACCGAATCGCAGGAACTGCTTTTCGCCGACTACGAAGACGCCATCCTGCTCTACCGCAAGCAGGAGTTCGCCGCCGCCGCGCGCTTGCTGGAGGAATGCACGAAACAGAACCCCGCCGACATCCTGACCGCCTTCTACCTCGAACGCTGCCACGCGCTCCTGGCCGACGCCCCCGCGCCGGGTTGGGACGGCGTGCAGCTCATGAAAACGAAATGAACGCAAAAGTTCAGAGTTTCTGGCTCCACGCCTTTCTTGACCTGCTGACTTTTGCATTCTGCATTTTGACTTTTGCATTCGCCTTCTTTCCATGATCATCGACCTCGCCCGTTTCATCGCCGCCGGGCAACCTTCCTGGGACGAACTCTCCGCGCAGCTCGACGCGCTCGAACGCGACCGCTCCCTGCGGGGCCGCGCCGGGCTGGACCTGCCCCGCGCCGAACGTCTCCACTCCCTCTACCAGCGCGCCGCCAGCGACCTCGCCCGTCTCGCCGCGTTTTCCGCCGAGAGCGATCTGCGCCGCTCGCTCGGTGCGCTCGTCGCCCGCGCCTACGCCGAAATCCACTCGCGCGGCGGCCCGGCCGAGAGCGTCAGCGGTCCGCTGGGCAACCCGTGGCGTTGGCTCACGGTCAGTTTTCCCCGGGCGTTTCGCCGCCGGGTGCGCGCCTTCTGGCTGGCGCTGGCGATCACCGTCGTCGGCGCGGCGTTCGGTGCGCTGGCCCTGGCGATTGACCCCGAGGCCCGCGCCGTCACGCTGCCCTTCGGCCATGCCGACATGAACCCCGCCGAGCGCGTTGCCGACGAGGAACGCGACGGGGGCAAGCGTTTCGCCGGTTACCACGCGACTTTCTCGGGTCAGTTGATGGCCAACAACATCCGGGTCTCCGTGTTCGCCCTCGCGCTGGGCCTGACGTGGGGTGTGGGCTCGCTGATCGTGATGTTTGCCAACGGCGTTTACCTGGGCGCGGTCATCCTCGATTACCTGCGCGCGGGTCAGGGTGTGTTCCTGGCCGGCTGGCTGTTGCCGCACGGTTCGGTGGAAATCCCGGCCATCCTGGTGGCGGGTCAGGCCGGGCTGGTGCTCGGCGGCGCGCTGGTGGGCTGGGGTCGGCGCGTGCCGTTGCGCGCCCGGCTGCGGGCGATCCGCGCGGACCTCGTCACGCTCATCGCGGGCGTCGCGCTGATGCTCGTGTGGGCCGGGATCATCGAGGCGTTCTTTTCGCAGTACCACGCCCCGGTGTTGCCGTACCCGGTCAAGATCGTGTTCGGCGCGGTGGAACTCGTCGCGCTGACGTGCTTCTTCGCGTTCGCGGGTCGGCGCAGGCAAGGTTGAATGGTCCGCAGATTTCGCAGATTTCCGCAGATTGGGAGGAGAAGGTGGACCCCCTGTCTTTTCTGAAATCTGCGGAAATCTGCGAAATCTGCGGACCATTCCGGCCTCTGCCCTGCGCCGTTCAAACCCGTCCCCGGCTCTGGAACAGCACGTCCACGACGTTGCGCACGAGCTGCTCGTCGGTCAGATCGAACACCAGTTCCTCCGGCAACGGCCCCGCCACCCGGAACCGCGCGGCCAACCGCTCGAAAAGCTCCACGCGCGCCCCGGGATCGAGGCCGTTGCGGCGCAGCAAAGCTTGCAACGCCAGCCCGGCCTCCGCGGGCGGCACCCGCTGGCGCAACCGGGCGGCGAGCGCCGGGTGGTCGCGCAGCGTGTTGTACTTGCCGGTGGCCAGTTGCGTCAGGTCCGGCCCGGCGCTGCGCTCGATCCGCACCACCACCGTGTCCGCCGCCAGGTCGCCCAGGCGTTGCGCGCGCGCCGTGAAAAAACATGCCGCCCCGCCCACCAGATACAGCGACGGCAGCCCGTCCACCGCGCGCAGCAGGTTGCGGATCACCACCTGCCGCAGGTCCAGCCGCAGGCCCCCCGCGTCCATGACCCGCAGCCGCAGCAGCTTCTTGCCGGGGGTCTGCCCCCGCCAGAACCCCTCGAAAAGAATGCCGTAAAAGATCGGCACGGCAAAGAGCAACACCACGGACACGCCCGTCGCGGCGTCCGGCGAAACGAGGTCCAGCAAATGCACGACGTTGCTGATCACGATGAGCACGGCCAGCGTGCCCAGCAGATCCACCAGCCAGGCGAGAAACCGCGTGGCCGGACCCGCCAGCGGCAGCGAAAACACCACGCCTTCGGGCAGCCGGATGTCGAGGGTGTTGGCGCGGGCGGTGCTCATGGTCGGCGGCTGTGTCCCTCTATATATAAGAGAGACCATCCCGGCGCGAGCACTTCCGGCCCCCACGCGGCCCGAGAGGCAGCCACCCGGGGGGTCGGCGGACGATGCAAAAGGAAAACCGGCCCGCTCGCCGGGGTCTTCGTTCCCTTTCCTCCCATGAACCCCTCCAAATTTCTCGGCGCGCTCTGTCTCGGCGGTCTCCTGTCCCTCCTCCCCCCGGCGCTCGCCCTGGCAGCCGACCACGACTGGACGGAAATCAGCCGCACGCCGACGCTGACCATTTACACGCGCGACCACGCGGGCAGCCCGGTCAAAGAAGTGCGCGCGGTGGGCACCTTCGACGAGCCGAACTGGGTCGTCAAAAATGTGCTCGACGACGCCGAACACTACGCGCAATTCATGCCCCACGTCATCGAGAGCAAGGTCATCTCGCGTGACCGGTCCAAGCATCAGGTCGTTGCCTACGCGCGCGTCAGCCCGCCGATGATCTCCGAGCGCGACTACACCATCCTGGTCCAGGACGAATCGAGCGCCACCGACCAGGGCGTACTCTACAAGACCAAATGGTCCCCGGCCAACGACAAGGGACCGGCGGAAAAATCGGGCGTCGTCCGCATCAAGAACAACGAGGGCAGCTGGCAGCTCGAAGCCACTGACAACGGCGAACACACGCGCGGCACCTACATCCTCTGGACGGACGCGGGCGGCGGCGTCCCGGCGTTCATTCTCAATTCGCTCAACAAGAAGCGGCTGACGGAGCTTTTCGAGACCGTCGAGAAACAGGCCAAGGACGAGAAATACCAGAAGACGAAACCGCCCTTGCCCTGACGCCTGCCGCAGAAAACCTCACGCCAAGCCGCCAAGCCGCCAAGGAAGAGAAGAAACGCTGAGAGCAGAGGAGTCCTTATCTCCTTTCTTCTTCTGCCCCTTTGCGGCTTGGCGGCTTTGCGTGAGGTTTTCTGCGCCGCCAACCCCGCAAAAATGGCGAAAATCGCCAAGGCGGCAGGACGGATGCCTCCCTTCCGCCACCACGGTTCCGGTCTGCCCTGCCGTCGCCAACGACCTCCCGCCAACCGCGCCCTTTTCTTCCGTGTCTGGCGCGCTATCGTGTTCCTGCTGGCACCCGTTTTTCCACAACTTATCCACACCCTTTTCGACCGGCCACCCCGCGGCCGGTGAACAACTTCTCAATTTCTCCCGTCATGCCTGACCCGCGTTTCGACCAGTTAGCCCGCCTGCTCACCCGTTTTTCCACCCGCCTCCAGACCAGCGACCGCGTCCTGCTCGATTGCTTCGACACCCCCGCCGAAATGACCGTCGCCCTCGTCCGCGCGGCCCGCGAGGTCGGCGCGCTCCCCTTCGTCCAGCTCCACGACGCCCGCGTCACCCGCGAGATGCTCCGCGATGCCAGCGAGGAGCAGTACACGCTCATGAGCCGGCTCGAACTCGCCCGGATGCAGGAAATGCAGGGCTACATCGCCATTCGCGGCAGCCACAACATCGCCGAGCTTTCCGACGTGCCCGGCGACCGCATGACCCTCGCCACCCGGGCGATGAAACCCGTCATCGACCACCGGGTCGGCAAGACGCGGTGGTGCGTCCTGCGCTGGCCGACCGCCGCCATGGCGCAGCAGGCGGGCCTGAGCACCGAGGCGTTCGAGGATTTCTACTTCCGCGTCTGCACGCTCGACTATGGGAAGATGGCCCCCGGCATGGCCGCGCTCAAGGCACGTTTCGACCGCGCCGACCGCGTGGAAATCACCGGCCCGGGCACCGACCTGCGCTTCAGCGTCAAGGACATCGGCACGATCACCTGCGGCGGCACGCACAACATCCCCGACGGCGAGGTCTTCACTTGCCCCGTGCGCGACAGCGTCCAGGGCCACGTCACCTTCAACGCGCCGACGATCTACCAGGGCATCCCCTTCGACGGCGTCCGTCTGGAATTCAAGGATGGCAAGGTGATCAAAGCCACCGGCAACCCCGAAAAGAAACTCAACGAGATCCTCGACAGCGACGAGGGCGCGCGTTACATCGGCGAGTTCTCGCTGGCCTTTAACCCGCACGTCCTCAGCCCGATGCGCGACATCCTGTTCGACGAAAAGATCAGCGGCAGCTTCCATTTCACGCCCGGCCAGGCCTACGAGGACGCCGACAACGGCAACCGCTCCCAGGTCCACTGGGACCTGGTCTGCATCCAGCGTCCCGAGTGGGGCGGCGGCGACATCCGGTTCGACGGCGAACTCATCCGCCGCGACGGCCTCTTTGTCCCCGCCGAACTCCAGGCCCTCAACCCCGACGCCCTCCTCTAAAAATTCCGTCTGTCCGCGTCCGCGCCGGCCGCACCCCATGCATCCCCTCGAAGAACGCATCGGCTACAAGTTCCGCAACTCCCTGTTGCTGGCCGAGGCGTTGACGCATTCCAGCCTGGGGCACGAGACCCAGCGCGTCCACTTCGACAACCAGCGGCTCGAATACCTGGGTGACGCCGTGTTGCAAGTCCTGGTCAGCGAGGACCTCTACCGGCGTTTCCCGGACGCGGACGAGGGCATCCTTTCCCGTGGACGGGCGCGCCTCGTGTCCGGCGACACTCTGGCGGTTTACGCCAAGGCCATCCACCTCGGCGATTACCTCATCCTGGGCCGGGGCGACGAGTCGAGCGGCGGACGGCACCGCATCTCCACGCTGGGCGACGCCTTTGAAGCCTTGGTGGGCGCGCTCTATCTGGACGGCGGCCTGCCACCCGCCCGCGCTTTCTTCCTGGAGCAGGCACGGGAAGACCTCGCCACCGCCGACCAGCAGCCGCTCCTGCTCCACAACCCCAAGGGCCGCCTCCAGGAAATTCTCCAGGCGCTGCCGCCCGGCGATGGCGACCACACGGCGCAACGCAACCCGTCGTACACCATCGTCGCGCAGGTCGGGCCGGACCACGCGCGCAGCTTCACCGCACAGGTCGATTGGAACGGTATGACTCTGGGCCGCGGCCAGGGTGCCAGCAAGGGCAAGGCCGAGAGTGCCGCCGCCATCGACGCCCTGCACCACCAACTCTGGGCCTCGGTGGTGCCGCCGAGCCCGGTGCAACCTGCGGTCGCTCCGGCGGCGTCCTGACGCCCTTCGCGGTCTCTCGGGGCGGAATCAACGTTGGTTATTCACCGGCGGCGGCACTCTGTTCGTGCCAGGTGATCGAGCCCTTTCCCATGCCCTCCGTCCAAAATTATTCCCAACCCTCTCCACCCCGTTCCAAGAAGCGCCTCCCCATAAAACCGTCCGCCGTGCCACCGCCTCCCATCAACAAAAATAAAATGCTTAACGATCCAGCGCGCCCATCGTTAAAAACTTGGGAATAAACCTGCTCATAAACCACCAATAAGAGCGAAGAAGACCCAGTAAGAATATTTTATTGATTATTTTATGGTTGTATCCCGGTAAAACTCAAAAGTTGTTCGCATCCGAAAAATTTTGTGGAACACGCCTGGATGCGTAGTGGAACACGATCCGCACGAGTTATTCACACCTTGATGAAGGTGATGTATTTAAAGATTTAAAGAATCTTTCTTCCTAAGGAAGTGTACAACCCGGTCACATGCGCCGGAAGGATGCCGGGCAAAAACAACCTGACCAACGAATGCACCGGGCGTCACTTCAACGGCACGCGTTCCGGCGGCATCGCGGGCAAAACGGGACTTGGCAAGTGCTCATCCGGTTCCCATTTTGCGGAGCCGCATCCCTTTGGGGCAAGCTCCCCGCCGATGGTATTTTCCGTCATCCTGAGCCAGCGTGTTGAAAAAGCCCATTTTCGCCGCGCCGACCCGGGGCTTGGCGATTCGGAGAAACTTCCCGCCAACGGACGGCCGGTGCCTGCCCAAGTGCCCGAGGCCAAACGCGCGCTAGCGACTCGGATGCACCAGCCGCTTTTTCCAGAGTTGGAGTGTGTCGATGAGCAAAAGAAAATCTTCCTCGGTCATCGGGTAGGGCACCCGGGCGACCAGATCGTTGTCGAGGGGCACGGGCAACTCCCGCCGGGCCATGGACCACGGCGCGCTGCCCTCGCGCGGCGGCATTTCCTCCCGTGCCCGGCTGACCAGCCCGAGCGTTTCCTCGTACCCCCCGAGGCCGGTTGGCGGCTGGTCGTCCGCCTCGTCCTCGTCGAACAGGTGCCGCTGGGCCAATGCGCTCCGCCCGCTGACGTTCGCCGTGGGCCTCGGCACGCCCCCGGAAACCGCGCCCGCGTTCGCCGCCCCGTTCGCAGCCGTCGGAGGCCGTGCGGACGGCCTGGAGACGCTGGCCGGGGCTTCCTGGCGGCGCTCCTGGCTTCCGTACCCGGGCGGCTCTGCCAACGGCGCGGGCGCGTACAATGCCAGCGGCGGCAACGCGGCAGGCGCCGGTTCCGCGGGCGCCTTTGGCCCGGGCGCCCCACCCCCGACCGGCAGCCCCGCAAACGCCATCGTCACCTTGTACTCGTCGAGCAGTTCATCGACCGCTGCCTCGTTGAAGCTGCGTTCCACCACCAGAAACCGCTTGAGCGACTGGTCGCTGGGCAACTCCGTCCCGTAGCGTTCCCACAACTCGGCGTGGATGCGCGGCCCCAGGGCGGCGGCGCGCAGGGCATCCCGGCGTTCGGGCGAATCCGGGTTTTTATCGAGCAGGATGCTCAGCGCCAGCCCGGAAAGCCGCACCTGCCGGGTCTCGCCCATGCCCTCGTGATCGACCAGGCCGAATTTCTTGAGCGCGGCCACGCACGAATACCCCGTGCTGGAGTCCTCCTTGTAGCCCCAATGCTGCAACGCCACGCTGACCGCCGCCGGATGCCGCCCCTCCACCTGCCACAGCACCGCCGCTTTCTCCAGCGCCGACGGCAGCGCGATGTACGGGTACGCGGGGCTGCGGGTGCGGCTGCGTTTCTGGCGGGCATCGGTTTCAACGGCCATAGGAATGTTTTCAATCTAACCGGGTTTTACCGATGATGGCCATAAAAATATGTTGTGAATTTTCGCCGCCGCCGCCGTTGTTTTACCGACCTTTGCTTCCGCACTTATTGACAAGGCATCCACCAGCTCGGAAGGTCGAATGCCCGTGCCCCCAACGGCAGGAATCCACGGGTTCTTCCGGGTGCCGGTTCGCCAACTCCCTCTCAGGTCAGCGACCTTCACCCAGGTCTGGTTGCCGACTCCGAGGTGGTAGCATCACGCCGTTCCCTGGCGAAATTCGCCAGACCCAAAAACAAAACAAGGAGGAGCGTCTCCGCCCTCCCCGTCGTTCCCACCGGCGTCCGCTTCTCGCCGCCGTCAGATGTGGATGGCCTGTCCGTAGGCTTGTCCCGTGGCCTCGTGCAACGCTTCGCTGAGCGTCGGGTGGGCGTGGATCGTCGCCTCGATTTCCTCGTGCGTTGCTTCCAGGTTCACGGCCAACCCCATCTCCGCGATCAGCTCCGTCGCCTCCGGCCCGATGATGTGCGCGCCCAGAACCTCCCCGTGCGGTTCGCCGAAAAGGATCTTCGTGAAACCCTCCGTCTCGCCCACGGCCTGCGCCTTGCCGCTGGCCTGGAACGGAAATTTGCCCACCCGGAACTTGATTCCCGCGTCCTTGGCGGCGCGTTCGGTCAGCCCGACGCTGGCCACCTGCGGCTGGCAGTACGTGCAGCCCGGGAACACGTGTACCTTGCGCGGTTTCTTGCCGTGGAAAATCCCCTCGATGCACTGAAGCGCCTCCCAACTGGCCACATGCGCCAACCACGGCGCGCCGATGATGTCGCCCGCCGCGTACACGCCCGGGACGTTCGTCTGGTACGTCTCGTCGGTCTGCAAATACCCCCGTGCATCTTTCTTGAAATCCAGCCCGCCCGGCAGCACCGGCGTCACGCCGATGGCCACCAGCAGCACGTCGGCTTCGATCACCTGCGCGCCGCCCTTTTCGCCCTGGACCGTCACCCGGACGCCGTCCCGGGTCACCTCGGTCTGCTCGACCTTCGTGCTGGTGAGCACCTTGACCCCCTGCTTGGTAAAACTCTTGAGCAACGCCGCGCTGATTTCGTCGTCCTCCACGGGCAAGATGCGCGGCATCATTTCGATGAGCGTCACCTCCGTGCCGAACGCGTTGTAAAAATACGCGAACTCCACCCCGATGGCCCCCGCGCCCATGATGACCATGCGCCCGGGCTGCGTGGGAAGCGTCATGGCCGCCCGCGCGCCGATCACCGTCGTCTGATTGAAAGGCAGGTTCGGCAGCGCCCGCGTGGCCGTGCCGGTGGCGAGCAGCACTTTGTCCGCCGTGTGCGTTTCCTCGGTGCCGTCGGTCTTCTTCACGACGACCGTGCGCGCGTCCTTGAACGTGCCGTCTCCGCGCAGGTAGTCGATCTTGTTCTTCTTGAAGAGGAACTCGATGCCGCCCGCCAGTTTGTCGGCCACGCCGCGCGAACGTCCGATGATCTTGCTCCAATCGAAGCCCAGGCCCTCGAACTTGAACCCGAAATCCGCCGCCCGGTGGTTCATCACCTGATAGAGTTCGGCGTTGCGCAGCAGGCTTTTGGTGGGGATGCAGCCCCAGTTCAGGCAGGTGCCCCCCGCGCGGTCGCGTTCGACGACGCCCACCTTCTTGCCCAACTGCGCGGCACGGATGGCCCCGACGTACCCCGCCGGTCCACCCCCGATGACGATCAGATCATAATTCACCCGCAATACTAAGCTCAACGGACCGCCGTTCAAGGGCTAAGCACGAGCCAGCCCGGGCCGCCGATGCTCAACGGCTGATGGAATCGGGAAACGTCACCCGCTCGTAAATTTCGGCCAGCGGCACTTCGCAATTGACGCTGACGAGCGGCAACTGGTCATCCGGCCGGTGATATTCCTTGTATCGCCAGCTTCCGTCGCCCTGCCGCACGAAGTGCTCCACGCGCATTCGTTCGGAGGCCACGAGCACGTAGTCGGTCAACGATTCCGATTGCTGGTAACGCGAGAATTTATCTCCCCGGTCGAACGCTTCCGTCGAGGGTGAAAGCACTTCGAAAATCACCTGCGGATTGAGCAGGCTACGCGGCCCGGAGGACGCGTCGAATTTCGGTGGTCCGCAAACGATGGAAAGATCGGGATAAGTCCAGAGCCCGCCGGGCACTACTCGCACTCGCAGGTCAGCAGAATACGAGCGGCAATTCCTTTGCTCAAAGCGGTTTCTGAAAGCTCCGGTGAGATTGTCCGTGATCTCGACGTGTTCCGGCTGTGCTCCGGCCATCGCGTAGATTTCTCCGGCGACGTACTGGCTCTTGTATTCTGCCTTGAGTTCCAGCTCCAGATACTCTTCCGGGGTGAAATAACGCTTGGGCAAGGCGCTCATGATGGTCGCATTCAACGCTCGGCCGCTCGGAAAAGCAATCCGCCGGTCTCAGAGCAGCATCAGCACCGGCGACTCCAGCAACCGGCGCAACTCCGCCAGGAACTGCGCCCCCAGCGCGCCGTCCACCACGCGGTGATCACAACTCAGCCCCAGGTCGATCCGCTGCCCGACGACGATCTCGCCCGCCGCGTTGACCACGGGCTTCTTGACCAACGCGCCGACCGACAAAATCGCGGCCTGCGGCGGGTTGATGATCGCGTCGAAGCGGTCGATCCCGTAAGAACCGAGGTTTGACACTGTAAACGTCCCTCCCTGGTACTCCTCCGGCTTCAGCTTCTTGTTCCGTGCCCGGCTCGCCAGATCCTTCACTTCCAAACTAATCTCGGACAACGATTTGGTGTGGGCGTCCCGTACCACGGGAGTCACCAGACCGTCTTCCACCGCCACCGCGACGGCGAGATTGACACTGCTAAATTCAACCACGGAGTCCCCCGCGAACGAAGCGTTCACCTTCGGCACGCGGGCAATCGCCGCCGCCGTGGCCTTGAGGATGAAATCGTTGACGCTGACCTTCGTGCCGTCCTTCTCTCCGGCGGCGTTGATCTCCGCCCGCAATTTCGTGAGCGCGGCGGCATCGACTTCCGTGTGCAGGTAAAAGTGCGGGATCGTCGTTTTGCTCTGGAGCAACCGCTCGGCGATGGTCTTACGCATCCCCGAGAGCGGCACCCGCGTTTCCTTCTGCGGCAGGCTCGTGCGCACCGGCACAGCGGGAGCCTTCGCGGCAGTCGCCACAGGCGCCACGGTCTTCGGCGCAGCCGGAGCCGACGTGGCTGCCGGAGTCACCGGAGGACTGGTCTTGGCCTGTCCACCGCTCGGAGCCGCCGCCAGCACGTCTTTCTGCACGATCCGCCCGCCAGGCCCCGAACCGATCAATCCGCCCAGCGGCACGCCTTGAGCCAGGGCAACCTTCTTCGCCAGCGGACTCGCCTTGATCCGGCCACCCGCCGCGTCCTCCTGACCATTCTGCGCGGTCGCGCCAGCTTCCGCAGGACCAGACGGCGTCTCCTTCTCCATGGCGGGCACGGGCTGCTTCGCTTCCAGTTTCGACGCGGCGGCCTCCGCCGGTGCGGCTGGCTTCGGGGGAGTTGCCGTCTCGCCTTTACCCTGGATGACCGCGATCTTTTCACCGACGGCCACCTTGGTGCCTTCGGGTACGAGGTCGATCAGGACTCCGTCCTCGAACGCCTCCATTTCCATCGTCGCCTTGTCGGTCTCGACTTCGGCGATTACTTCGCCGGACGAGACCTTCTCGCCCGCTTTCTTTTTCCAGGCGATGAGCGTGCCCTCGGTCATGGTGTCGCTCAGTTTGGGCATGGTGATTTCGGCCATATCAGGAAAGGATGGGAGACGGGGTTGCGGGCGGGGTCAGGGTGCGCAAACGGCACGCGTTCACCTACCCGCATTTCACGCGCGCTTCAACGCGATTTTCGGCGCGGAATGCGTCTCGGGTCCGCCGCTGGTTTACCGGACATCCGCGTCCAATTCGCTTTGTTCCACGTGGAACACTGTCGCCGGGCATCCGCGCTTCAGGCCGGGCAAATCTCGCGCACCGCCGCGACAATTTTCCCCACGCTCGGCAACACCGCTTCTTCCAACGCCTCGTTGTACGGCATCGGCACCTCTTCCTGCGCCACGCGGCCAATCGGCGCGTCCAACTCGTCAAAAATATGCTTCTGGATCTGGAACGTCAGTTCCGAGCCGATCCCGCAAAATGGCCGGTCTTGCTCCGCGATGATCACCCGATGCGTCTTCGCCACGGATTCCAGCACGGCGTTCAGGTCCAAAGGTTTGATCGAGCGCAGATCCAGCACCTCCGCGTTGATCCCTTGCGAGGCCAGCGTTTCTGCCGCCGCCAGTGCCATCCGCACCGTCTGCGCGTAGCACAGGATGGTCACGTCGGTGCCGGAACGGTGGATCGCCGCCTTGCCGAAAGGCACCAGTAAATCTTCGCCCAGATCGTCCACCAAGCCCTTCGTGCTGTATAGCATTTCGCTTTCGAGCACGAGCACCGGGTTATCGTCGCGGATCGCCGTCTTCAAGAGCCCCTTGGCGTCGCGCGGTGTCGCCGGGGTCACCACTTTCAGCCCGGGCACGTTGGCATAAAAATTCTCCGTGGCGTGGGAATGCGTCGCGCCCAACTGGTGCGCCGGACCGTTCGGACCCCGGAACACGATGGGAATGTGGAACTGTCCGCCGGACATGGTCAGCATGTTCGGCGCGTTGTTGACGATCTGGTCAAACGCCACCAGCGAGAACGAAAACGTCATGAACTCGATGATGGGGCGCAACCCCACCATCGCCGCCCCGACTCCCAGACCGGCGAAACCCGCTTCCGCGATAGGCGTGTCGATCACCCGTTTCGGGCCGAATTTTTCCAGCAACCCCTGGCTGATCTTGTACGCGCCGTTGTACTCGGCCACTTCCTCGCCCATGAGGAACACGTTCGGGTCGCGTTCCATCTCCTCGGCAAGAGCTTCGTTGACGGCTTGGCGGTAGGTAATCTCTCTCATGGGAATAGGGGCGCTCAGACTCAGTGGCTAGCTACCGGCACGCCGTTGACCGTGTTCACGAACGTATAATCGTACAGTGCGTCCAGCGGCGGCTCGGGGCTTTCCTCGGCGAATTTGACGCTGTCCACGCTGATCTGCTTGGCCTTGGCGTCCATCTCGTCGTACCCTTCCTGGGTCAGCGAACCCTCGTCGATCAATTGTTTGGCCAACTTGGCAATCGGGTCGAGGTCCTTGTACTTGTCGAGTTCCTCCTTGGTCCGGTACAGGCCGGGATCGCTCATCGAATGCCCCCGGTAGCGGTACGTGCGGATTTCCACCCAGTACGGCTGCGGCTCGTTGCGCACGGTGTTGACGATTTCCGTCAGGCCGTCGCGCACCGCCCGGGCGTCCATGCCGTCGATCACCACGCTGGCCATGTCATACCCCCGGCCCCGGTTGACGATTTCCTTGAGCGGATTGGACCGGTGGGCGTGCGTGCCCATCGAAAAGAAATTGTTCTCGCAGATGAAAATGACCGGCAGTTTGAACAGCCCGGCCATGTTGAGCGCCTCGTGGAACGCGCCGATGTTGATCGCCCCGTCGCCCATGTAACAGAGCGTGACCCGCCCGTCGTTGCGGTACTTGCTGGCAAACGCGAACCCCGTCGCCAGCGGCAAATGCTGGCCGATGATCGCGTGCCCGCCCATCATGGAGCGTTCCTTGTCGAAATAGTGCATCGAACCGCCGAGGCCCTTGGTGATGCCCGTCGCCTTGCCGAAAAGCTCGGCCATGCAGGCGTCCGCGCTGGAGCCGCGCGCGAGGGCGTGTCCGTGGTCCCGGTACGCGGTGATCAGATAATCGTCGGGCCGGGTCGCCGCCACGCTGCCGACCACCACCGCTTCCTGGCCGATGTAGAGGTGGCAAAACCCGCCGATCCGGTCCCCGCGCTGGTACTGCTGGGCGGCGCGTTCCTCGAAGCGGCGGATGAGGAGCATCTGCGAGAGCATTTCCAATTCTTGCGGCTTCTTGCTGGTATCCATAAATGGCGGGAAGTTCGTCGGTCGAAACAGGGCGGAATCAACCGGCGGTCAAAAGGTGAGGGTCACCGGGGCGTGCTCGCAAAGCCGCGTCGCCCCGGCAAGCGGCCCGGTGAGCAAGGCCACGATGTCGGCGGTCAGCGCGCGTCGGCAAGCACGGCGTCCGTTCCGGCCGCGTTTTCGGGGCGCGGGGCGAGGCGGACACAGGCGACGAACACCATAGAATAGAGCAGGTCGCTGACAAGCCCGTTTCGGAAAAAAACGTAGGACGGCGGGAACCCCGGTGTCCCCACCGTGAGGGCCTGCCACAGCCCCGCCGGGGTCTGTGCGTAGACCGTCGAGCCGAGCCAGGCCAGCGCGTTGCTGACCACGTAGAATAAGGTCGAACCCGCCAGACTCGCGCCAAGCACGGTGGTCAAGCCCCGCCGCTGACGCAACGCCATGCCGCCCAGGCCGATGACGGCTAGCAGCACGTAACGACCGAGCAAATACATCGAAAAGAAATTCTCGTGGTAGTGCAGGTCGATCACCACATCCGACAGAAACAGGATCGCCAGCGGCACCGCCAAGGCCAGCCGCCGGGGAAGAAACATCCCGGCGCACAAAGCCACGGCGCTCAAAGGGCACGCGCCGGGCAGCACCGTCGTGTAGAACGCGTCCGCCGGTTGCCAGGCCAGGAAAATGCGGAACATCGCAATGAGCGGAATCAAAAGGAGGGCGGGAAACATGGGAAGCGTCGCGGGATAAAACCCACGCTGATTGTCCCGCAACGCGCCCCGCTTGGCAACCAGTATCTGCCCCGCGGACCGTAGTTCCCGGATGGCCCGGCACATCCTGATTTTCTTCGTTTACTTTCGTTCCTGGAGTGCGTCTCGATTGGGTAAGACTCGCGGCCAATAAGCTCCGTCATCCTTCGACTCCGTTCCACTCCGCTCAGGATGACGGAGCTTGAAGGACCACGCGGCTGATTTACAGGTCCGGGTGGTCGCCGTTGCTCTCTTCCCGCACGATCCCGCCGTCGGTCCGATTCACCCGGTCCGGCCAGATGTAATAGCCGTGGTACCGGTTGCGTCCGCCGGGTCCGGGCACGAGCGCGACGTACACCCGTTCGTTGGAAACGCTGATCGATGCCGGGTGCAAGGCCGTCATGCGCGGGGGATACTCCGCTGGCTGCAACTCGCGCCAGCCTCCCCCACCCTGGCACAACGCGGTCGCTTCCCGCCGCAACGCCGCCGGGTCGGTGATGGTCGGCCAGTCCACGCGGCCGGTGATTCCCAGGTTGCGTCCGACGTATTCCACGTACCCGACGCCGAGGCCAATGGCCACCAGCACCCCCAGCGCCCGCGCGCTTCGTCGGCCTCGCATCGTCCTGGTCGTCAAAGCGCTCAGCCCCATTTCGCCGCAAGCAGCCGGAGATCCTCGACGACCGATTCCACCTTCTTCAAATCCTTGCGGCGACCTTCCGCCGGTTTGAGTTGCAACGTGCGCAGCAAGATCAGCATGTCGCGCAAGTCATGAAATTGCGCGGTGGCGTGCGCGTGTTTGCGCTGGGTGGCGACGCTTTGCCTCCCCGCCGACGGCCTGGACAGGGCATCCGTCTTCTCCTGACCGGCGGCAACCGTGCCGGCGGAGATCACCCGGTCCCGCAGGCCGCCGATCTCGGTCTCGACGCGTTCCGTGTAACGCTGGCAAATGCCCCGGAACGTCCGGCGGAGCGTCTCGAGTTCTTCGGCGACGGATTTGTACGGGGAAGCTTCGGCCAGCGTCGGAGCTTTTTTCATCGGCTTTGCGGGTTCAATCGACAGGGACCGCTCGGAGGAATCGCGGCAACTTTCGCCCATCTTCCCCTTTTCGCAAGAGCAGGGTGAATGGCGGCGGCGAACGAGTATATTCACGGCCAGTGTTCACCTTCCCGAAAACTTACGATGTATTGGTCATCGGCGCCGGGCACGCCGGGGTCGAGGCCGCGCTGGCGGCAGCCCGCATGGGCGCGCAGACGGCCCTGCTCACGCAAAACCTCGATACCATCGGCCAGATGTCGTGCAACCCGGCGGTCGGCGGTTTGGCCAAGGGCCACATGATCCGCGAGATCGATGCTCTGGGCGGCGTGATGGGGCTCAACGCCGACGCCACCGCCATCCAGTGCCGGATGCTCAACGCCTCCAAAGGCCCCAGCGTGCGCGGCCCCCGCTCCCAGTGCGACAAGAAAGCCTACCAGTTCCGGCTCAAGGCGGTGTGCGAATCGCAGGCGGGGCTCGACCTGCAACAGGGGAGCGTCGCGCGTCTGCTCGTGGACGGCGAGCAGCGCATCGGCGGCGTGGAAACCTCGCTCGGCGTCCGGCTGCTCGCGCGGACGGTGGTCATCACGACGGGCACGTTTATGCGCGGCCTGCTGCACGTCGGGATGCAGAACCAGACCGGCGGGCGCATGGGCGACGCCGTCTCGACGCTCAGCGACGGCCTGCGGGAACTCGGCTTCGAGGTGGCGCGCTTCAAGACCGGCACGCCCTGCCGTCTCAACGGGCGGTCCATCGACTTCGCCCGTTGCGAGCCGCACCCCGGCGACGAGCCCGCGCCGACGTTCACCTTCTGGCCGCAACGTCTCCGGAAGGGACCGCGCGACCTTTTTACGCTCAACGAATGGCGGGACGGCGTGTTCCACGTGGAACAAATCCCGTGTTGGACCACCTCCACCAACGAGCGCACGCACGCCATCATCCGCGACAACCTCGACCAATCGCCGATGTATTCCGGGCGCATCGAAGGCGTTGGCCCGCGCTACTGTCCGTCCATCGAAGACAAGGTCGTCAAGTTCGCCGGGAAGACCGGGCACCAGCTTTTCCTGGAACCCGAAGGCCGCCACACCAACGAGTTTTACATTAACGGCCTCTCGACGAGCCTGCCCTTCGAGGTGCAGCTCGCGTTCGTCCACACCATCCCGGGGCTGGAACAGGCCGAGATCATCCGGCCCGGCTACGCGGTCGAGTACGACTACTGCCCGCCGACCCAACTCCGCCCGACGCTGGAAACCAAGCGCGTCGAGGGCCTCTTCTTCGCCGGTCAGATCAACGGCACCAGCGGCTACGAGGAAGCGGCGGCGCAGGGGATCGTCGCCGGGATCAACGCCGCGCAAAAGGTCGCGGGCGGCGCGCCGTTCGTGCCGGGCCGGTCGGAGGCGTACCTCGGCGTGCTCATCGACGACCTCGTGACCAAAGGCACCAACGAGCCGTACCGCATGTTCACCAGCCGCGCCGAACACCGCCTCTTGCTGCGCGCCGACAACGCCGACGTGCGTCTCACGGCCCAGGCCCGTGCGCTGGGTCTGATCGACGACGAACTCTGGTCGGCTCACGCCCGGAAACTCGCCGACCTGCAAGCCGCCCGCGCCTGGACCGCCACCGCGCGGCAGGACGGCCTGCGCCTGGACGCCTGGATGCGCCGCCCCGAAAACGACTGGCGCACGCTCCCCGCCGACCTGCGCCGCGGCTGGTCCGCCGAAGTCTGGGAACAGGTAGAGACCGACCTGCGCTACGAGGGCTACATCCGGCGGCAGGAAGAAGGCGTTACCCGGGCGCGCGGCATGGAGGAAAAACTCATTCCTGCCGGGATGGATTACGCCGGTATCCGGGGCCTGCGCACGGAAGCCCAACAAAAGCTCACGCGGATCACCCCGGCGAACCTCGGCCAAGCCAGCCGCATCAGCGGGGTCACCCCCGCCGACATCGCGCTGCTTTCCGTCTGGGTGGAGCGAGGCACGCGGGGCGGTTAGAGCGCGGTTCGATTGGATCAGCCGCGCATCGCTATAAAATCTCTCGTGCAGAGCGCTGTTCAACTGAACAGGCAGAGGGCAGCGAGGAGGATGATTTTCATGGGAAATAAGATGGAAGGATTCGCGGTGGTCAGGGCTTGGCTGGAGCCGGTGGCCAAGCGGCAGGTGTGAGGGTTTCGTTGAGCGGGCGAAAGTGCCTGCGCAGCCCCGCCAGTGGCATCTCCAACGCATGGTAGGAGAGAGCCGCGACCGCCAGCGCCCCGAAGACGTTGCACGGAAACGTCAGCCACACGTTGGTTTCTACCCCGAAGATCTTTGGCTCGCTGAAAAACGGCTGCTGCCAGATGTAGATGGAATACGACAGGAGACCGAGGTAGCGCATAGGCCGGCAGTTAAGCGCCCGGTACATCAAACCTCCTTCGATGATGGCAAAGGAAGCAATGAGGTAAGCCGCCCCGACCGATTGGATCGTGGTCCCGAAAAGCACCGTCAGCGGAGCCAGGCGCAGGTTGAGCCGGAGAACCAGAACTCCGTAGATCAAGAGCGCGGCTGCCGCCCTTCCAAGGGTGGGCCAGGCAGCGAGAATCGTGCGCACGGACTCGGGGCGGCGGTGGTACGCGAGACCGACGACGCTCCCGATCATGAGCGCATCCATGTTGGTCATGAACGAGAACAGGTAGAGTCCGAAGTTGGCCTTGTACAAATAGACCCGGAACAACGGCGCGGCCAGCACCAGAACTCCTGCAAAGGCGAGCCGCCCGTTCCTCGTGACCAGGGCAAAGATCGCCGGCCAGAGGAGATAGAACTGCTCCTCTACCGAAAGCGTCCACAGGTGTCCCTCGACCCAGCCCCTACAACTATAGTTCTTCGTAAACGTGATCGCCGTTACCCACCGGCACCCACTGATCGAGAGGCCGGTCGTGAGAGTCAGGACGAACAGGGCGATGAGAAAGGCAAAGTAGACCGGCAAGATGCGGAGAAACCTGCGGATGTAAAACGCCGTCAAGCTAACCGCCCCGGTGCGTGATTCTTCCCGCGCCATGAGGTAAGTGATCAGAAACCCCGAGAGGACAAAGAAAACGGTCACACCCAGATTGCCGTCGAAAACATAGGCGCTCGACCGGAACAACCGGGCAGGAAAGCCAACCCCTACGCGGGCGTGACAACCCACCACGAGGGCGATGCAGACGGCACGAATGCCGTTCAGGGATGGAAGTTCGTTGCGCGCCGCCATATCGTGGAACCCGGCTGCAGGCAATCGTCGGTCTACGGCATCCTTACGGACGAGTGCCAGCAAGGCAATGGTTTTCGTGTGGTGGTTGTCTGGGAGCGCGTGCCGCCGCCTCGGTCGGGGTAGACGAACCCACCTCGTCGGAAAAGATGAATCGGGTTCGTCTGAGCCGATGCCCTCAGATCGCGTCCGGCACGCCGTCGAAAAAATCCACGATCCCGGTTTCCAGCGAATACTCCGCGCCGACCACCAGCAGGCCGTCGCTCCGGATCAACCGCTCGATCAGCGGCGACCCGTGCCGCAGGTGGTTGGCCGAAGCGTGAATGTTGGCGCGCACGGCGTATGGCAGCAGCGTTTCCGGGTCGTGCCGCAAGCCGGTCGAGAGCAACCCTTCCACGGACGGGCGCACGCGGTCCACGATGGAATACAGGTGCCCCGACTCCCGGCTTTTGTCCGGCTGTTGGAGGGCTTCCAAGGTCGCCTGGATCGCCCCGCATTGGGAGTGTCCCAGCACCACGACCAGCCGCGTGCCGTAACGTTCCGCCGCGAACTCGATGCTGCCGATCTGCGAGGGCGCGACGATGTTTCCGGCCACGCGGATCACGAACAAATCGCCCAGCCCCTGGTCGAACACGATCTCCACCGGCACGCGCGAATCCGAGCAGCCCAGGATCACGGCAAACGGGGCCTGTCCCCCCGCCGCCAGTTCGCGGCGGCGCGTCTGGCCGGTGAACCCCTCGCTGCGGCCCGGGACCTCCGACACGAAACGGCCGTTGCCGTCGCGCAGGCGTTGGAGTGCTTCTGGGGCGGTGATCATGGATGGATCATCCCTTCATGAGAGGACGAGAATCGTCTCGAATGGATCGGTGTGAAGCGCATGGAGATTTTGCTCGTGAGCGGTGAGGAGTTGGACGATTTGCTGCCGGGTGCAGTTCCCGATTCGTAGCCAGACGAGTTTGGGCGGCGAGCCGTAAAGAAGGCTGCGCTGTTGAAAATCTGAATCCTTGGATACCACCGTGCAAGCGTGGTCTCTCGCGTAGGCCCAGACTTCCTCGTCCGAGTGGCCGAGCAGTCCACGCCTGCGGACATGCACGCTGCCGGGAAAAAGGGTCGTGAGCAGATGGGGCAGCTTGGGCGAGAGATTCTCGTCAAAGAGCAGCTTCATGCGGCACGGCGTTCAGGCGGCGGTCACGATTGGCGGCGAACGCGAAGCACGCTTGAATGTCGGCGGCGGTGAGATCGGGAAAATCGTCCAGCACCTCTGGAATCGTCATGCCGCCCCCGAGATAATCGAAAACGTCTCCGACGGTAATACGTGTCCCCCGGATGCAGGGCTTGCCGCTGCGGATGCGTGGGTCAATCGTCAGGTGCTCGCGGTAGTCCATCACCGGAAGATAGTTACCGGGACTTCGCTCGTCAATGTCCGTCGCGCGTCGCCGCCGCCTCGCACAACGCCCGCGCCGATTGCTCCCAACGGAATCCCCGCGCGAACCCCCGGCCCGCCGCGCCCAGCCGCGCCCGCAGCGCCGGGTCGTCGAGCAGTCGGCTGATCACGGCGGCGAGGCCCGCCCGGTCGCCCTCGGCTACCAGCAGGCCCGTTTCATTTTCCGCCACGGCTTCGGTCACCCCGCCCGAACGGTACGCCGCCACCGGGCAACCGTGGAACGATGCTTCCAGAAACGAGATGCCGAAGCCCTCGATGCTGTTGGGCAAGGTGAGGCTGGCCTGGACGTAAACGGTGGCCCGGCGGTAGACCGCGCCGAGGGCGTCATCGTCCACCGCGCCGAGGAATTCGCATCGCACGCCGCTTTCCCGGCAAGCATCCTCCACCTGCCGACGGTACGCGGGCTCCCCCACCCCGACCATTTGATAGACCACCCGGCCCCGTTGCGTGGCGGGCAGCCGGGCCAGGGCGCGCGCCACTTCGAGTTGGCCTTTGCGTGGGTGCAACCGCGCGACGGTCAGCACGCGCGCCCGTCCGTCGTCCGCGTCCGCCGCCGGGGTTTCGGACCCGGCCCCCGCCCGCACGAACGCCGACGGCAGCGCGCCCGGCGCCAGCACGATGGCTGCCCCCGGCGGCAGCAGGCCGCTCTCCCGGGCCAGCCGTTCGATGGGCCGCGTCAACGCGCCGAAACCCGCCGCCTGGGCGTAGAAGCGCCGCGCGAGCCTGCTCCACACCCGGCTGCGCCCGAACCGCAGCAGTTCCGAGCCGTACAGAAACACCGTCACCCGACGCGCCGGGACCAACCCCAACAGGTCGAGCACGAAGAAGATCATCTGCGCGCCGACGCTCATCAGGATCACCGGTCCCTCCCGCAACGACCGCCGCCTCCGGTAAAAGCCCCACGCCAAGCTCAGTAGTCCGCCCGGAGTGAGCCGTCCGCTCGACGGGAACCGAACCACCGGGAACGTCCGGGCCGAATCATGAGCGGCCCTTTCCCGTTTCAGCCGCGCGTCGAGGCGTTGGCGGTCATCGACCGTCCACACTTCGACCGCGTACCCCGCCTCCCTCGCCGCCGCCGCGATCTCCTGCACATAGATGGCCACGCCGCCCCGGAACGGCGCGTACTCGTGGCTCACCAGCACGAGCGGAGGCGGCGTCTGAAAAGGATTGCGGAGAGGTTGCAAGAGCGGCGAAGGTACACGACAGAGTCGGTACTGAACGACTCATGATTTTTACATTCCAAAGTTTGGAACCAAACGGTAAATAAGTCTTACACCCCAGGGCGCATGTCACCATTGACGGAACAGGATATCCACCAGCTCAGAACGTCCCTCAAACGTTGCAGCGCGGAAACCATCGAGGCCGCCGTTCGCTTTCGCACCACCGGCGACCTGAAGGAACTGCCCACGGTGGTCTACGGCATCATCGAACGGCACCTGCCGGCGGAGAACACGCGCCGCCTGGCCGACGCGCCGGATGACACGCGCCTGATCGAAGACCTCGGCATCGACTCGCTCACGCTGCTCGAGATCGTGTTGTCCATCGAGGAAACGGTCGGCATTTCCATCGAAAACGAGGAACTGCGCGAGATCGGCACGCTTGCGCAGGTGAAGACGTTCATCGCCCGCAAGTTTGCCACGGTGGGCGATCCGTCCGCGGCTGCCGCCAGGAAGGTCCGGCGCTACACCAAGGTCGAGGTGATGTCGCGCCTGCCTCAGCAGCCGCCGTTCTTCTTTCTGGAAGCCGCCGAGATCGACGGCAACACCATCCGCTCGAGTTACCAGATCCAGGGCACCGAGGCGTTTTTGGAGGGTCATTTCAAGGACAACCCGATCATGCCCGCGTCGTTGGTGTTCGAGGCTATCGGGCAGGCGGCTTGCCTGTGGGTGCTCGAGTGCGCGCCCGAGCAGCTCCACATGGAACTCGCGCACGGCGAGGTGCTGTTCGCCTCGATGGAGGAAGCGCATTTCTACCGCCGCGCCAAGCCGGGCGACACCATCGAACTGGAAGCCGAGATGATCCACCTGCGCGCGCCGCTGGCGGTGTTTCGCGGCACGGCGAGGCTGCGCGGCCAGCGGGTGGCGCAGATCGAAAGCCTCAAGCTGGCGTTCGGGCCGGACATCACCGAACACCTCGAAAAGAAGGAGCAGCAGGACGCCGATCCCACTCATCCGTCCGCGATGATCACGGACGAGGATCTGCCCATCGTTGCCCAGGCGTCGTTGACCGAGACGCCGAAAGGCTCCGTGGGCAAGGAAGGGTTAGCGCAGCCGGACCCGGAAGCAGCGGTTTTACGCCGCCAATCGGGGCGGGAATCCGAAGACGACCCGGACCGGAATTTCGGGATTTAGACGGTCTTGAACGGTCCACGACTCCGTGTCATCCCGGGCGTGAGCCGTCGGGCGTGGTCAAAGGATGACGGCAGTCTGGCTGGAGAAGCAATTCGTCCGAGGATCGCCGGAGGAAAGGCCCCACGAACGCTTCCCGTGCCCGGTCGGATATGGTATGGTTTTCCCACGCATGCAACGAGCCGTCATCAGCGGGCTGGGCTTCATCACCAGCATCGGCAACCACAGCGCCGGAGTCGTCGAGAGCTTGCGTCTGGCGCGCACCGGCGTTGAACACTACGCCCCGTTCGCGGAAGATTCGACCCACCCCGTTTCCCTGCTGGGCACGGTGAAGGGATTCGACTTTCCCACGGCGGATTTCGAGGAATGGACGTTTCCGGCGACGTACAAATTGGCGCGCGAACTGTTGCGCCCCATGGCTCCCAACACGTTGTACGCGTATTTCGCCATGCGCCAGGCCATCGACGACGCCGGGCTGACGCCGGAGGAAGTGTCCGACGTGGAAACCGGCCTCATGACGGCCAACGGCGGCTCGATGTGGATGTCGCACGCGAACTACGCCATCATGGACACGCGCGGCGTGATGAAAATGCCGCCCATGTCGATCATCAACGGCATCCCGGGGTCGCTTTACATCAACTTGGTGCCAGCGTTTCGGATTCGCGGGGCGTCGCTGGGATTTTCGAGCGCGTGCTCGTCGTCGTCGCACGCGTTGGGCGTGGCGGTCGATCTCGTGAAAACGGGTCGGCAGAAGCGGGTGTTCGTCGTCGGGGCGGAGGACGCCACCCGGTATAACTTCGCTCCGTTCGCCGCGGTCCGGGCGTTGAGCCTGCAAACCGACCCGGAAAAAGCGCCGCGTGCTTTCGACAAGAACCGGGACGGCTTCGTGGGCACGGGCGGCGGGGCGGTCCTGGTCGTCGAGAGCCTGGAAGCAGCGCGGGAACGCGGCGCGACGAACATTTATGCGGAAGTGCTCGGTTGGGGGCAGGCGTCGGACGGGTACAACGTGCTGGCGTCCGCGCCGGACGGCGACGGCCTGACGCGCACGATGCAAATGGCGCTCAAGGATGCCAAGCTGTCCCCGGACGAGATCGAGTACATCAACGCGCACGCGACCTCCACGCCGTTCGGCGACGTTTCGGAGATCAACGCGATCAAGCGGACGTTCGCGGAAGGGCGGCGGCCGCTGGTCAGTTCGACCAAGAGCCTGACCGGCCATGGCCTGTCGCTGGCCGGGGCGATGGAAGCCGGATTCTGTTGCCTGTCGCTGCGACACGGGTTCGTGCCGATTTCGGCGCACATCACCGAGCTTGATCCGATGTGCGAGGGGGTGCCGGTGATCACCTCGCCGGTCGAATTAGCTCCCAGGATCGTGATGAATAATTCGAGCGGGTTCGGTGGGACGAACGTTTCGGTGGTGCTGCGGAAATGGGACGAGGCAGCCGGATAAAACCTCCCGCCAAGCCGCCAAGCCGCCAAGCCGCCAAGGAAGAAAAGAATGAAGCACAGAGGAGAGGAAATTTCCCCGGTTTCTCTTTTCCTCTTCCTTGGCGGCTTGGCGGCTTGGCGGGAGGTTTTCTTCTGATGGCAAAACGCATTTTAATCACCGGAGCGAGCGCGGGGATCGGGCTGGCCATCGCCCGGGCTTTGACCGCCGCCGGGTGCGAGGTGTGGGGTACGTCGCGCCGATTGGAGCGATTGCCCATTGATCTGCCGCGCTTCCATCCGGTCGCGTTGGACCTCAACGGGGACGATGCCGCGTTGCGCGCGGCGTTCGCGCAGGCGTTGCGGGCGGCGGGCGGACGGTTCGATGTGGTCATCAACAACGCGGGCGGCGGATGGTTCGGGCCGGGGGCGGAGATGCCGCCGGAAGATTTGCGCGCGCAATTCGAGACGCTGGCGTTGGGGCCGATCCGGCTGGTGCAACTCGCGCTGCCGGGCCTGCGTTCACAGCCGGGCGGGTTGGTGCTCAACGTCACGTCGCTGGCGGCGCGGTTGCCGTTGCCCTTCGGCGCGGCTTACAGCGCGGCCAAGGCGGCGGTGAGCGTGTTCACGGCGGCGTTGCAGATGGAGGAGACCGCGCCCCTGCCTGTCGGCCTGCATCCGGTGCGTTTCGTCGATGTGCAGCCGGGAGACATCCGGACCGGGTTCAACCGGGCGATGGCATTCTGGACCGGGATGGACCAGCCGGACGATCCGCTGGCCGGGGCGGTGCGCCGTTCGTTGCGCGCGAGCGACGCTAGCATGGCGTCCACCCCGCCGCCCGAGCGGGTCGCCGAGGCCGTTTGCCGGATCATTTTACGGGGTAAAGGGGGGCCGATGGTGACGGTCGGCAATCTGTGGCAGGGCCTGGGTGGTTCGCTGGCGTACCGCTTTTTACCCCGTCGCTGGCTGCTCTGGACGGTGCGGAAAAATTGTGGGTTATAACCTTTACACTTTGTTCCATGTGGAACAGTCTATCGTTGAGAGCAGTGGTGCGGGGCACGGTGAGTATTCTAGCAAGGACAGGCATGGGAACTGCTCGTTTTAGTCCCGGTTACACGATATCACTAAAGCCATCCATGAAATCTGCTCATTCCAACGTCTCGCTGGCGGTTGTCGCCGGTGGCCTCCTCGGCTTTGTGGTGCTGGCATCCGGGGTATGGCTCCCGAGGTTCCCGGCGGGCGGTCTGAAGCAAGTTGGTCGAACCGCGAGTGTCACGTTTGAAGACGGTTCTGTTTTAGAACTGACGGAATCCGCAAACGATCTGGATATTTTGAAGAAGCGTCGGATGAGGGGTTGGAACGGTCACGAATTCCAGCAAATCTTCATCACGGCAGACGGCGGCGAAATTGAGATCACCAACAACCGCCCCGCTTTTGCCGCTGACGGCAACGATCTGAGCACGGGCGCTCATCTGATGATGGCAGCGAACACCGTAGATGCGGACGAAAACCCGGCCTTGGACAGCAAGAAGAGGCAGGCCGTGTTGGCCAATCTCCAACTTGACGGCAAGGACAAGGTGATTGCTGGCGCGGTGGACGGGAAAGATAGCGTCTATAACGACCTGATTGACGGGAAAGACCAGGTGTTCACCGACGGCAAGGATGCGAAAGATGCCACGCAGCAACCGGTTTTTGCGTTGACCGCAGACCAATCCTTTATTGCTGAGGAGCGGTTGGATATGATTCTGCTGGGCGGTGGCGGCTACTTCGGCAGCTTGGGCGGTCCGACAGGAAATTTCGGGGCCGCGACAGGTGGCAATATCTCCGCTCCGCCCATCGGTTCGGCGGTACCGGAACCGTCCACATTGGCGCTGGCTGGTTTGGCGGGCGCGTTGGGATTGGCTTTCAAGGCGCGGCGTCGCTGACCACATAAGAGGGTCTGAACAGCTTGGCCACCGCTTGTAGGTAGGGATGGCTCTCCGAGCCAGTTCCTGAACGTCCGGCGTTGGAGCGGCGGCTTTTTCTCGGGCGGGCCAGCCGAACCCAGCGAAAAATGGGAATGGCTCGGAGAGCCATCCCTACCTTACAAGCAGTGGCCAGGTTCATTGAACGAAAGTGGCACCATGGAAAGACGCGCGCTCTGCCCATGTCGCCCGGAGGTCGCCAGCCACCTCGGCGGGTCCGGCGCGCTTCGCTACATCCCTTTGAAAACCGCCCTAAAACGCCGGGGCGGGGGGAAATTCCTCCTTCACGATCTCGAACGCGGCGTCGCTGGCGGCGAGGGCCTCGTCGATGTCAGCTTCCTGATGGGCCGCGCAGAGAAACCAGTTGTGGTGTGGATGGAAGAAAATGCCGCGCCGGACGGCCTCGCGGCAGAACGTCTGGCTGCGGAAGAAATTGCGCTCGTCGGCGAACGTCAGGAAGGGCATGGCGTCCATGCCGGTGTAGCGGATGGGCAGGCCGTGCTTGGCGGCGAGGCGTTCCATGCCCGCACGCAGACGCGCGCCCATGCGGGCGAGGTGAGCGGGCACGTCGTCGCGCTCCAGCACGTCGAGCGTCGCCATGGCGGCGGCCATTGGCACCGCGTTGTTCCAGAAGCTGCCGGTGAGGAAAACCTTGCCGGCGGCCCGGGCGAGTTCCTTGCGCCCGAGCGCGGCGGAGAGCGGGTGGCCGTTGGCGATGGCCTTGGAAAAACAGGAGATGTCCGGCTCGAAACCGAAATGCCGGTGCGACCCGCCGAGGTGCAGGCGGAAACCGCAGCGCACGTCGTCGAGGATGAGAACCACGCCCTCACGGCGGCAAGCGGCCTGCACGCCCGGAAGGAAGCCCGGCGCGGGCAGTTCGGAATCGGCGAACGCCGGGTGGTGGAACGGCGTCACCACCACCCCCGCGACCTGTCCGCGGTGCTGGCGCAGCAGCGTCTCGAAGGCTTCCAGGTCGTTCCACGGGAAACCGTGGATGTGGGCGTAATCCTCCTCGATCAGCCCGCCATGGCCGGGGGTACACCAAGCGTGGCCGCCGTGGTAGGCACCCTTCGCCAAGAGGATTTTCTTGCGGCCGGTGTGCTCGCGCGCCACTTGCAGCGCCCAGGTGGTCATGTCCGAGCCGTTCTTGCCAAACACGGCCCAAGCGGCGAAATCGACCAGCGCGACGAGGCGTTCGGCAAGGTCCACCATGACGGGCGCCGGGTGGTTGAAGCAGTCGCCCAAGGCGCGCTGGCGTTCGGCGGCGGCCTCGACTTCCGGGTGGCGCGCGCCGAGCACGTTCGGGCCATAGCCGCAGAGGAAATCGAGGAACTCGTTACCGTCAGCGTCCCAGTAGCGGCAGCCCTCGGCGCGGACCGCGTAGTACGGCGAGGCCATCGGCAGCGTGGCGGCGGGGTGCGTGTGGCCGGTGATGCCGCCGGGGATCACGCGGGCAGCACGCTCGAAGAGGGCGAGGGAACGGGTGTAGGAACGGGACATGACGGATGGGAGCGCCGGGAGATTCGGTGTCTCACGATAGCCCGGAATCAGCCGGAGAGCGAGGCCGCGCCGCACTCTGCCAACCGGGTGAAAGGCCGGGTGGCCGGAAAAAATGATTCGGTCCTTACAAAATCGGGCAGGTTATTCGTCAGTTCCCTGCGATAAGTACAAGAAGGAGAAGACGTTTCGGCGACGGCAGTCCATCGCCGGGAGCGTCTACCCGAACGCCACCAGATTACCATCCACCGAGAAACGAAAATTGTTCCCATGAAAAAACCATCTCTCTTGTTCACCCTCGCGCTCGCCGGTTATTTAGCCGCCGCCGGTCCGTCGCTGCCGTTGGCCCTGGCCCAGACGACCACGACCACCCACAACTACGCGATCAGCGGCGGCTTCCGGTCAAGCGACGGCACGGCGGGCACCTACGTGGAAACGCGCTTCAACAACGGCACGTCAACCACGGACACCATCGTCTACACCTCCACCGACGCCACGACCACGGGGACGGACACGACGGTGACCACCCTCAACGCCGACGATTCTAAAACGGTCGTCTTCACGCACGTCGCTCTCGGGACGACGGCGCCGTTTACCTCGACGACCACGTTCGCCGCCCTGACCACCACCGCCACCTACGCGGGCGGCACCACGACGCGCACCTCCCCCAGCCCCTACGGCACGGGGACGTTCACGGCGGAGGACGGCACGACCGGCACGCTGACGACGTTCGTGGCCGACGGCATCGCGAGCACCGACTACGTCAACGCGACCCTCGGGCTGACCCGGGTATTCCGGGAGGAAGGCAGCGACGGCCGACGCAACTCCATCAAGATTCTGAGTGTGAGCCCGGCGGGGGTGTTGACCACGACGACCCTGACTCTCAACCGCGGCGGTGGGCGCGGGCACCGTTGAGCGGATTTTGAGGGAGTGGCCGGGGTTCGATCAAAAGGGAGAATTCTACGCCGCCGCTCCGCTGAAGGCCAGCGCCGGGATGTCGGGCGAGCCGGGCGGCTTGATGTAACCTTCGACCCGGTCCATGACCGCGCTCAGGCCGTCGGCCAGCGGGACGAGGCCGCGCACGTCCACCCGGCCCAGGCCCACGGCGGCGTTGGGGTCGAGGCGGCCCAGGAGAGCGGCGTCGGCGGTGGGCAGGTCCGTGAAGGTGATGACGGCGTCGGGCGCGGTTCCGGCAGGCGCGGGACCGGGCGCGCTGGTCATGCGTCCGCGCGCCCAGTGCATCCAGCCGACGAGGGCGAGGGAAGGCACGCGCAACTCGGCCAAACCATCCGGCGTGTGGCTCAGGGAATGGCGCGCGACCGGGTCATGCTCGGCAATGGTTGGCACGGCCTCGACGAGCACCCGGAAAAGCAGGCGCAGGTGCAGACGGCGGAAAGGTTCGTCGAGCAGAGCGGCGGGCGTCGGCTGGAGGCAGCGGTCGAGCAGCCTGGTCAGCGCCACGAACGGGCGGACATTGAGGAGACGCCAGAACCCGCCCGTGGGCAGCGGCGGCAGCGCGGACTGGTTGAGGAACGTACGGTTGAGCTGGCGGGCGGAGAGGAAGGTCAGGACGAGACGCGCGGGCGTGCCGGCGCTGGGCGTGACGCGCAGGGTGCCGTCACCGGGCGAGACGAGCGTCGCCGCCGGGCCGCCGGGCAGTTGGAGGCGCAGGGAAAAGTTCCACGTGGAACTAATCTTCCGGGCGTCGGGCGAGAGCGCGACGAGGTCGGCTAGCGCGGGCAGGACGGCGTGCAGGTGCAGACGGGCGAGGATGTCCTCGCGGCGGGGAGTTTTCATCGGGCGGACGGGAGAACCTCACGCAAAGCCGCCAAGCCGCCAAGGAAGAAAAGACCGGAGGTGACGGGAAAATCCTGGCGTCTACGTCTACTTGGCGGTTTCGCGCAAGGTTTTCCGGGGTCGGACCATCGAAGGCCCCGCGGACTCATCGGTCAACTGCACGTAAGGAGCGGTGGAGACGGACGCTGCCGGTTCGGGCGGCAGGGTGGCGGCGCGTTTGCCGATCAGGCGCAGGATGTCGGTGGGGTGCGCCTGGGGGCGGCAGTCGATCATGCTCTGGCGCAGGGTGGCCAGCCGTTCCGGCTCCGCGCGCCAAGCGGCCAGGATCGGCGGGAGTTGCTCCGGGCGATAGACGGTTTCCGCCAGTCCGTGGCGTCGGGCGTAGCGCATCGTGATCCACTCCTGCGGCATGAAACCACCCACGGCGTTGAAAATGATCGGGCAGCCGCTGATGATCGCCTCGCTGGTCGTGCCCGTGCCGGGGCGTCCCACGATGGCATCCGCCATCTGCATGAGCAGGTGCATCATGTGGGAGTGCGGCAGGCCGAGCACGGGGAAAGCCTTGGCGTTGAGCTTGGCCCAGGCGCGCACCTTGTCGAGCGCGTGCAGGTCGCGTCCGCACAGGGCGATGATCTGCAAATCACGGCGCGGCTTGCGTTTGCGCAGGGCTTCAAGGAAGGCGAGGTGGTTGTTCGCGCCGTGCTCGCCCGTGGACAGCAGCAGCGTGAAACGTTCGGGGTCGAGACCGAGGCTCTGGAGGAAGGTGGCGCGCTCCTCCGGGGTGAGCGGCGGACGGTAGAAACTCGGGTTGAGCAGGAAGCCGCCGACCGTCGTCTTGTCGGACGGCATGCCGAGACGGCGGGCCATCGCGGCGGTTTCCGTGACCGCGCCGATGAAGAGGTCGGCGTCCGGGTTCACCCAGTGGCGGCTGAAGCCATACTTGCCGAACAGCTCGCCGCAGTAGGTGACGCAACGCACGTTCTCGCGGCCCAGGTGCTCGCGGGCGAGGTCGAAAAAGCCGTGGTTGAGCGAGCCGTGCGTGGAGAGGATCACGCGCGGGCGGACGTGGTCGAGGATGGCGCGGAAGCGGTCCGTGCCCAAGAGCCGGTGGCGCGAGTAGTGCAGCCCGGCGACCTCCAGGAAGTTGAAATAGACGTGGTGCGCCCAGGGAGCATGGCGCTGGATGCGGTTGTACAGGCCGACGCCGAACTTGTAGAACGAGTGCGTGTTTTCCAGACATTTGTGAATCTGGATCTCGTTGGCGGCGGCGCGGCCATACGCCTCCCGCGTCCAATGGACGAAGGAGTTGGCACGCATGTTGTGCCCGCCGCCGGTGCTCGATGTCAGGATGAGGGTACGCACAGTTCCGTGGGAAACGCCCTAGCCGTGGATCTCCTCCCTGCGGGTGCTGTCACCGGGCCCGTCCACAGGTGCATTCATCGTGTGTATACGCCGCGCATTCGTCGCGTGGTTTGCCAAAATTTGTCAAGATTACTCAGACAAGGTACGTCGAGGAGCCGGGTTTGCCAAGCCGAAACAGTTTCCGGCTCGAAGGGCGACGGGAAAAAGAGGAGGGCCAGCAGGAAGCAGCTCTGCGGGAAAGTGATGGTCATCGTGAAGTACGTGCCGACGTGAAAAAGGATGAGCAAGGCGGCCCATGGCCGGGCAAGCGACGGGCGGAAAGCCACCAGAAAGGCGAAGAGTTCCAGGTAGATGGCCACGGGCAGGGCGGGCCACGTCAGGAAGGGGTGATGGATGATCCACGCGCCAAAGAAACTGGTGGAATGGGTCTGGAGGAGGCGCTGGGCGACGTGCGCGCCGAGGCCGCCGGGCGCGAAGGCGTTGGGTTCGCCGCCCAGGAGCTGGTACAGGGCGGCGGCGAGCTTGCCCACGCCGCTCATCGAGTAGGAAAGCAGCACGGCCGCCTGCGCCAGCCAGAAGACGAGCAGCGTTTCCTGGCGCGGGCGGCGGGCGACCCGCGGGGCCGGGCGATCCCAACCGGCGGGCAGCAGGATGAACACCCCGGCGACGAGCAGCGGCAGGTGCAGACTGTGGCCGATCTTGCCGAAGGAGTTCTTGAGGGCGACGTATTCCAGCAGGCCGAGGAAAGTCAACACGCGGCTGACGCGCCAGGAAGCGGTGAACACGCCGAGGATGTTCGTCGTCAGGTAGAACGCCAGCAGGAGGCGCAGCCCGGTGACGGGGCCAGCCTGCCGGAGCCAGACGATGGGCCACAGCGGCGCGTGGGCGGGGTGTTCGAGCAGACCGGGCAGTTCGGTGAACTGCGAAACCGCCAGGTAGAGCAGAAACGCGTAAAAGGCGCGCGTAAGCACCTGCGCGACCGTGAAGCGGCGGGCCTGGGCGCGGAAGACGCCATCGGGAGGCGGAGCCGGGGAGGGCGAGGCCGCAAGCCAGCGGCGGAGCCGGGACGGATGGAAACGGCGCGTTACCGCCACGAATGCACCCTTCATGCGTAGTGATCGTAGGTCGAATGCGGACCGATCCAGAACCACGCGAGTCCCTCCGGTTGCTCCCTGGCCAAGGCCCGGTAATGTAAACCGATGCGCGCCGACCAAAACGCGCCCATCTTCTTCAGGCGGATGGAGGCATGCCGCGAATCCGCCTTGAGAAGCGCGAAGTTTTTGTCCGCCAGTTCTCGTACCTCCGGCGGCAACTGCCGATAATGATCCCAGAACTCCGGCGCGGCGAAATGCTTCAAAGCGGGGTGCAGCGGCCGGCTTGGAAATCTTCGTCCACCCGCTTGCCGGCGGCGTCAAAGCGACCGGCGAGAATGTCTGCCTCCATTTGGCGATCCCATTGGTCTGCCGTGAATTCTTCAAACCAAGCGGAGAAACGCGTCAGTTCGTCGGGTGATAGACTGGAGATAGCCGCTTGCAAATCCTGCGTGGACATCCGCACGAAGATAACAGGAAAGCGCCAACGGATCAACGCAAAAGCGAATCGTCACGGCTCGCCAGCGGTGAAGGAGCGCAGCGTGCGGCGGGCGCGCACCCGGCCGGTTTCCCAGCGTTCGACGGGCTGATAGGTGTTGAGCACCAGGTCGTACTGCACGCGCCCGGCCAGGAACTGCGCTTCGAGTTGGCGGCGCAGCGAACGGCCGCGGGCGGCGTCGTGGCGGGTTTCCGCGTCGCCGAACTGTTGGATGAGCTGGTAGGTGACAATCGAGTGCGGCGAGGCCACCAGAGCGGGCGCCTGGCTGTACGGCAGGGGTGGGTCGATGGGGCTGCCGTCGCGGGCGCGCAGGATCAGGTCGTAATCGTTCGTGTGATGAGGCACCAGCAGGAACAGGAACCACGAGGCGAGCGGAAAGATTTCCTTGCGCGGCGTCAGGTATCCGGCCATGCCGACGACACACTCCATGACCAGCAGCGCGACGGCCATCCGGCGCAGGCGCTTGTAACCGAGGAGCGGGGAGCGGCGTGGGGTGACGAGCGGCGGCATCGGGGATTTTGTCCGCAGATTACGCGGATTTCCGCAGATTGCAGAGCAGAAGAAAGGATTTCTGGAGTTTCCTTTTCCCCAAGCTGCGGGAATCTGCGTAATCTGCGGACGATTCTGCGGTCCCTCGAATGAAAATCCTCTACGGCGTGATGGGCAACACTTACGGCCACGTCATGCGCACGCAGGCCATCGTGGAACGGCTCCTGCCCGAGCACGAATTCCTGTTCGTCGGCGGCGGGCGCGTGCCCGAGGCGTTGGGCCGACGCGGCTGGAACGTGCACGAAGTACCCGTGCTGCGGACCGTCCACCGGGGCGGCAAGGTGGCGGTGCCGGCGGTCGTTGGACAAATCGCGGGTCGGCTGACGGAAACGCCGCGCGTGGTCGGGGAGATCACCCGGCTGATGGACGCGTTCCAGCCCGACCTGGCCATCTGCGACCGGGAATTTTTCCTGCCCATCGCGTGCCGCCGCGCCGGGCTGCGGTGCGTGTCGCTGGACCATTCGCACGTGCTCAAGGCGTGCCGCTACCCGGTGCCGCCGAGCGAGCGGCTGAGCTGGGGGCTGGCGATGCTCAACGATTACCTGTTGTTCGACTTCACGCGCCACCATCTCATCGTGAGCTTTTTCCATCCGCCGCTCAGGAACAGGAAACGCGGGCGCGGGGACGTGGACGAACTGCTGCCGCCCGTGCTGCGGCCCGCCGTCACGCAGAGGTCGGCGGCTCCCGGTGAGCATGTGCTCGTCTACCAGACCAGCCAGACCTTCCAGCCGCTGCTCGCACCGCTGGCGCGATTAGACCGACCCGTGATTGTCTACGGCTACGGCACCGAGACCGAGCATCGGCGCGGCAACCTTCTCTTCAAGCCCTACGACGACGGGCAGATTCTCGAAGACCTGGCCGGGTGCGCGTATGCGGTGGTCAACGGCGGGCACAACCTCATCTGCGAGGCGTTGTATTTCGGCAAGCCGGTGCTGTGTTTCCCCATCGCGCGGTTGTTCGAGCAGTTCATCAACGCGTGGCACGTGCGGTCGCTGGGGTACGGGGATTTTTGCACGGACCCTCAGCCGGGTTTGGCGGTGTTCGCGGCGTTCGAGCGCGGGCTGGAGGCGTTTCGCGCGGCGGTCGCGGCGGCGGGATCGTTCGACGGCACGGCGCGGGTGGTCGCGCGCGTGCGGGAAATCATCGGCGGCTCGGCGAACACTCCCCAAGATTGAGTGATGAATCCGCGTCTCCGGCGATGGTGGTACGGCGGGGTGGTCGTGCTGCTGGTGTGTTGGGGCCTGTGGGCGCGGTTCCGGCTGCCGCTGACGCCGTTCGCCGACCTGGACGCGTGGCATTTTCTCAACCCCGCGCTGTCGTGTCTGGCGGGGAAAGGATTTTTCCACACGGAGGGCGGCACGTTCGTTTACCCGGCGTTTCTGCTCGGGGTGCTGGGCTGGGCGCCGGACCTGCGCGCGGTGGCGGTCGTGCAACACGTTTTGGGGTGGGCAGCGCATGGCTGTTGTTGCTGGCGTGGCGGCGGGCGCGGGCTTTGCAGAAGTCGCCGCTCGTGCCCGGATGGCTGCACGATGCCATGGGGCTGGTGATCCTGGGGTGCGCGCTGCTGGGCGAAAACCGCGTCGGCTTCGAGCACTCGTTGCGGCCCGAGGCGGTGACCGGGTTCTTTACCGCGCTCAATTTCGCGTTGACGCTGGAGTTCATCCGGCGGCGTTTTCACGAGCGGGCAGCGGTGGCGTCCGCCGTGGCCGGGGGGCTGCTGCTGGTCAATTCCTGCCTGCTGTTTTTGCTGAAACCGGCGTACTTCGCCACGGCGCTGCTGGCGGTGGTCCCGGTCGTGATCTCGTTGGGCGACCGCCGGGAACGTTGGCAGGACAAGGGCTGGCTCGCGGGCCCCGCGCTGGCGGTGATCCTGGCGATGATCACGGTCGAACACGCGCTGGCGAACAGCGACGCATCGGGACGTGAATTCCTGGCCAAGACGCTTTTTGTCATCCATGCGCCGATCATCGCGGACCAGATGCAGGCCGACCTGGCGCGGCCCGGCGTTTCCGCCGCCGACCGGGCATCTCTCGACGGCATCCATGCGCGCCTGGTGGCGGAAATCGCGCAGGCGCACGGACGGCGCGGGGATTGGGAAACGCTGGGGTTCAACCCCGACCGGCTGATGTACGGCGGGGACTCGTTTTGCGCGCACGTCGCGGAAGAGATTCCCGAGCAGGAGAAACGGCGCGCTTTTTATGTGGGCTGGTACCGGCACGCGTTCGCCGGTCGGCCCGTCCTGATGGCGCGAAAAATCGGGCGGGAGTTGGGTGAATTCTACGCGCCGGGCAACGCGTTCGCCGACACGGGCAGGCGGCTGACCATCGGCCAGCTCTACCGCACGAGCCGCAAGGCGTTCCAATACCACCCGGACGAAATCGGCTGGCTGCCCGTGGGCCGGCGGTATCTGGAGAGTTGTACTGCTTTGGGTAGGCAGACGGACGGCAGGATCGTGACGCAACCCGCCGTTGTGTCGTGGATGGTGACCCTGTTGGCCTCCCTGTACCTGCCGATTTTGTTAGGAAGCGTGGCCGTCGCCGGATGGTGCGTCTTCCGGCGCGAGTGGCGGGTGCGTTTCGGTTTGCTGGCGTCCGTGGCGGCGCTTTTCTACGGGTACAACTTCGGCAACTGCCTGGCGACCGCCGTGGTGCATTCGCTCAGCGTCCGGCGTTACATCACGGCGCAATTTACCGCCACGCTGTTTTCGGAGGGCGTCGGGCTGCTGCTGTTGATCGAAGTGGCGATGCACGTTTTGACGTTGATCCGGCGGTGTCAGCCCGAGCCGTAGCGATCATTCCCACGCGCTGCGCCGACAGCCGAAGTACGCCACGATCACCCCCAGCGCGACGTGCGCCAGCAGCACGAAAAAACACGTTTGCACCGCCGCCAGATCGGTCTTCGTGGTCTGGACGATCAGGTCGTAGAAACGCGTGTCGCGCAACGTCTGGATCGTGCCCGCCCAACTCCAATACCCGGCGATGAAAGGCCGCGTCAGGTGCATCGCCCAGTCCGGCAACGCCAGCACCGCGCCCGAGAGCGGCAACTGGAATCCCACGAAATAAATGGAAATCAGCGACGCCTGCGAGGGCGTGCGCGCCAGACTCGAAAACGCCAGACACACCGCCGTCAGCGCGGCGTTCGCCAGCCAGAGCAACGCGATCTGGCCGAAAATATCGCCCGGGAAACGGCACACCGCGTGGACGAAGAGCACCATCCAGACCGATTGCGCCGTCACCAGCAGCGCCAGGAACGCGCCCTTGGCGGCGACGTAGCTGCCGCTCGAAAGACCGGCCAGTTTCTCGCTCTCGAAGAGCAGGCGCTCCCCGGCGATTTCCAGCGCGGAGTTGTTCGATCCCATCAGCGCGAGCAGGATGATCTGGAAAAGCAGCAGCCCGCTGACCAGCCCGCCGACCTGGAACGATTGCGCCAGATAGCTCGCGCTTTCGCGGAGTTGCTCGACGACGGATAGGTTGTTTTGCAGCGACAGGTTGTGGATCGACGGCAGCCCCTTGAGCGCGAAGATCACCACCAGACACGGGAACCCCAGGATCAACGCCAGTTGCAGGCCGAGCTGCGTGCGGTCGCGCGTGAACAACCGCAGCCGCCGCTCGAAAAGCACGCCGAACTGCTCCAGCGCGCCCGGCGTCGTGCCCGGCGTGTCTTCCTCCTGGGGGTCGTCCTCGTCCGTCTCGTTCGCCGGACCGTGATCCTCCCCGGCGGGGTTCTCGCCGGACACGCTTTCCCCAGCAGGGGGAAACGTGTCTTCGTCCTCGATGAACCCGAGACTCTCGTCCCCCCTCGGCGCGGCGGCCTGGTCCGAACGGTTTTGGACGTGGCGAGCGGCTTCTTCGAAGGCGCGCTGTTCGGAGAGCAAACCCTCGAACGGGCCGGGCGCGGGCGTCAACTCCCCGGTGGGCGCGGGTTCGACATTCCCCATGAGCGCGGCGAACTCCGGCCCGTGCTTGTGCCAGGATTTCTGCCATTCCGCGGCCCGGCGTTTGCCCAGCCGGGCGAAGATGTCTTCCGGCGCGTCGGCCCGGAAATAATGCGTCAGGTATTCCGGCGAACCGTGGTAGACCACGACGCCCTGGTAGAGCACGAGGATCACGTCGTAGAGGCCCAGATCCGCGAGGCTGTGGGTGACGTTGACGACGATGCGCCGTCCGCCGCCGTCGGCGCGGGAAAGCTCGTGGAGCAGGGTCAGGATTTCGTGCGCGCTGCCGGGATCGAGGCCGCTGGTCACCTCGTCGCACAACAACAGCGACGGCGCGGACACCATCTCGATGGCCAGCGACAACCGCCGCCGCTGGCCGCCGCTGAGCACGCGCGCCTGCCGGTCGGCGAGCGCGGCGAGGCCGGTCGTGGCGAGGAGAGCATCCACGCGTTCGGCGCGGGCGGCGGGGTCCAACCCGGCGACACGCAGACGCGCGGCGTAATCCACGCATTCGCGCACGGTGAGCCGGTCGTGCGCGAGGCTGAACTGTGGCACGTAGCCGAGTTCGTGCGGGGGCAGGTCGCCCTCGTGGGCGAGGTCGCGCCCGTCCCAGCGCACCGCACCCTCGGTGGGGTCGAGCAACCCGGCGATGAGTTTGAGGAGGGTGGATTTGCCGCAGCCCGACGGCCCGACGACGCCGACGAGCTGCCCGCGCCGCATCCGCAGCGACACGTCGTCGAGCAGCTTGCGCGGGGCGTCTTCCCCGGTGGTTTCGCCGATTTCCAGGCTGATTTCTTCGAGCGACAGCATCGGGCCAGCCTAGGGGCCATCGCCGGAAAGGAGAAGGGAAAAATCGTCCGCAGATTTCGCAGATTTCCGAAAAGAGCAGGGGAGGAACCTCGCTGGCCTCTCCTCCCCAATCTGCGGAAATCTGCGGAATCTGCGGACAACTCCGGTTCGCCCTTTTCCCGTCGCCGTTCCGCGCGTAAAGTCGCCTCGTGCCTCCCCTCCCCGCTCGCCGCCGTCCGTCGCCTGCCCGCCGTCCGTGGCTGCTCGTCGGCGTGCCCGTGTTGTTGTTGCTGGGCGTGGTGGGCGCGCTGTTCGGCCTGCGGATGTGGGTCTACGGCTACCTGCGCGGCGAGGCGTTCCGGCGGCAACTCGACGCCCACGCGTCCAACGCCCTGCACGCCGACGGGCGTTTCGACCCCTTGCAGTGGCAGGATACGGAAGTGTACACCGACGCGTTCGACGCCGTCGGCGGACCGGGCAGCCCGTTGGCGCGTCTCGGGGCCGAGCAGATCCGCGCCCGGCTCGACCTCGGCGCGGTGTGGCGCCATGCCTGGCGGGTGGAGTCCATCGAACTGACGAAATTTTCCGCCACGCTGCCCAGCGGCGAGGGGGCCGCCGCCTCCGCCCGGCGCGAGGTTCCCGCCGCCGCGCCGCCGCCGTCCACGACTACCACCCCGCCGGAGAAAAACCCCGGGTTTCTCGCCGGGTTGCTGCCTGACCGGTTCGAGATCGGCGAGGTGCGCGTGAATGATTTCTCGCTCGCCTGGAACACGGATCGTCCCGCCGACGCCGGGCACCTGCGCGGCGTGGTGTTGAAGGCGCGTCCGCTCGCCGCCGACAACCGTTCCTGGCAGATCGACGGCCACGACGGCGAACTGGCGCAGGCGTATTTTCCGGCGTTGCGGCTCACGGGGTTCAACGTGAAAACGACGCCGCACGAGGTGTTCATCACCCGCGCGGAGGGTCAGGCGGACGTGGGCGGGCACGTCGAGCTTTCCGGGCGGCAGGCGCTCGACGGCGAACGCGCGCTCGATCTGCGGGTGGATTTCGACGGTCTGCCCGCCGGGGAGTTCCTGCCGCCGGACTGGCGCGCGCGGCTCAAGGGGTCGGCCCGGGGCAGCGTCCACGTCACCAATTCCACCGGCCAACCCGGCGGCGGGCGGGCCGTGGGGCACGTCGAACTGCGCGAGGGCCGGTTGACCGCGCTGCCGGTGCTCGACCAACTCGCGCTGTTCACCGCTTCGGAACGCTACCACTCGGCGGAGTTGCAAAACGCGCGGGCGGATTTCGACTGGCACGCGGGGAATCTCGCCGTGAGCCACCTGCTGGTGGAGAGCGAGGGGCTCCTCCGCACGGAGGGAGGGTTCACGGTGCGCGCCAACCGGATCGACGGCACGCTGCAAGTGGGTCTGGCGCGGTCGGCGGTGCGCTGGCTGCCGGTGGTGGGCGCGCGGGTGTTCAACCTGCCGGAGCGCGACGGCTATCTCTGGACGACGGTGCGTCTGAGCGGTCCGGTCAACCACCCGAGCGAGGACCTGACCCCGCGCCTGCTCGCCGCGACGCAGCAGGAGATCATCGACAAGGCCCGGCAGGGGGCTGGCACCGTGATCGACACGGCCAAGGGTCTGCTCGATTTGCTGCACTGATTGACAGACATTTTCATGATCCCTCCCTGGGGGACGAAGCGGCCACGCGGCGGGATGTTCAACGCGGTCGCCATCCACCCCGGAAATCCCGGATCGAACCACTCCATCGTTCTGAAAATGGCTTTAGCCGCCGGTACCGTCCCAGGCGAGCATCGTGACGACCGCCGGGGTTTTGCCGGGCCGGTAAATGGACGCGCCGTAGCAGATGGCAGCCGCATCCTTGCGGGCGTAGCGCACCCGTTGCAAGCGGGCGTCCCAGTGGTCGGCATACGAGCAGTTCGCCGTGTGCGCACCATCGCCGAAAGGGACGTAGCGTTCCTCGGCGTAAGTCAAAAACGCGGCCTCGCCCCGCAACGGGAAGGGAACTGCCCAGTTGCGGGCCAGCCGAACGAACCCCGGTTTGCCGGGACCGACGGCGTAGACCGTGGCGCCGTCCGTGCTGCCCAGGCTCGTGGAAATAAACGCCACCCGGAAAGCTTCTTCCAACAGGGAAGCTCTCGCCGCGCCGCCCTCCTGGTCGAGCAGTTGCAGGGGTGCCCAGCCCGTCATCTCGCCCCGCGGCATTTCCCGGCCGGTCTTCCGCTCGCGCCAGTGGACGAACCACTCATCCGGATTTTCCTTGGACGCCGCCGGGGTCGGCGTGAGCACCACTTCCACCGCGTCATCGACGGGAAAAACCGGACGAATTGCGTCCGGCGGGGCGGTGGGTGGCGGCGCCGTTTCCGCCGGGGTCGGCGTCGGTTCGTCGGCGGCCTTGGGATAAACGAAACACGGCGAATCTGTGGTCTGCCGGTACCAGTCCGGCGCGGCTGCGAGCGAATGCAGGTGGGTGCCGCGCGGTTCGACGCTCCACCATTGCTTGACGCCGCCGGGCAGTTCGCGTGTGAAAACGATGGTCTCGCCGTCCGGCGCGAAGACCGGGTTGCGGTCCTGTCCGCCGTCGTCTTTGGTCAATTGCCGCAGGAGTTTGCCGTCCTCGCGGTAGAGATACAGGTGGGCGTGGCTCGTCCCGGTCTGTTGCAAATAGCGGATAGCCACGACGATTTCCGCCGGTGCGGCGGGGAGGGTCTGCACGATCCCGTTCACGAAAAGCCACGCCAATAGACCACCCCGAAGATTACGCATCGCGCCATGTTACCCGGAAGCAGTTTTGCTCGCAATCCCGAACCGTTGCCCGCCCAAAGTCGAGTCCTCGTTCCCTCGTTCCCAAGCTCCTGCTTCGTCTGAAGGACCGTGGCAGGGAAACAGGAGCTTCCCGGGTAAGTACATTCCCAAGCAGGAGCTTGGGAACGAGGGGAAGATTTGACGTTCGCCGGACTTTCCGGCTAACTTCAAGCTATGACTTGGGAGGAAATCTGTGATGATCCGACTCTGCGCGATTTACCGTTCAAGATCGAGACGAACCAGCGAGGTCAATATATTATGAGTCCGCTGTCTCGCAGCGAGCACGGAGAATATCAATCCACGATTGCTTTCTTGTTGAGGCAGCTTTTGCCTCACGGAAGATGTGTTACGGAATGTCCCGTTCAAACCACCGCTGGTGTCCGCGTACCGGATGTGGCTTGGACCAGCTTGGCACGCCGTCAGCCGGTCATTTACACCCTCGCGCCCGAGATTTGCATCGAAGTGATCTCGCCTTACAACGACGAGGCGGAAATGCTCGAAAAGCGCTTGCTCTACTTTGAGGCAGGTGCGTTGGAAGTGTGGTTGTGCGCGCAAGATGGCAAAATGACGTTCTATCGTTCCGATGGTCTTCCAGCGGCAGACTCATCGTTTTGTCCAGCGTTTCCGCCGCGAGTGGAAATTTGATCCTGCTCACGACCGCAGCAAATCCGGCAGCAGCGGCGTCGCCCCGGGCTGACTCGCCACGAACGCCGCGATGCGGTTGGCGCGGTCCGCAATCGCCGCCAACTCCTGACCCGCCAGCAGCCCCGTCACCAGCGTCGCCGCGAACGAATCCCCCGCCCCCACGGCGTCGCAGAACTCGATGACCGGCGGCGTGGCGCGCACGGTCGATTCGCCGCGCCGGAACAGGGCGCTGCCGTCCGCCCCGAGCGTCACGGCCACCAGTTCCAGATTCGGGTAACGCCGCAGCAATTCCCGGCCGCCGTCCGCGTCCTGGCCGAACCCCAGCAGCGCGCCGATCTCGCGCAGTTCGCCCTCGTTGAGCTTGAGCACGCTGGCGATCCCGAGGCCGAACGTGATCACGTCCGGCGTGTAGAACGGCGCGCGCAGGTTGATGTCGAAGAGCCGGATCGCCCCCGGACGGCACGCCGCCACGAACGCGTGGATCGTCGCGCGGGTCCGCGGGTTGCGTTGCGCCAGCGTGCCGAAGCAGACGGCGTCCGCCCGGGCGGCGAGCAGGCGCAGGGAATCGTTGAACGCGAGGTAATCCCACGCCGCCGGTTCGACGATGCGGTAGCGCGGCTCGTCGCCTTCGACCGTGACGTGGACGACCCCCGTGGGCTGCTCGTAATCGTGCTGGAGGTACTCGGTCCGCCCGCTGAGCCGGCGCAGGATGGCCGCGCCGTCGTCGTCCTCGCCCACGCGCGAAACGACGTGCGCCTCCGCGCCGAGTTGCCCGGCGTGATACGCGAAGTTGCCGGGCGCGCCGCCCAGACGGTCGCCGCCGGGGAAACGGTCCCACAGGATTTCACCGATGCCCACCACGACGGGAGGGCGTTTGCTCGCAGCAGGGGGGAGGTTGGTCGTCATCGTGGGGGGAAGCGGCACTCAGGCTAATATAAGATGCCGCGACGCCGGCGTCGAATCAATCCCGCCGGTCGTGGCCGCTTTGCGCGCGGTGGCAAGCGGTGCCATCCTTCAAAATCTCATGCGCTCCCTCCCCTTTCGTCTTGCCGTGCTCGTCGTGGCGTTGGTGGCCCTCGTCCTCTGGTCCGGTACCGGTCGCGCCCAACAGCGCCCCGGCGCCAACCCGAATAACGCCGCCGCTGCCGCCGCCACGCCCACCGGGTCCGCCACGCCTGCCCCCAACGGCTTCTGGCGTTGCGAGCTGCCCGGCGGGGTCTACCTCGTCGCGCTGCGCAACATCCAGTCCGTCAGCATGCACGAGTACGTCGTGGACGGGGCGGCGCGGGTGACGGAAGTCACGGTCGCCACCAACAGCAGCGTCGAGGGCCGGTTCTATTTCCTGGAGCCGATGACCGTCGGCACGGTCGGGGCCAACCTGCAACAACTCCAGCAACACGTCCAGGACCTCACCTCCAATCACGCGGGACCCGACGACAAGGTGTGGGAAAAGGTCGTCAAAAACTACCCGGCGACCACGCACGCGCACACCGTCGAGTACCGGCTCACCCGCAAGGAAAGCCTCCAACAGCTTTACACTAGCCTGGAGCAGGCCTGGATGACCGGGCGGGGCGCGTCGTTGAAGACGGAGTAAAGCCGCTCACGGCATCAATACCCCGCCGCCTGCCCGTCCTTGCGGCTCTCGCTGGCCGCGCGTGCGAGTTCCTCGTCGGTCAAACCAAATTTCCTCGCGCACGGTCTCCCAATGGTGCAGTGGGCGGCCTGCGTTGCGAAGGATCGCCTCCTGTAAATCCTGCAAATCTTCTAGGTCCTCTAAACGCTCGTTCAAGCTGGCAAGTTGCGTGGCCTGCTGCTCGACGGTCTGGGCCAGGCTTTCTAAGGTAAGAGGTTCACTCATAAGCATCTTTCCGGTTCTTGACGGCAAACACGTTGATCGTCTGATTTTCCAAATTGGAGAGGACACGAAAACTGCCGACCCGCAAGCGATACGCCGGTAATGAAGCCGCCAATTTCTTGACATCACCATTTAAATTCTCGGAGAGTAAATGAAGGCGGTATCCGATGGCGCGGCGCTGTTCTTTGGGTATGGCCCGCAAGGCTCGCAGCACCTCTTCACTCAGCCTCTCCATACTTCATGACGAAAGGGAGTCGCCGTCAATACCCCGCCGCCTGACCGTCCTTGCGGCTCTCGCTGGCCCCGGCGTAGACGCGCTGGCCGTCGTGCGTTTGCACCTGGATCGCCTGATAGCCGCCGTAGCCGCCCAGGCCCGAACGGAGATCGTGCCCTTTCAATTGGAGCCCCCGCGCCACGGCAAACGGCACGCCGCTTTCCAGCGTGACGAACCCCGAAGTGTTGGGATTCGCCGCCGCGCCGCCTTCGGTCAGGGTCGATCCCGTCGGGTCGTTGTTGCCCTCGTGCTGCCAGCGCGCGGCGTCGCCCGCCTCCTGCACGCCCAACCCGAAATCCACCATGTTGCTGAGCACTTGCGCCTGCCCCTGCGGCTGCATCCCGCCGCCCATCACGCCAAACGCCAGCCACGGCTGGTTGTCCTTCATCACGAACCCCGGGATGATCGTCTGGAAGGGCCGCTTGCCCGGCGCGTAGACGTTCGCGTGCCCCGGCTCCAGCGTGAAAAGCTGCCCCCGGTCCTGGAACATGAACCCCAGGCCGGGCACGCTGATCCCGCTGCCCATGCCGCGATAGTTGCTCTGGATGAGCGACACCATGTTGCCCTCGTCGTCGGCGGTACACAGATAGATGGTGTCGCCCTGTTCCAGGTTCGGGTTGCCCGCGTCATACGACGGCGCGGCCCGGTCGGGATTGATCAATTTGCGGCGCTGGGCGGCGTATTCTTTTGAGATGAGCCACTTCAACGGAATCTTCGCAAATTCCGGGTCGGCGTAGAATTTCGCGCGGTCGGCCCAGGCAAGTTTCTTCGCCTCGATCATGGTGTGGAACGTCTGCGCGCTCTGGAACCCCATCCCCTTCAAATCGAACCCTTCGAGGAGGTTGAGGATTTGCAGCGTGGCGACGCCCTGGCTGTTGGGCGGCAGTTCGTACACGTCGTAGCCCCGGTAGTTGGAGGTGGCCGGTTCCACCCACTCGGAACGGTGATTTTCCAGGTCGGCCTTGCGCAGATACCCACCGTTGGCCTGCATGAAAGCGTCGATCTTGTCCGCGATTTCGCCCTGGTAGAAACCGTCGCGCCCCTGCTCGGCGATGACGCGTAGCGTGTGCGCCAGCCCGGGATTCTTGAACACGTCGCCCTCGCCCGGGGCGCGGTCGGTGCCGGGGAGGTGGTACGTCTCGGCCCACGCGCCGGGCAGCCCCTTGAACGCGAGGAGGTTGCGCCCCCAATAAAAGGAGATCGTTTCCGTCACCGGGAACCCTTCCTCCGCGTACCGGATCGCCCCGGAGAGATCGTCGGCCAGGGTCAGCTTGCCGAATTTGTCGTGCAGCGTCGTCCAGGCGTCCACCGCGCCCGGCACGTTGATCGAGAGCATCCCCGTGGGCGGCAGGAAATTGCGGTGCAGCTTGGCCACTTCCTCGCGCATTTGTTCGTAGGAGAGACCCAGCGGCGACCGCCCCGAGCCGTTGAGCCCGTAGAGCTTGTGCTCCTTCGCGCTGTAAACGATGGCGAACAGATCACCGCCCACGCCGTTGGAAATCGGCTCCATCAGCCCGAGCGTGGCGTTGGCGGCGATGGCGGCGTCCACGGCGTTGCCGCCGCGTTTGAGCACGTCCAGCCCGACCTGACTCGCCGCCGGGACGCTGGTGCAGACCATGCCGTGCCGCCCGAGCACCGCCGAGCGCGTGGCGAACGGCTGGCCCACGATCCGGTCCACCTGCGCGTGCATCGCCGGGATCGCCGCCAGCAGCGCGAGCCAGAAAATCGGGAAAATCGCCAGGGACGGTCGGCTGGACGGCGGAGATTTGCGGAAGGGGCGGGTGATCACGGAGCAAAGTATCGTCGCCGCCCCGCACGAAATATGTATCCCGCCGGACTTTTTCCAGGTAAAGTGTCCGGCTATGCACCGCCGCGAATTCCTCCGTCGCACCGCCGCTGCCATTGGCGCAACGAGCCTGTCCGCGTTTCCCCACCACCTTTTCGCCGCTGCCGCCGCGAAGACCGCCAGCGACCCGCTCAAGCTCGGGCCGATGGGCATTCCCGTCACCCGCCTGGCGATGGGCACCGGCAGCAACGGCTACGGCGGCACGTCCGCCCAGACGCGTCAGCTCGGCCTGCAAGGGCTGGCGAACCTGCTCAAAATGGGGTACGACCACGGCGTCACCTTCTGGGACACCGCCGACCAGTACGGCAGCCACCCGCACTGCCGCGAGGCGCTCAAGACGGTGCCGCGCGACAAGGTCACGATCCTCTCCAAGACCCACGCCGTGACCGCCACGCAAATGCGCGCGGACCTGGACCGCTACCTGCGCGAACTCGACACGGATTACATCGACATCATGCTGCTGCACTGCATGGAGGACCCCAACTGGCCCACGACCCACCGGGGCGCGATGGACGTGATCAGCGAGGCCCGGGAAAAGGGGGTCATCCGTTCGCACGGCACGAGTTGCCACTCGCTGGGTGCGTTGCGGGCGGCGGCGGCGAGCGACTGGGTGCAGGTGGATTTGGCGCGCATCAACCCGGCGGGGGCGGTGATGGACGCCGACACGCCGACCGTCCTGGCGGTTTTGCGCGAGATGAAGGCCAAGGGCAAGGGCATCATCGGCATGAAGCTGCTCGGCGCGGGCAAGCTGGCCGACCACGCCGACGAGTGTTTCCAGTGGAATCTCGCGCAGGATTGCGTGGACTGCTTCACGCTCGGGATGGAGAGTCCGGCGCAGTTGCAAAGCGCGCTCAAGCAGATCCCCGCCGCCAGCGTGCGGGGATAGTCGGAAAAGCGCGCTATTTTAGCTGGAAAGCCGTGTTAAGGGAAGAACCTTCGCCTTATCTCGCGGCGTTCGTTCGTCTACTTCACGTTAGGCGGCTACGTCGTCAGCCATGAAACACCGCAGCACATTTCTCGCCTTGGTCATCATCGTGCTAGCGTCTGTCCTGATTTGGCCGCTGGGGGTTGCCGCCGTTTTCACCGGCTACATTTCCGAGGGCAAGTCGTTTGCCGTCAGTCCTGCACTTCTGGTTGCCTTCCTTCTAGTAGCGTGTTTGTTTGCTCTGCGCGTTTACCTGCGTCGCCGATAGGCCCGCCGCCTAACAACGCGCTCCAGCGAACAGCGGCTGGCGACTGGCTCTTTTCTGTTCATCATGCCTCCTCTCGCCAGTCTCTGTCGCTGAGCTTGGGTCCGTTAGGACATTCCTAAAAGACGGGAATCATCTCGCCGCCGCCCCGGCTACCTTCACCTTCACATGATAAAGCGACGTGTGCGCGGTCAGGTATAAATTAGTCCCCCCCTGTTCGTCCGTCGCGCCGAAACATAAATTCGCCGGGGTTTCCGGCACCAGAATCCGCCCCAGCCGTTCGCCCGCCGGGTTGAACACCTGCACGCCGTCGCCCGCGCTCGCCCACACGTCGCCCAGCGCGTCGCAACGAATCCCGTCCGCCACGCCCTTGTCGGTCCGGCAAAACACCGCGCCGCCGCTGAGCTGGTTGTCCGCGCTCACGTCGAACACCCGGATGTGCCGGGGCTTGCCGGTGTCCGCCACGTAGAGTTTCTTTTCGTCCGGCGAAAAGCACAGCCCGTTCGGCCCGTCGAAATCCGTCAGGACCGCACGCAACTCCTTCGTTTTCGGGTCGTAGCAATACACGTTGTTCGTGGCCTGTTCCTGCTTCCGCTTGCCCAACCCGTAGGGGGGATCGGTGAACCACACGGTGCCGTCGCTCTTTACCGCCACGTCGTTGGGCGAAGAGAGCGCCTTGCCTTGATATTGATCCGGCAGGTAATCCGTCGTCCCGTCCAGGCGCGTGACGGCCACCCGGTGCGGGTCCTGCTGGCAGGAGAAAAACTCGCCCGCCGCGTTGTAGAGGTTGCCGTTGGACGCCCCGCTCGGACGCCGGAAATCCGCGACGGTTTTCGTGGCGGGATCGAACTGGTAGATCCGGTCGTTTGGGATGTCGCTGAACACGAGGAATTTTCCCGCCGCGTTCCAGGCCGGGCCTTCGGTGAACCCGTATCCGCCCGCGAGCTTTTCGACGACGGCATCTCCGGGCACCAGCGTGAGGAACTCCGGTTTTTCGGCGACCACGGCTTCGGAAACGGTTCCGATGGTCACCGTCGAGGGCTGACCAATGGCAGGAGTCACCAGACACCAGGTGGAAACGAGCAACACAAGCGGGGAGACACGGCGCATCTTTCCGAAGATGCCGGAGAAAAGTAAAAGGAGAAAGGCAAAAGCACGTGGATGCGGTATCTTCCCCGTCCTTTTCCGTTTCTTGCTGACTTTTGCATTCTGCCTTTTGCATTTTGCCTTTCAATCATGGCCGCCGCCTCTCCTCCCAATTCCGTCATCAGCGCCAACGACCTCGAAATGAAGTACGGCGTGCAGACGATCCTCTCCCACGCCACGCTCGCCATCAACGAGGGCGACCGCATCGGCCTGGTCGGACGCAACGGCACCGGCAAATCGACCTTCCTGCGCATGATGGCCGGGGTCCTCGCCCCCGACGCCGGGCAGATCGTCCGCCGCCGCGAACTCATCGTGGGCTACCTGCCGCAGGATTTCCAACTCGACGACGCCAAAACGGTCGAAGCCAACATCCTCACCGGCGCGCAGGCCGTGCTCGACCTCATCGCCGAGTACGAAATCACGCCGCCCGAGGCCGACCGCTCCGGTGAACTGCTCGACCACATCAACCACCTCGACGGCTGGGACGTGGAGCACCGCACCGCCGCGCTCATCAACCACCTGAGCGCCCCTGCCGCCGACCGATTGGCGGGCGACCTCTCGGGCGGGGAAAAACGCCGCGTCGCGCTCTGCCGCGCCCTGCTCGCCAAGCCGGATCTGCTCATCCTCGACGAGCCGACCAACCATCTCGACGTGCAGTCCATCGAATGGCTGGAAGACTTCCTCAAGCTCTACCCCGGCACCTGCCTCTTCGTCACGCACGACCGTTATTTCCTCGACCGCGTGGCCAACCGCATCGTCGAACTCGCCAACGGCACCTTCTTCTCGCACCAGGGTAATTACACCGCCTTTCTCGAACGCAAAGCCCTGCGCCAGGCCAACGACGAAGCCCAGGAGGCGGGCCGCCAGAAATTCCTCAAGCGCGAACTCGAATGGGTCCGCCGGGGCGCGCCCGCCCGCACCACGAAATCGCGCGACCGCGTGGACCGCTACCACGAACTCGCCGGTCAGGCCGCCCCCGAACAGGAACTCGACATGGACCTCATCATCCCGCCCGCGCCCAAGATGGCGAACCGGATCATCGAGCTGAAGGAGGTGGGCATGGACCTCGGCGGGCGCACGCTGTTCAACGGGGTCAATCTGAAACTCGAAGCCGGGCAGCGTCTGGGGATCGTCGGGCGCAACGGCCTCGGCAAGACGACCCTGCTGCGCATCATGCTCGGCCTGCTGCCGCCGACGCGCGGCGAATCCATCCTGGGCACGCGCACGATCATCAACTACGTCGATCAGGGCCGCTTGCTGCTCGACGAGGAAAAGACCGTCTTCGAGGAAGTCGGCGAGGGCAGCGAGTGGGTGCAACTCGGGGCCGAGCAGGTGTCCATCCGCGGTTACCTGACCCGGTTCCTCTTTTCGGGCGAGCAGGTGAACTCGAAAATCCGCCTGCTTTCGGGTGGCGAACGTTCCCGGGTCATCCTGGCAAAAATTCTCAAGCGCGGCGGCAACGTCATCGTCCTGGACGAACCCACCAACGACCTCGACCTCGCCACCCTGCGCGTGTTGGAGGAAGCCCTCGTGGCGTTCGGCGGCGTGGTGGTCGCGGTCAGCCACGACCGTTATTTCCTCAACCGGGTCTGCACGTCGATCCTCGCCTTCGAGGGCAACGGCCAGCTTTACAGCGACGTGGGCAACTACGACGATTACCTCGCCAAGCGCGCCGCCCACGCCGCCGAAGCCGCCCGCTGGCAGGCGCAGGTCGCCAACCTCAAGCCCGCCGCCCACGCCAAACCCGCCGCCGGGCGCAAGCTCTCCTACAAGGAAACCCAGGAACTCGAAACCGCCGAGGCGCGCATCCTCACCGCCGAGGAAAACGTCGCCCGCCTGGAAACGCTTTTCGCCGACCCGACCTTCTACCAGACTCACCGCGACCGCTTGAAAAGCATGGAAGCGGAACTCGACGCTGCCCGTAAAGAAGTCGCCCGGCTCTACGCCCGCTGGGAGGAACTCGAACGCCTCAGCAAGAACCAATAGATGGCCATCATCTTAGCCGCCGCAACACTTCCGCCAGCACACTCGGCCCCGGAGTTCCTATCACCACGTCAATGGCCACGATCCGTCCTTGCTCGTCTCGGACCAGATTTGCGTTGTGAGCATCAGCGACGACTAAATCAAGTTCCCTGTTGTAGAACAACGGGGGCGCGGAATCGTCATGGGCGCGTTGGAAACCCAGGTCAGCAAAATACTGTTCAATCTCTTCAGGAGAAGGGGTAAGCCTGACGTTATGAGGTTCGATCCAAGGTTGGGAATGCACAACCTCGACATGGTTTTCACCATCGAAGCAGATTCCTTTGATGCGTATTTTATCCCCAAATACAGCATTGTGCCAAGCCAAGCGACTTAGATATTCCAGCGGCGTTGCCGACCGACCGAACGCGTACAGCGAGTGTCCAAATTGGCCGTTAAGAGTGGCCTTGATGGCCTGCTTGCCCGACCGGTCGTGGTAAACCCGATGCTCGGTGCCGGAGCCAATGTAAACGAATTGCTCAACGTATTCGAAAGGGATGCGCTTGTAGGCAAGCTCAGCCCACCGAATTAACGCCCAACACTGGGCACCGGGCGAGGGGACGAACTGTCCATCCCGTAGATAGCCCGTTCGAATTGCCGGCGCGCGTCTTCTGACGAAACGGGCCGCTGACTCAGGCGAATCCGAAGCTGCGCAGCGGCTTTTTCTTGGAGCCATTTAGGGAGCGGGCGCATGGGATTTGTGAGTGAAACGCTTCATCGTACTTTCCAGAAGCGACCTCCGGAGTCTGCTTCACACATGATCCTCGAACAAGAATAATTTTCACTTTGAACAAAAATAATTTTCACTTTGTAAGAAAAATTTTAATCTTATGAAAATTCTTGGGGCCAATGGCACTGACGAGCAGCAGGTGTGCCACTGCTTTCATCAAGTCACTATGCCAAGGATAACATACGTGCATTTTCCGCCTCATCTTTCCCCTGCTCCCACCCCGCGATAGACTGCGTCCATCATGGAAGTTTCCACCCTCGATCTGCCCGGCATCCCGAAACTGCGTTCCGGCAAGGTGCGCGAGGTCTTCGATCTCGGCGCGGACGGATTCCTGCTCGTCGCCACGGACCGGCTCTCCGCCTTCGACTGCATCCTGCCCGACCCGATCCCGCACAAAGGCCGTGTCCTCACGCAACTCTCCGCCTTCTGGTTCCGCCACCTGCGGGCGCACGGCAGCCCGGTCGCCGATCATCTCGTCACCGCCGACTTCGCCGATTTCCCCGCCCGCCTGCAACCTTTCGAGGCGTCACTCGCGGGCCGTTCGATGCTCGTGCGCCGCGCCCGCCCGCTGCCGGTGGAATGCATCGTGCGCGGTTATCTGGCCGGTTCCGGCTGGAAGGAATACCAGGCGACGGGCAGCGTCTGCGGCCAACCCCTGCCCGCCGGTCTCCGCTTGGCGGACGCCCTGCCGCAACCCCTCTTCACCCCCGCCACCAAAGCCGACACCGGCCACGACGAAAACATCCCGTGGGAGCGTTTTGCCGAAGTGCTCGGTGACCCCGCCCTCGCCGAAACCCTGCGCGCTGCCAGCATGATGGTCTACACGCAAGGCGCGGCCCACGCGGCTGCGCGCGGCATCCTGATCGCGGACACCAAGTTCGAGTTCGGCCACGACGAAACCACCGGCGAACTCCTGCTCATCGACGAATGCCTGACGCCCGACTCCTCCCGTTTCTGGCCCGCGAACGGGTACCGGCCCGGCAGCAGCCCGCCGAGCTACGACAAGCAATTCGTGCGCGATTACCTGGAAACGCTGGCCTGGGACAAAACCCCGCCCGCCCCGAACCTGCCGCCGGAAATCATCACGCGCACGAGCGAAAAATACCTGCAAGCGTTCCGTGAAATCGCCGGGTAGTCCGTTCTCCCCTTCTTCCTTCCTCTCTGCGAACCTCCTGCCTTTTCTCCGCGTCCTCTGCGTTAAAATTCCGCTCTACCCTTCCCCACGCTTCGCCTCGACCATCCGCCGCACCACTTCGTCCATCCGGGTCGCGGCTTCCCAGCCCAGGTTCCGCTTCGCCTTGGCCGGATTCCCCCAACCCTTCTGCAAATCCGTCGGTCGCAGCAGCGCCTTGTCGCTGACGACGTGCTCCTGCCAATCCAGCCCCACGCACGCAAACGCTTGCGCCACGAAATCCGCCAGCGGACGGCTCTGCCCCGTGGCGATGACGTAATCTTCCGCCACCGGCTGCTGGAGCATCCGCCACATCGCGTCCACGTACTCTTCCGCCCAGCCCCAATCGCGTTCCACGCTCAGATTCCCCAGGTGCAGCGTCCCCTGCCCGCCCTCGGCGGCGATGCGGCACGCCCCGGCCACGATCTTCTGCGTCACGAACCGCTCCGGGCGCAACGGCGATTCGTGGTTGAACAAAATCCCCGAGCACGCGAACAGCCCGTACGCTTCCCGGTAATTCGCCACTTCCCAGAACGCCGTCGCCTTGGCCACCGCGTAGGGACTGCGCGGGCGGAACGGCGTTTCCTCGTCGGCGGGTTGCGCGCCGCTTTCGCCGAAACACTCGCTCGACGCCGCGTTGTAAAACTTCGCCGGTTTGCCCAAAAACCGCAACGCTTCGAGAATGTTCAGCGTCCCGACGGCGATGGATTCCAGCGTCTCGACGGGTTGCTCGAACGACAGCCCCACGCTGGTCTGCCCGGCCAGATTATAAATTTCATCCGCTTCCACCCGCGCCAGCAATTGCAACACGCTGCGAAAATCGTTGATCGCCGCCGACGCCATCCGCACGCGTTCGCGCACGCCCAGTTTCACGAGGTTCCCGAAGCCGGAAACCTGGGCGTCGCGCGACGTGCCGACGACCTCGTAACCACGGTCCAACAAATGACGGGCGAGCAGCGCGCCGTCCTGGCCGGAGATGCCGAAAATCAGGGCTTTCATGGAGCGGGGAGTGTCGGCGGTCGCGCGGGCAATGTCGAGCGCGGAGATAGTCCGCAGATTTCGCGGATTTCCGCAGATTAGAAACAGCAGAGGAGGCATTTTTCCCTTCTGCCATCTGCGAAAATCTGCGGAATCTGCGGACCATTCCCCCGGTCACGGCTGCAACGAGAGTTCCTCCAGCGGATGATAATCCACCGGGTTGCGGTGCCAGCCCCGCACGCTCGGCTTGAGCAGGTAGATATTGGTGTAAAAATACACCGGCACGATGGGCGCGGCCTCCAACAGGATCGCCTCGGCCCGCTGAAAACACTCGTCCCGCGCCGCCGGGTCCAGCGTGACCTGCGCCTGCCGCACGAGCCGGTCGTACTCCGGGCTGGCGAATCCGGTCAGGTTGTTCGCCCCGCCGGAAAGAAAATTCTCCAGGAAAAAACTCGGGTCGAGCGAGCCGATCCAGCCCGCGCGGCCGATGGTGTAATCCATCGCGGCGCGGCTGGCGAGATACACCTTCCATTCCTGGTTGTTCAGGCGCACGTCGAGCCCGAGTTCCTTTTTCCACATCGCCTGGATGGCCTCGGCGAGTTCCCGGTGGAGTTCGTTCGTGTTGAAGAGGATGTCGATGGGCGGCAGCCCCGCCCCGCCGGGATGCCCCGCGTCGGCGAGCAGCTTCCGGGCGCCCGCCGGATCATACGGCACGTGCGTGCGGCACAGATAGCCGCTGGTGCCCGGCGGCGTGTAGTTGAACGCCGCCGACTGGCCGCCCCGCGTCACGTTCTTGACCAGGCTCTCCCGGTCGATGCTCATCGCCAGCGCCCGCCGCACGCGCTCGTCGTCGAGCGGCGGCTTCGTCGTGTTGAGCATGTAATAATACGCGCCTAGGTAAGGGTCGATGTGCAGCAGGCCCGATTTTTCGCGCTGGTACACGTCGAGCTTGGCGGCGGGGATGTTGCCGCTGCTCGTCTTGTGGATCAGCCCGGCGCGGAAGGCGGCTTCTTCCACGCTGGCGTCCTGGATCGGATAATAGCGCACCTCGTGGATGCGCAGCCGGTCCCGGTTCCAGTAACGCGGATTCCGGCGCGCGACGATCCGCTGGTTGACCTGCCATTCCGCCAGCACGTAAGGCCCGTTGCCGACGAAATTCTCCGGCCGCGTCCACTGCTGGTTGCCGAGGTCATCCACCCCGCCGGTCTTCTCGATGCCGGGCAGGTAGACCGGAAAATAATACCGCTGGAGCATCGACCGCAGCAGATACGGCGTCGGGTGTTCGAGGTCCACGCGCAGGGTATGGTCGTCGATGGCATGCACGCCCACCTGCTCGAAATCCGTCAGCCTGCCTTTGTTGTAGGCTTCGGCGTTCTTGAGCGGAAACAGGTAATAGGTGAGCAGTCCCGCCAGCCTGGGCGAGAGCGCGCGGCGCCAACTCCCCACGAAATCCCGCGCGGTCAGCGGCGCGCCGTTGCTCCACTGCGCGTCGGGCCGCAGGTGGAAGGTGTACGTCATCTGGTCGGGCGAGATGTCCCAACGCTCGGCCACCCCGGGCGTGGGGTGGAGGTCCGACCCGTCGGCGCGCACCAACCCCTCGTAGAGGCCGTAGAGGATGTTGCTCTCCGGGACGCCCTCGGCCAGCGCGGGGTCGAGCACGCGCGGCTCGCCGTAGTTGCCCAGGTGCAGCACGCCGTCGCGGTTCCCCTCTTCCACCCGGGTCAGCGCGCCGGGCCGATGACACCCGCCGCCCAGCAACCCGCCCGCCACGGTGACCGCCCAGAAGATCGCAAGTTTCGTCCTCACCCGCCCGACCATAGACAAGACGCGGTCATTCGTCGCGCCATAATTTTGGCGGCGTTCCCCGCCGGAGCCCGGCGCTCACGCTTTGCCCGCGCCCGACCCTGCCCGGTGCCGGCGCAGTTCCCGCAGCGAACCGCAGATCGTGTGACGGGTGTACTGCATCTGCCGCGCGCACGCCGCCGAGGAGTGTTCCACGCGCCGGAGAATCTGCAACGAGGCCACGAAGGCGCGATCCGCCGGCTCCAGGACGCCCAGGGCGTTTTGCCGGTCGAGCGAAGGGTCCATCCTTCGCTTGTACCGGTTCCGCGCGGCGGACGCAAGCCCTATTTTCACGTGGATCTGCTTGGGTTGAACCGGTTCCCAAACGGGCGCCGACCGGCATCCCCGCGCCGCGTCACCGCCCCGCCCGCCCCAGCGTCTCCAGGGCGATGCGTGCCGCCGCCGTGCGCGTCTCGCAGCCCAGCGACTCGAACAAGCGCGTGACGTGCATTTTCACGGTCGGCAGGCTGATGCCGAGGATCTGTCCGATGTCGGCGTTGCCCTTGCCGTGCGCGATCCACAGCAGCACTTCCGCCTGCCGTTCGGACAACCCCAGCGCCGTGCGCAACGGCGCGGCGGACGGCGGCCCGTCGCTCTGTTCTTCGAGCACCAGCAAGTCCCCGCGCCCCTCGACGCCGTCGAGCAGGTGGACCACCAGCCGCCGCCCGTCCGGCCCCGGCTGCACGAACGGCTGGCGCGGCGCGTGCAGCGGCAGCGTGCCCCCGCCGCCCGGCCCGCCGGGCTGCCGCTGGCATGGCAGCCAACGCGCCAACGCCGCCGGGAGCGCGTCGCCGGTTTGCAGCGGCTCGAACGCGAACCACGCCGCCAGCAACGCCCGGGCGCGGGGATTGAAAAACACGCCCCGCGCCTGCCCGCCCGGCGCGAGCGTGATCGCCGCCGGTGCCAGCGCCGTCAGTTGTTCCATCGCCCGGGACTCGCTGGCGCGCACCCGTGCCAACGCCCGCGCCCGGCCTATCGCCGCGATCAGGTGCGGCCGCAGGATCGCCAGCCGCTCGCGGTCCTGCGCGCTGAACCCGCGCCGGTGCCGGCTGAACGCCAGCGTGTGCCAGCGCGCCGCCTCGCCGTCCGACAGGTTGAGCGCGAGTTGGTCCTCGACCCCCTGTGGGCGATAAACGTCGTTGTACAGGTCGCCGCGCCGGTACTCCCGCGCCGGGGCCGCGTCGGAGATGCTCAGCAGAAAATCCTGCGGCCGTTCGAGCCAGTGGATGACGCAAGGGTGCTTGAGCACGTAGTCGTTGAGTTGCGCGATGTAGCGGCGCATCTCGTCACGGGGACCGACGCGCGTCGTGCCCGCCGTGCGCGTGGTCTGCCGCCCGGGGTCGATGATGCTGTACGAGGCGTGCGACCCCGGCACGACCTTGAGCAGCGCGACGCACAGCGCACGCCTGAAATTGCCCGGCGGCTGCCAGCGATGCACTTCGCTCAGGCAGTCGAGCAGCGGATCGCTCCGCGGATGGGACGGTGTGAACATGGCTGGGCTTCCCCGTTGAGAAACTGGTCGATCCCGTTACCAGAGCCAGACGCGCGCCGCCCCTTCTCTTTTCACCGAAAGGATGTCCGTCCGCTCCCGGAAAGCAAACCCCATGAGTGTCTCGTTCTCCATTTTGAGTCTCGATTTCTGGAATGCTCGCCGTTGCCGCCGCCAGCGCATGCCATACATACCTTAGTATACTTGTCGGCTGCCACCAAAATCCGCAAGCTGAGCCCGTTTCAAATACTCCTATCTCCCTTCATCCATGAAATTCATCCCCGTTTCCCGCCGCAAAAATATCCGCGCTCGCCGCTTTTTCCTGCAAGCCCTCGGCTTCGCGTGCCTGACGGCCGCCGCCCTCCCCGCCGCGCGCGCGCAGACCACCTACACCTGGGACGGTGGCCCCGGCAACTGGGAGGACAGTGCCCGCTGGGACCCGACCATGACGGCGCCCAACAGCGCCGCCGCCGACGTGCTCATCGATGGCGGCAAGACCGCCACCGCCTCCGTGGTGACGATGACCGGCTCCGAAACCGTGGGCCGCCTCACGGTGGACGCCGGTGACACGCTCAACCTCGGCAACAACATCGACTTCACCGTGACCAACGGCGCGTTCACCGGCAGCGGCGCGATCATCAACAACGGCACGATCAACTTCAACAGTCTGGGCAGCGGCGTCTATCTCCACGCCAACGGCCCGCTGAGCCTCACCGGCACCGGCACGATCAACCTCAACGGCGGCAACGACCGCATTTTCGCCAACAACGCGGGCGACCGCATCACGATTGGCGCGGGCCAGACCATCGCGGGCACCGGCAATCTCGGCGTCGGCCAGACCGTCTTCACCAACGGCGGCACCATCTCCGCCAACCAGAACGGCAACGCGCTTACCCTCCAGCCCGGGGGCGGCAACGGCAACGATTTCACCAACACCGCGACGGGCGTCCTGCAGGCCACGGGCGGCGGCATCCTCCAACTCTCCGGCGTGAACGGCGGCGCGTTCACCGGTGGGACGATCCGGGCCTTCGACGGCTCCCAGGTGCAGTTGCAAAACGGCGCGAACGTCCACGACACGACCCTGGCCACCGCAGGCACGGGCACGGTCAACGTCACCGATGCCGCGACCCTCACCAACGTGACCAACACCGGCGCGCTGGTCGCCAGCAACAACACCACGACCACGCTGGTCGGCACGCTGACCAACAACGGCACGTTCAACCTCAACAGCCTCGGCAACGGCGACGATCTGCGCCTGAGCGGCAGCGTCACCCTCGCAGGCACCGGGTTGATCACTCTCAGCGGGGCCAACGACCGCGTCTTCGCCAACGTCAACGGCGACCGCCTGACCATCGGCGCAAACCAGACGATTCAAGGCACGGGCAACCTGGGCGTCGGCCAGACGGTGTTCACCAACAGCGGCACGGTCTCCGCCAACCAGAACGGCAACCCGCTCGTGATCCAGCCCGGCGGCGGCAATGGCAACGACTTCACCAACAACGTGGGTGCCGTCCTCCAGGCCAGCAACGGCGGCGTGCTCCAGTTGGAAGGCAGCTCCGGCGGCGTGTTCACCAACAACGGTACCATCCAGGCGCTCAACGGCTCCCAGGTGTTGCTCAACAACGGGGTCACCATCACCGGCAACAGCACATTCACCACCGCTGGCTCCGGGGTCATCACCGTCAACAACTCGGCGACACTTTCCAACCTCACATTCTCCGGCGCGCTGGTCGCCAGCAACAACACCACGACCACGCTGGTCGGCACGCTGACCAACAACGGCACGTTCAACCTCAACAGCCTCGGCAACGGCGACGATCTGCGCCTGAGCGGCAGCGTCACCCTCGCAGGCACCGGGTTGATCACTCTCAGCGGGGCCAACGACCGCGTCTTCGCCAACGTCAACGGCGACCGCCTGACCATCGGCGCAAACCAGACGATTCAAGGCACGGGCAACCTGGGCGTCGGCCAGACAGTGTTCACCAACAGCGGCACGGTCTCCGCCAACCAGAACGGCAACCCGCTCGCGATCCAGCCCGGCGGCGGCAACGGCAACGACTTCACCAATAATTCCGGCGCGGTCCTCCAGGCCAGCAACGGCGGCGTGCTCCAACTCATCGGCAACAGCGGCGGCGTGTTCACTAACAACGGCACCATCCAGGCGCTGGCCGGTTCACAGGTCCTGCTCTCCGGCGGCGTGACCGTCACGGGCAACAGCACGTTCACCACCACCGGCAGCGGCGTCGTGACCGTGTCCGACGCGGCGACGTTCTCCAACCTTACGTTCTCCGGCAATTTGCAGGCGAACAACAATTCGGTGACCACGCTGGCGGGCACGCTGACCAACAACGGCACGTTCAATCTCAACAGCCTCGGCAACGGCGACGACATCCACCTGAGCGGCAGCGTCACCCTCGCGGGCACCGGCGTCACCAACCTCAACGGAGCCAACGACCGCGTCTTCGCCAACGTCGGCGGCGACCGCCTGACGGTCGCGGCGGGCGCGACCCTCGCGGGCACTGGCAACCTGGGCAGCGGCCAGACCACCCTTACTAACGGCGGCCTCGTCACGGCCAATCAGAATGGCAACACCCTGGCTCTCCAGCCCGGCGGCGGCAACGGCAACGACTTCACCAACACCGGCACCGGCGTCGCCCGCGCTGAGAATGGCGGCACCCTTCAGCTTTCCGGCGCGAGCGGCGGCGTGTTCACCGGCAACAGCTTCCAGGCGCTCACCGGGTCGCAGGTCAGCATTGGCAGCAACGCCAACGTCGTCAGTACGACCCTCGCCACCAGCGGCACCGGTTCGGTGGTCCTTTACGACGCCGCGACCCTCACCAACGTGACCAACACCGGCGCGCTGGTCGCCAACAACAACTCGACAACGACGCTGGCGGGCACGCTCACCAACCAAGGCACGTTCAACCTCAACAGCAGCGGCAACGGCGACGATCTGCGCCTGAGCGGCAGCGTCACCCTCGCGGGCACCGGCGTCACCAACCTCAACGGGGCCAACGACCGCGTCTTCGCCAACGTGGGCGGCGACCGCCTGACGGTCGCGGCGGGCGCGACCCTCGCGGGCACGGGCAACCTGGGCAGCGGCCAGACGGTTTTCACCAACAACGGCACGATCAACGCCAACCAGAGCGGCAACCCGCTCGTGATCCAGCCCGGCGGCGGCAACGGCAACGACTTCACCACCGGCGCGACCGGTGTGACCGAGGCCACCGGCGGCGGCACGCTGTCACTTAGCGGGGCCAGCGGCGGCGTGTTCACCAACGACGGCGTCTACACGGTCAACTCGGGGAGCGCGGGTGGTTCGTCCGCCCTCGCGGTCGATGCGGGCCGCCTGACGAATTTCTCCGGCGCCACGCTCACCGGCGGCGCCTACAACGTGATCAGTTCCGCCACCGCCAACACTTCGACGCTCTCGTTCGGCGGCGGCACGATCACCACCAACGCCGCCAGGGTCACGCTCAGCGGCGCGAGCACGGTGTTCACGGAAATCAACGGCCTCAACAACAACCAGGGCAGCTTCACGGTCGCCAACGGGCGCAACTTCACCACGACGGGCAACCTGACCAACAGCGGCACGCTCGTCGCGGCGGGCGGCAGCACGCTCACCGTCAACGGCGGCCTGGTCCAGACTTCCACCGGCACGCTCACGGGCAACGGCAGCTTCACCGGCGCGTTCCAGCTCGCGGGCAACGTCAACCCCGGCGGCACGGTGGACGCGGCGACCGGCGCGTTCGCGGACGCTGCCGGTGCCACCACGCTCAACGGCGCGGCGGCCTTCGACGTGGCGACCCAGTTCCACTTTGAACTCGGCTCGGCCACCGGCACGAACGATCACCTCAACGTCAACGGCGCGCTCAACCTCAACGGCACGGTCAACGTCACCGCGCTGGCGGGCTTCGGCACGGGGGTCTACGACCTGATCGACTTCCCGACCCTCCAGTTATCGGGCAACCTGCTCACCCTCGGGACGCTGCCGTCCGGCTACACCTACGCGCTGCTTTACCTGCCCGGCCAGGTGGATTTGTCGGTGGTGCAGAACGTCGTTCCCGAGCCGGGCGCCTGGGCGTTCGTGCTGGGTGGCGCGACGCTGCTGCTGGGCGCGCAACGCCTCCGCCGGAACGCCCGTCACGGCGTTTGAAAAGATCGCGGTCTGGGCAACGGCTCGCCGGAGCGGGAAAACCGGGCAAGGTTCTCCCGTTCCGGCGCAACCGGATTTCCGGGTAGGGATGGCTCTCCGAGCCAGTCCCTGTTTCTATTGCTCTGGAGCCCCCCTCAGCTCAACTGCTCGGCCACGTAAAGATCCAGCGCCGTCACCCCGGCGACGGCACCGATGGAAATCAGCGCGTTGTCACGCTGCGGATTGTCCGGCGTGCAGAGCATCCCGAGCGCGGCGAGGTCGAGCGCGTCCCCCGCGACCCGCGCCCACAGCCACGGGGCCGGGCGCGGGTTGGTCAGGATGCCCACGCCCGCCATGATCTCCCGCGCGCCGAAGCCGCGCAGGATGCCCGTGCGCTTGGTGCCGAGAAATTTGCCGAGTGGTTCGGCGGCGAAGAGTTCGGTCAGCCCGAGTCCGATGCTGAACCACCCGAGGAACCGGGCCAGTTTGTGTTCGTTGATGATCATGGGGATTGGCTGATAGGTACGCTTGCCGCTGAACCGTGCAAACCAGCTCCCCTGGACGTGTCAACTTTTCTCCGCCGACCCTCCCGGTGCGGATTCGGGGTTTCCCCGGCCTCCGGCGGCGCGGACTCGACAGGGGGAGCCGCCCGGGTCTACGCTTGCCAAAAGTTGGTGATATCAGGTAAACCACGTCCCGTCCGATGACCGGTTCCGGCCTCCTCCAAATCTTCGTCTACCTGTTCGCGGCGGTCGTTTCCGTGCCGATTGCCAAACGTCTCGGCCTCGGTTCGGTGCTCGGCTACCTGCTGGCCGGGGCAGCCATCGGCCCGGCGGCGCTTGGCTTCATCGGCCGCGACGGCAAGGCCGACGGCGTCCTGCACGTCGGCGAGTTCGGCGTGGTGGTCATGCTTTTCCTGATCGGCCTGGAACTCCGGCCCGCCCGGCTCTGGGAGCTGCGCGGCAGTGTGCTCGGGCTGGGCGGCCTGCAGGTCGCCGCCACCGCCGGGGCGATCCTGCTCGCCGCGCTGGCCGTCGGCAACGACTGGCGCACCGGCCTCGTCGCCGGGCTCATCCTGGCCATGTCCTCGACGGCCATCGTGCTCCAGTCCCTCGGCGAAAAAGGTCTCCTTAAAACCCCCGGCGGCGAGTCCTGCTTCGCCGTGCTGCTGTTTCAGGACTTGGCAGTGATCCCGATCCTGGCGGTCCTGCCCCTCCTGGCCGTGCAACCCGCCGCCGCCCCCGCCGAAACCCTGTCCGGCGCGGTGCGGTCGCTGGACATCGGCCAACTCCCCGGCTGGGCGCAGGGGGTCTGCACGCTCGGCGCGGTGGCCGTGGTCGTCCTGGGTGGACGCTACGCCTTGCGCCCGCTGTTCCGTTACATCGCGCGCACCGACCTGCGCGAGATGTTTACCGCCACCGCCCTGGGTCTGGTCATCGGCATCGCCCTGCTCATGCAGATGGTCGGCCTGTCCGCCGCGCTGGGCACGTTCCTCGCGGGCGTCGTCCTGGCCGACAGCGAGTACCGCCACCAGCTCGAAGCCGACCTGGAACCCTTCAAGGGCCTCCTGCTGGGCCTCTTCTTCCTCTCGGTCGGCGCGGGCATCGACTTCCGCTTCGTCGCGCAACACCCGGGCACGATGCTCGCCCTCGTCGCCGCGCTCCTCGCCAGCAAATTCCTCGTCCTGCTCGCGCTCGGCCACGTCTTCCGCCTGCCCACCGGCGACCGCCTGCTCTTCGCGTTCGCGCTGGCACAGGGCGGCGAGTTTGCCTTCGTGCTCATCACGTTCTGCCTGGGCAAAAACGTCCTCGCCGCCCCCGCCGCCAACGCGCTCACCGCCGCCGTCGCGCTCAGCATGGCCGCCGCCCCGCTGCTGCTCCTGGTCAACGACCGCCTCGCCCGCCGCCGGGCCGCCCGTCTTTCCGCCCGCCCCGCCCCCGCCCGCCCCGCCGACGCCGTCCAGCCCCGCGACCAGGGCGGGGTCATCCTCGCGGGCTTCGGGCGTTTCGGCCACGTCGTCGGACGCCTCCTGCAAGCCAACGACATCCCCACGACCGTCCTCGAACACGACGCCGACTGGGTGGACACCCTGCGCGAGTTCGGGATGCGCGCCTACTACGGCGACGCCCTGCGCGAGGATCTCCTGCGCAGCGCGGGCATCGACCACGCCAGGCTCTTCATCATCGCCATCGACGACCCCGACAAATCCCTCGAACTCGTCGATCTGCTGCGCGCCGATTTCCCGCACCTCACGATCTTCGCCCGCGCGGTGGACCGCACGCACGCCTACAAGTTGATCCGCCGCGGCCTCGACCCGGCGCACGTGTTCCGCGAAACCCTGGGCAGTTCGCTCGACCTGAGCATCAGCGCGTTGCGGGCGCTAGGTTTCCCCGCCGAGCGCGCCGGGCGGGCCGCCGAACTCTTCCGCGCGCACGACGACGCCACGATGGCCTCCCTGGCCGAACTCTTCGACGGCGACCGCGAACTCTACGTTTCCGCCGCCCGCCAGCACATCCAGAATCTCGCCCACGTCCTGCGTTCCGACGCCGCCCTTCCCCCGCCGTGAATCCGGCAGGACCTCCCGCCAAGATGCCAAGGAAGAAAAAAAGAACGGAGAAAAGGATTCTTCCGCCCTCTTTCTCCGTTCTTCCTTTGCGTTTTTGCGGCTTGGCGGGAGGTTTTCTTCTTTCCGCCCGCCTCAGGGCAGAAACGCCCGGATCGCGTGTTGCAGCGACCCACCGGCCAGCAGACTCCACAACTGCGTGAAGCTGTAAACGACCACCGGCAGGGTCAGCGCGGCCAGGCCGAGCAGAATTCCGCCGCTGGCGCGTTCGTCCTGTTGGACCAGCGCGTACAGGCTGGAACGCCGCAGGCGGACCACGGTGCCGGGAGGACGAACGGCCAGCGGGGTGTCGCGGTAAATGGTGTGGGCATGGGCGCGCTTCGGCGAAGCCGTGGGAAGCGCGTAAGGGTGAATGGGTGTCATAAGATCCTTTCTTGGATAGCAGAACGTCCGCCATCCCCGTGAAAATGGAAAGACTTTGTATTTCTCTTCGTGATAATCCTGTGCTATCATCGCGGCGAACACCCCTCCCATGGAACTCCGCCACGTTCGCTATTTCGCCGCCGCCGCCGAGGAACTCTCCTTTCGCCGCGCCGCCGAACGCCTGCACGTTTCCCAGCCCGCGCTCAGCGTGCAAATCCAGCAGCTCGAAGAGGAACTCGGCGCGACGCTCCTGGACCGCGACCGTCACCACGTCGCGCTCACCGCCGCCGGCAAGGTCTTCCTCGACCACGCCCACCGTCTGCTCCGCGCCGCCGACGAGGCCGCCCGCGCCGCCGGTCGCGCCGCCCGGGGCGAAACGGGCCGCCTCGCCATCGGCTTCATCGCGCAACTTTCTTACGAATGGTTGCCCACGGTCCTGCGTTCCTTTCGCAAACGCTACGCCGACGTGGAAATCAACCTCACCGAATTGACGCCCACCCGCCAGATCGAGGAACTCGTGGACCGCCGCATCGACCTCGGAATCATCGGCCTCGGCCTGCCCCAACCCCACGATGAGTTGGAGGTCGCCGTCATGAGCCGCGAACGCCTGGTCGCCGCCCTCCCGCTGGACCATTCTCTCGCCACCCGCCGCGTGCTCGCGCTCAAGGAACTCGCCCGCGAAAAATTCATCTTCACCGCTCGCCAGGACGCCCCGGCCTTCAGCCCCTGGCTGCTCGCGCTCTGTCAGCGGGCGGGTTTCGAGCCGGAGATCGCGCTGGAAACCGACCGCTCGCCCTCCGCGCTCAACTACGTGGCGGCAGGCTTCGGCGTGGCCCTTTTTCCGGCGCAGATCGGGCGGCTGGCGATGCCGCTGGTCCGCTTCGTCCCGCTGGACAAATCGACCCCCGAATACCAGCTCTGCGCCGCTTGGCGCAAGGACAACGGCTCCCCGGCCCTGGCGCGTTTCCTGGCTACCGCGCGCGAAGCGATTCAGTGGTAGGACGGCCGCTCCGGTGGCTGCCCCGGGGCGCCTTCCGACGCCTTCCGACGCCTTCCGCCCCTGCTCCGCCCGGGAAAACTCCCCTTCCTGCCTGGCCGTGGCACGATGCTTGCGCCTTTAAACGGTGCTTGAAAAGCGACCGCCAAATCCCTCAAAGTCACAACGCGCTCTCCATCAGCGCTTAACCGGACGCCATCACGATGACACCGCTGCTGCCGATTTCTTCCCGCCCGAACTTCCTCCGGTCTTTCCTCCGCGCCGCCTGGGGAAAACTCCCTATGAAAACCCCTGGGATCGAACGATTAACGACGACAACCGCGACCCTCGCTCTCTCAATCCTGCTTCTCCACCGCGCCCCCGCCGCCGGGCTGTATCAGGACGGCGCGGGCGCCCGCGCCATGGGCATGGCGGGCACGGGCGCCGCCGTGGCTGCCGACCCGCTCGACGCTCTTTTCAACAATCCCGCCGCTCTCAGCCAGATCGACCACCTCACCGCCCAACTCGGCGTCCACGTCGGCGTCGTCCAGGGAAACTTCCACAACCGCGCCAACGACGATTCCTCCCTGACCACCGCCGGGGTCATCGGCCAGGCCGCCCTCAGCCTTCCGCTCGGCCCGGTCCACCTCGCCCTCGGCGTCAACCCCGACATCGCCGCGCGCACGGACTGGCGTTACCGCGACGCCCCCGGCGGCGCGGACGGCCGCACCAGCTACGGCATCCGCCCGAACGACTCCGAAATCGGCCTCCTGCGCACTGCCCTCGGCGCGAGCTTCCAACTGCACCGCACGTTGTCGGTCGGCGCGAACGTCGGCTTGCTCTACAACCAGAACCTCCTGCGTGCGCCCTACGTTTTTCAATCCCAGCCTACGTTGCGCACCGTCAAGACGCTCCTCGACCTGGAGACCGACGGCTTCGGCTGGAACGGCCAGGGCGGCCTGCGCTGGCAGCCCATCGCCCCGCTCACGTTCAGCGTTTCCTACACCAGCCGCGCACGCATCGAGACCCACGGAAGGGCCACCGGCAACGCTCACCCGCAGTTGGCCAACCTCGGCCTCGGCGCGGCCCGAAGCGATTTCGCCTACGACGCCGAGGTCACGAACCTCTTCCCCCAGCAGCTCAGCGCGGGCGTGGCCTGGAGCGTCACCCACCGCCTGATCCTCAGCGCGCAGTTCGACTGGATCAACTGGTCCGACGCCTTTGAAAAACTCCCCGTGCATCTCACGCGCGGCAACAACGCCGATCTCAACGGACTCGTCGGTTCCAGCCGTCTCGACGACACGATTCCCCTGCGTTGGTCAGACCAGTACGTCGGACGCCTCGGCGCGGAGCAAAGACTCGACGATCACTGGACGGTCCGCGCCGGTTACGCCTACGGTAACAACCCCGTGCCCGACCACACGTTGACTCCCCTCACCGCCGCCATCACCGAGCACCTGCTCACGGCGGGTGTCGGTTACCATGTCGGCCGGGTCACGATAGACGCGGCCTACCAATGGCAGGTCCCGGCCACCTCGCGCATCACCCGCAGCAGCCTCGCCGCCGGTGAATACGACGGCAGCGTGATCTCGGTGAACGTCCAGCAGTTCAACCTGACCGTGGGTTACTCCTTCTGAACGGGCAACCTTTTGTAGCTCTGGAGGTGGATGGCGACCTCCGGGCGCCATTTTCCCGACCCGTTTCAATCGCTGTAAAAATGGCTGTAACACCGGGATTTAGCCCGGTGCCGATGGTGCCCGCTGCCACCCAGCCGTTTCAACGGCTTCTTACCCGGTGCGTCCACGGCGACGCTCGGACTGAAGGGGTCCTAGCCCACTAGCTTGCCGCTGGCGGTGCCGAGCCAATAAGGAATGTGCTCGCCCAACAATTCCGCCGCCGCTTCCGGCACGAACGCCGGGGTTTCCCGGGGCGACCCGAGGAAATTGAACTTCCATCCCTGCAACTGACGTACCCCGCCGAGCGATTGCAGGATGAAAATCTTCTCGTTGAGGTCCGAGCGTCCGGCCTCCGATTGGATGGTCAGCGTGGTTTGGCTGCCATCTTGGAACCGGACGTTATTCTGCCAATAGCGAGGAGTATTCATAGCAAAGGAACCGCGTTCGCGCGGGGTTTACCAACGGCGCGAGCCAGGCATCTTAGCCCGGCATGCCGAAAATAGCCATCGCAAACCGCCTGCACCCTCCTGGTAGGGATGGCTCTCCGGGCCAGTTCCTATTTTTTTGAGACACGCGCCTCCACTCGCCCTCACGGCCATTCCGTCTGCCGCGTGTGCCGCACGTAACGCTCCAATGCGAGCCACGCATCTTTCCACTTCCCGTCGTGGGCGGCCAGAGCTGCCTGCCGCCGCCATGCTTCCGCCGCCGCTGCTCCCGCGTCCGTGTCCGTGTCCGTGTCCGTGCCTGCCGCCCCCTCCGGCAACGCCAGCGAGATCCCGAACCGCCGCGTGAGCATTTCCACCGCTCGCTGGTGCCGGCCCGCGTAAACACATTGCCGCAGCCGCACGGCCCACCCGGCATCCTCCCACTCCCCTCCCGGCGTTCCCTCGCTCGCCTCCGCCGCCGCCCGCGACGGCCCCGCGCGTTCGCTCTGCAGATACCAATCGGGCCGCAACGTCCCGCCCTGCCCGACCCACGCCGCGTCCGCCGCCAGCCCGTCGGCCTGCGTCTGTCCCATCGCCGGGTTTACCGAGCGCATCCACGCCGCCTCGAACCGGGGATCGGGTCTCGCCGCCGCCAGCAACCGGCGCTGCACGTCCGGCTGCGCCACCGCGTTGCCCACCAGATTCCCGTAATACGGCAGCGTTTCCGGCAGCCCGCGCGCCAGTGCCCGGTTGATCCGCCCCATGCGTCCCAATTCTTCCAGCAGCATCGCCGTCTGCCGCACCGGATCGTACCCCGCCCACGCCGGGGCCTGCCGTCTCGGCACGTTCGGCATGATGGGGTCGAGCACTCGTTCCGCCAAAAACATTTCGTCCACCTGCTGATCGACCCCCTCCTCGTCCGACACCGCCAGGATGATCCCCAGGTAATAGTACGCCGACGCCGTCAGCGGCGCATCCCGCAGCGTCCGGCGTCCCAGCGCCTCTCCCGCCGCGTAATCCTTCCGCTGGTAAGCCTCGAACATCCGCCGCGGCGCGTTCTCCGCCGCGAACGGTGGCAACGCCGCCCCGCCGAACCACTCCGCCCGCACGAGCCGTCCACCAAGCGCCAGCGCCCCCATCCCCCCGAGCACGAACACCGCCCGCTGGACGCCCCCCTGCCATCCTCCGCCCCCGCTCCCTCCTGCTCCCTCTTCCCTTGGCGGCTTGGCGGCTTGGCGTGAGGTCCTCTCCCCGCCGCCCCCGCCGCCCGCTGGCTGCCTTTGCAACGCCAGCCCCGCCAGCGCGAGCATCCACCAGCCCAGCGCGGCCCGGTGCGCCGGCACGTCCACCGCGCCGTGCAGAAACGCCGCCGCCGCCGCCGCCGCGCACGCCCACCGCAGCGGCCAGTACGGCTGCTCCCCCAGCCCCGCCAGCCGCCGCGCCGCCAGCCCCGCGAGGACCCCCGCGCACGCCAACGCGGGCGCCCCGGCTTCCGCCATCAGCATCAGCCAATCGCTCTCCGGGTGCAGCGCGTTGAACTCCACCAGCGAGGCCTGCCGGTACTGCGGAAACACCCCCGCGAACGTCCCCAACCCACTTCCGGTCCACGGCTGGTCCCGGATCATGTTCAGCGTGTCGCGGTAAATCACCAGGCGAAACTCCGACGGCGGGTCCGCCGGGGCGCGCTCCTGGTTCGGCGCGGCCACCGTCCCCCCGCTCTCCGCTGTGCCCGTCGAGGACCCTGGAGTGGGTACTACCGGCCCCTTCCGGCCCGCGCCGACGCGCCCCATCTCCAGCAGCCGGTCGCGCGCGGGACTCTTGAACGCGAAAAACAACCCGCCCGCCACCACCAGCGCCACCGTCGCCACCGCCAGCAGCCGCCCGGGCCGGTGCCTGCCGCGCAGGCCCCCGAGCCACAACGCTCCGCCCGCGAGCAGGATCAGCACGCCCGCCCGCGACGCCGAGAAAAATCCCAGCGCCACCACGCACGCCAGCCCCCCGGCCACCGCCGCGTCGGCCACCGCCCACCGCCGGTCCCGGAACGCCACGCTCATCAGCCCGAGGGCCAGCACGCTCCCCGTGATCAACAGCGTCGCCGTGTGGTTCCGGTTCGGCAAAAATCCGAACGTCGCCCCGCCTGAAAAGGGATAATTCCACCCGCTGACCTTGGCGTACATCGCCAGCCCGGCATAAACCCCGCACCCCGTCACTGCTCCCAACACCAGCCAGATCATCCCCCGCGCCCGCACCGGTTGCGACAACGCGAACAGCCCGGTCACCAGCGACAACGCCAGCAGCGCGAGCCAGAACGCCGTCTCCCCCGGCGCGGCGGTGATGCTCGGCGGCAGCACGACCGCCGGTGCCGCCGCCATCGCCTGCCGCCACAGCGGGGTCGGCAGCCACCGCGCGGGCAGGAACGCCAGCCCGCCGCCCGCCACCAGCCCCGCCGCCGCCGCCCACAGCGGCCACTCCACGCGCGCCCTCGGCGGACACGCGACCAGCGCCACCCCCGCGCACAGCAGGAACACGCCCAGGTTCCCCTGCGGCGCGCCGCCCGCCAGGAAAATCGCGGCCCCCGCCCCGCCGAGCACCAACCCGTGCGCGAGCAGCGCGCTCCAACTCTGCCGGGGCGAAACGTCAACCATGCCCCATTCTTCCCACAATCCCCCCAAAAGCAAGACGGGGAGAAGCGTCTCCGCCTCTCCCGCCACCTCCCCTCTTCCTCCCATCTTCTTCCTCCCACTCTCCTCCCTCTTCTCTGCGTCCCTCCTGCCTTTTCTCCGCGTCCTCTGCGTTAAACGTCCGGCCCGATCCTCCCGCTCACGCGCACCCCGCTCATCGCGGTCCCGGCCAGCCCCGGGCTGCCCGCCTCCCGCCCCGGTGCGCCGGGTCGCGTCACGCGCAACGCCGCGCTCAGCCCCTCCTTCCCCGCGCCCGCCTCCGGCCCGAACCGCAGCACGGTCGTCCCCGTGGCGACGCGCACCTCCTCCTCGACCACCAGCGCGCGCATCGTCGCCCAGTCCGCCGCCCCGCTCCCGGTCAGATTCAAGACGCTCCCCAGCCCCGCGCCCGCCCCGCCCAATTCCCCCCGGCCCTCCACCAGCACGATGCTCCCGCTGTACGGCACTGCCGCCCACGCCGCCAGATATCCCGCCGCCCGCCCGCCCGTTCCCTCCGTCCCCCCTCCCACCAGCGCGCGCACCGCCGCCGCGGCGTCCGTCACGGTTCCTACGGCGTGCAGCGGGATCGTCCCCACCACCGCGCCGAACTCCCGGCCCGTCGCCCCGGCGGGCGCGGCGTCGGTTACGATGTCCAAGAGCGCTGCCCCCCCTTCCCCCTCGACCCACACCTCATAATTCAGCACCACCGCCGGCACGGCCAGATCGTGCCGTGCGGTCACGCCTCGCACCGCCGCGACCGGCGCGCTCCCCACGGCCAGCGTCACCTCCGGCAAACTCCCGCGTTTCCGGCAATGCCACGTCGGGGTCGGGGCCGTCGAGTAATCGAACCACGCCACGCAATCCGGGTGCCAGCGCAGCATCGCCTGGACGACCTCCGCGCAGGTCAACTCGCGCACCTCGTCGAACGGCGGGATCAGGTCCGGCTCGATCACCCCCGCCTGCAACGGCGCGCCCGCGTCCACGACGCCCTGCAACGTTTGCGCGATCACCTCGCCCGTGGTCAGCGGCGAGCCGTCCACGGCCTGACCTAAAATGAGGCGGCTCGTCCACGCCGACCCCGCCCCGCCGCGCACGCTCCACCGTTGCCGCGCCACGAGTTGTTCCAGGAACCACCACGGCCCGCTCAGCCGGTAGACCTGCCCCTGCGCCTCCCCGTCGCCGCTGGTGGTCACGGCGGTCACGCGCCCGGCAAACCACGTCATCCCGTTGCGGGCAATGACGACGGTCTCCCCGTGCGCAAACACCGGCGGCGTCCCGACCGCCTGCCCGTCCACCTGCACGAGACAAACGTCGGCCCCCTGGCTGACCCGCCGCCGCACGAGATCGGTCACGCCGCATTCCGCCGCCGCCCGGGTCACTCCCCCGCCGCTCAGCGTCCAGACTTCCGCCCTCGAGTCATCATTCATAAATCAAACGAGGTTCACAGCCGCTGCCGCCACGAGCGCAAATTCCCCGCGCCGTGGTCTCCCGGCACGACGACGCGCACCCCGGGGGCCGGTTCCGCGTCCGGTTCCAGCACCCAACCCGTCAACCCTTGCCCGGCCTCGCGCATCACCAACGCGTAATAACCGGGCAGCGTCGCGGTGGGTACGCCGTCGAGCCGCCCGCTGCCCCCGCCGGTCGTCCCGGTGATCCCCGGGGCGAAGTTGAGCACGCCCGCCGCCTGCGCGTACCGGGCGTCGGCCTGCGCGATGGTCAACCCCGAGCCCGGGTTGGCGGGCGGCGGCGGCGTCCCGGCAAACGTGCCGTCGTCCACCAGGATGAACCTCCCGACTCCGCAGACCAGCGGGTTGCCCGCCGTCGTCAGCACGGTCACGACCAGCCAGAAATCCGCGCGGGCCTCCCCGCCGAGCGCGACGTTCATCTCCGCGCTGCTGAACGTGAAGAGCGCGTGCTGTTTCGACCCGTCGGCCCACGTCGCTTCGGTCAACGACGCGTCGAGCGCACTCCCGGCGAGCGTCCGCGAAAACACGCGCGCGCCGTCCCGGTCCGCCTCGGGCGAGGCTTCGAGCGTGACGCTGGACAGGTTCCCCACGTCCACGAGCACGCCGCCGCGCGCCAGCGCGACCTCGAATTGCGTGGCGGCCCGTACCCAACCCTGGGGAGTGGCGTGGGTGAACGCATCGAGCAACGGACCCCGGCGGCGTTCGTCGGTGCGGAGGCGGATTCCCTGGCGGACGAGTTGGAATGACATAGAAGAAGAGGCTGAAGGATGGAAAGGGGACGGTCAGGTTAGTTCGCCGCCGGTGAGCGCGCCGCAAACCAGCGTGTAGCGGTGCGTGGTGTGGTTGCCGTTCTGCGTGCCGTGGTCGGCGGTGATCGCCGCTGCCGCCGCCGCGTATTGCACCTGCGGTCCGTCCACGTCCTCGCAGAGAAACGTCGCGTGGCCGCTTTCCGGCAGCGTCGCCGCGTGGGCAAAGAGGAACCCCTCCGCCGCGCCGTGGCTGGCGTGTGCCCGCGTCACGGCGAACGAAAGCGTATTCACCCGCCCGCCGAGCGGCAGAACGTTCGCCGCTGCCGCGTGCAATCCCCGGCTGATCTGCACGGGCTGGCTGCCGTTGATGCTCAACGCTGCGGGCGACTCGCCGCCGCCTGCCGCGAGACAAAAATGGTCGATGAAGATTCTCATGAGCGCACCGGCCGTTTCTTCAGGCCGCTTTGCAGGGTGAACACGGTTTCGTAGACCAGCAGCCGCGCGTCGGCGACGAGCCGGATTTCCTCCAGGAACAGCGTGCCGCCCGGCCCCGCCGGGACGAACCCGTGCAGGAACCACGCCGCCGCCTCCGCCACCAGGCTCGCGGGCTGACCCGTCCCGGTGGCGGCGCGGTTGAGCAGGACGTTTTCCTGCGTCCGCACGACGAGTTTCACCTCGTCGAAATAAGGCCGCACGCGATCCCGGTTCGTGGCGCGTGCCGTGGGTGTCAGCACGACGCACACGATCCCCGGTTGCCCGAGGCTCTGGCGCACGCGTCCCGCCAGGTCGCCGATCTGCTCGGTGAGCACGAGGACCGGTTTCGGCGTGCCTGCCGCCGCGTCGGAAAAGAACGCCTGCGTCGAGAGCCGCGCCCCGGCCTGCTGCTGGATTTCGGTGAGAAGAGACATGGCCGTTAAATCCCCCGCAATTCCTCGCGGCTGTGCCCACGGTTCCCCGGCGCGACGGTTTCGCCGCCCGGCCCCGGCTGCATTTCCGCCGCTCCGGCGGGCACGTCGGGCTGCTCGAAACGCTGCCGCTGCTCGCCGATCCGTTGCAACCGCAACAGATCCGCCTGCCGCGTCCCGCGCTGATCGACGCTCAGGTCCATCTGCACCCGTTCCATGAGCGCGAACACCGCCGACCGCGCCGCCAGCGAGCGCAAACTGCGCGGCACCTTGGCGGGGTCCGCGTCGAGCACGTTGCCCGCCGAGATCGCCCCGCGCACGGTGGACACCGCATCCGCCACGGCCTCCGCCACGGGGTCGTGCGCCCCGACCGCCGCCGCCTGCGCCGCATCGATGATGCCGCCGAAAGCCACGGCCTTCAAATCGTCAATGGTGATCGCAACCCAGTTCATAAAATGCAAAAATCAGAATGCAGAATGCAAAAGTACGGAAAGCGGCAGGCAGAGGATCGGCGACGATGGCATCGTGTCTTCTCCGGCTTTTGCATTCTGCATTTTGCATTTTGCATTCTGTACGGGTTGGTTAGCTGACGGTGATGACTTCCAGCCCCACCGTGCTCGTGATGGCCACGGTCTCGTAGCACTCGACGGCGATCCGCCACCGCTTGTCCCCGACCTGCCGCACGTACACGGCGTACCGCTGCCCGGTCTTGGTCGGCGTGGTGAACGTCTTCAGGTTGCTGAAGTCGTTGCGCCCGAGGCTCTCCCCGGCGACGAACATCAGCACCTGGCTGCCGACGATGTTGCCCGCCGTGGTCGTGCCGGTGGTGTATTTCGGACGGGCCACCTGCACTTCCTCCACGGCAAACTCGCCCGCCAGGTCTTCGAGCGTCATCTTGGCCGACGCGAACGACCCCGCCGTGTTCTGCGTGCGCAGCGCGCAGCTGCGCTTGGTCCACGCGCCCGGTCCGTACAGGATGCGCGTCGCCCGCAAGCTCTGCGCTTCGAGTTCGTCCATCACGTCCTGATCCGGGTCGGACGCGCCGTTCCACGTCTTGTTGACGTTCACCGCGCCCGCCACGAACAGCGCAATCGTGCGCCGCAGCCGCGCGCGGTCGAGCACGCCGCGCAGGAACGCGATTTTGCGCTCCTGCCAGTCGCTGTCGAGCCGTTCCTCGTCCTCGTCCACCTCGACGGCCAACCCACGGTTGGCGATGCGTTGGGTGACGAGTTGGTGGTTCGGGCTGCGCAGGGTGGGGAAGTCCGCCCCGATGGCGCGCAGGTCGTCCGACGCGTTGTCCAGCGCGAGAAACGCGTCGGCGTAATTATACAGCGCGTACTCGACGAACAAATTCGTCGTGCCGGGCACGTCCGGCGCGATGAAACGCCGGATCGCATCGACGCCCTGGGCGTGGGCGTCATGGTAGCGCACGGCGTAGTTCGACAGGAACTCGACCGGCGCGTTGCCCGCGAACTGCGAGGCGTTGAACGCCAGCACGCGTCCGTGGGCGAAATTATCGTCGGCGTCGTGAATGGCAAACGATTCACGCGCGGGCACGCCCAGGGAGGCGAGGATGTTGGCCGCGATGGCGGACTGGTTGACGGGGGTTCCCGCAAGGGTAGGAGTAGCGATCATGGTAGGATTTTTTGAGCTGGATGTTAGACGAGGTTAGGACACGGCCACGACGCGCGGCACGCAGTGGATGATGGACACGGGGTCCCCGGCGGCGGCCACCGCGAACCGCGCGCGGCCAAACACGACGTAGGTGCCCGCCGCCGTGGGCAGCGGCTTGACGCGCCCCGGCGTGGCGAGGTCGGCGACCAGTTCCGCGTTGACCGCGATGGCCCCGGCGGCCACGGCGGGCAACGTGCCGCCGTGGAGGCCGAAGATGGCCACCGCCTTGCGCACCGCGCCGGGTTCGCCGGTGTCCACGGTGTCGTTGAGCAGGATGCCGCGCGGGATGTCGGTCGTGGCGGCGGGCAGGGTGAAGTGGCGGTCGTCGCTGCCGATGACCACGACGGCGTTGCGGAACGACACGAGGGCGTTCGCGTCGGCATCGAGGCTTTCGGTGCCGTGGGCGGCTTCGTTCGGCGCGAACACGGCGTCGTCATTGATGGCGAGCGCGCGGCCCTGGAGCCGGTCGTTGAGCGACGCGCAAGCGACCGCGAGCAAGAAGGAGAGGCGAGGTTTCATGGAAAAGTTAAAAGTCAAAATGCAGCAGGCAAAAGTCAGGCGTTGGTGGTTTCGGCGGGCTGGTTGCGGCGGTCGCGCAGCAATTGGTTGGTGGTGGCGTCGTGGGCCAGTTTTTCGGCGATCATGGGATGCGTGCCGTTTTCGACGAGCGCGCGGTGGCGCGACTCGACCGAAGCCGGGTCGAGCACGGCGGCGGGATGCAGCAGCGGTTGGTGGGTCGTGGTGTCAGTCATGGCAATGTGAGTTCTTTTGGTGTGTGGATGTTAGTTTCTGGTCGGTGAATGGTTTACTTGCCTTCCATGGCGCGCAGGAGCGGGGCGTCTTCGGTGCTGCCGCGCATCTCGGCGATGGCGGCATCGAACTTCAGGCCGCGTCCGCCCGCGACGACGGGACGCATCAGCGCATCCAGCCGCGAATTGAACGCCGCCGCCCGTCCGTGCGCGGTGCTCAGGTCGAGCCCCAGCGCGGCGGGGCGCAGGCCCAGGCCGTGCGTGTTGAGCGCGAGACGGCGCTCGCCGAGTTCGCGCTCCGCCGCCTCGAAATCCCGTTCGAAGCGCGCGGCGAATCCCTCGCGCTCCGCCGCCGTGAGCCGCCCGGCGTTGATGGCCGCGTCGAGTTGCGCGTTGACCGCCGCCGTGCGGAATCGGCCCGCCGCGTCGCGGGCTTGGTCGCGTTCGGCGTGGGCGGCAAGGAGCGCCTGTTCCGCACGGGCGGCGTGTTCTTGCCGGGCGTGGTGCGCGTGCTGGATTTGTTCGTCGGTGGCGTCGGCGGGCAGGCCGAAGTGTGCGAGCAGGAGGTCTTTGTAATTCATGGCGTTGGAATCAGGTTTGGGTTGGTCGGGTGAATCGGAGTTGGTCCAGGCGGGCACGTCGGGCAGGCGGGGGGTGTTGGTCAGGCCCACCGAGCGCAGTTCGTCCGGCGCGATGATCCCGCTGGCGTGCGCCGCGCCGCGGTCGTAGAGCCAGGCGGGCGAGGGATACACGAGGTAACCCTGCGCGCGGTTCTGTTCGCCGAGATCGTTCCAGGCGGCGCGGACGTACAGGCCGTCGGCGCGGGCGTCGAGGCTCACGACCCCGCCCAGGCGGCGTTCGTCGGGCCAGCGTTGCGGATCGGCGTCGGGATGCCCGGCGTAGATCGGCAGGCCCCGGAAACGGTGGCCCTTTTTCGCGGCGAGCGCGTTGAACGCCGCGACCATGCGACCGGCCTGGGCGGGGGTGAAGACCTGGCGGAACTGTTGCAGGGTTCCGGCGTCGTCCTTGTGCCAGTAAGGGGTCTCGCCGTAGGGCGCGAGCAGCAGCCAGCCGTCCGCGCTGGCGTGGGCGGCGAGCGAGGTGAGTTCGACGTTCGTCGCCAGCAGCGCGCCGATGGACAGAGTTTTTTGTGGAGTGGTCATAGATCGATGGTTTCCTCGGCGTTGAAAGCTGCCGCCAGGGCGGTGGGCGCGGGTTCGCGGATCGTCTGCAACGCCTGGGTGGGCGGCTGGAATACCCGGTCGCCCGCCCGTGCCAGCGGCACGTTGAGCCGCCGGGCAATCGCCGCCATCGGCACGGGCGCGCCCAGGTTGACGAGCTGCTCGACGAGGTTGCACAACAGTGTGCGGTCCTCGTTGATCGGCGCTTCCAGGGTGACCCGTGCCAGGATCGGCGCGCCTTCCCCGAAGAACCACCGCAGCACCACCGGGTCGATGGCGGCGTTGAGCGTCTCCTCGATCCGCGCGCAATCCGCCCGCTCCCGCCGCGCCCGTTCCTCGCCCTGCACGCTGGCGCCCACGGCCTGACCCGCGCGTGACAGGGTAGAGAGGTCCGCGCCGAGGAACAGCGTCGCCAGCCCGCGTTTGGCGTCTTCGATGATCGCGGTCATCGGCAACTGGCTGCTGTTGCCGCCGCCGGTCGGCCAGACGACTTCGATCTTGTTTTCGCTCGCGCCGTACTGCACGCCCCGATAGTTGCCCGCCAGCCCGCGCGCCAGGTTGGCGGCGGCCTGACCCTCGGGCGAGTCCTTCCCGGCGGTCGTGTGGACGACGAGGCCCGGCGTGCCGAATTTCTCGCTGAAGTTGACGAGGTCGTGTTGCGCCAAACGCTTGTAATAATGCAGGATCGACGCGGCGCGCATCAGGCCGGGGCCGGTGGTGATCATCCATTCGCCGGGGGCGAGCGGCGCGCCGTCGTACCCCAGGCTCAGCCCGAGAAAACGCAGCTCCCCGGTGCGCGCCTCGAAGAACTCCAGCGGCACGTACTCGAACGTCGCGCTCAGGGCCGGGACGCTCCGCCCCGAGGGCAACGCGAGCGGGCGACCCGTGTCCGGGCGCCAGATGAGATGGTGCGCTGCGTAGCCGAAGGAGACGGCGTCCATCATCTGCGTGACGAGCAACGGAAACCCGCCCGCCGTGTGCCGGTTGAGCGCGTGGGCGGCGCGCAGGTGCCGGTAGAAGTGTTCGAGCGCGGCGGCCTGGTCCTGCGCGGCGGGCGAATCATCCAGCGGCACGACGCTCCAATCCCTCAACGCCGCCGCTTCCTCGCGCTTGGCCTTGACGGTGGCCACGGTCTCGTCGCGGCGGGCAATTTCCTCCCACAGCCGCGCGGCGGACGCCAGGATGCCCGCGCTGAACGCGTCGAGCGCGGAAGAGAGCGATTGCGCGGTGAGCGTGGAGAGCGGGTTGAAACGGCGGTAGGCGAGCGTTTCGAGTTCGGAGGCGGAGAAGAGTTCCGTGTGCGGGACGCCAGAAACGGCGGCGTGGTCACGTAGGGACGCAAATGGGTTGGCGGGAAGTTCGATGGGCGTGTTCATCTTCTGAAGGTAGGGATGGCTCTCCGAGCCACTCCGTGTTGTTGAGATGTCGGGCGGGTTCGCTGACGGGAGGTCACGGAGTGGCTCGGAGAGCCATCCCTACCTGGACAAGGTTAAAGAAGGTGGAGCGCATGGTGGGTAATGACTTCGCGGGTGTCGGGTGAATCGAGGAGCACATTGGAGGCAGACAGCAGCGCGTCGAGCGGATCGAAGGCGAGCGGCGGCGGCATCCGGTCGGCGCGGCGTCCGGCGCGCACTGCCAGCGCGAGGCTCCAGAAGCGGTCGGCGTGGCCATCCCCGGCGCGGCTCGCGGCGATGGAAACCCGGCCCCCGGGCGAGACCACTTTTTCCGGCAGGCGCAGGTCATCCCGCAGACGTGGATCGGCAGGGATTTCCAGGCGCCGGTCCTCGAACATTTCCACGAGGTCGGTCGCCATGATCTCGGTGACGCGCGCGGTCGTCGCCTTGCGGCCATCGGTGGCTTGCAGGCGGCCCACCGGCTCCGTGCTGGAGAAATGGACCCCGCGCACGCGGCGGCTGCCGTGGCGAGTTTCCGCGTACTCGAACAACCCCAACCCGAGACCGGTCATGTCGATCTCGACGCCGGTGAAATTCGGCAGCGCGCACAGGGCGTCGAGCTGTTTCTGCTGTTCGGGCAGGCGGACGTTTTCCATCTCCAGCAGGCCGACCAGGCGGCGCACATCCGTGCCGGGCTGGCGGGCGAGCACGGCCAGCACGGAGAGGTCGCGGGAGCGGCCCACGTCGAGACCGGCTTCCAGGCTGCCGACGTGCGCGGCCATCCGGGCCAGAGTAGCGGCGCGCCAGGTCTGGCGGTCCACGCTGTCGGTCAGGTCGGCGCGCTCGGCGGCGCTGATGAGTTCGGCGGTGAGCAGCGGCGCGTTTTCGTCCTCGAACGCGCACTCGTAGTTCTGGTCGTAGGCGCGCTTGTCGCTGCTCTGCGCGCGGGCTTCGGCGGGGGTGAGTTCGCGGCCATCCACCTGGGAGTAGATTTTCAATTCACCGGCGGCCCAGGCGTCGGAGCGGCGGATGCGGCGGTACCTGATCCGGCCCTCGCTGATGAGTTGGTAGAACATGTTCCGGCGGCCGTTGCCGGTGGAAAGGATGCGGCAGAGAAAATCGGGGTTGGAACTGATGATCGGCTCGGCGGCTTCCCAGATCGCGGCGCTGTCTTCGTGGAAGGCGAACTCGTCCAGAATCAGGTCGCCCGAGAAACCCCGGGCCGTGCGCGGGTTGGCGGCGAGGACCTTGATGCGGCCCACTTGCCCGCCGATGGTGAGGCGGATCTCAAAGCGCATGTTTTCGTATTTCACGTCTTCGGAAAGCGCGGGCGCGCCGTCGAGTTCGGCCTGGTTGCTCTCGGTCTCGATGGCCTGACCCAATTTGCGGCAAACGTCCTGCGCCTTGGCGACGAATTCCGCGCCGTTCTCGCGGCTGTTGGAGAGGACCGTGACGAGGCGGCCCGGGGAGCGCAGCAGACGGTCCACGGCCCACGCGGCGTAGGTGTAACTCTTGCCGATCTGGCGGCTCCAGTGTTCGATGAGCGTCTTGGTGGAATGGTCCCAGAACGCGGATTGCTGGTAGCCACGAAAGGCGACGAGCGGCAGGTTATTCGAGGTTTTCATCGGAAGGGTCGGTGGGTGGGAGAAGGGTCTCCTGAGCGGGGGCCGCGCCGAACAGACGCCGGCGGACGGCCTGGATTTTCTCCGGTTGAGCCAAGGTGCGGTCCGCGTCGATTTCCTTGATCTCGGCGAGGCGTTCCAGGACGGCGGAGGCCGCGCTGAATTCGTATTTCTCGCGGGTCAAAGCCAAGGCCTGGTCGCGCAAATCGAGGGCGCGTTCCGCCTGCCGCAACCGTTGGACAGCGATGTAATCCTTGAGGTTGCGGCGGCGGGCGACATCGGCCTCGAAGACGGCCTGGGAGGTTTCAAAAATCGTGGTCGTGTCCAGCGAGGAGGAAAGCGTCGAAAGAGCGGTGCGGACCCCGGCGGCGAACTCGGCGGATTCGCGCACGTCGCGGATGAAATCGGGCAGGGAACGCAACGGCTCAGGCTCGTCGTCTGCGTCGGCGGCGGATTGGCGGGTGGCGAGTGGGAAAGACATGGCGATGTTAGTTTTTCGATTTCCGGGCCTCAGTGAAGGACCCCCCGCCGCGTCCGGCCCCATGGATGATGGCACGGCTCTGACAAGGAGAGATTGGGCGGGGAGTCCCTCACGGAGACCCGGAAAGGCAAAGGCAAAAGTCAGAATGCAGAAGGCAAAAGTCGGAGAGGATGGGGCGCGGCGTCCCGGGCAGATGGCGGCGAAGTCAGAGCAGCGAAATTCAAGCTTTTGCATTTTGCATTCTGACTTTTGCCTTTCTTAGAAGCCTTCCTGTTCGGCCTGGTCGATGCCGGCGGCGGTGACGCGCCAGCGGCGGTTGGCGGGCGTGTTTTCCTTGCGGACGGGTTCGATCCAACCCTTGTCTGCCAGGTAGGAAAGCTCGGCGTCGATTTCCTCGAGCAGGATGTTCAGGCCGTCGCGCTGGAGGCCGCGCTCGATGAGCCACAGGCTCACGCCCAGGCCGCTGCCGCCGACGCGCGCGGCGTGGCAGACGCGCAGGATGATCGTGCGGACGAGTTCGCGCCGTTCGTGCGCCTGGTGGAGTTCTCGGATGGTAGCCATGATGTTAGTGGGAAGAGGAGGACACGATTTCGGCGAAGGTGTGGGCGAGGCGTTCGATGGCGGCGGCGTCGCGGGCGACGAGGGCGTCGAAGAGTTGCGCGGCGAGCAGGGCGATGTTGACCTGATGGATGCGCTCGGTCTGGACGAGGAGTTCGCGGAAGGCTTCGGCGCGTTGGGCGGCGCGGCGGATGTCGGCGAGGAAGTCGGCGAAACGGGCTTCGTCGCGGGCGGCGCGTTGTGCGGTGAGCCAGGCGTGGAGAGCGGGCAGAGTCAGAGCGACGCGGTGGTGGGCGATGAGGTGATCCTGCTGCGCGGTGGGCGATGGGAGGGCGGTGAGAGCGTCGAGCAGCCCGGCGGTCTCGGCGGCGGGCAGGGCGCGCAGCCGGGCGAGGGCCGAGGCGTCGGTCGCGGCGGTCAGCGGGAGGGCGGTGGCGGTGGTCATCGTCAGGAGGTGGCGGGAGGATGGACGCGGGTCAGTTCGATCTGGCGATCCAGCTTGGCGGCGAGCGTGGCGAGCTGGCCCGTGAGCAGTTGGTTGGTCGAGCGGACGCCGCCGAGTTCCTCCGCGTTCTTGAGCAGGTAGGCCATGCGCTCCTGCTCGCGCCGGGACTGCGCGGCTTCCATGGCGTCGAATTTTTCGTCCATCTTGACCATGAGGAGCTGACCCAGGGCGTCGAGCGCGGGATGGGTGACCCGTTCGCGGGCAGCAGTCTCCTGCCGACGCAGGCGGGCAAGGAGGTGCAGGGCGAAGGTCCAGACGCCGAGCAGCCCGGCTGCCAGGATGAGCAGCACTTCGATCAGACCGGGAAAGAGGAGCGTCATGGGTGGGCGCCATGACCTCCCTCCGGGTTGGGGGTGGCAGTGGGCGGGTCGAGGTGGATGGCAGGCAGGTTGGCGGCGGGGTTGAGGGAGCGCAGGAAGTCGTATTTGGCGACGACCTCGTTGGCGAATTTTTGCAGGGAGAAGAGTTCATGCAGGAGCGTGGTGTTTTCGGCTTCCAAGCGGCAGGAACGCGCTTGCTCGGAGGCGAGTTGGGTGCGCAGGCTGGCAAGGAGTTCGCGCCGCTCGGCGAGGAAGGAGGTTTCCAGGCTGAGCGCCTTTTCGTCTCGTGAATCCACCTGGCGGGAACGACGCGTGACCCAGAAGAGAAGCATCTGGCCGAGGCCGATTCCGCCCGCGAGGGCCGCGAGGATCTTGAGGGAGTCGTCCATGGGGGAGGGAGAGCGGGTACGGACGGGGCGGGCGGAAATTTAACGCCGAGAACGCGGAGAAAAGGCAGGAGGGACGCAGAGAGGCAGAGAAAGGAGAGAAAAAGGAAAGGAGGTGTTTCGGGTTCCGATTTCAGCTTTTAGCTGGCGTCCTGCGTCCTTTCTCTCGAAGGCGGGACGGCAAGGCTGACGCGGCCAGCCGCCGTCCCGCCCGGGGGCGCGGCTGCGAGCGTCGTCAGCGGCGCGGCCGGAGCGGCGACGGGGACGACGGCGGCAGCCGCCGGTGCCCTGGCCGCCCGGTGGATCGGGTCCGCAGTTTGCGCGGAACGGGCGGCGAGAAGTTGGGCGGCGGGCAGACGCAAAGCGCCGCCGAGGATGCGGAAATCGACGGTGAGGTCGCCCTTGGCCGGGTTGCCGCCGAGGGCGCGGAAGGCGGCGCGCGTCAGGTCGATGGCGGCGTGGGCGTGGGGCGGCGCGGCGGGGCCGAGGTCGATGAGCGGGAGCGTGGCCTGCTTACCCGTGTCCGGGCAGGTGACGCGGACGGTGGTCGTCATCCAGGGCAGGTCGGGCAAGGGGCTGCCGCGCGTGAGCCGGTGGCCGTTCATGGGCAGGGCGCAGCCGAGCAGTTCGGGGTACAAACGGGTGGAAAGGCCGCTGGCGGTCTGGCCGTTGTCGTAGGGATCGTGCGCGCCACCGAACCAGGTGGCGCGGACGCCTTTCACGACCAGATCGTCGCCCTCGACGCGCGCGGCAAATCCGTAGCGGCCGTCGCCATGGAGGACGGCGGGGTCGGCGTTGGCAGCGATGGCGGGTGACGGGTTCATCGGGAAGTCAGGAGCCGGAGATTTGAAATGTGGGCGATGTTAGTGGGCGGTGGCCGTGCCAGATTTGGCCAGGCCGCGCGAAACGCTGTAGGCGACCTGGCTGAGCGCGCCGGCCAGCGCGGCGTACTTCGTGGGCAACGCGCCGGAGGTGGCAGCGAGGATCAGGCCGACCTGGCCAATGGCGGTCATCCAGAACTCGCTCGTTTTCCAGCCGGGCGTGACCGGGGAAGCCGCGGCGTTAAACAAAGAAGGGTTGGACGGTGCAGCCGGTCCGGCGGCGGGAGCGGTGATGTTAGTCGGGATGTTAGAAAGAGTCGCGTCGTTCATATGCGCCATCCTTCCATCCCTTCCCGGGTTTGTCTCGTGCACCTGCGACTCCTGCGACTCCTGCGAACTAAATCTTACAATCGCTACATTTTTTTCGTGGGAGCCTGGGCGGTCGCCTCTTCCGGAAAGCCCGTGGGGATTCCTATGCGCGTGCGGGGCCGGGGAGCGCATCGCCATCGCCGATCTGCCCGCGTATGGGATTCCTATGCGCGTGCGGGGCCGGGAGGATCTTTCGTCAAGGTGCCGCCGGGGAAGAAGCCGTTGAAACGGCTGGGGGCGTGCGCGGACCCCTCGGCACCGGGCTGAAGCCCGGTGTTACAGCCGTTTTTACAACGCTTGAAACGGGTCGGGCGGAGAAGTCAGGCCGCTTCGTTACGAGTAAGACCCATGGCGCCCGGAGATCGCCAGCCATCTCTAGAGCCACGCTGGCAAGCGTTTTGAAAAACGCTGTGGCCGGAACTGGGAATCGGGGTTTTTCGGAGAGGCATGGAAAGGCGTCTTTCCTGGGGCTGGCACACGAACGGGATTGGCTTCAGAGCCCGTCGTGAGAGGGAAGCCGAGGCGCGGCGATCAGGCACCCCAGTAGCGGCGCCGCCGCTCGGGCGTCCAGAAATCACGTTCGCGCACCGCTTCCAGATGCGCTTGCAGACTTTCCACGTCGATCAGAATCTTGCGGGGGCTTTGCCTTTCGCCGGTCACAAAGCCGGAACGGAAAAGCCGATAGATCGTGTCGCGCGAATAGTGAGCCATCCGGGCGGCTTCCTTGATGGTCGTTTTGCTCTGCGGCCGACGTGGCACCACGTGAAAGCTGCCGTCGCCCATCGGCACCACGTCACAAGAGGTCAAAATCGCCTCCTGGGACGAATCGGCGGCGGTGAACATTTTTGACTTGGACAAGCTCGGATTCGCAGCCATATTGAACATCATTGAACCCCTTTGAACTTTTAATCAAGTGCAAACTGAACAAAATTTAACAGATTTTAACATCCGCGTACAAACCTTGCAGGCCGTGACGGGAAAACCGCAGGAGGAGATTGCCGGGATTTTGGGGGTGTCGCGCACGACCCTGCATTATTATCGCACCGGGCAGACTTCACCGAAGGCGTCGGCTTTGTACCGGCTGGAACAGGCCGAGCGGCAGGCGCGGGCAGCGGCGACGGAGCGGCGGGCGGAGACCGGGACGGCGAGGCTGACGAGTGATCGTCCGCTGCCAGCGGAAGAACCGGAGTTGTTCGCCGACGAGCGTCCGCGCACGGAAATCGAACTGGCGCGGCATTTGCGCTGGTTGCAGGGGGCACGGTTGCGGCAGCAGGAGGCCGCGTTGGCGGCACAGAGGCATCTGCACGAGATCGACGGCTGGGTCTACCAGACGGAGGCCGAACTGAACCGCGTGCGGGCAGCGGCGGGAGAGGAGAAACGGCCAAAGGCAGCAGGCAAAAGGCAGCAGGCAAAAACCGGTGGGCGGAGGGCGGCGATCCCCAAGGAAAAGCGGGCGGTGCTGCGCGACATCGACACGGTGAGCCTGCCGATCTTCGGCGCGCTCCCGGCGGGCTGGCCGCAAACCCGCGAGGGAGTCATGCAACGGCGGCCCATCAAGACGTTGCGCGTGCGGCGCGGGCGATTCCCGGAAGGCGCGTTCGGGCTGGAAGTGCGCGGTGACAGCATGAACGCCGCCCGGCCCACGCCGGTATTCGACGGGGACGTGGTGGTGCTGCTGAGTCCCGAGCAACGGGAACCGCAGGCAGAGGATATCGTCGCGGCGTTGATCGACGGCGAAACCTGCCTGAAGCGGCTCAAGACCCGCAAACGGCCCGCCGGGGCGTTCTTGAAGAGCGAATCCATGAACCCGGCGCACGGGGAGATTCATCCGGCGCACGAACTGGTGATCCAGGGGGTGTTCGTGGGGAAGCTGTGAGCGGCGGAGGAAAGCGAGTTTGAACGGGGACGCGGAATTTCAACGCAGAGGACGCGGAGAAAAGGCAGGAGGGACGCAGAGAGGAAGGAAGGGGGAGACGAGGGAAGGAGGCGTTTTACGCGGCGAAGAGGGCGTCGAGTTCGACGCGCAGGGCAGGCAGGGAGACGCTGAAGAGCGTTTCGCCGCGCGTGTAGACACGGTGTTGCGTGTAGCGGCCGGCGGACGGGGCGGTGTGGACCTCGATGGACGCGTCGTTGGCCAGGACGATCCAGTATTCCTGCACGTTGGCCTCGGCGTAGAGGGCGGCTTTTTCGCGGTCGAGGACGGCACTGGTCACGGCGACTTCGATGGCGAGCAGGGCGGTAGCCGGGTGCGCGGTGCGGTAGTCGCTTCGTTGGCCGACGACGACGCTGATGTCAGGCTCCGGTTCGGAGTCGGCCAAGGTCAATGGATCTTCTTTCAAGACCAACAAGCCAGCGGCATCGGCGGCGGCTTGCACCAGAAGGAACAAGTAGCGCCGCAAAGAAGCATGGAGAGGCGATTTACCCATTTTTTCGATGAGGAGGCCGCGGATGAGTTCCGTGCGGCGGCCGGACGCCACACGGTCCGGCATCTGGTGGTAATTTTCGACGCTGATCGGCGCGACCATCTGGCGGACGGCGGGCAGTTCGAGAATAGCGACCATGCGGGGAGCATACCGGGCGGGAGGAATGGGGGCAACCCTTGCATTGTGGGCGGGCGTGCGGCATCGTCCCGGTGCCATGTCCTGCGCGAAGATCGATCCCGCCCTGCACGTCGAGAAAAAACCTGACTGGATCAAGGTCCGGCTGCCGTCGAACCCGGTGTTCTTTTCCACCAAGGCGCTGGTGAGCGACCTGAAGCTGCACACCGTCTGCGAGAGCGCGCAATGCCCGAACCGCTGGGAATGCTGGAGCCAGGGGACGGCCACGTTCATGATCGCGGGGGACCGCTGCACCCGGGCGTGCGGGTTCTGCGCGGTGAGCACGGCCAAACCGTTCGCGCTGGAGGCCGACGAGCCGCAGCGGGTGGCGGAGGCCGTGCGGCGGATGCGCCTGAAGCACGTCGTCATCACGGCGGTGGCGCGGGACGACCTGAAAGACGGCGGCGCGGAGCATTTCGCGCGGACGATCCAGGCGGTGCGGACCGTCGATCCGAAGATGGTCATCGAAGTGCTGGTGCCCGACTTCCACGCGCAGGGCGACTGCCTGAAGGTCGTGCTCGATGCGCAGCCGGAGATTTTCAACCATAACCTGGAGACCGTGGAGCGATTGACGCCGCTGGTGCGCTCGCGGGCGAAATACGCGACCTCGCTGGCCGTGCTGGCGCGCGCGAAGGAGATCAGCCCGCGCGTGGTGACGAAAAGCGGGCTGATGCTGGGTCTCGGCGAAACGGAGAACGAACTCTTCCAGGCGATGGACGATCTGCGCGGCGCGGGCGTGCAGGTGCTCACGCTCGGGCAGTATCTGCGCCCGACGCCGCAGCATCTGCCGGTGGTCGCCTACATTCCGCCGGAGACGTTCGATCTGTACGGTGAGATCGCCCGCAAGAAGGGGTTTGAGTACGTGGCCAGCGGACCGCTGGTGCGGAGTTCTTACCACGCGAGCGATTACCATCCGGTGCCGCCGAGGGACGAATAGAGGCGGGGCGCGTTTTCGGGCTGGCAACCTGGTTCGTGGCGATGCCCAACCTTCCGAAAGCGTCTGACTCGCCCCCACCGTGGCTGGTGGCCGCGTGCGTGGTCCGCATGAAAGAGGAGTCGTTATTTCCATGAAGGTCGCCGCTCTCATCCCGGCGTTCCGCGAGGAACGTTTCATCGCCGACGTGGTCCGGCGCACCCGCGCGCAGTTGCCCGACGTGCTCGTCGTGGACGACGGCTCGCCCGACCAGACCGCCCGGCTCGCGCAAGAGGCCGGCGCGGAGGTGCTCATCCACGCGCAGAACCTGGGCAAGGGCATGGCCATCCAGACCGGGCTGCGCGACCTGGGCACGCGGGGCGTGGATTACGTGCTCATCCTCGACGCCGACGGCCAGCATTTGCCGGAGGAAATCCCGCGCTTTCTGGCGGCGGCGGCCGGGCGGCCAGACAAGATGCTCGTGGGCAACCGGATGCACGACACGAAAGCCATGCCCTGGAAACGGCGGCTGACCAACCGGTTCATGTCGAGCCAGATCAGCCGGTTGTGCGGGCAACGCGTGCCGGACACGCAATGCGGGTTTCGCATGATCCACCGGGACCTGATTCCCCGGCTGCTGGCGGCGAGCAAAACGGGGCGTTTCGACTACGAGACGGAGATGCTGATCCTCGCGTCGTGGCGCGGGGAACGCATCGGCGCGGTGCCGATTTCCACGGTGTACGGCGACGAGACGAGTTCCATCCACCCGGTGCGCGACGGCGTGCGGTTCTGCCGGCTGATGGCGCGGTGCTGGTGGAAGAAGCTGCGGGCGCGGAGGTGAGAACGCACCTCCTCTTGAACCAAGCAGAGCGTTTCGGCTCCAGATCAGCGGCCCGCGGCGGGCGGCGCGGCGGCGGACGGACCGGGAGCGGGGGCAGGCGTCGGGAGCGGGGTGGCCCCGGGAGAGACGTTGGTGGGAGCTGGCCCACCCTGGGGTACCTTGACGTTGCTCTTGGGATCCGGCGCGGGTTCCGGGGTTTGCCGGGGGACGAGGCCGGGGTTGACGGTGTCGCCCGGGGCCTCCTTGAGGTCGCTGACCAAGACGGTGTCACCCTGGCTCGTGAGGCCGTAGAGCTTCTCGGCGAAGTCGAGCGGGACGTGGATGCAGCCGTGTGAACTCGGCTTGCCCGGGTTGTTGCCGCCGTGGATCGCCATGCCATCCCAGGTCAGACGCTCCATGAAGGGCATCGACGCCTCGTGGTATTTCTCGGAGTGGTATTTGACGTTCTTGGTCAGGATCGTGTAGGTGCCGGGGGCCGTCGGGTGGCTCTTGATGCCCGTGCTGACGGCGCTGCGCCCGATCTGCTTGCCGTTGCGGTACACGTAGATCGTCTGGTTGGTCAGGTCCACGATGATGCCCACGGGGCCGTCGGGGGCGGCCTCGGGGTTCCAGATGTATTGGTTCGGCTTGAGGTCGGCCGTGTCCGGGGGTTGCGGGGCGCCTTTCTCCATCGCCAGAGCAGTGAAGCCCGGGGCTAAAAGTGAGAAAATGGCGGTGAGGAAAGCGGCGGAGAATCTATTCATGTGACAGCGTCATTGCGCGCATCGGGATCGGTGCAGGAAAATGACCATACCGCAAATGAGGGAACTTGCAGTGTGACCACCCGCCGACAGCGCTTTGAAAGGACCCAATCTTGGCGGCTCGTATTTTCATCCCACTTACTTTCGCGCGCTTCAGTTTACCTGTGCGGATTGTGGAGCAGCGCAAACCTGGAAGAAAATTTCCGGCCGACTTTCATCGCGGCAAGTCCCAATGATCTTGCGCCCAGCTCTGTTTGCTGCCTTGATAAGGCGTTTCGACGCTCCACTATACCCGGATGCCCCAAGTCATCGACTCTTCATCCACCGAGCACGACGGCATGCTGGCCCTGGCGGTCTTTCTCGCCGAACGCCGGGAACAGATTATCGGCGCGTGGATCGAAGCCGTCCGGCAGCTCGACTACATCCGCCCCGCCGAGGCGGCCACCGGCGCGGACCTGGCCGATCACCTCCCGAAACTCTTCGACGATCTCCACGCTCTGCTGCGCGGTGAGCCGGTGGCCGATCAGATCCGGGGCGACGCGGAAACCCATGGCCAGCAGCGTTGGGAACAGGGTTACCACCAGGAAGAGGTGCTCCGGGAATTGGCGCTCGCGTCCCGGCTGCTGTTCGTCCACGGCTTCGACGCCTTCGAGGACGCCCACCCCGACGTTCCCCGCGCGTGCCTGCGCCGGGCACGGGCATTGATCCTGCGCTTCTTCGATGACGCCGCCGCCGACAGCGTTCGGCAATTCACGCGTCGGCGCCAAGAGGAAATCGCCGCGCTCAACGACCAGTTGCGCGACTCGGAGCAAGCACACGCCGACGCCGCACAGAAAAGGCTCACCACCCTGGCCGAGCAGCGCCGGTTGGCTCTGGACGCCGCGCGCATGGGCTGGTGGAGCTATGACTTCGCGTCCAAACAGATGAGTTGGGACGCGCGCTTTCGCGAAATCCTCGGCATCGGGCCGGAGGAAAATCGGGTCGAAAAGATCAGCTCCTTCACGCACCCGGACGACCGCGGGATCGTCAACGCCGCGTGCGCGGTGCGGCTCCAGGCGATGGACCCCGAAGCGTTTGCCGTCGAACACCGGGTGGTGCTCGACGACGGCTCGTTGCGTTGGGTGCATGCCCGGCTCCAGTTCATCTTCGAGGGTGAGGGCGAGAGCCGCCACCCGGTCACCCTCATCGGCACCCTCGCCGACATCACCGCCGACAAAGCTGCCCGGGACGCCCTGCTCGAGAGCGAGGAACGTCACCGCCTGACCATCGAAGGGGCGCAGCTAGGCACTTTTGCCTGGGAGCTCCACTCGCAGCGGCTGCATTGGAACGACAAGATGAAGGAGTTCTACTTCCTGCCGCGCGACCTGGACCTGACCGTCGAGATGGCGTGGGCGCGGACCCATCCGGAAGACCGCGCCGCGAGCCAGCGCACCGTGGAGGAGGCCATCGCGGACGGCAACACGTACCAGCTCGAGTACCGCGTCGTCTCGCCCGACGACGGCCGCGTGCGCTGGCTGCACGTCACCGGACAAGCCTTCACCGGCGAGGCCGCCCGGGGGGTGACCCATGTGCGTGGCGTCGCGATGGACATCACGGCGGACAAGAGCGCGCGGACCTACCTCCGGGAACTGGCCGACGCAATGCCGCAGATCGTGTGGTCGGCGCGTCCCGACGGCGTGCTCGATTACACCAACCGCCGCTGGTACGAGTTCATCGGCAAGACCGAGGCGGAGGTGGACGTGGCGGATTGGGGGGCGCGCGTGCATCCCGACGATCTCGCGGGCGCGGGCGCGGCGTGGACCGGCTGCGTGGCCAGCGGCCAGCCCTACACGACCGAGTTCCGCGTCCGCCGCGCCGACGAGACTTACCGCTGGTTCCTCGTGCGCGCGCTGGCCATCCGCAACGCGGACGGGACCGTCGCGCGCTGGTACGGCACCTGCACCGATATCCAAGAACAACGCGCCCTGCTCGAGCAAAACGCGCAGCTCCTCGAGAGCGAACGCACCGCCCGTGCCGCCGCCGAGCGCACCAGCCGCGTGAAGGACGAGTTCCTCGCCACGCTCTCCCACGAACTGCGCACGCCGCTCAACGCCATCCTCGGCTGGACGCAGGTCCTGCGCGGCGACCCCGCCAACGACGCGGACATGGAAGCGGGCCTCGCCACCATCGAGCGCAACGCCCGCGCCCAAAAAGGCATCATCGAGGACCTCCTCGACATGAGCAGCATCATCTCGGGCAAGGTGCGCCTCGACGTGCAGCGTCTCGACCTGGCCAGCGTGATCGAGGCGGCGGTGGCCACCGTTCGCCCCGCCGCGAACGCGAAGAACATCCGCCTGCGACCGGTCATCGATCCGCAGGCCCGCACCGTCACGGGCGATCCCAACCGCTTGCAGCAGGTTTTCTGGAACCTGCTTTCCAACGCCATCAAGTTCACGCCCAAAGGGGGCAGCGTGCAGATCATCCTCGAGCGGGTCCATTCGCACCTGGAGGTCCACGTGATCGACTCCGGGGAGGGCATCGCGCCGGAGTTTTTGCCGAACGTTTTCGAGCGGTTCCGCCAACAGGATGCTTCCACCACGCGGCGGCACGGCGGCCTGGGCCTGGGGCTGGCCATCGTCAAGCAACTGGTGGAACTCCACGGCGGCAGCATCCACGTGGCGAGCGCCGGGTTGGGCCAGGGCACGGCGATGCGCGTCATGCTGCCGCTCACGGCGATCCGACCCGTCGCCGACCCCGTGGAGGTGGCGCGCCGCCATCCCCAGGCCGGGCCGCCCGAGGTGCCCGCTGCCTTCGGATTCCTGCGCCTGGCCGGGGTCAAGGTGCTCGTCGTAGACGATGAACCCGACGCGCGTCACCTCGTGAAGCGCCTGTTGGAAGACCGGGACGCCACCGTGCGGATCGCCGGTGACGCCGAAGAAGCTCTGGAATTTCTGCGGGCCGATCCGCCGGACGTATTGGTCAGCGACATCGGCATGCCGGGCGAGGACGGCTATGCGCTCATTCGCCGCATCCGCGCCCTGCCCCGGGATCAGGGCGGCGCCACCCCGGCGATTGCCTTGACGGCCTACGCCCGTTCGGAGGATCGGCAGAAGGTGATCCTGGCGGGTTTCCAGATGCACCTGGCCAAGCCGGTGGAGTCCGGGGAACTCCTGGCCCTGGTGGCCAGCCTCGCGGGCCGCACGGGCAACGGGTAGGGTAGAGTGGTCCCGGCGACAAAGCCGGGCAACTGGAGCGAGCGGAAGAATAGACCTCTTTCACCCTTCCGGAAACCTCACGCAAAGCCGCAAAGCCACAAAGGAGAAGGCAAAGGCAAAAAGGGGGTTCAAAGGCGCATGACGAAAGAGGTGTAATGTTCCGGGGTGGCCGACGACCTCCGGGCGCCATGAGTGCTCACTGGCGGCGCCGCCGTCCCATCGCTCTCTGAGGCCGCCAAGCGGCGAGTGGCACTCAGGCACCCGGAGGTCGCCGGCCACCCTGACCGGGATCTTTTCTCGCGCGTACTCAACCGCCACGCGCCAGCGACGGCGTGGCCTTCGACCCGCGTTACCTGGCAGGTCGGCCCGCCGTGCCGACCGTCGCCGGGTTGGTTCCCCTGACCGCCGAAGGTCCGTTGCTCTGGGGCGCAGCGATGACCGATGGGCCTGAGAAATACGAGTACGGGTTGCCGTAACCGTAGCCGCCGTAGCCGTAGTAGCCGTTCACATCGGCTCCCGCAACGTTGACCGGCGGCGCGGTCTGGGCCACCGGGGTCTGTTCCTGTGCGCGGAGAGCGTCGGCCTGGGCCTGCTGTTCCCGGCGGCGTTGCGCCAGGTCTCTGGCCGTGGCGTCGGCGGCTTCGCGCTCGAACTTGGCGTAAGCTTTCTGCTCGGCTTGCAGATGCGCGGCAACCCGCGCTTGGCTGGCCTCGTCTTTCTGGCGCACCAGCGCGGCCACATCCAGGTCGTTGGTCAGTTGCGAGGGGGAGACCTCCACCTGCGCACGGCCGTTGGTGACCACCAAGGTATGCGTCGGACGACGCACCTCGACCAGACGGACCTCCTGACCGGGGTCGAAACCTTCCACGCCGTTGGGGGTTTTTACCGCGACGTAGCTCAAAAGATAAAACGTGTCGTGCGCGGCCAGATGCCGTTCTTTTGCGTTGTCGGCAACCATTTCAGCGGCCAGTTTCTCGTCGGCGGCAGCCGGTGACGCGGCGGCAGGCGAAGGATCGGCGGCCTGTGCGAAAGCAGCGGGCAGCGTGCCGAGCCGGAATCCAGCGGTCAACACCAAAGCCAAGGCACCGCGACGCATGGGGAAAGGCATCATGCCTTGGAATCGGTCCAGCAACGCCGGGAGGCCGTGTCCGCCGGGCAAACGGCGCGCCGCCGCCCCACGCTCCACTCGGGTACAGACGTTCCGTTCCCGCTGCTATTTCGCGCTCGGATTCGGAATCTCGACTTCCTTTTTCTCCACCCGGATCGCGTGAGGTTCCGGTTCGATGTGCGAGCCGAAATGATTCGCGTACACCTGCGTGAACTCCGCGCCGAACAGCATGATCTGCGCGGAATAATACACCCACACCAGCGTCGTGATGAGCGACCCGGCGACCCCGTAGGCCGTCCCCGCACTCCCTTTTCCCAGGTACAACGCCAAGGCCCACTTCCCCACGATGAACAACACGGTCGTCAACCCCGCGCCGATCCACACGTCGCTCCAGGCGATCTTGGCGTCGGGCAGGTACTTGAAGATCATCGCAAAGAGCATCGTGATGACGGCCAGATTGACCAACAGGCTGGCGACCGTCGAAACCACCGTGCCGCCCGGCAGCACCCGATCCAGTTGTCCGCTGAATCCTTGGATCAAGGCGGAGACGGACAACGACACGAGCAACATGAAACACACGCCGCCCACCATGGCGAACGAGACGAACCTCGCCTTGAGGTAGCCCCCGACCCCCTGCCCGGGCTTCGCCTTGACGCCCCAGATCGTGTTCAGCGATTCCTGCAACTGGCCGAACACCCCGCTCGCGCCGAACAGCGCCACCACGACCGCGACGACCGTGCCGATGACCCCGCTTTTCTTCTGCTTGGAAGTGGAATCCACGATCTGATCGACCACGTCCCCCGCGCTGGCGCCCGCGAATTGCGTGACCTGATCCTTGATCTTTACCCGCACGTCCTGGTTTTTGTGGATGAACAGCGCCAGCACCGAAACGAGCAACAGGATGAGCGGCGCGAGCGAAAATACCGTGTAATACGCGATGGCTGCGCCCAGCGTGGGGGCCTTGTCTTCCACCCACTCGTTGCCGGTGTCCTTGAAGAGGGTGAACACGCGGTTGAGGTAAAAGGTGTCCAGGATGAAATTGCCGACGCTGGCCATAGGATTTTAAGAGAAAAGGCGGCGTTTCGCTCCCGCCATGGTTCAATCGCGCGACAGCCGGGGCGAGGATGTGTCAAAGGGTTGACGCCGGGCGTAGACTGCGGGGCCATGCTTTCGATTCTTCCCTCGGGTCCGCGCGTGCTCACCGTCGCGCTGGCCACCGCTTTCCTGGGCGGCTGCGCGTCCCACGACGGTCGGCCCCCGTTCCAGCCCCGGTCCGCCGCCGTCCAGGGGTCCCGCGCCCCGCAACCCTTTTTGTCCGGGGACCGCGCACGGGCCGTGGCCGCCGGTTCGCCGCGTCCCGCCGGTCCGCCGAAGCCCGCGCCGCTGTTGTCCGTGGACGACACGACCCGGGTGCAAATCTTTTTGGACCACGAGAATTTCGGCCCCGGCAAGCTCGACGGCAAACCGGGCGAATTCACCCGCAAGGCGCTGGCGCGCTACGGACACGCCCACGGCCGGAAACTGCCGCCGGTCGGCCCGGCGTTGCTCGCGGCGCTGCCGGAGGCCCGACGCCTCCGGCCCTTCATCGACTACACCGTGACGGCGGACGACGCGGCCCAGATCGGCGTGATGCCCGACCAGGTGCCCGACCAGGGCAAGCTCAAGGCGCTGCCTTACAGCTCCCTGCTCGAACTGCTCGGCGAGCGTTTCCATGCCGAGCGCGCGTTTTTGTCCCGGCTCAACCCGGGCATGAACATGAACGCGCTCGCCGTCGGCAGCCGCGTGCGTGTGCCCGGCATCCTCGACCCGCTCTACGTCAACCAACTGGCGCAGCACGGGCACCTCATCAAAAAACGCCCGGAATTCCAGCCGCGCGTGGTGATGGTCCACACGAAGGAGAAGATGCTCGACGTGCTCGAAGACGGTCAACTCCTGGCGAGTTTTCCGATCACTCCCGGCTCGACCACGCTGCCCGCGCCTCCGGGGACGTGGAAGATCGAGAACATGGCCAGCATGCCGTATTTCCGTTACGACGAGGCGATGCTCAACCACGGGGTGCGCTCGGACAAGTTCGTCAACTTGCCCCCCGGGCCGAACAGCCCGGTCGGTGTGATGTGGATGGGTCTGAACAAGCGCGGCATCGGCCTGCACGGCACGGCCAACCCCGAAACCATCGGCCGCGCGGCCAGCCACGGCTGCATCCGGCTGGCGAATTGGGACGCCGTCAAGCTCAGCCAGTTGGTGACGACCGGCACGACCGTCAAGATCGACGGCGAAGGCAAGCCGCCCGCCCCGGCGCCCGCCGTGACACCCGCCCCGGCGGCGATCAGACCCGTGGGCGAAACGGGCGAGACGCCGCCGGTCCAATAGGCCGCACGGCCGGTGGGAGAACGGATGAAGCGCGGGAGACGCGGGAGATTGTGGCAGGAAGAGCCGCCGTGCGGGCTTTTTTGAATCGTCCTGTTCTCGTTGGAATTCCTGCCGCCCGGCGTGTTCCGGCGGCAGCGCGTCGAGCGCGTCGCGGTGATGACCACGCGCTCGGTTTCTCCGGTGGAAGGATCACGCACCAAGTCTTGAGTGCTGGCGTTTCGCAAGGCGACCAGGGTAAAAAGCAGTCTCACGATGGTCCGTCGAAACCAGTGCCAGCGGGCGGCGTGTCTCACGTGGAAACAGGAGCTAGTGCTTCGTCGCGCTGATTTTGCTGGATGCTTGTTCTGAGGCATCCTTCCGGGCAAACTGCGGGCATGAAGAAGATCTATAAGGTGGCGTTGAGTGCCGAGGAAGAGACGCAGTTGCAGGGGCTGATCTCCAAGGGCAAGACTGCGGCGCGCCAGGTGACACGCGCGCGCATCCTGTTGCTGGCGCACGCGGGCGAGAAGGACGCGGCGATTGCCCGTGCCCTGCAGGCCAGCGTGAGCACGCGCAAGCACCTGGTCTTGGAAGGTCTCAAGACCGCGCTGGAAGAAGCGCCCCGGCCTGGAGCCAAGCCCAAGCTCGACGCCAAAGGCCACGGCTTTCTGGTCGCGCTGGCGTGCAGCACGCCCCCACAGGGTCGGGAGGACTGGACGCTCGAACTCCTGTCGGATCGACTTGTCGCCTTGGGCTACGTGGAGAGCTTTTCCAAGGAAGCCGTGCGCCGCGCGCTCAAAAAAACGACCTCAAACCGTGGCTGCACAAACGCTGGTCTATCCCGACGCCGGGACCGGAGTTTGTCTGGCGCATGGAGGGAGTGATCAGCCTTTACACCGAAGAGGAAGATCCCAACCTGCCCCGACCCTACGTCTGCTTTGACGAGACGAGCAAGCAACGCCGGTGGCCTGGAATCGGAGCAAGCCGCCCATGATGCCGAGGCGCACGAAAAACTCGTGGTGAGCATCACCAAGGAGATCGAGAAGCAATATCCGATGTCCCAAGCGCAAGCGCGCAAACTGGCCGAACAGGAGGCAACGAAGCGAGCATGGACAACACGCGCTATTTGCGGCTGCCCACGGAAGCCCCTTTGCGGCTGACGGTGGAAGCGTTGGCGAGCGCCTGCTACCTGAGCTTGCAGCGCTCTGGCGCGGCCAGCCCGCGCGCCGAGGTGGTCGCACATTTCGACGCCGGGATGCTGCTCATCGTGGACGAATTGCAGCAGATCACGCTGGCGCGCAACGTGCGCGACCGGCTGGCCACGGTGGAATTTTTGCGGGAGATATTCGACACCTCCGGCTGCGGGCGCGAGGTGGAGAGCGGGCCGAACGCACTCTGGCTGCGTCAGCTCCGCCGCCGCGCACTACCCAAGATCATGCTGCCGAGCGTGGCCACGGACGCTGATATTCTCGCGTTCGCTGCTCACTACGGATTAAGCGAGGACATGCCGCCCGACGCCATCGCCAAAACCCGGCAGATGATGGCGTGGGCTTGCTGATTACTTATCTACAAGGCGCGGCGCGCATGGCGACCGCTGAGCGCGTCGTGGTGACGTGGCATCACTTTTTGCGCACGATCAAAGCTTTTGGAGGGCAGGAAAGTGTGTGAGCATAGCCTGTGCAGACGCGCTGAAAAATGGCTGCAAAGTGCGTTTTTTATCAAACCACCGCCATTTTCCATCAAAGCGGTTGCCGCTCTACCCCGTTACCACCCTTAAATTCTACTTGATAGTGTACCGACTGGACGGTATAAAGGCTCAGAATTTCCGATGCCCCTTCCCTCTTCCATCGAGGTTTCCCCGGTCGAAACCCTGCCGATGCATGCGCGCCGCGTCAGTTCGCGCGAAGCCATCCTCGACGCCGCTGCCGCCGTGGTGCTCGCTCACGGCGCGGCGCACCTCACCCTCGACGCCGTGGCCGAGCGCGCCAAGGTCAGCAAGGGCGGCTTGCTCTACAACTTTCCGAATAAAGAAGCTCTGCTGCAAGCCATGATCGACCGGCAAATGCGTCGGATCGAGGCGAGCCGCCTTCAGGCCATGGAAGCCCTCCCGCCGCAACCGGGCCGTGAGTTGAAAGCCTGCGTGCTCATGGCCGCCGACACGCAGCTCCACGGCGAACGCAGTCTCGGCTGCGCCACCTTGGCCGCCACCGCCAACAACCCCCAGGCGCTCGAACCCATCCGCGCCTCCCACCGCCGCCGTCTGGATTGGATTACCGAAGCCAACGAGGCGGCGGGCCTGCCTTTTGCGCGCTCGGCGGTCATCGCCCTCGCCGTGGACGGCCTCTGCCTGCTCGAAATCCTCCAACTTTCTCCTTTCGATCCTGTACAACGTCAGCGCATTATCTCCGATCTGCTCCAGCTCGTGGACGAGACCGCCGCCGCCGCACGGGCTGCTCAACTCTGATTCTCACCTCTTTTCCAACCACCTTTTCCCATGCCGCCGACCACCTTCCCGCCCTCCGACCCGCCGCCGTTCCCGGTGGAAACCTCCGCTCGTTCAACCGCTCGTCTCGGCAGCCACGACCATCAGGCCGACGATCTCGTCAGGCAAACCGTGCGTCGTCCGGGCAGCCTGTGGGAAAACGTCATCCGGTTCCTGGCCGTGCTCGGCGTCTTGCTGATCGTGGTCGATGTGCTGGCCGTTCTCAAGGGGATGCAAATCATGGCGGGCAAGAAGATGGCCGACGCCGGAGCCTTTCTGCCGCCGCCGACCGCCGTGACGACCTACATCGTCCACCCGGACAAGTGGCAGCCCACCCTGCGTTCCATCGGCTCGCTGGCGGCGGTGCAGGGCGTGACGGTCAGCGCGGACCTGCCGGGCATCGTCAAGGACATCCTTTTCGAGAGCGGCAAGTCCGTCCGCAAGGGCGACCTGCTCGTGCGGCTGGTCACCGACCAGGAACAGGCCCAACTCGAATCCGCCGAGGCGAACCGCGACCTGATGGTGTACTCGCTCAAGCGCCAGAAGGACCTGCGCGAGAAGAACACCAATTCGCAGTCCGACCTCGACACCGCCGACGCCAACGAACGGCAGGCCGAGGCCAGCGTCGCCAACGCCCGGGCCGCCATCGAGCGGAAAACGATCCGCGCCGGTTTCGACGGCGTGCTGGGCATCCGCAAGGTCAACCCCGGCCAGTATCTCAACAGCGGCGACCCCATCGTGGCGCTGCAATCCATGGACCCGATCTACGCCGACTTCACCATGCCGCAGCAGAATTTGAAGGATTTCGGCGTCGGCTCCGTCGTCCAGGTGCGCACCGACGCCACGGGCGGCCAGGTGTTCGAGGGCAAGATCACGGCCATCAATTCGCTGGTGGACGAGGCGACGCGCAACTTCCAGGCGCAGGCGACCATCGCCAACCACGACGGCAAGCTGCGCCCGGGCATGTTCGCCAACGTGGACGTGCTGGAAGCGGGCAGCGGGGAGGTGTTGCCGGTGCCGTCCTCGGCGATCAACTACGCGCCCTACGGCAATTCGGTGTTCGTGCTGGTCAGGAACATGCAGCCGGAAAAGGGCGACCCCTTGCACCCCGACGGCAAGCCCTACCTGGGCGTCGAGCAGCATTTCGTCAAGACCGGCCAGACGCAGGGCGACCTCGTGGCGGTGCTTTCGGGGCTGAAGGAAGGCGACGAGATCGTCAGCAGCGGCGTGTTCAAGGTCCAGAACAAGGGCGCGGTGCAGATCAACAACACCGTCAAGCCCGGCGCCGAGGGCAACCCGCACCCGGAGGAGAGCTAGACGAAGGCAAAATGCAGAATGCAAAATGCAAAAGTCCAGAACCAGATAGAAGACTTTGCCGCTGACACTGGTAGTGAGCTGATCTGTAGTGTGAGGGAAGATGGTGGGGAATGGCGCGTCAAGGAGGATGCGGCTGGCCCAAATCTCCGGGAGCGGACGACTCATTATGCAAGACGCATCATCCGTTTGTACGTCGCCCTTGCGAAAAACACCTTGTCACAGGTTCTGGGAAAACAGCTTTTGCGTTCTGGCACTTCGGTCGGCGCAAATTACCGCGAATGTTGTCGTGGTCGTTCCAAAGCGGAATTCATCGCCAAACCGGGTGACTGCTTGCGCGAACTTGATGAATCCGCTTATTGGCTAGACCTCATCGCCGCCGAAGAACTCTTGCCGGTTCATCTCCTTACTCCTCTCCGTGACGAAACCAAACAACTGATTGCTATTTTCGTCGCTTCGCTAAACCGATCCAAATCTTCCGATTAATTCTTTCCCGAACTTTTGCATTCTGCATTTTGACTTTTGCCTTTCCATGAAACTCACCGATCTCTTCATCCGCCGACCCGTCCTGGCGGTGGTCGTCAACCTCGTCATCCTGCTGGCGGGTCTGCAAGCCATCCGCTCGCTCAACGTGCGCCAATACCCGCGCAGCGACCTGGCCGTCATCAGCGTGCAGACCGTGTACGTCGGCGCGAACGCCGACCTCGTGCGCGGCTTCCTGACCACGCCCCTGGAGCGCGTCATCGCCAGCGCCGAGGGCATCGACTACATGGAGAGCACCAGCGCCCAGGGCCTGAGCACCATCAACGTCCACCTCAAGCTCAACTACGACACCAACGCCGCGCTGACCCAGATCCAGGCCAAGGCCGCCCAGGTCCGCAACGACCTCCCGCCCGAGGCCGAAGCGCCCACGATCAACGTCCAGACCACCGACGACCAGATCGCTGCCATGTACCTGAGTTTCTACTCGGACGTGCTGGAGCCCAACCAGATCACCGATTACCTGACCCGCGTCGTCCAGCCCAAGCTCACCGCCGTCAACGGCGTCCAGCGCGCCGACATCCTCGGGGCGCGCACCTTCGCCATGCGCATCTGGCTCCAGCCGGACAAGATGGCCGCCCTCAACGTCGCGCCGACCGACGTGCGCGCCGCCCTCGCGGGCAACAACTACCTTTCCGCCGTCGGCTCCACCAAGGGCTCGATGATCTCCGTCAACCTGACGGCCAACACCGACCTGCGCAGCGCCCCGGAATTCAGCAACCTCGTCGTCCGCCAGAACGGCAACACCGTCATCCGCCTGCGCGATGTCGCCGTGGTCGAACTCGGGGCCGAGGATTACACCACCGACGTGAAGTTCGACGGCTCCAAGGCCACGTTCATGGGCATCTGGGTGCTCCCGACCTCCAACACGCTCGATGTCGTCCACGCCGTGCGCGCCGTCGTGCCCGACATCGAAAAAGCCCTCCCCGCCGGCATGAAGGTCGGCGTCCCCTACGACTCGACCAAATACATCGAGAACGCCATCCGCGAAGTGACCCACACGCTGCTCGAAACCCTCGGCATCGTCATCGTGGTCATCTTCCTGTTCCTGGGGAGTTGGCGCTCGGTCATCATCCCGGTGATCGCCATCCCGGTGTCGCTGGTGGGCGCGGCGTTCCTGATGCTCCTTTTCGGCTTCACGGTCAACCTCCTGACCCTGCTGGCCATCGTGCTCTCGGTCGGTCTGGTGGTGGACGACGCCATCGTCGTCGTCGAGAACGTCGAGCGCCACATCCGCGAGGGTCACAAGCCCTTCGAGGCTTCACTGCTCGCCGCGCGTGAGCTCGTCGGCCCGATCATCGCCATGACCATCACCCTCGTCGCCGTGTACGCGCCCATCGGCATCCAGGGCGGACTGACCGGCGCGCTCTTCCGCGAGTTCGCCTTCACGCTGGCGGGCGCGGTCCTCGTCTCCGGCGTCGTCGCGCTGACGCTTTCGCCGATGATGTGCTCCAAGCTCCTGCGCCCCGGCGACGAGGACCGGGGCTTCGCGGGTTGGATCAACCGCCGCTTCGACGCCATCAAGACCCTGTACGTGCGCCTGCTCGTGGGCACGCTGGATTTCCGCTTCGTGACGGTCGCCCTGGCCATCCTGGTCCTGCCGTTGTTGATGATCTTCTATTTCGCCTCGCCCAAGGAACTCGCGCCCAAGGAAGACCAGGGCGTGGTCTTCGGCATCATCCAGGCCGCGCCGAACTCGACGCTCGACCAGACGGTTCGTTACACCGAGGAGTTCCGTGAAAAGGTGCTCGCGCCCATCCCCGAGAAGGACCACGTCTTCCAGCTCACGTTCCCCTCCGGGGACGGCGCGGGTTTTTCGGGCATGGTGGCCAAGCCCTTCTCCGAGCGCAAGCGCACCACGACGGAGATCCTGACCGAGATGCAAAAGAGCGCCTCGAAGATTCCCGGCATCAGCGCGTTCGTCACCACGCCGCAGCCGCTGCCCGGCGGCAGCAATTTCGACCTGGAGTTCGTCGTGGCCTCCACCGGCGACCCGCGCCAATTGCTCGAGGTCGGCAAGACCCTCCAGGGCGCGCTGCAAAAGAGCGGCCTCAGCCCGTTTTCGCTGCTCGACCTGAAGTACGACCAGCCGCAGTCGGAGATCGTTTTTGATCGGGACAAGGTCGCGTCGCTCGGGTTGAACCTTTCGCAGGTCGGCGCGGACCTCTCGACGATGCTCGGGGGCAACTACGTCAACCGCTTTTCCATTGAGGGCCGGTCGTACAAGGTGATCCCGGAGGTGACCCGCCGTGAGCGTCTCAACGCCGACCAGCTCAACGATTTCCGGGTCAGCGGACCCAAGGGCCAGCTCGTGCCGCTCTCGACGTTCGCCACGATCAAGACGACCGCCCAGCCGCGCCAGCTCAACCGCTTCCAGCAGCTCAATTCCATCAAGCTCCAGGGCGCGCTCTTTCCGTTCCCGGGTGTGACGCTCGACAAGGCGCTCAAGGTGCTGGAGGACGAAGCGGCGAAGCTGCCGAAGGGCTACGTCGTGGACTACGCCGGGGCGTCGCGGCAATTACGCGTGGAAGGCAGCAAATTTCTGCCGCTGCTGCTCATGTCGCTGGTGCTGATTTTTCTGGTGCTGGCGGCGCAGTTCGAGAGCTGGAGCGACCCGCTCATCATCCTGCTCGGGTCGGTGCCGCTGGCGCTGGCGGGCGCGCTGGCGTTTTCGTTCCTGGGGTTCACGACGCTCAATATTTATGCCAACGTCGGGTTAGTGACGCTGGTCGGCCTCGTGTCGAAGAACGGTATCCTGATCGTGGAGTTCGCCAACAAGTTGCAGGAGGAAGGGGCGGATAAATTCCACGCGGTGATCGGCGCGGCCTCGACGCGGTTGCGGCCGATTCTGATGACCAGCGTGGCGACCGTGGCGGGGCATTTCCCGCTGATCCTGGCGACCGGCCCCGGGGCGGGCGCGCGGAACTCGATTGGCTGGGTGCTGGTCAGTGGGATGATCATCGGCACGGCGTTCACGTTGTTCGTGGTGCCGTCGATCTATCTGCTGCTGGCGCGCAACCGCAGCCAGATGCGTGCGGGCAGCACGCCGTTTACCGGCCCGGCGTTGGGTGAGCACCGGGCGACCCAGTCCATGGCACCGGAGTTGGCCGGGGTTTGAAGAAGGTCCTGGTTGCTCGCGCCGACTCCGGACGCCTGCCCGGAAATTCCAAGGACTGGCTCGGAGAGCCATCCCTACCCTACAAACTTTCGTACTGCACGCGGGTGTCAATGTCCGTGGCGGCTTCGGGCATGGGGATTTCGATGATCTCCGCCCCGGGCTGCCGCAATAACGATTTCGCGCCGGTCTCATCCGGCAGGAGCGTCATCTCGACCAGCCATTCGCGCCCGAACAGCGCAGGCACCCCCCGGGTCCCCTCGTAAACCGAGGCCACCGCTTTGCAAGACGGTTGCCCCTGCCGAAACGCCCGCACGAGCGACTCCAACATTTCCGGCCGGATCAACGGTTGATCGCACAGCGTCAGCAACGCCCCGTCCACGGCGGGCAAGAGCTTGAGCAGTGTTCTAATTCCACGCCGGATGGACGTGCCCATCCCCTGGCTCCAATCCGGGTTCTCGACCGGATGAACCTCCAGCCCGGCGAGTTCATCCTCGAGCCGATCCGAACCGGACCCGAGCACCACGAGCACCGGGCGGCAACTGGTCGCCAGGGCGGTTTCCGCCGCGTGACGCAACAGGCTGCGGCCCCGGTACTCCAGCAACTGTTTGGGCGAACCCAGGCGGGTCGAACCGCCCGCCGCGAGGATCACCAGCGCGACGTTCAAACCACCGCCTCCGCCGCCAGCCCCGACGCGGACGCTTCCAAATGCCGCGCCGCGATGTCCTCCAACTCCGTCACCGAGGTGACGTGCGAAAGCTGCCCGCGCAGCCCACGGCCCCCGGTCATGCCGCGCGTGTACGCCATCAGCCGCGCGCGCATCGACGCCATCGCCGCCCGCTCGCCGCCGTGCCGCCGACGCGCCACCGCCAACCGGCAATGCCGGAAAATCAGGTCCCAACGCTCGGGCAACGCCGGGTCCGGCGGCACCTCGCCGGTGGCCAGGAACGTCTTCGCCTGCGCGAAAATCCACGGCGCGCCCATCGCGGCCCGCCCGATCATCACCCCGGCCACGCCGCTGGTGTCGCGGCGGCGTTTCACGTCGTGCGCGCTGGCGATGTCGCCGTTGCCGATGACCGGGATTTTCACCGACGCGGCGGTTTCGGCGATCACGTCCCAGTTCGCTTCCCCGGAATAACTCTGCGCCCGCGTCCGCCCGTGAACCGCCAGCCGTTGGATGCCGCAGCCTTCCAGGATGCGCGCGACCTGCGGCGCATTGATCGAACGTTCGTCCCAGCCGATGCGGATTTTGCCGGTCACGGGCACATCCGGGTGGCTGGCCGCGACGGCCTTGACGACCATCGAAGCAACGCGTTCGAGCAGCGGGCAATCTTTCAGGAGCGAACTGCCCCCGTTTTTCGCCACGACCTTGTTGACCGGGCAGCCGAAGTTCAGGTCGATGAAATCCGGCCGCACCCAATCGACGACCGCGCGCGCCGCCTCGGCCATGCGCTCCGGGTCGCCGCCGAAAAGCTGCACGCCCAGCGGACGTTCCAGCGCGGGATCGAAGGCGATGAAATCCTGCGTGCGTTCGTTGCGGTGGAGGATGCCGTCCGCCGAGACGAACTCGGTGGTGAGGATGTCCGCGCCCTGCTCCTTGCAAAGCTGGCGGAAAATCAGGTCCGTCACGCCAGCCATCGGCGCGAGGAAAAGCGGGAACTCGGGCAACATCAGAGCGTTAGTTTACCTCATCGCGACGGAAAATCTCACGCAAAGCCGCCAAGCCGCAAAGGAAGAGAAGAGAAGACCAGACTTTGAAAACTATTCCCTCCATCTTCTTTTCCTCCTTGGCGGCTTGGCGGCTTGGCGGGAGATCCTTTCAGGTTTTCAGCAGTCCGGCCACCTCACGCTGTACCTCCGCGATCTGGTCCAGCCGCAATCCGGGATCGACCACCACGAAGGTTTCGCCCGTGCGGACGTGCTCGTAGAAAAGCAGCTTGCTCCCGGTCGCCCCGTCCTGCCTGGTGCCGGTGGGACGGAGCAGCCGCTTGCGTTCGAGCATCAACGCGAGGATGTACGCCGCACGGGTTTGCCCGGGCAGGTTTTCGCCCAGGAAACGCCGCAGCAAGCCCTCGGCGTCGGCCTTGGGCAAAGTTTCCGGCGCGGGCGGTGGCGGCGGGGTAAACTTCGAGCGCCAGAAGGAAAAAGGCGGCTCGGCGGCAGGGTCAGCCTGGAGCACACGCCAGCTTTTCTGGCTCACGTCGCGCCGGTGCAGGGTGTCCTGCTTTTCGTCGCGGTAGAGCAGCGTGTAGAAGGCTTCGCCGTCGCCGAACGGCTCGCCGGTGATGTCGCAACGGTCGGTGCGCGCCTGGATCGTCCACTCTTGCATCGCGGCTCGCTCAGGCGGTCAGAAAATCCCAGAAGCGCGCCGGTGTCAGGGGCAAACGGTCGCGGTTGAGCGCGCGCACCCGCAGCAGCACCACGCCGATCAGCGCGAAGACCAGGTTGGTCGTCCACGCCGCCCAGAACGGGCCGACTCCACGATCCCCGCGCCCGAGCGCATGGAAAAGGTTGTCGGAGAACAGGAAACACAGGAACAAAATGATCGACGCCGCCACGCCCACGATCACGCTCCGCCGCTGGTACACGATGCCCAGCGGGGCCGCGATCAGCACGACCACCAGGCACATCCACGGCAGCGCCCAGCGGACGAACAGGTACGTGCGGAACGGCGCGAGTTGCGGGCTGGTGAAATCCGAGTTGAGCTTCAGATACTGGCGCAACTCGGGGACGGACAGCCGGTCGGCTTCCAGCGTGGCGCTGGCCAGCCGCCAGGGGGTCTCGCTCCAGCCGGTCACCTCGTGGCGCGGCGGGTAGGTGATGGTGCCGGGGTCCACGTCGCCGTTGGGCAGGTAGTGGACCCGCTTGCAATCGGTGAACACCCAGGTGTTCCGGGCCGTGTCGAAGGTGGCTTGCTTGGCGTAAAGCTTGTCGGTGATGTTGTCGTTCTCGTCCTGTTGGACGATCTGCACGTTGTCGAGCGGGAGCTTCAGGTTCGTGTACATCTTTTCCACGTACCAGAGGCGGTTCTCGCGGCGGTTGCGGAACAGATAGCCGAGGCTGTACTTCATGCGTTCGAGCTTGTTCCCGGCTTCCATCTGCGCTTCGGCGAGTTCGCGCCGGGCGTCGGCCTGCGGGGCGAGCGCGTAGCTCAGATAGGTGCTGAACGCCGTCACCGTCAGGCCCGCGCCGAAGATCGGCATGAGCACGCGCCCCAGGCTCACGCCCGTGCTGAGCATGGCGAGCAGTTCGTTGGAGGTGGACATGCGCCCCAGGCAAAACAGCAGGGCGAGGAGCAGGGCAATGGGCAGGATGATGAGCGCGATGGAGGGGAGTTGTCCGCCGTAAAACGCCAGGATGCCCTTGAGCGGAATGCCGCTGCTGACGAATTCGTTGGCGTGGCTGCCCAGTTCAAAGACCAGCCAAACCCCCAGAAAGCCGACCACGCAGTAAACGAACGGCAGCAAAAAGTTCCGCAACATGTAACGGTCGAGCAAGCGCACGGCGGGAAAGTAAGAAGGGACGACGGAAAAGTAAAGGCGGCGGCGGCAAGGTGAAAGGTGCGCAGCCCTTGATTCCGCATCCGGCTCACCGGGGCTGCGCGTTGCTTTCTGCCTCCGGCCCTGTATTCTCCGCCACCCGTCTATGCCCGATCCCGCCCAAGTCCTCATCGTCGCCACCAGTCTGAGTCCATCCTCGCGTTCGCGGATGCTGGCGCACCTCGCCGCCGAAAAACTCGCGCGCGCGGGCACGCCTCACACCCTGCTCGACCTCGCCGGGACGCCCCTGCCCTTCACCGGCTCCGCCGCCGGTTGGAGCGACCCGGGCGTGGCGACCGTCAAGGCACTCACCAAAGCCGCCACGCACCTCCTTTTCGCCACGCCGGTCTACAATTACGACGTGAACGCCGTGGCCAAGAATTACATCGAACTCATGGGGAAGGACGCGCTCGAAAACAAGACGGTGGGCTTCTTGCTTTCGGCGGGCGGCGCGGGGTCGTACATGGCGGTGATGCCTTTTGCGAACTCACTGATGCTCGATTTCCGCTGCTGGATCGTGCCGCGCTTCCTGTACGTGTCCAAAGACCTGGAGGACGGCAAATTGCCCGCGCCCCTGGACGAACGGCTGGACGGCCTGCTGGCCGATCTGCTCAGCCGTTGAACGACGCCGCGATAAAGCTTGACCGCGGCACCGTTTGTCCCTACGGATTTTTCAATGCGCCCCACCTTCCTCTTCCTCGCCGCCGCTGCCCTGTTTGCAACGGTCTCCCCCGCCCCGGCCCAGACGCCCGCCCCGGCAGCCACGCCTGCCGCCGTTGCCAGCCCGGCTCCCGCCAAGCTGACCCGCGCGGAAAAACGAGCCCAGAAAAAAGCCGCTCAAGAGGCTGCCGCTGCGACTCCCGCCGCTGCTCCTGTCACCACGACGCCCGCCGCGACGGCACCCGCCCCGGCCGCCGCCGCCAGTCCCGCGCCCACCAAGACGACCCGCGCGGAAAAGAAAGCCGCCAAGGCTGAAAAGGCCGCCGAAATCGCCAACGCCACGCCCGCGCCGGGCGGCGGACCCGGGATGGTCTGGGTCAACACCAAGAGCCACGTTTACCACGACTCCACTTCCCGCTGGTACGGCAAAACGAAGACCGGCAAGTACATGACCGAGAAGGACGCCATCGCCGAGGGCGACAAGGCTCACAAGGAGAAAGAGAAGACCAAGACCCCGGCGGCAGCCAACTAGGAGCCGACCGACGGCGGAACCACCAGCCTTGCCATCGGCGGCGGGTGGTTCTATGGTCCGCGCTTATGTGTGGAATCGTCGGCTACATCGGCAAGGCAACCGCCGCCCCCATCTTGCTCGACGGCCTGCGGCGGCTGGAATACCGCGGCTACGATTCCGCCGGGATCACCACCATCGACGGCGGACAGCTCGAAACCCGCAAGTGCGCCGGGCGCATCCAATCCCTCGCCGACCTGCTCGCCAAAACCCCCGCGCCGGGTCACGTGGGCATTTCCCACACCCGCTGGGCCACGCACGGGCGGCCCATCGACGAAAACGCCCACCCGCATTATGACCAGTCGGGGCGGCTGGCGCTGGTCCACAACGGCGTCATCGAGAACTACCAGACCTTGCGCGCCCCGCTGCTCGAAGCCGGGCATCGCTTCCGCTCCCAGACCGACACCGAAATCCTGGCCCACCTCATCGGCCAGCTTTACGACGCGGCCAGCGGCCCCCACTGCAAGGCCCGCCTGCTCGAAGCCACGCGCGCGGCGTTGAAACAGGTCATCGGCACCTACGGCATCGCGCTGCTGCACCTCGACGTGCCGGATGTCATCATCGGCGCACGGCGCGGCAGTCCCCTCGCCCTCGGGTTGGGCAAGGGCGAGAATTTCCTCGTCAGCGACCCGCAGGCCATCGTTGCCTACACGCAAGAGGCGATTTACCTGAAGGATTACGACGTGGCGCTCATCGAACGCGACGCGTTCGAGATCAGCACGTTGGAAGGCGGCATCGCGGGCAGCTACGAGGTGACGAAGGTGGATTTCACCAGCGAGGACGTGAAGCTGGGCGATTACCCGCACTACATGCTCAAGGAAATCCACGAGCAGCCCAACGCCGTGCGCGACGCCCTACGCGGACGCCTTTCCGTGGACGACGCCAGCGCGCGCCTGGGCGGTTTGAACATGACTCCGCAGGAGTTGCGCGAGGTGGACCGCATCATCATCACCGGCTGCGGCACGGCCTACCACGCCGGGTTGGTCGGCGAATACCTTTTCGAGTCGCTGGCGCACATGCCCTGCGAGGTGGAGTTCGCCAGCGAGTTCCGCTACCGCAACATGCCGATGGACAAGGCGACGCTGGTCCTGGCCATCAGCCAGAGCGGCGAGACCATCGACACGCTCGCCGCCGTGCGCGAAAGCTTGCGCAAGGGGCACCGCACGCTGAGCATCTGCAACAACGTCGCCAGCACGATTGCGCGCGAGTGCGGCGCGGGCGTCTACATGCACGCCGGGCCGGAGATCGGCGTCGCGGCGACCAAATCGTTCACGTCCCAGGTGACGGTCTTTACCCTGCTGGCGCTGTTGCTCGGGCGCATCCGCCACCAGTCGAGCAGCGAGGGGCTGCGGATCATCAAGGAACTCAACGCCATCCCCGAGCAGATCGAGCGCGTGCTCGAACAAAGCGACCACATCAAGGAAATCGCCGCGAAGTACGCCGCCTGCAAGGGTCTGCTGTTCATGGGTCGGCAATACAATTACCCCATCGCGCTGGAGGGCGCGCTCAAGATGAAGGAGATCACCTACATCCAGAGCGAGGGCCACCCGAGCGCCGAACTCAAACACGGGTTCATCGCGCTGGTGGAGCCGGACATGCCCAGCGTGTTCATCGCGCCGGACGACGCGATGTTCGACAGCAACGTCAACAGCATCGAGCAGGTCAAGGCGCGGCGCGGGCCGGTGATCGCCATCACGACCGAAGGCAAGAAGGACCTGGCCAAAATCGCCGACGACCTGATCTACATCCCGCGCTGCCCGGATTATCTCTCGCCGCTGCTGACGGTGATCCCGTTGCAACTTTTTTCCTACCACATGGCCGTGCATCTGGGCCGCGACGTGGATAAGCCGCGCAATCTCGCCAAAAGCGTGACCGTGGAATGATCGCCTGCCCCCGGTCCGGCGGGCGCGTCTGCGGTCCGCATGGCCCGACATTGCTCCTTTGCGTTCCCAGGCGGCCTGAGCCAAGGTTTGGGTCCGCATGAAATCCGTCCTCGAAGTCCTCACCTCCACGACGGCTTACTTCAAGGACAAAGGCGTCGAAAGCCCCCGGCTCAACATCGAACACCTGCTCGCCCACATCCTCGGCAAGACGCGGATGGACCTGTACCTGGAATTCGACCGTCCGCTCGGTGACGAGGAACTCGACGCCCTGCGCGAACTGGTCAAACGCCGCAGCCACGGCGAACCGCTCCAACACCTGCTCGGCACGGTGGAATTCCACGGGCGCGTTTTTGCCAGCGACTCGCGCGCGCTCATCCCCCGGCCCGAGACCGAGGAACTCGTCGCGCTTCTCCTCAAAATGGACCTGCCCGCCGATGCCCGCTGTCTGGACGTGGGCACGGGCAGCGGGATCATCGCGCTGACGCTCGCCGCCGAACGCCCGGCAGCCCGTGTGCAGGCCGTGGACCGCTCGCCCAATGCCCTGACCCTCGCCCGGGAAAACGCCGCCCGGCTCGGGTTGGAGAGCCGCGTGGAATTCCTCACGGGCGATCTGCTGGCGGAATGCGCCGGACCCTACGACCTCATCGCGGCCAACCTGCCGTACATTCCGGTGGGTGACATCGCCGGGTTGTCGCGCGAGGTGCAGCACGATCCGATGATGGCGCTCGACGGTGGGCGCGACGGGCTGGAAATCGTCGCGCGTTGCGTGACCCAGGCCCACGCCAAATTGGCGCCGGGCGGTCGGCTGGCGCTGGAAATCGGCCACGATCAGGCCGGGCGTGTGCGCGACCTGCTGGAGCGAGGCGGGTACGCGTCGGTCCAGGTGGTGAAGGACCACCAGGATTGCGAGCGGTTCGTGCTGGCGGCGCGGCCCTGAAAATTCCTGCTCGCTTTGTGCCGCCGGGACTGCTTGAATGACCCACCCGCAAGCTCGATGCCGCAGTCGGCGCTCTCGTTGCCGGTCTTTCTCATATCATATGGCGATGGATAAAATTCTGGTCCACGGCGGCGCCACGCTCCGCGGCAGCGTGCGCATCAGCGGCTCGAAAAACTCGGCGCTGCCCATCCTGGCGGCGGCGTTGTTGACGAAGGAGCCGTGCATCATCCACCACGTCCCGGACCTGAGCGACATCAACTACATGCTCCAAATCCTCTCCCACCTGGGGGCGGAGGTCGAGCGCGCGAGCGGGACCGTGACCATCAAGGCCGAGAAAATCCGCAGCAGCGCGCCGTATGACATCGTGCGCAAGATGCGGGCCTCGGTCTGCGTGCTCGGGCCGTTGCTGGGGCGCGAAAAAGAGGCCACCGTCGCGTTGCCGGGCGGGTGCGTGATCGGCGACCGGCCCATCGACCTGCACCTGAAGGGGTTCGAGGCGTTGGGCGCGATGGTGCGCGTGGTCGGCGGCGACGTGAAGGTGTTCGCGTCGGAACTGCGCGGCACGTCCATTTCCCTGCGCGGCAAATTCGGCTCGACCGTGCTGGGCACCGACAACGTGATGATGGCCGCCGTGCTCGCCGAGGGCACGACCGTCATCGAAGCCGCCGCCGCCGAGCCGGAGGTCGCCGACCTCGCCAACTTCCTCAACGCCATGGGCGCGAAAATCGAAGGCGCGGGCACCCGGCGCATCCTCATCGAAGGCGTGAAGGAATTGCACGGCGCGGAACACCGGGTCATCCCGGACCGCATCGAGGCGGGCACGTTCCTGGTGGCCGGGGCGATCTGCGGGGAGGGCGTCACGTTGCGCAACGTCATCCCCGAGCATCTGGAATGCATCGCCGAGCGGCTGACGGCGGCGGGTTTCCACTACGAACACGATCAGACCACGGCCACCATCCGGCCCAACGGCGGCGCGAAATCGCTCGAACTGACCACCGAGCCCTACCCCGGCTTCCCCACCGACATGCAGGCGCAGATGTGTGCGCTGCTGGCGACCAGCCCCGGGATCAGCACCGTGACCGAGAACATTTTCCCGCAACGGTTCATGCACCTTTCCGAGATGAAGCGCATGGGCGCGGACATCCGCATCGAAGGGCAAACGGCGATCATCCAGGGCGTCGAACGCCTGAGCGCCGCGCCCGTGATGGCCAGCGACCTGCGCGCGTCGGCGGCGTTGGTGCTCGCGGGGCTGAAGGCGGACGGCGTGACCGAGATCAACCGCGTTTACCACATCGACCGGGGTTACGAACACCTCGACGACAAGCTCGCCGGGTTGGGCGCGAAGATCGAACGCGTCAAGGTGTGACGGGCGAAATCGAAGACCCGGGCGTGGCGGTGCTGGTGTCGAGTTGCGACCGTTTTTTCGACGCGTGGCGGCCGTTCGCCGGGTGCTGGCGTCGGCATTGGCCGGCGAAAACGCTCCGCTGGCCGGTTTATCTGATCGTCAACGAGTTGGCGGTGCGTTCGGACGGGTTCACGCCGCTGGCCGTGGGCCGGGACCGTGGCTGGTCGGACAATTTGTGCCTGGGGTTGGGCCGGATCGAATCCGAGTATCTGCTTTACCTCCAGGAAGACTATTTTCTGACCGCGCCACCCGACGCCGGTTGGCTGGCCGCGAACATTGCCCGGATGCGGGCCGGGCGGGTGGACCTGCTGTGTTTGCGCGCCATGCCGCCGGGCTACGGGGCCGAGGAGTGGCCGCGCGTCCGGGGCAGCGAGGGACGGGTGAGCGAGGTTCCGGCGGGTTCGCCGTGGCGGGGACGGTTGCAGGCGGCGTTCTGGCGGCGGGAAGCCCTGCTCGAAGCGTTACGGGCCGGGGAAAGCGCGTGGGATTTCGAGGCGAACGCCGGGGAACGCCTGCGCGGGCTGCGGGTGTGGACGGTCACCGGCGAGGGAGGTGACGCGCTGCCGTATCTCTCGTCGGCCATCGTGCGCGGTCTCTGGACCCCGGACGCCCGGCGGCTGTGCGCGGAACAGGGCGTCGCCATCGAACCGGATTGCCGGGGAACGAGTTCGCCGAACCGACGTTTGTGCAAATGGCGGCGCGCGTGGGACCGGGTGCGCGTGCCGCTGGCGCGGTGGAGGCAGCGGAGGCGCGGTGTGATCGAGCTTTGAACGGGAAGCGCGGTGGATATTGACGGCGGACGGCGCTTCGGGCATCCTGTAGGAATGAGCACGGAGACGATCACCGAAGCGGTTCTGGCTGCACCGCCGTCCGATCACTGGATGACGACCGAGGAGTTTCTCGCGTTGCCTGAAAACAATGAAGTGGAGCGTTGGCTCCTCGGCGGCAGACTCATTGAACGTCCTATGACTCGTCGCAGCTTCTCCCACAGCCGAACACTCATCCGCATTGGCCAGATGCTACAAAACTGGCTCGACCAGCAACCTGCCCCTCGCGGAATGGTGGTTGGTGGAGAAGCGGGATTCCGATTGACCAGAAATCCAGATTTCACGGTTGGGGTCGATGTTGCTTACATCTCTGCCGAGCAGGCGGCAGCCACTTCCAAACGGGCGTTTTTGATCGACGGCCCGCCGGTGCTCGCGGTGGAAATCCTCTCGCCCTCGGACCGCAACGACGACATCACGGATAAAGTCTGGGGATACATCGACGCAGGAGTCAAGCTGGTCTGGCGAGTCGAGCCAGTGGTGGGTCTAGTAACCGTCTTTCGGCCCGACGCGGAACCGGAAGGAATCAACATTCACGGCCATCTCACCGGCGACCCTCACCTGCCCGGCTTCCGGGTTGCCGTGGCGGACATTTTTGCCTGATTCAACATGGGTCTCGACGGGGTGGAATTGGTGATGGCGTGGGAGGAGAGCTTCGGCATTTCGATCACGGATACCGACGCGGGTAAGTTACTCACCCCGCGCATGGCTACAGACCTGATTTACGATAAATTGACCACTGCGGCCATGCCCGGGCCGGGCGGCTGCTTGACCCAGCGCGCGTTTCACCGGTTGCGCTCCGCGCTGCAGACCGCTTTCGACATTCCGTCCGTGCTGATTCGTCCTGACGCACTGCTCGGCGGATTATTTCCTCTTGGCACGAGGCGAGAGCGATGGCAGATTTTGCAGGCGCACGTCGGGGTCAATTCCTTCCCGAAGATGTTCTTCGGGATGCTGCCGTATGGATGTGGCACGGTCGGGAGCTTGGCCCGTTCTCTGGCCGCACGGCAGCCAAATTTCTTTCGGCGCGCAAACGAACCGTGGACCCGGCCACAGGTCCGCGCGGTGGTGCGCGAAATCATCGTCGAGCAACTGGGCATACCCGAGTTCAGCGACGACGACGAGTTCGCCCGAGATTTACGCGTGGGTTGAGCGGGTCTGACCGAACGGCAGCGGCGCAGTGTCACGGCAAGCATCTGCTCATCGCCGCGAGCAACTCGCCGACGGTTTCTTCCGTCTCGTCGCCCATGTTGGAAATGCGGAACGTCTTGCCCTTGAGCTTACCGTAGCCGCCGTCCACGACGAAGTGGTGCTCCTTCCTGACGCGTCCGAGCCACGCTGCCACGTCCACGTTGCGGGTGTTCGCCACGCACGTCAGGCTCTTGGAACGGTAACCCTCCGGCGCGAAGAAACCGAAATCGTTCTGGGTGACCCATTCATGAACCTGCGCGTTCGTGCGGGCGTGCCGCTCGAACCGGGCGTCCATGCCCTCGCCGAAGATGTCTTCGAGCTTGGATTGCAGCGCGTAGATGTGCCCGATGCTCGGCGTGCTGGGCGTCATGTCGTCGGCTTGATTCTTCTGGAACTCGATGAAATCGAAGTAGTAACCGCGATCCTTCGCTAATTTGGCCCGCTCGAACGCGCGCTCCGACACCGCGAACAACGCCAGGCCCGGCGGCAGCGCCAGCGCCTTCTGGCTGCCGGTGAGCAGCACGTCGATGCCAAGCTCGTCCATGGCAATCGGCACGACGGAAAAGGACGACACGGTGTCCACCACCGAAATCACTTCCGGGTGCGCGCGCAGGACCTTGCACAGGTCGGCCAGCGGGTTCATCACGCCCACGGACGTTTCGTTGTGGATCAGCGTCACGACATCATACGCGCCCGTCGCCAGCTTCTCCTCCAACGCTTCCGGGGTGATCGGCGCGCCCCACTCGACTTGCAAGCCGTCGGCTTCCTTGCCGCAACGCCTGCTCACGTCGAGCCATTTGTCCGAGAACGCGCCGCACATGCAGCAGAGCACGCGCTTTTGCGTCAGGTTGCGGATCGCTCCTTCCATCACGCCCCACGCCGACGAAGTGGACAGAAACACGGGCTGCTTCGTGCCGAACAGGGTCTGGAGCCGGGGCTGCATCCCGCCGTAGAGCGCCTTGAACTCGCCGCCCCGGTGCCCGATCATCGGACGGCTGAACGCGGCGAGCGTTTTGGGCGAAACTTCGACGGGTCCGGGGGCAAAGAGCTTGTTGTGCGGGGTCATGGGAAATGAGAAGGTTGGCGGGACGGCTAAGCTAACGAAAAACGCGGCGTTTGCCACTCGCCTCTTTTCCCATGATCCACCTCGGCACCTGCGCCTGGAATTTCGAAGACTGGCAGGACGTGTTTTACCCGGCCAGCCTGGCTTCCAACCAGCAGCTTCCCTATTACGCGCAGTATCTGTCGGCGGTCGAGATCGACTCGACGTTTTACAGCATTCCTCGCGCTGACGTGGTCGCCAACTGGGCCAAGCGCACGCCGGATGATTTCGTCTTCACGGCCAAGATGCCCAAGCTGATCACCCACGAAATGCGCCTGCGGAACTGCCGCCGGGAACTGGACGCCTTCCTCCACAGCCTGCGCCCACTGGGCGAAAAACTCGGCGCGGTGTTGATCCAGTTTTCGCCCGGATTCCGCCCGGTACACGACGAGGACGCGCTCCAGGAATTCCTGGGCTGGCTGCCGGTGGGAAACCTTTCGTTCGCCGTGGAGTTCCGCCACCCGGAATGGCACCAGCCGCGCATCGTGCGGATGCTGCAAGAGCACGGCGTTGCCTGGACGTGGAACGACCTCAGCCCGTTAGCAACCGGGGACGAAGCGCCGTTCGGCTTCCTGCCGCAGACTGGCGATTTCCTGTACGTCCGGCTCATGGGAGACCTGGAAACGAAGTTCCGCGCCGATGGCGAGCGGCAGTTCCGTTACGGCAGGCTGCTCTGGTCGCGCGAGACGGGTCTCGAATTCTGGGCGCAACGTCTCAAGAAGCACCTGGACGATACCCGCAACATTTACGTGCTGGTAAACAACCATTACGAGGGATTTTCGCCGCTGACCTGTCAGCGATTGGGCAAAATGCTAGGCATCGCGGTCGAACTGCCCAGCCTCGCCCGGCACGCCGTGGAAGGCGGTCCCGCGGAACGTGACGAGCAGTTGAAATTGCTCTGAGCGCGAGAAGGGAAGTTACTCCGGCAGCACCTTGAGCAGCGCGCGGAACTCGTCGTCGAAATCGCGCAGTTCCGTCACCATCTGCGGGCTTTTGGAAAGCACGGTCTTGGTGAGCTTTTCGACGTAGGTCGGATTGCGCTCGGCCATTTCGGAGAGGGCCATGACCACCGCCAAGGCGTTGCACGCGCTGTGTTTGACCGCGCGGAACTTGTTGTGCAATTCCATCAATTCCGCCCGCGAGATCGGGGGGCCATCGGGAACGGCAAGCGAGGAATCATCCACCGGGGCCTCGGACGATGAGGAGGAATTCATTGGCTTTGGCTGAAGCGATGTGCTTTGCTGGAAACTCTTCGTTCGGACAAGAAAAGACCGGTGCGCGCGGGCTTAAACTAGGATGACCCAGCAGACTATCAGAATCGGCGGCGCGCGCCAGCATAATCTGCAAAATCTCAGTCTGACCATCCCGCGCGGACAACTGGTGGTCATCACCGGGCCGAGCGGATCGGGCAAGTCGAGCCTCGCTTTCGACACCCTCTACGCCGAGGGCCGCCGCCGCTACGTCGAGAGCCTGTCGGCTTACGCGCGGCAGTTTCTCGACCAGTTGGAGAAGCCCGACGTGGACTTTATCGAGGGGCTCTCCCCGGCCATCGCGCTCGAACAGCGCGCCGGGTCGGGCAACCCGCGCTCGACCATCGCCACGACGACCGAAATTTACGATTATCTGCGGCTGTTGTACGCGTCGGTCGGCCAGCCGCACGATCCGGCGACCGGCAAGCCGCTGAAGCGACAGACCCCACAGGCCATCGTCGATCAGGTGCTGGCGATGGAGCAGGGCACGCGCCTGATGCTGCTGGCCCCGCTCGTCAAAGAGCAGACCGGGGAGTTCCGCGACGTGCTCGAAAAGGCGCGCCGGGAAGGGTTCGTGCGCGTGCGGATCGACGGCAAGGTCGTCGAACTGGACGGCCCCGAGCCGCCCCGGCCCGCCAAAGGCAAGGAGCATTCCATCGAGGCGGTCGTGGACCGGCTCGTGTTGCGCGAGGGCGTGCGCGCCCGGCTGGCGGATTCCGTCGAAACGGCGTTGCGCTGGGGCAAGAGCCGGCTCGTCGTCATGCGCCAGGCGGGCGAGAGCGACCCGTGGTCGGAAACCGCGTTTTCAACCGATTACCGCGACCCGGATACCGGGTTTACGCTGCCCCCGCTGACGGCCAAGCATTTTTCTTTCAACAGCCACCTGGGAGCCTGCCCGACTTGCCACGGCCTGGGCAGTCTGGCCGTGCTCGACCCGGAACTGATGGTGCCCGACCAGACGAAAACGCTGGCCGACGGCGCGGTCTCGCCCTGGCAGCGGGGCGTGGGCAAACGGATGCGCGTTTTCTATCAGACGGTGCTGCGTGGACTGGCGGCGCAATTCGGCGCGCCGATGGACCAGCCGTTCGCAGACCTCCCGGCGGCGTTCAAACACGCGCTTTTCCACGGCACGGGCGACGCGCCGGTCGAGCTGAAGATCGTCAAGGGCAAGGCCGGAAAGGGCGAGCAGGCGACGGTGAAGAAATCGTTCGAGGGGTTGCTGGCGCAGATGCAGCACCTGTCGGACACGACCAAGAGCGAATTGACCCGGCATCGCCTGAAATCGTTCATGAGCCCGCAGCCCTGCCCGACCTGCCACGGCGCGCGCCTGCGACCGGAGATTCTCGCGGTGACACTGCAGGTGAAAGACGGTGCGCCGCTGAACATCCGCGAGTTTTGCCGGTTGACCATCGGCGAGGCGCACGGGGTCATCACCCGGCTGGAACTGGGCGCGACGCAGCAGCAGATCGCCGCCGAAATCGTGCGCGAAGTTTCGACCCGGCTGGGGTTTCTGGTGGAAGTCGGCCTGAGCTACCTGAACCTCGACCGCGAAAGCGGCACGCTCAGCGGCGGCGAATCGCAACGCATCCGGCTGGCGGCGCAGATCGGGAGTCGGCTGGCGGGGGTGCTCTACGTATTGGACGAACCGAGCATCGGCCTGCACCAGCGCGACAACGACCGGCTCATCGCCACCCTGCGGCGACTGCGCGACCTGGGGAATTCGGTGATCGTCGTCGAGCACGACGAGGATACCATCCGCGCCGCCGACTACATCATCGACATCGGCCCCGGGGCCGGGCCACGCGGCGGGAAGCTGGTCGCCCAGGGCACGCTGGCGGAAATCCTGCGCGTGGAAAACTCCCCCACCGCGCAATATCTCACCGGGCGGCTGACGATCCCCGTCCCCCGGCACCGGCGCGCGCCCATGACCGCCCCGCCGCGCTCGGCCAAGGCGACCGGCACCAGGGTCAAAGGACGGCTGGAACACGACGAATCGCTCGCCGGATCGGGCTGGCTGGAGATCGTCGGGGCCGCCGAGAACAACCTCAAAAACGTCAACGCCGCGTTTCCGCTGGGCTGCCTGACGTGCGTGACCGGCGTGAGCGGCAGCGGCAAGAGCACGCTGATCGACGACATCCTGCGGCGCGCGCTGGCCCGGCAGCTTTACCGCGCCAAGGACGCCCCCGGCAAGCACGAGAAGATCACCGGCACCGAGCAGATCGACCACGCCATCGTCATCGACCAGAGCCCCATCGGCCGCTCCCCGCGCTCGAATCCGGCGACCTACACCGGGGCGTTCGGGCCGATCCGCGAGCTGTTCGCGCAACTCCCGGCGGCGCGGGTGCGCGGGTACGACGCGGGGCGATTCTCGTTCAACGTGCGTGGCGGACGTTGCGAGCATTGCGAGGGCGACGGCGTGAGGAAGATCGAGATGCAGTTCCTGCCCGACGTGAGCGTGACCTGCGAGGTTTGCGAGGGCAGCCGCTACAACCGCGAAACGCTGGAAGTCACCTTCAAGGGCAAGAACATCGCCGACGTGCTCGCGCTGACCATCGAGGAGGCCAGCCGGTTTTTCCGGGCGGTCCCGGCGGTGGCGGACCGGCTCGCGGCGATGGAAGCCGTGGGCTTGGGCTACCTGCGACTCGGACAAGGGGCCGACACGCTCAGCGGCGGTGAGGCGCAACGGATCAAGCTCGCGGCGGAACTGGCCAAGAAATCCACCGGACGAACGGTCTATCTGTTCGACGAGCCGACGACCGGTCTGCATTTCGCCGACATCGCCAAACTGCTCGAAGTATTCATGAAGCTGCGCGACGCGGGCAACACGCTGATCGTCATCGAGCACAACCTGGAAGTCATTAAGTGCGCGGACTGGATGATCGACCTCGGCCCCGAAGGCGGCGAGGCGGGCGGCCGGATCGTCGGCGCGGGCACCCCGGAGGAAATCGCCGCGCTGCCGGAAAGCATCACGGGTCGGTATCTGGCGGGGAAGTTGTGAGCACAACATGATCGTTCGGCATCAAACCATGATCACTTACGTCCGTATCTTGGGTTTGTTGATCATGGCACTGTCTGTTTGTGTGGGCTGTGCTGGCGTTCCTCTGATCGTGACGGTGCTCGCATTAAACAGCGAGGATGCCAAGTGGGCCGTTGCTGGAGTACGGTGCCTCGCCCGCGCCTATGGTGACAACGCACCCGATTACACGACCGCAGACCTCAAGCCGCAATGACCGAAGGTGACGTTGCGTTGATCCCGCTGCCCCAAGCTTAACCTCGGAAAATGAGATCACGGTTTGTGCGTCACGTTCTTTCGGTGGTCCTCTGCCGGTTGGTCTGTCTTTCCATTTTGATGCTGCCAGCCGAGGCACCTGCGGCGGACGCACCCGCGCCGACGCTCCTCGACGAAGGCACCCGCGCCCTGGACGAAGGGCTGCCGCAGGTCGCCGCGTACAAGCTGCGCGCGTTCCTGCAAAACGACCCGGCCCCGGCTCCGCGCCGGGCGGCGGTGTTGGCACTCGTGCGCGCTCTGCTCGCCGTGCCGGACGCTCCCGCCGCGCTCGCGTTGCTCGACACGGAAGACCCGTCTTCCGCGTCCCCCGGGTCAAGCGACGACGCGACGCTCCTCTTCTGGCGTGCGCAGACCTTCGCCGCGCTGAGCCGCTGGCCAGACGCGCTGGCGGCCTACGGGCGCGTGGCCGACTCGCCCTCCAAAGATGCCATCCTGGCCGCGCAAGCGCGCTTTGGCCGGGGGGAATCGCTCCTCGCCCTGGACCGCGTGACCGAGGCGGAAGAAGCGTTCCGGCCTCTGCGCAACCACCCCCAACTCGGCCGGTGGGCCCGGCTGCGTTACGCCGAAATCGCCCTCGACAGCCGCCATCTCAAAAGGGACACCCCCGCGCTGCTCGAAGAACCGGCCCCCCCCGCGTCCGGCAGCCTGCTGACGACCCAGGAGCACGCTTACCTCGTGGGCCGGTTGCGGTTGGCGCAGCGACAGCCCGCGCTGGCCCGGCAGATTTTCAGCGCCGCGCTCTTCGGCCCCGCCATGACGCCGCGGCCCCGGGGCCTGAGCGAAAACCTGCTGGTGGATAATTACTGGGGCCTGGCGCGCGCCTATCTCGACGAGGATCAACTCGAGAGCGCCCGTGCCACGCTCGAAAATCTAATCGAACATTACCCGCGCCCGTCCGTCCTGGAATCCACGTTTCCCTGGCTGGAAAGCCTGTATTTGCGCAGCCCGACGCACGATCTGGCCGATTTGAACCGCTGGGTCGCCGACGACGACAAACCCGACCGCGCCGCCCTGGCCAGCCTGACCCTCGGACGCGTCCAGGCACATTCCGGGGTCGCCGAGCAGGCCGAGGAAATTTTTACCGGGTTCGACGAGCGTTTCCCCAAGAGCGCGCTGCGGGCCCGCGCTCTGCTCGATCTCGCCGGGCTGCGGCTCCAACTGGGCCGTTCCGGTCCGGCACGCGAAGCGTTGCAACACGCGCGCCTGCTGGCGGGCGACGACCCGAAATGGCGCTCCGGCATCGAAGTGCTCGACGCCCGCATCTCGCTGGCGGAGAACGACCCCGCCCAGGCCGCCGAACGCTTCGGGGCCGTGGCCGCGCGGCTCGGGCCGGGCGCGCAGGCGGAGACCGCCGCGTTCAACGCCGTGCTGGCGTGGTTGCAGGCGACGGACACGAACCGCTTCAACGCCGCCCGGGCGGATTTCGAGGCGCGCTTCCCGCAGAGCGCGTTGCGGGCGGAGTTTCCGCTGGAGGAAGGACTGGCCCGCGCCAACCAGACGCCGCTCGCCGATCTCCCCGGACGCCAGCAGGCCGCCGACTGCCTGCGCCGGTTCCTGGACGAGCACCCGGCGCATCCGCGTGCCGGAGAGGCCCGCCTGGCGCTGGCGGAACTCGCCTTCGAGCGTCCCCACGCCGACGTGAAACTGGCGTGGCGCGAACTCGACCCGTCCGGCGGCTGGCAGCGGGCGGCCAACGACGGCGGCAACGATGACCGCGCCGAATACCTGGCCGTCTGGCTGGCGGATGCCCCCGGTCCCACCCGGGACGCCGACAAGGCCATCGCGCTGGCCAAACGGTTCCTCGAACAGCGGCCCGACTCGCCGCTGGCCAGCGAAGCCCGCATGAAGCTGGGCGAGATGTATTTCCAGAGCGGCGACTATCCCGACGCGCAGACGCAGCTCGAACTGCTGGTCAAGAAAACACCGGGCTCGCCGCTGGCGGAAGCCGCGCTGTATCTGGCGGGCCGGGCGGCTTCGCTGAGCATGAGCGCCGCCGGGCTGGACAGCGCGGTGAAGCTTTTCAACGAGGCGGCGTTGCGCGGCGGGCCGTTGCGGTTGCCCGCGTCGCTGCGGCTGGCGGAACTGATGCAGACGCGCCTGAACAACGGCCCGGACGCGCTGACCCTCTACGACGACGTGCTCAAGGCCACCGACGGTCCGGCGTTGAGCGACACCGACCTGGAGGCGCGTTGTGCTGCGACCTTCGGCAAGGGCCAGACCTTGCTGGCATTGGCGGTGGACGACGCCCGACGCCTTCCCGATGCCCTCGCGGCGTTCGAGAAGCTGGCGACGGGCACGCCGGGCGCGTCGCTGGCGTGGCGGCGGCAGGCGCTCATCCTCAAAGGGGACGCGCTGGAAAAATCCGGCGATGCCGACGCGGCGCTCTCCGCCTACGACGACGCGATGAACGCCGCCGAGCCGTCGCCCGGCGAACTGCTCACGCCGGAATGGACCTGGTTTTACCGGGCGGGCAACAAGGCGGCCCTGCTGCTGGAAAGCCGCGCGAAGTGGTCGGCGGCTATCGCGGTCTACAAAAAACTCGCCGCCGCCGACGGTCCGATGAAGGCCGAATACGAAAACCTGGGAGCCCGCCGTCGGCTGGAGCATTTCGTGTGGGACGAGTGAAAACGAAGGTAAAAGTCAGCGGTCGGAGAAAGCGGCGGATCGAGCTTCCCGACCTTTTGCCTTCTGATTTTTGACTTTTGCCTTGGTCTTGACCTCCGGGCATTTTTCAATAGCCTGCCTTCCCACCCCTGTTATGAAGAAATTTCGCCTGTTCGTCCTGTCGCTGGCCGTCGGTTGTGTGGCTTTCCCGCACCGCAGCCCCGCGCCGGTGACCGTTCGCCCGGACGAAGGCGTGACCTACACCGCCCCCGGCAGCGAGGAAGTCCCCAACCAGAAGGACGCCCAGACCCAGTACGACAACGCCCTGGCCAAGGAAGCCGGCGGCGACACCGGCAGCGCGCTCGCAGGTTACCGCAAGACGGCGAAACGTTTCCCGAAATCCACCGTCGCTCCCAGCGCGCAGTACAAAATCGGTGCGATCCTCGAAAAACGCAACGACTTCGACGGCGCGTCCACGGCCTACGAAATCCTCATCAAGCGGTATCCGCACAGCACGGATTTCAACAACGCCCTGGAGGGCGAGTTCCGCATCGGCGACGCCTATCTGGACGGCCGCAGGCAGCGGATTTTCGGCGTGCCGACCATCGCCTCGCGTGACCGCGCCATCGCCATTTTCACGATCATCACGGCCAACGCGCCCTTCAGCCGATTTGCCCCGGCGGCGCAGTTCAAGATCGGGCAGGCGTACGAAACGCAGGGCGACTACAAGGGGGCGATCAACGCTTACCAGAAGGTGGTCGATAAATATCCCACCAACCCGTTGGCGGCGGATTCGCTCTACCAGATCGCCTACTCGTACATGCAGATTGCCACCAAGACCGGCAGCAACGACCGCACCAACACCCAACGCGCCCGGGAGGGGTTCGAGGATTTTCTCGCCGCGAACCCGAACCACGAGAAAGCCGCGCAGGCTCGCGAGGACCTCGCGGGACTGGCCAGCCAGCAGACCGGCGGCTCGCTGGAAATCGCCAATTTTTATTACAAACAACAGCAGTACCGCGCGGCGGTCGTGTACTACAACGACGTGATCCGTCAGCAGCCGAACTCACCCGACAGCACCACGGCCAGGGCGCGCCTGGACACGATCCGCTCCAGGTACGGCGACAAGTATTTTGAAAGCGCCACGCCGAACGCGGCGGGCACCGGAGTGCGGCCCGTGCTTCCGAAGGTGGGCGACGGCAGGCTCCAAGCACAGACCGACACGGCCAAGCGTCCCGATTACGTCGGCCCGCCCATCAGTGCGCCGACCCCGCCGCCCGCCCCGACCGGCAACACGGTCAGAGGCGGTCAGTCCAGCCCGCCGTTCGGGGGCGGCAACGGGGGCGGTGCGCCGACGCCCGACCCACGCCCGGACGCCACGCCGCTGCCCGTTCCAACGGGCGATCAGCCGACGCTGCCCGCGCAGTAGCCGCCCAGGATGAAACTCCCCGTTTTGCTGGCGGTGGCGGTGGCCTGCCTGTTTCCCGGGTGCGCCGCGTACCATCTCGGCCCGGCCAAACCTGCCTATCTGAAGGATGTGCACACCATCGCCATCCCGGTTTTTCGCAACAATACCCTGTTGCCGCGCATTGAAAGCGTGGTCACGGACACCGTGAGCGAGCAGTTCCAGCAGGACGGCACGTTCGCCATTGCCAGCAAGGATTCCGCCGATGCGGTGCTGATGTGTACGGTCGAGCGGGTGACGCGGACACCGGCCCGTTCGGTGACCGGCAACGTGTTGCTGACCAGCGAGTTCGAGCTGAACCTCGAAGTGCGCTACCAGCTTTACGAACGCGCCACCGGCCAGGTGCTCGACGGCGGGCGGCTCAACGGCTCGACGAGTTTCTTCGTCGGCAGCGACGTGGAGCAGGACGAGCGGCAGGCGATCCCGCTCGCCGCGCAGCAGCTAGCGGTGCGGCTGGTCAGCGAGGTCGCGGAGGGATTTTAGCGGGAGGAGGCACGTGCAAGGTCCGCGCTACCGGCAACCCATCGATTCCTGCAGTTTTCCTGGCGGCACGGCCCCGGCGTTGGACGGGGCTTGCAGGTAACTGGCGAGGGTTTGCATCAGGATGGGCACGTTGATCGGCTTGGTCAGGTAGTCCCGCGCGCCAGCCTTCATGAGCCGTTCGATCTGCGGACCGGTCGCGTCGGCGCTGACGACCACCGCCGGAATGTCGCGGGTCGCCGGGTCCGCCTGCAATTCCGCCAGCACTTCCCAGCCGGGAATGTCCGGCAGGTGCAAGTCGAGGAGGATCAGGTCGGGCCGGGTGGCGCGCGCCATTTCCAGCCCGAGCGTGCCTTGCTGGGCGCTGAGCAGCGTCACGCCCGGATACGGTTCGAGGAGCAGTTCGATGAGCCGCAAATTGGAAAGGTTGTCTTCGACGTAGAGGACCGTTCCCTCCGGGGAATCCTTGCCCTCGCCCTGCCCGGAGGGAGTGGAGCCGCCGCGGCTGACGTTGGCCAGCGGGTCTTCCGCCAAGGGCAGGCAGAGCCAGAAGGTGCTGCCTTCGCCGGGGATTGACTCGACGCCGATGGTCCCCTGCATGGCTTCGACCAGCCCCTTGCTCAAAGCCAGGCCCAGCCCGGTCCCTTCGGTGAAACTTTTCTCCGCGCTCAGACGCTCGAACGGCGTGAACAGCCGCGCGACCTCGTCCGCGCTCAGGCCCGCGCCGGTGTCGGACACCTCCACCCGGAGATGGGACTCGCCGCCGCCCGACGCCTGGACCCGGCGGCAGGCGATCCGCAAACGGCCGCCCTCGCGGTTGTACTTCACCCCGTTGGAAAGCAGGTTGAGCAACACCTGCCGGAGCCGTTGCCGGTCGGCCAGCACGTAGCGGGCCGCGCCGGGCTCGGGGTCGCCGCAGAGGTTTTCGCAACGCACGCCGCGTTCCGCCGCCTGTTGCCGGACCAGGCTCAGGCATTCCTGCGCCACCTCGGCGACCGCCACGGGTTCGAGCGAGAGGTTCATGCGGCCCGCCTCGATGCGCGAGAGCGCGAGCACCTCGTCGATGAGTCCGAGCAGATGGCGGCCCGCCTTGAGGATGTGGCCGATGCTCTCGGATTCGCGGCGGTTGATCTCGCCCAGTTCGAGCAACTGCCCGAACCCGAGAATCGCGTTGAGCGGGGTGCGCAGTTCGTGGCTCATGCGGGAAAGGAACTCGCTTTTCGCGTGGTTGGCTTCTTCGGCCTCCTCCTTGGCGAGACGCAGGGCTTCGGCGGCGCGGCGCTGCTCGGTGACCTCGCGCACGACGCCGATGACGCCGAGCAGGTTGCCGGCGGCGTCGCGGTAGGGGGTTTTCGTGCTCAGGAAAACGTGCTCGACGCCGCCGAGCGTGTCGGTGGATTCGTAGGTGCGCGACTGGCCGGTTTCCATGATCTCGCGGTCGTGCGCCGCGGTCTCGCGGGCATCGTCCGGGGAGAAGAACGCTTCGTCCGTTTGCCCGACGACCGCCTGGATGGTGGTCCCGAGCAGGGCAGCGCCCGCCGGGTTGATGAGGACATAGCGTCTCTCGAGGTCCTTGATGAAGATGGTGTTTTCGGTGCCGTCGATGATGGCGCGCAACAGGTGATGGCTGTTTTCAAGCTCGATCTGCGCGCGCTTGCGCGCGGTGATGTCGAAGAGCACGCCGTTCCAGAGGGTCTTGCCGTCGGGGAGACGTTCCGGGCGGGAGATGCCTTCCACCCAATGGATCGTGCCGTCGGGACCCCGCAGGGAACCCTCCCAATGCCAAGGCGCGAGCGTTTGCGCCGACAGAGTGATCGAGGAGAGGAAGGACTCGCGCTCGGGAGCTTCGAGCACGTCGAGCACCCACTCGGGCCGGTCGTAGAGGGCTTGCGGATCGACGCCGTAGAACTCCCGGCAACCCTCGCTGACGAAGGGGAAGTGGAACGAGCCATCCGGCGAGAGCACGAACTGGTACACCATGCCGGGGGTGCTGGCAGCCATGCGGCGGAAACGCCCCTCGCTCTGGCGCAGGGCGGACTCGATCCACCGGCGTTCGGCGCTTTCCTGCTCCTGGCGCAACCTGGCGAGGCGCAGCTCGAAAATTTCCATGACGGACGCGGCCAGGTCGATGAGAGTCGCGCGGTCGTCCTCGCCGAACCCGCGTGGCCGGGTGTCGAGCAGGCAGAGCGAGCCGATGGTCAAGCCGGCAGGCGTCCGCAAAGGCGCGCCCGCGTAGAAACGGACGCCCAGCGGGCCGGAGACCAGCGGGTTGTCGGCGAAACGCGGGTCCTGCGCGGCGTCGGGCACGACGAGGATACCCTCCTCGGGCGGCAAATCGAGGGCATGGGCGCAGAACGACAGGTCGCGCGAGGTTTCGCAAACGTCGATGCCGTGGTGGGATTTGAGCCACTGGCGGTCCCGGCCCACGAGGCTGATCAGCACGACGGGAACTTTGAAGAGGCGCGCGGCGAGGCTGGTGACGCGGTCGAACGAAGGTTCGGGTCCGGTGTCGAAGACCTCGTACTGCGCGAGGGCTTGCAGGCGAGCTTCCTCGTCAGGTGGCAAAGGGACAATCATTGCAGCGTCCCTGGAGGTACGAGCAGTTTCGGGACCAGAGACGAGGATTTGCCGCGTGGACCGCGAACCGGGATGGATGCCTGCGTGGCGATTCCCAAGACAAACTCAGCGCGCCAGCCGGTAGTTCGTATGGAAGACCAGCTTGCCCTTCTTGCCCGCCACCTGAATCCGCAACGCCCCGGTGTCACGGCCGTTCGGGGTGGCACGGCCTTCGACGGCGCTGGTGTTGCTGCCGTCCCGGCTGACGGCCTGCCCCGTGAAGCGGAGGGTCTCACCCCCTGCCAACCGGCGCAGGTCGGCGTCGGAAATGGCCACGGAGAACCGGCCGGCCTCGCTTTTGAAGCTGAACGGGGAAACGTCCACTTTATAGGCGGCACTCAAGCCGTCTTTGCCGGGGGTGCGCACCAGCGATTCGACGCTCAGGCGGGCCTGACCCAAAGGGACGCCCGTCGTGCTCGGCTCGATGTGCATTTCACGCACCTGGGCGGGGGCATCGGCGGATCGGGCCGGAGGGCACGCGCCAGCCAGCAAGAACAAAGCGAACCAAAGACGCGACAGTCTCCTCATAACGAAGGCTGATTCGTGCCGCCGGTGGCGGGTGACTGCCAGGGGTGGAAAATTTGGGTCGCTGCCGCGAGCTTGCACCGGGGCGGAAACCGCGTACTATCCGCCGCCGGGGCCAGCGATGACCGATGGGCATGAATAAACACCCGCGCGTGGAACGTCGAAGGGGCGAATGAGCAGGGAAGGCGAATCTATCTTGACCAGCATGAATCCGCTGCCGATCGACGGGGAGGCTGAGACCCCAAGCGTCGAACCGCCCGAAAGTTTGTTCGAGCGGTTCGGCTGGCTGTACGCTTTTTTCCGCGAACGCCTCTTCCGCGACGACACGAACGGCATCTCGGCGGCGCTCTGGCCGCAGGGTGCGCCACCCGCGGGCAGCCGGTTGCTGGAACTCGGCTGCGGGCCGGGATTTTATTGTTGCCAGTTCGGCGAACGGTTCCGGGGGTTGGACGTGCTGGGCATCGACCGCTCCAGACAACAACTCCGGCGCGCGCGGCGCAACGCCCGGAAACGCCAACTGGAGAACGTGCGCTTCGAGCAGTCCAACGCGCTCAACCTCGACCTGGCCAGCGAGAGCGTGGATGCGCTGCTGTGCGTGCGGCTGTTCACCATTTTGCCCGAGCGGGAGCGCGCGCTGGCGGAGATGCACCGCGTCATGCGGGCGGGCGGGCGGTGTTTCATCGCGGAGCCGAGTTCGCGGCTGCGGACGGCGATCCCGCTGGCGATCATGTGGGGGCTGGCCAACCTGATGACGCTGGCGGGGGATTACCGGTCGCGGGCGTACCGGGAGCCGCCGAACGCCACCGTGCTGCCGCCGGAGGTATTCGGCGCGCTGGTGCTGTCGCAGCCGTGGCGCAGCGTGTGGCGCTGGCAGGACGCCCATTACCAATACGCCATTTGCGAGAAGGGTCCGGCGGACCATCAGGCGGAGGCTGCCGCGAAGCGCAAGTCGGATGCGCTGAACGAGGACTACGCGATCTAAGAGAAGGCAAAAGTCAAAATGCAGAAGGCAAAAGTGCGGAGCAGAAAAAAGCGCGTCGATGACCTCTGAACTTTTGCCTTCTGCATTTTGACTTTTGCCTTCTCTTCCCATGTCCTACCCCGTTCTCGATCCGCAAACTGCTTCCCGCGAGGGAGTAGCTCCCGGGGCTTGCGCCCTGGCAATGATGATCAAAGCCCCGCGCCCCGGGGCCAGCAAGACGCGGCTTTCCCCGCCGCTGACCCCGGAAGAAGCCGCCGCGCTGAGCGGATGCTTCCTGCGCGACACCACGAGCAACATCGACCACGTCGTCCATGCGCACGCGCCCGGTGGCGGCGGCGCACCGGCGGCGGGCGTGGCCGTGTACACGCCGGTCGGCAGGGAGGCGGCGTTCGACGGGTTGCTGCCGAACGGGTTCGTGCTCGTCGCCCAACGGGACGGCACGTTCGGCGAACGGCTGGTCGGCGCGCTGGAAGATTTGCTCGCGCTCGGCTACGGCAGCGTGTGTCTGATCGACTCGGACAGCCCGACCTTGCCCGCCGCCGCGCTGGCCGCCGCCGTCGAGGCGTTGGCGCAGCCGGGCGACCGGGCGGTGTTCGGCCCGAGCGAGGACGGCGGGTATTACCTGCTCGGTCTCAAGCAGGCGCACCGCCGGTTGTTCGAGGACATCGAGTGGAGCACGGAGCGCACCGGACCGCAGACGCTGGAACGCGCGGCGGAGATCGGCCTGGAGGTCGTGCGGTTGCCGACGTGGTACGACGTGGACGACCGGGGGACGCTGCGGGCATTGTGCGACGAACTGTTCGACCCGGCTTCGGCCCGCGCCAAGGCCGGCGGCTTTCCCGCGCCGCGCACGAGGGAGATGCTCGCCGGGCTGCTGGCGGCGGAAGGACGGGGGCGCATCTGGCCGGAAGCGAGGGTTTAATCTGTCACCAGAGGGTTTGACCACCGCAGCCATCCGTCACCCCGTTACTCCCGCACGGAAAACCGGTACGAAAACGTGTTCCGATACGTTTCTCCCGGCTTCAGCACGACCGACGGGAACTCCGGCCGGTTGGGCGAATCCGGGAAATGCTGCGGCTCCAAACAGAACGCCGACCGCTTGACGTATACCTTGCCGTTTTTCCCGGCGAACTTGCCGTCGAGGAAATTCCCGCTGTAAAACTGCACGCCCGGCTCGCTGGTCCAGAGTTCGAGCACCCGCCCGCTTTGCGGTTCGAGGACGTGCGCCGCCAGGAACGACGCCGCCTCCGACCCCGGTTTCGCATCGTAGCCATCCAGGACAAAGCAGTGGTCATAGCCCCCCGGGCCGATGCGCAACTGATCGTCGGCGGCGTCGATGCGCGCGCCGATGGCCACCGGGCGCGTGAAATCGAACGGCGTCCCCGCCACCGGGCGCAACTCGCCCAGCGGAACGGAATTTTTGTCCAGGGGCAGATACCTCGACGCGCGCAACGTCACCTCGTGGTCCAGAACGTCGCCTTTCCCCGCCTGCCCGCGCAGGTCGAAATAAGCGTGGTTCGTCAGGTTGAGCACGGTGGGCGCGTCGGTCGTCGCTTCAAAAGCCACTCTCAGCGCGTTGTCCCCGGTGAGCGTGTAAACGGCCTTCACCGTCAACGTCCCGGGATAGCCCTCCTCGCCGTCTTTGCTCACGTAGGTCAGCGTCAAGGGAAAGCCGTCGTCGTCCTCCAGGCCGCCGACCCGTGCCTGCCAGACGCGCTTGTCGAAACCCGCCCGGCCGCCGTGCAGGGCGTTGGGCCCGTCGTTAGTGGCCAGCGTGTATTCCTTGCCGTCCAGGGTGAATTTCCCCCGGGCGATCCGGTTGCCGTAGCGGCCGATCAACGCCCCGAAATACGGCGAGTCTTTCTCGTATTCCGCCACGGTGTCGAAGCCGAGCAGCACGTCGTCGAACCTGCCGTTTTTGTCCGGCATGGTCAGCGACACGACGATGCCGCCGTAGTTGGTGATGCGCGCCTCGCCACCGTGGGAGTTTCGCAGCGTGTAAATTTGCACCGGCGTGCCGTCGCTGGTTTTGCCGAACGGCTGACTGCTGATGCCGGCGGGGCCGGTGGCGTGGGCGGGTAGGTTCATACAGGTGAGGCTGGTCACGCCGGGCAGCAGGTTGCGGAGCGCGGGTGTCGTTGAGGGGGCACGAAAAACGTTGCACGACCGGCGCGTTTGTTCGAGCGGAAACCGCGCGGCGGTCCGCCCGCGGCACCGACGGCGGCAGCACACCCGACGATACTGGACGAACGCCGCCAGGGCATCTATCCTGCGAGCCGACCGGATGCATCCGGTTGGCCTCCGGGCACGACTCCACTCGCTTTTCATGTTCAACGAAGACCAGCAAACCGACGACCAACAGGCCCTGGCTCGCGAGGTGGTTCCCCGCACCCTGCGCTCCCTGTTCGTCCTGCGCATCACCCTTTGCATCGCCGCCGCCGCGCTGGCGGTGGCCAAGATCACCCTGTCGCCGCCCTCCGCCGCCTTCTGGATCGACCTGCTGACCAACACGCCCAACGAACACGAATCCCTGTCCACCTGGATGCACGCGGCGGACCTCCTCATTTCCGGTCTGCTGGCGTCGGTGCTGGCGCTGGTCATCGCCACGTTCCTGATCCAGGCGCGCGTGCTCGGCTACATGGACCGGGACGCCGCCAGCGAGGGAGGCGCCCGATGAAAAGCCTGGCGCTCATCTTCCGCACGCTCAAGGGCGAGGTCGCGGTCGGCCTGATCACGGGCCTGGTCACCTTCGGCATCAGCGAACTGCTCCTGCCCCGTCCGCACGTGCTGGCGGGCATGGAACTGCTGGTGCCCCGCGCCCACGTCCTCGCGGCGACTTTCGGCCTGGTGGCGGGCACCGTGGGGGGCGCGCTCGACACGCTGTACTTCCACCTGTTGTTCCTGCTGCGCGAGGCCCCGCTGCACGCGGCGGAACACCGCTACGTCCACGGCATCGAGGACGCCCGGCAGCGGTTGGCCGACGGCTCGATCCGGCTGCGCGAGGCGCTCATCCGCCGCTTCGAGGCCGACTACCAGCGCACCGTCGCCAGCGCCCGCGCCGATGGCCGCGCCCGCCGCCAACTCCGCGAGGCGGGCCGCCGCCGCCATTCGCGCTTCTGGGTGATCGAACGCGTCATCCCCGGCAGCCAGCTCACGGCGGCCACGTCGGCGGCGAAGGCCGATCCCGACCTGCTCGAAAAGTGGACCGATTACGTGGACGCCCTCGTGGACGCGCGGTTGCAGTTCGAGCGCCGACAGGGGTTCTTCGGCGCATTGCTCAACCGCTTCCGCCCGGCCTACGTTTCCGAGCAGATGCTCAAGGACTGGGGCGGTTTTGCCCAAAAATAGATCTCCCTCCTTTCCGCCCATGCATCCCCAAACTCCCCTTCCCCTCGCCGATCAGGTCGCCGTCGTCACCGGCGCGGGCCGCGGCATCGGCCACGCCATCGCCCTGCGGCTGGCGCAGGACGGCGCGCGCCTCGCGGTGGTCAGCCGTCAGGACGCCAACGCCCGCCGCACCGCCGACGAGATCAACGCCGCGCTGCCCGGCCAAGCGCGCGCCTACGCCGCCGACGTGAGCGACCCCGCCGCCAGCGCGGCCCTGGCCAAGACGATCCAGGCCGATTTCGACCGCATCGACATCCTCGTCAACAACGCCGGGGTCACCCGCGACGGCCTGAGCATGCGGATGTCCGAAAGCGATTGGGACACGGTCCTGGACACGAACCTCAAGGGAGCGTTCTTCTTCATCCAGGCGTTCCAGCGCACGATGCTGCGCCAGCGCAAGGGCCGGATCATCAACATCAGCAGCGTCAGCGGGATCGCCGGGCAGGCAGGCCAGGCGAACTACTCCGCGAGCAAAGCGGGCCTCATCGGCCTGACCAAGGCGCTCGCCCGCGAATTGGCCAGCCGCAGCATCACGGTCAACGCCGTCGCCCCCGGCTTCATCACGACCGACATGACCAGTTCCCTGCCCGACGACCTCAAAAAGACGGTCGTGGCCAACATCCCGCTCGCCCGGTTCGGGCAGCCGGAGGATATCGCCGCCGCCGTGGCGTTCCTGGCGGGTCCGGGCGCGGGTTACGTCACCGGGCAGGTGCTCACGGTGGACGGCGGCATGGTGATGTGACGACGGCCCCATGCACCTGTACCTATTGCGCCACGCCGAAGCCGTGGACCACGCGCGAACCGACGCCGCGCGCGAGTTGACGGCGCTGGGTCTCGAACAGGCGCGGACCGTCGGCGCGTTTTGCGTGAAACACGCGCTCCGCCCGGACCTCATCCTGACCAGCCCGTACCGGCGGGCCGTGCAGACCGCCGAACTCGCCGCCGCCGCGCTGGGCCAGGGATCGCAAACCGTCCCGTTCCTCACCAGCGGCATGACGCCGGAAACCGCGCTGGTCGAACTGCGCGCATATGAGCGATTTGCCTCGGTCCTACTCGTGGGCCACCAGCCGGACCTCGGCGAGTTGACGGCTAGCTTGCTCGGCTTGCACAACGACGCTGCCCTGCCCGTGGGTAAGGCATCGCTGGCCTGTCTCGAAGTCGAACGCCTCGCCCTCGGCGGCGCGCACCTGCGGTTTTTCCTGCCGGTCAGGCTGATGACACCATGATGAGGGGTGCTTCGGCCACCGCGGGCGACCTTTGAGGCGGTCTCGCCTCCGATGCGTTCCCATGGTAGGTTGCCTCTTTCCTGAATGAAGCGTTTGCTCGTCCTGATCGTCGTTGCCGCCGCGATGCTCGCCATCGGCACACCCGCCCATGCGGATGGACCGCAGGGCGTCGTCAAATGCACACTGATGCTCACCCCAGAGATCGACTGTCCCTCCTGCGAGGATGGGATCAAGCACCTGCTGGTGACGGCGCACGGCGTGCAGTCCGCCGACATCGACGTGCTCACCAACAAGGTCGTGGTGCGTTACCATCCGGCGAGCATCAAGGTCCAGGCGCTCATCGGACGCATCGCGGTCATGGGTTACACGGCCAAGGAAGTGAAGTGAGCTTTTTCGTTCGGCGGCGGCGTGCCGTGACACCTAGCAGCAACGCCCCGCCGAGCCAGACGAACGTCGCAGGTTCCGGCACCGCCGTGTAGTCGAGATAAAGTGAGGCGCCGTCGGAAGCCACGCTGAACGTGCCGTTGTAGGCATCGGCGAAGCCGGTCGTGTCGATCTGGAACGTGCGCGCGTCGAAACCCGTGATCCTGCCGCTGACCGTGGCGATCTGCCAGGCGTAATTGGCGTTCGGATCGAACCCGGTGAGCTGCCCGGCACCGCCACCGGGCGAAAAGGTTTGGAGCTGGAGCGTGAACCGGTTGGAAACGCCAGCCGTCAGGGAAAGGTCACCGGTGATACGCACCAGGTCATGGCCCGAGTCGCTGCCTGCCGCACCCGAGGCGCTGTTGACGCCGAAGCGGTAGACGCCGCCACCGCCCCAGGTTTCGGCGGCGGTGTTGAGCGTGCCGACGCCGACGCCGGGAGAGAGGACCGCCCCACCGCCCACGACGAACGCCCGGCTGACCGTGCCCGCACCCGCAAGGACACTGTTCGCCGCGAGCGTCAGCGTGCCGCTGCCGCCGAGCGTGCCGTTGACCGCAAGGACCGCCCCACCCCCGACACTGACCGCTCCCGCGCCCGTGAACGAGGTGCCGCCAGCGATCAGCAGCATCTCCGAGTTGACGTGGGTCGCGTTGGCGTAGGATTTGGCCGCCCCGCTGTAAACGACCGTGCCTGCGCCGTCCACGGTCACGGTGCCGGTGGCCGCGCCACCCGTCATTGGCCCGCTGAAGGTCAGCTTGTCCGTCGCGGCGGTTGCGGTCAGATGCACGTTGTCGGCGGAGGTGTTGAAGTTGATCGTTCCGGCGTAGACCGCGCCGGTGGCGCCGCTCGCGTTCGCCGCACCCAGGGTCTTTTGGTAGCCGCCGTTGGCGAGGTCGAGGTTCCGCGAGACCGTGTAATTGCCATCAATCGTCAACGCCGCGCTGGATGCGCCGACGAATTGGAACGTCGAACTGTCGGCACCGAGGGCGATGTTCGACGAGGTATTGCCCAAGGGGCCGCTGACGTTAGCGACCACGTTCCCGCCGACGACCAGCGTGCCCTGAACGATGGACGTGCTGCCGGTGTAGGCGTTCGTGCCGCCCAGGCGCAACGTGCCCCCGCCCACCGTCACCGCGCCCGTGAACGTGTTGTTATTGGAAAGGGTCAGGCTGCCCGCGCCGTCTTTCTCGAACCCATAGGAACCCGAAACGACACCGTTGAGCTGCACGCTGCCCGCCTCCACATCGAGCAGGTTGAACGCGCCGAATTTGTAGTTCGCGTTGATCGCGTAGAGGCCGGTCGCCGCCGCCGTGGTCGTGAGGCCGGTGTTAGCGGTGAGCGTGGAGCCGCCGGGTGAGTTGATCGTCACCGCCGCAGGGGTGTCAAAGCGCACCTCGCCCACCGTGTGGTTGGCGTCGAGCGTCGGCGTGGCGGCGGCGGCGTTGACGAAGCGCACGTTGCCGTTCTCATGGGAGGAGGAGCCCTGCTGCCAGTTCGCGCCGTTGCTCCAGAGGCCGTTGCTGGCGGCCGTCCAATCCCGCCTGGCTGGAATGATGTCGCCGTAGGTCGCGGCGGTGTCGAGCGACGCCAGTTGGAAGCTGTTGCTCGACGAAACGGCACTGTACAGGATCTGGTAGGAAGTGATGCCCAGGCCGGTCAGGTTCCACTGCACGGCGGTCCGGTTAGCGATGCCGCCAAAGGACGAACCGCTGGTGCGGTATTCACGCAGCAGGTCGCCCGGCGCGAGGTTGACCACGCTGCCCGACGCATTGGTGTAGCGGAGTTGGATGGAGGAGAAATCCAATAGTGTGCCATCGGTCTGGAACTGGAAACAAACCGTGCCCAGAGGAGTGGCCGTGCTGTTGTTCAAAACGTAGCTGGTCGGAGCCGCGAAACTGTAAACATTGCCTGAGCCGGACACGCCAGGGCCGATGATAAAGGCGGTGCTGGTGCCCGTCTGGGTGATGGTCGCGTTGCGTATGTCCCAGTAGGCGGACGGATTGGTCGGGTTGGCGTTAGGCGGGATCGTGTAGCCAGCGGGCGCGGACCCATAGGTGCCATAGGGCGCCGAGTAATCGGGATAGTTAGCGTAGTTGTAAGGCGTGTACAACACGTCCCAGGCGCTATACTGCGTGGAAAAGGACGGCGTGAGGAAGCTGTTGAATAGGAACTCGGCCCTAGATTGGGTTTGTAAAGGTCCGAGCAGCGCGGCAGCGAGCAGCGCGGTAGATCCGAGCGTTTTTGAACGACAGAAAAGGCGGGCGAGCATGGTGAGTCTAGTAAGAGAAGGGGGTGCCGGGCGTTTCACAACCGGCCGCCGCCGCCGCTTCTGGGAACGGTGTAGTCGGGATCATCCTGCGCGGCGGCGTTACGGCACCAAAGCCGCATGTCACGCAGTTCGGTAATGGAGAGCGAACGCACGCTGCCGTCGCTGAACACGCAGACGGCCTGACCGTTGTAACGCGCATCCACCTGGCCGTAGTCGCTGGCCGCCGATTTGTTCGTCCACGGTTTCGTGGACCACATCGACGAGGTGAGGTTCGGCGGGGTTAACTTGAAATAACCGTTGATGCGTTTTGCGCCGTCGTCGTAGGCGGCAGAGGCAAAAACCAGGATAGCACTGCCGCCCAGCGCGGGCATGCTCAGGCATTCGTTGGGGTAATTGATGTTGCCTCGGCTATCCATCGTGTTGCCACCGACGAAGTAACTGTTCATCCCCAGCGCCGGGTTCAAGCTGGTCATGTAGGTCCGGTTGCCGTCAGGAAGCTGTTTCGCGTTGTAGTTGACGAGAATGGTGTCATCGAATTGATAGTTGAAATACGGGGCCAGACGATAGGGATAACGGCAGGCCGGTGGGCCGCTGATGACACTTCCCCCCGGCAGGGTAATGTCCTGCGCGTTCTGGTCGTAGCCAAGGATGTAACGACCATTATTGTCCTGGGTGGTGCTCAGGAACGCGGTGATGAGCGTGCGCGCCGCCGTCACCTCCTTCATCTTGCGGCCCTGGTCGGAGACCTTGGGCAGGATGCTCAGCACCAGGCCCCCGAGCACGGCGATGATGCCGACCACGATCAACAGTTCGATCAGCGTAAAGGCTTGTCGGCGGCGGGTGGCAGGCGTGCGAATCATGGAAAGCGTCGTGAGTGGATGGCCTTGAGACCAACGGCCACGCCGAGCACGATGCACGGCCCAGCGCACCGACGCCTCCTCGGGCTTGTCCTGCGCCTGCGCGAAATTGCGGTGGCGCGAAGAGTCGGCTCAAGCCCTCGTGGTGTCTCGCCCGGAAATTTTGGCGTGCGGGTACAAGCCCGGACAACAGCCGAAGTGCTCGACGAACGCCTTGTTGAAGGCGCTCAGACTCGCGTAACCCACGGTCATCGCCGTCTCGGTCACGTTGGAGCGTCCTGCACGCAGCAGTTGCGCCGCCTTTTCCATCCGTTTCATGCGCAGGAACTTCGGGATGCTCGCGCCCGTTTCCTGCGCGAACATGCGCGAGAGATAAAACGGGCTGCACCCGGCGTCCTGCGCGAGCATGTCGAGCGAGGGCGGGTTTTCCAGGTCGCGCTCGACGAGAAAGCGCACGCGCTCGATGCGCTCGCGGTTGGTGCGCTGGAACTTGTGGCAAAAGAGTTCGTCGGGCGCGCTGTCGGGAAAGACGGTTTGCGAGAGGATTTCCAGCACCCGCCCCAGATACCAGGTGTTCAAGGCAGGCCACGGGACGGGGGGTTTGACGAACTGCACGCGCGCCGCCAGCAGCGAGGCGGGCAGCGGTTTGATTTCCAGATAGGGCGGAGCTTGCGGGCTTTCCTCCACGAAGCGGCGGATGCCCGGTTTGAGCTGGTCCAGCTCGCCGGTGAAGTGGCGGCGCAAAAATTCGGGCGTCAGTTCCAGGGTGAGGAAGCGGTGCAAACTGCCCGCGTGCCGGATGGCCCGCAACCGCTGGTTCTGGAGCGTGTAGACCGCGACCTGATTCGGTCCGACCGGACGCACCGCCCCGCCGTCCTGGAGCGTGCCGCTGCCGGAAAAATTCAGACAGATTTCCAGGCTGCCCGGGTGGAACGAGCGGCCCCAGTCCAGGTCATGATCGAGGCGGAAATCGTGCCACTCGATGCTCAGGCCGAGTTTATCGAAGCTGCCGTGCAGCCGCCGCCAAGTGCCTTCGATCTTCGTCCACGCACCGTCTTCGAGCACGCGCCTTTCGGCGGCGGTCGCGGCGCGGTACGCGGTCGATGGGTGGTGGGTGGTCAAAGCAGAGGGTGGGCAATCGCGGAACACGGGCGTCTATCTTCAGCACGCCACCCGACGGATGGCAACCCGCCGCCACCCCTCAACAGGTCTCCAGAGCAACGCGGGGCCTATCCGCCGCAATTCAAAGCAAGCCAACGCTAGCCGGCCCGGCTTATATGATCCGGCAAGCGGGCCGAGCGGCTGGCTTTTTTGCATCGACTCATTTTATGAACGCGGAATCTCCCGTCGCCCATCCCAAGGAAACCTGGACCCGGTACAAGGCCGAGCACCCGCACACGCGCATCCGCGACGCCGCCGCCGCCCTGCAAGTCAGCGAGGCGGAACTGCTGGCCACCGACGTAGGCGACACCGTCGTCCGGCTGGCGGTGCCGAACGAACGCCCCGGCTGGGGCAGCGTCATCGAAAAATTACCCACGCTGGGCCGCGTCATGGCGCTCAGCCGCAACGAACATTGCGTCCACGAGCGCAAGGGTGAGTACCGGGAGATCGGCCTCTTCGGTTTCATGGGCAACGTCATCGGGCCGGATATCGACCTGCGGTTTTTCCTCAACCACTGGCATTTCGGTTTCGCCGTGTCCGAACCGGAGAAAGACGGGCCACCCAAACGTTCGCTGCAATTTTTCGACCGCGACGGCAGCGCCGTACACAAAGTGTTCCTCCAGGAAGAAAGCAACGTGGAAGCGTTCGACGCGCTGACCGCCGAGTTCCGCGCGGCCGAGCAGGACGGCACGCTGGCGATCCTGCCGCCGAGCGGTCCGTTGCTGCCGGAAAAGCCGGTGGCGCGGGTGGATCGGGCCGCTTTCCGTGACGGCTGGGCGGCGTTGCAGGACACGCACGAGTTCTTCGGCCTGCTCAAAAAGCACGGCGTCAGCCGCACCCAGGCTCTGGGGCTGGTGGAGGGTGAGTTCGCCCACCGGCTGCCCGGCGCCTGCGCGGAAGCGTTGCTGCGCGTGGCGTCCGCCAGTCAATTACCCATCATGGTGTTTGTCGGCAACCCGGGGATGATCCAGATCCACACCGGACCGGTGAGCCGCATCGTTCCTTTCGGCAAGGAAGGCGAATGGATCAACGTCCTCGATCCCGATTTCAACCTGCACCTGCGCCAGACGGCCATTACCCAAGCCTGGGCCGTCAAGAAGCCCACGCGCGATGGGCACGTCACCTCCGTGGAATTGTACGATGCGAACGGCGAGTTGGTGGTGCAGTTCTTCGGCAAGCGCAAGCCGGGCGAGCCGGAACTCGCAGGCTGGCGCGAACTCGTCGCCGGGTTGGCAGCCTGAATTCCTTTTCGTTTCCCTGGATGAAGCACATTTTCCTTTTCGTCGGCGCGTTGTCCCTGTGTCTGGCTGCCCATGGCATGGCGGCGGAAAAGCTGCGCCTGATTTCGCTCGGCGGGCCGGTCACGGAGACGGTCTACGCACTCGGCGCGGGGGACCGGCTCGTCGGCACGGACACGTCGAGCGTGTACCCGGAAGCAGCCATGAAACTCCCGCAGGTGGGTTACCAGCGGGCCCTCGCCGCCGAAGGAGTGCTCGCGCTAAAGCCCGATCTCGTGCTCGCCACGAACGAAGCGGGACCGCCCGCCGCCATGGCACAAATCCGCGCGGCGGGCGTGGAAATCGTGCTGCTGCCAAACGAGTACAGCGTCGCCGGGGCGCAGGCCAAGGTCAAAGCCATCGCGGCGGCTCTCGACCGCCAGGCGGAGGGAGAAAAACTGGCCGCGACCATCGCTGGGCAGGCGGCAGAAGCGAATGCCCTCGTCGCCAAAGCCGCCACCAAGCCCAAGGTCCTCTTCCTCTACGCCCGGGGCGGATCGACCCTGAACGTTTCCGGTCACGGCACCGCCGCCGATGCTATGATTGGGTTGGCCGGAGCACAGAACGCCGTCACCGGCTACGAGGGTTACAAACCGTTGACCGCCGAATCCGCCGTCACGGCCGCGCCGGATTATATCCTGATGCTGGACCGGGGCCTGAGCAGCGTGGGCGGGAAAGAAAGCGTGCTCAGCCAGCCCGGTCTCGCGCTCACACCCGCCGGTCAGAACCAGCGGGTGGTGGCGTTCGATGACCTGCTTTTGCTCGGCTTCGGACTGCGCACCGGGCAAGCCCTCACCGAGCTTTCCCGCGCGTTGCATCCCCCCGACGCCCCGCGCCCGTGACGACCGCTGCCGCCGACACCGCACGCGCCGCGATCCCTCCGCCGCCGGCATGGTCGGTGGAGTTGGATGCGCCGGGTGAAACGAAGGTTTTGACACGGGGCCGTCGTCGTCGGGCCGTCCTGACGTTTAGCGTTCTCTCCGTCGCGTTAGGCGCCGCGATGATCGTGTCCGTCGGCACGGGTGCGATGAAAATCACCCCCGCACAGGTGCTCGCCATTTTGCTGCATCCCATCGCTCCCCACCTGCCGGTCGCTTATGACGCGCAGCAGTCCGGCGTCCTCTGGCTGTTGCGGCTGCCCCGCGTTTTGCTGGCGGTGCTGGTGGGCGGCGGTCTCGCGCTGGGCGGCGCTTCCATGCAGGGGATGTTCCGCAACCCGCTCGCCGACCCCGCGCTGACGGGGGTTTCCAGCGGGGCGGCGCTCGGGGCGGTGTCGAGCATCGTCTTCGCGGGCGCGCTGGGCTTCCGTGCGCTGCCGTGGTGGACGCTGCCCGCGGGCGCTTTCGTGGGCGGTCTCCTGGCAACGGTTCTCGTGAGTCAACTCGGGCGTTCCGGCACCGGCACCAGCGTGGCGGGCCTGCTCCTGGCGGGGATCGCGGTCAACGCTTTTTGCGGCGCGGGGATCGGTCTGGCGACGTTTGTAGCCAATGACGCGCAGTTGCGCTCCATCACGTTCTGGAGCCTGGGCAGTCTCGGCGGGGCGAACTGGTCGATGTGCGCGCTCCTGCTTTTGCTGACCCTCGGCTGTGGCTGGGTTTTGTTCCGGCAATCCCGCGTGCTCAACGCGCTGCTCTTGGGCGAAGCGGAAGCAAGCCACCTCGGCTTCCGCGTGGAGACGTGCAAGCGCCTGCTGCTCGCCTGCACCGCGCTGCTCGTGGGGGCCTCCGTTTCCGTGGTCGGGATCGTCGGCTTTATCGGACTGGTGGCCCCGCACCTATCGCGGCTGGTCCTGGGGCCGGACCACCGTTTCCTCCTACCGGTCAGCACGCTGCTCGGCGCGCTGCTGCTCCTCGTGGCGGACACCCTTTGCCGCACGGTGGCCGCCCCGGCGGAAATCCCCGTCGGCGTGGCAACCGCGCTGCTCGGCGCGCCGTTTTTCCTGGGGCTGCTCCGGCGGGAACGGCGCGTGGGCCAACCCTGAGCCGGTCCTTCGACGTTGATGCCAACCATTGCCTCGCGTTCACCCGTTTTGCCCGTCCCGTCGCGTGCGGCCGACACCGCGCTCGTGGTTCGTGAGGCCGGCTACCACACGCCGGGCGGCAAACCGCTTCTCGCCGGAGTGTCTACGCGCCTGGAACCGGGCCGCGTGCTTGCCGTGATCGGTCCCAACGGGGCAGGCAAGACGACCCTGCTGCGCCTGCTGGCGAGCGAACTCGCCCCCACCAGCGGCGAGGTGCTGCTCGATGGGCGTCCTCTCGTGAGCTTGCCCGGACAGGAACGCGCGCGGAGCATCGCCGTCTTGCCGCAACAATCGACCCTCAACGCCGCCCTCACCGGGTTGGAGGTGGCGCTGCTGGGCCGTTCCCCGCACCCGACCCACGGCGGCAGCACCGCCGACCTCGCCATCGCCCACGAAGCATTGACGCAGATGGACGCCGCTCACCTCGCGGCGCGGCTGTACCCTTCACTCTCCGGCGGCGAAAAATCCCGCGTCCAGGCGGCTCGCGTCCTGACCCAAATTTTTTCGCCGGTCAGCTCCAGCGGCGAGCAAGCGTCTCCGGCCCACCCGGCACGATTTCTCCTCCTGGACGAACCGACCGCCGCTCTGGACTGCGCGCATCAACATCAACTGCTGACGCGCCTGCGAAACATTGCCCGCACGCAAAACATTGGCGTGCTGGCAATCCTCCACGGTTTGAACCTGGCGGCGCAATACGCCGACGAATTGCTCGTGCTGAAGGATGGACGGACGACCGTCTGCGGCCCCACCCGCAACGTCTTCCAGGCGGAAATGCTCGCCGCCGTCTTCGGGTTGCCGATGTTGGTCATTCCGCACCCGCTCCATGGCTGGCCGGTGGTGGTTCCCGGCTAACCCGAGCCTTCGGCGGACGTTGCGCGACGATCCCATGCTCCCAACAAAAATCCCACCGGTACGCTGTTGGGTCGGCGAGCCGGTGGGAGGTCTATCTGCGTGGGGATACTCCCGGCTTTCAGACCAAACCACGACGACGAAACGCTACGAAGGACATCCCACCGAGAGCCGCCAGGAACGCCAGGGACGACGGCTCGGGAACCACGGATTGCGCGCCGTAAATCGAAGTGGTCTCGTCGAGCTGCGAGGAACCAAAGCTCACGCTCGAATCCGCGCCGGGGAGCGCGATGCTGAAGTTATTCGCGCCGCCAATCGCCGACAGATCGAACTGGAACGCGTATTGCGCCGAGGCACCCATGCCCGACCCCATCGAGCTGATGCTGACAAACCTCGGCGCGATGGCCTGGCCTCCGCTCGGAGTGAGAAAAACGCCAGCCGTGTTCACCGGATTACCCAATGTCTTGATGCTCAAGACGACCGTGTTGAACGATCCGACCGTCGGCGCATAAGTGCTCGTCAGGGTCAGGGTCAACGGATTGCTGAAACTGTAAATGTTGCCGCCGCCGGTGACGAAGGCATTGCTCGGCGTCGGGAAGGTCACATCGAAGTTGAAGGATGCGGCGTTGGCCAGCATGGCGTCCACGCCGTTGACGGACGTGCTCGTGGGCCGGTTGGCGCCGCCGGTGGTCGCGTCCGCATAGGTTGCCCACTTCTCTTCGGCATGGGACAGATTCGCGGCGAACGGATCGTAGCCAAGCTGCGCCCGGGCTTCGTGGACCGGAGCGAGGAAGGCCACCACGGCGACGGCGGCAACCACCGGCAGACGGTACGGCTCGAATCTGAGCCGGGCCATGGTGGCAGCGGCGCGCACGCGCAGGCAAAGGCCGCGCTTGCCGGGCTCCAAACTGAGGAGCTTTTGTGGCGGTTGCACAACGGCCGGGTCTTGGATTTGGAGTCGGCTGACGTTATTACTATAGTTCATGCAGCTATCCTGCGTGAACCGCACGGAGTCCGCTTCCTTCGGCTTGTGCTCGATGCACGCGGAATTGCGCTGACTATTCCGCCACCACTCGTTCGGAGGCCCGCGAGCGGGTTATTGGAGGAGCGTCGGTGAAGTGAGGCTGACTTTCTGAAATCAACCCGCGAGGGCTGGAACTTTCGCTTCGTCGGCCTCCGGCTCAACGACGGGTTGGTATCCGCTTCGGCCCATCATCCGCTCGAACAACGGCGAAGCCATCAAGGTCGTGACCACGGCCATGATGACCAGCGTGGCGAAGAGCCGTTCCGAGATGATCCCGCGCTGGAGACCCACGTTGATGATGATGAGTTCCATCAGGCCCCGCGCGTTCATGAGCGTGCCGATCCCCAGGGCCTCGCGGTTGGAGACGCCCGTGGCACGCGCGGCCAGCCAGCAGGCCACGCCCTTGCCGACCACCGCCGCCACGAGCACCGCGCCGCAGACCAACCACAGGAAACCCGTGTTGAGCAGACCGATCTTCGTGTTCAGCCCGGAATACGTGAAGAACAGCGGCAGCAGGATCGCCAGGGTCAAGGGCTGGATGCGCCCGATGAGGTCGCGCGCCACGACGCCGCGCGGCATCGCTGCGCCCATGATGAACGCGCCGAACACGGCGTGCAGCCCGATCAGGTCGGTAAACCATGCGCCCAACATCATCAGCGCCAGCGCCACGACCAAACCGGCTTCGGTAAGCGTGCCATCATTGACCAGGGAAGCTTTCGCGCGGACGAGCAGGGGCCGGACGACGAGCAAGGTCAACGCGGCGTAGGCCGCGCCGCCGCCAATGTTGATCAACGCGTGGCTCCAGTTGCGATCAAAACTGGCCAGCACGATGGCCAACAAACACCACGCCGCCGCGTCGTCAATCGCCCCGGCGCCCAACGCCACGGTGCCCATGGTCGTGCCCGTGAGCCGCTTGAAATGGATGATGCGCGCGAGCATCGGAAACGCCGTGACGCACATCGACGCGCCCAGAAACAGCATGGCTTCCAGCAGGGAGGTGCGCTTGGGAAAGAGGTCGGTGTGATAAAAGAGCATCCAGGCCAGTCCGGCCCCGAGGACGAACGGGGTGACCATGCCCGCCGCCGAAACGGCGAGCGAGCTTTTGAACCGACGCTGCACGATGTCCAGGCGGAACTCCAGGCCAACCACGAACATGTAGAGGGCCAGGCCGAGCTGCGAAAGAGGGAAAAGGTAGCTCTGGGTGTCGCGCGCTTTCTGGGTGGTGTCCCAGGGAAAGAGCCAGTGCTGCGCGTCCGGCCAGACCAGACCGAAGAGCGACGGCCCGAGCAGGACGCCCGCGACCATTTCCGCGACCACCTGCGGCTGGCCGAAACGCGCCGCGACGGCACCGACCGCCCGGCAGAACAGCAAGATGACCGCAAGTTGGAGGAAGAGTTGGACGGCGAGGTGCAGGTTGTTCATGAGTGACGGGCAGTGGTGCCAAGAGCTTGGCGGAATTGCCGAACCGATTTCAAGCAAGAAATGCGGGGGTCGGCAGCCACACCGCCATCAGAAATGTGCCGTGATGCCGCCACGCAGTTCCCGGGGCTCGCTCTGGTGAGTGTGGCGGTCGGGGACGCCGGAAGCGGGCTCACCGGGCAGACGGGAAACGTAGTAGTAATCAATGTCGGCGTCCTGCGAGTCGAGCAGGTTGAACACGTCGAGGGTCGCTTCCCACGTTTTGTTGAAGCGGTAGCCGAGTTGCAGGTACACCAGCGAGGTCGCGTCCGACTTCCGGCTGGCATCCTCGATCAGAATCCTCGGGCCGAAGTAGCGGAAACGCACGCTGCCGTAGAATCCTCTCCACCAGCCTTGGCCCAGATCGTGGACGGCCACCCCCGCGTCCAGCGTCGTTTCGATGGCTTCCGGGACCCACGGGCCGACCGGATCGTGTTCCGTGAACCGGGCGTCGGAATACGCGAAGTCCAGGTCGAGCGTCAGCCACGCTGTGGGCGTGTAGAAGTTGGCGAATTCCACGCCCCACCGGCGGCTCGGGCGGCTCGGCTCGTTGGAGGCGCTGTCGCCCGCGAACACCAGTTCGCTGTCCAGGTCCAAGATCCAGAGCGTGAGCGAACTTTGCAGGCCGGGCAGCAACGTGTTGCGCACGCCGACCTCCGCGCCCCTGGATTTGACCAGCGGGTTGACGCCCCCCGTGCCCGCGATGCTTGGGATGGGTGGCCCGACCGCCCCGCGCACGTCGTTGGAGTGGAGGCCGTAGCCGCCGTTGAGGTAGAATTCCGTCTTGTACCAGGGGCCGAGGATCAGGCTGAACTTCGGGCTGACGATGGCGGCCGTCTCACCACCGGAGACATGGTCGCTCAAGTCATCGTCATGGAAGCTGTACACGTCGGCGCGGAAGCCCGCCACGGTCCGCAGCCACGGCAGCCACGCCGTCTTGTTCTCCAGGTAGGGGCCGACGCGGGCCTCGGTGATGTGATCGGCCCGGGTGGTGCTCAGCCGCACCCGGTCGTCCGTGTGAAAGAGGCCGTTGCGAATAAAATCCGTGCGCTCCTGCAAGCCGATGGTGTTCTCCGTGTCGAAGCCCAGCACCTTGAGGCGCCACGTCTGGCTGGCCGAAGCGCCGAGCACCACGCGCCGGTCCTTCTGCTCGAACTGGTCGCCGTTGACGGGGTCATCCAGGAAGTAGGTAAAATCACTGAACAGGTTCAGGTCGTAGTAGTTGGCGTAGGCGACCACCCGCGTGTTTTCGGTCCCGGTGCCGCGGTGCCACTCACCGTTGAGGCCATACCGGGAGGAATCGCCGCCGTCGGTGGGGTCGATCTCGCCGAAGCGGTCGATGCGTTTGTTTTGAATCGCGCGCTCGGGCACCTGGTCGGTGGAGTTCCAGTTGCCGTGGTAAGCCAGAGCGGTCAGGCTCGCGCCGTTCTGTCCGTTGCCGACGCTGTAGCTGACGACGCCGTTGAACTTTTGGTAATCGTCTCCCCGGTTCCAGGGGCCGTCGTTGTGTTCCAGCTCGAAAGCGTAGAGCAGGTGGCCGGGACCCAACTTGGGGGAAGAGGCGAACACCGCGCGCTCGTAGCCGACTTCGCCGCCCTCGATCTTCAGGAAGGAACCGGGCAGGGCGTCGAAGTAATGAATGCTGAACGCACCGGCGCTGCCGAAATCGCCCACGCCGGCGTAGTAGTTGCCTTTCTTGTAAGCCACCTCGCTGACCAGTTCGGGGATGATGAAATTGAGGTCCGTGTACCCCTGCCCGTGCGCGTGGCTCGGCATGTTGACGGGCATCCCCTCGAAGTCGGTCGCCAGATCGGTGCCGTGGTCGAGGTTGAAGCCGCGCAGGAAATACTGGTTGGCCTTGCCGCTGCCACTGTGCTGGGTCACGATGACCCCGGGGATCGTCTCCATGATCTCGCCCGGGCGGAAGATGGGGCGCGTGGCGAGGTCGGCGGCGCTGATCACGCCCTCGCTGGAACTGGTGGCGATGCCCAGCAGGTCGTCCGCGCGTCCGGTAATCACGACGCGATCCGCCTCGGCCGTGGCGGCTTCGGTTTCACCGGTCGGGGAACGGACGAGGTCCTGCGCCCCGGCGGACGGAAGACCGTGACTTGTCAGAATGCCGATGGCTGCCAGGGCAGATAGCCAGCGCGGTCCGGCACAGGAACGGCCGAGGCGAGTGGATGGATGGTTGGGTCGATCTTTCTTGGAAGCGTGCATGGTCGATGATGGCGGCGTGGGTTGACCGCATGACTGCTCCGCGAACAGAGCGAGCCATCCGGTCCGGCTCTACGACGTGGCCCTGAGGGACCATGCCGCCATCGATCTCCGGGAGTGGCTTCCGGGCTGTTTTCGGGACGGTTCCGCCGAAACCGGCAGCCATCGCGCAAACACAACCCTGGCCTTTTCTAGCCTGCGTGCGTCGGCGATGTCACGAAAGAAGTATGACGAAATTTTGTTTGGTAACATTTTCCGAAGTTTTCCAGGTGCGTTGGGCGTGTGGTGAGCGGCGGCGGAAAAACGGGAATTTATCGCGGGCTTCTTTTTTGACCCGAGGTGCTACCCTAAGAAGAAACATTCCGCCGATGAGCAAAAAAGAAGGAGTCACCCGCTTCAGCGTTTCCGCAGAAAAGTCTCTCATGCGCCAGTTCGACCAACTGCGTAAAACGCAGGGCTACAAAAACCGTTCCCTCGCCGTCGCCGACATGATGCGCGACCGTCTGGTCGAGCACCGCAATACCTTCGAGGACTACGATGCGGCCGGGACGGTCACCCTGGTCTACGACCATCACAAATCGCACATTCAGCAGACGCTGACCGAGCTGCAACACGACTTCACGGGCATGATCATCTCCACGCTCCACGTCCACCTCGACCACCGTCACTGCCTGGAGGTCATCGTGCTCAAGAGCAAGGCGTCCGCCGTCAAAAAGCTGGCCGACCGGCTGATCGGCACCAAGGGCGTCAAGCACGGCAAGCTGAGCCTCACCTCGACCGGCAGGGACCTGCCGAACTGAAAAGGAGCCGGTTGCCTCCGCGAACGGCGCAAAAAGAGTAAGACGCGGGGGGCAAGGTCATCAGCATCGGGGCAACCCCTCCCTCCGATGCCGGGGGTGCGGTCATGGCAAGCGCCTCCGTGGCCAGCAACACGCACACGGCCAACGCCGATTCCCAGGCGACGTTGCGCCAGAGCGAGCGCAGGATCTGCGGTGCGTTGCCTGCGTCGTCTTGTTGGATCATCCGCCGGTTCACCGCTCCCAGTCCGACCATCCCGGCAAGGAGCGTCACCTTGCAAAGGATCAACCGGCCGTAAAGGCTCGGCCACAGCGCGGACAGCGTGCCGACCAGACCGACGCTGTTGAGCAGTCCGCTCAGGGCCAGGATGCCCACCGCCACCACGCTCAGACGCGAAAACCGCCGCGTCACTCTCAGGGCAGGCCAGACCAGCGCCGGGTCACGGCGTGCCTGGGCGAGCAGCAGCGTCAGCGGCAGCAGTCCCCCCGGCCACACCCCGGCGACGACGACGTGCAGCAAGTTCACCGGCAGCAGCCAGGCGTGTTTATCGGATGCGTGGGCGTGGCCACTCCAGACCAGGGTCATCAACAGGGCGGCAGCCAGCGACGCTCCGACCCTTCCCAGAACGGCTGATACTCGCGTGTGTTCACCCTGCCGTGGCGTCGAGCCGATCAGCGATTCCATCAAAAACGCCACCACGAGCAAACAGACGCGCCCGGTCCAGACCGCACCGAAGGCCGTGCTCGTCAGGACGCTTCCGAGCACCGGACCAGAGCACGCCCGGGCAAGCGGCAGGCCACTCATCTCCGCTGCCGTCAGACCGAGCTGGAGCACGGCGGCGCCGAGGAACACGCTCCAGGCACCCCACGCCAGCCGGCGCCAACTCCGCGCCCGTGCCGCGCCCGTGCCGCGTGCCAACAGCCGCAACGTCGCCGTACCGGCCAACAGCACGGCGGCGCTCGTCTGCGCAAACCGGCAGAGCCAGTGCGCCCACAGGAACGGCATGGCGTCCACCGGCGGCAGCCCCTCGTCAGGGTTCCACGCGGAACTTGAAGGACCCCTCCGTGGGATGCGTGTCCACACTCACCACGCGCCAGACCACCTTGTACGTCCCGGCACCCAGCCCCGCAGGCAGGGAGACGACCAGCAGGTGGTTGTTTTTCGCGTCGAGGTGAACATCTTTTTCGTCTACTTCCTTGCCGGCGGCGTCAAAGACCTGCACACGGCTGAAAGCCGGTTCCAGCCCTTGCGTGTACCACAACCTCACGTCAGCCGGAGCTTGCTTGACCGCGCTGCCCACGAGCGGATTTGTATGGTCGAGAAAAGCGTGCGCCCGGGCATGGGTCAGGGCCAGAAGGCCCGGGAGAACCGCCAGCGCGAGCCCTTTGCTTGAGGTGTTCGATGCTTGGAAGCGTCTGTTCATTTGCCGTTGTAGTTCGTGTTGTGGTTGGAGGCCGCACCGTTGCGGCTCGGACCGCCAAAGAGCGGCTTGAAGACCTGCGGAAAAAGATCATCGAGATAGAAATGCGCCTGGGCGAGCACACCGACGCGGCTGCCGCTGCGGGCGTTGACGGGAATCAGCGCCTCGACTCCGAACTGACAGTACGTTCCCGACCAGATAACCCCGGGATTGATCGTGGCGGTCGTCTGCCCGCCCTGGCCGTGGTTGAGCGGGGTGGCGACGACCGCCTCCACCACGGGAATCAGCCGGTCGAAGGGTTTCCTCAACCCGATGTTTTTCACCTGGTCTTGCAGGTAGATGAGACTGTATTCCAACGCGAAGTTTGTCTCCAGGCTGACGGCGTTGCGGTCCACGTCCACGTCGCGCAGGCCGGTGGCCGGGTCCACGTCTCCGAAGGAACGCGTGCTGGCGCTGGTGGGGATGTCCACGCTGAGGTTGCCCGTCAACGCGAAGGGCCGCAGCAGCGAGAAACGTGCCGGCAGATCTCCGAATCCCTTGCCGAAGAAAAGGCCGGGCGCAAAGGTGGTGAACGGGTCACGGCCCACCTGGCGGCTGCCGGTGCCGCCCACGTCGATTTCCACGCCCAGCGAGAGGATCGTCTCGTGGGGGGCGTTGACGTAGAACTGGAATTTGCCGCCGAGTTCCAGGTTGCTGAAGCCTGTCTTGTGGTGCCCGGCGTGCGGGAACAAATTGACCTGGTCGATGCCGATCTCGATGTCCAGATACGGGGTGATCGTCTTGGCGATGTCCACCGACACGTCGAACTCGCGCGTGCCGCCGCTGTCCGGCGTGTGGAAGGTTTGCAGCGTGGGCAGGGAGAGTTCATCCGCGACGAAGGGATCGTCGGTCGTGAGCGTGGCCGGGAAGAAACGCGCCCCGGCAAAGCCGTGCGCGTGGGCGGCGTGCGGGGTGCAAGCCAGACCGGCCAGCAGGGCCAGGAGCGGGCCAGCGGTGGGAAAAGAAGACGAGAATCGGCGAGAGGTGAGCATGAAAGTAAACGAGAAGGAAGTAAGTCAAAACACGGTGGATGGAGCACACTCTTTCCCAAGCGGAAAGGCGGCGCAGGCGGCGGTCTGACCACGGGGACCGACGAACACGTTTGCAGAGCGGCGGCTGCGCCCAGGGAAAAATTCGGAAGGAGCCCCGCCTTGAGGCAGCGTTCGGCTGCACAGGGCAAATAACACCGTCCCGTGTCAGAGACGGCGCAAACGAGGCTCTAGGCCGCGCGGATTCCCCGCCGTGGTGGCGGCGTGGGTGGCGGCTCGGTGCGGCTGGGACCGGATTCCGACGCGGCCCGTGGGAAGCACGTTTCCGCCGCTAGGCGGACAAGGGGACGCAGAAGCGAATCGGCGACCAAGGCCTTGACCTTGGCGTCATCCTTCGCCTTTGGAACGGTGGGATTTTCCTGGGGCTCCTTGGCTTTGGCGGTGGCGATTTCCCGGCACAGTTCGCAGGGATGCTGACCGTCAAAGGTTTGCTCGACGGCTACCGCCACGCTGCCGGTGCGCTGCGTGTAATCATGCAGCATCCCGGCCCAGGCGACGGTTTGCAGCACGGCCCAGTGGCCGCCCGCAATCGAGATGAAAGCGAGCGCCGCGAAAAGGAGACCGAGCTTGCGGAGCACGGGGCAAAAGATAGGAGCCATTGCACGACACGCAAGATTTTTGTGCCGTGAAAGCGCCTCGATCCGCTGGCCGACCGGCTCATACGACGACCAGATCGACGTTCTTGAGTTCTTGCAGCAATTTCTCGTGCAGCGAGGGGCGTAGCCGCCGCCAGAACCCGCGTTCGCCCGGGCGGCCCACCACGAAGTGGGTCACGCCGTACTCGCGGGCAAAATCGACGAGCGCCGCCGCTACTTCCTCGCGTTTGAGCACGATGACCAAGCCTCCCATGCGTTGGGCCGTTTCGAGCGTTTCGCCGATGGCGCGTTGGGCCTCGGCGGTGATGACCTGGGGAGCCTCCCCGGGCGTGCGGACGTACACGGCGTACCAGGGGGCGTTAAGCTGCGAGGCCAGGCGTGCCGTCTTGCGCAGGATGGCCCCCGGGTCCGGGCCACCGCTGCTCAAGGCCACGGCCACCTGCCCGACGCCGCCGGGCATGTGCTCTTGCTCCGAAGACTCTTCGGCCCGCTGGCGGCGGTCCAGGAAGTTGGCGCTTTCGCTCAGGGCCATCTCTCGCAAGCGGGTCAGGTTTTGCGGGGTGAAAAAGTTCGTCAGCGCCTGCGCCACCCGATCCTGCGCGTAGATCTTGCCAGCTTGCAATCGCTCGATGAGGTCTTCGGCGGGCAGGTCGATGTTGACGATCTGGTCGGCGCGCGTGAGGAACTCGTCGGGAATGCGCTCTTTCACCCGCACACCCGTCGCGCCCTCCACCACGTTGTAGAGGCTTTCCAGATGTTGGATGTTGAGCGTGCTGATGACGTTGATACCCGCCGCCAGCAAATCCTCCACGTCTTCGTAGCGTTTCTTGGTTTTACTGCCCGGCGCGTTGGTGTGCGCGAGTTCGTCCACCAGGGCGACCGTGGGCGCACGCGCGATGACCGCCGCGGTGTCCATCTCCCGCAACTCCACCCCCCGGTATTGGGTGACGACCGGCGGCACGATCTCCAGTTCACCGATCTGCGCGGTGGTCTCGGGCCGGGCGTGCGGCTCCACGTAGCCGATGACGACATCCACGCCGCGCTTCTTGAGCCGGTTGCCCTCGGTGAGCATCTGGAAGGTTTTGCCCACGCCCGCGCACGCGCCGAGGTAAATCTTGAGCTTCCCCTGTTTCTGCTGGTGGATGAGCGCCAGGAAATCCTCGGCCTTGCGCCGTGAAGGCTCACCGAAGTTGGTGGGAAGATCGGTAATCATAAGCAGGGCGCGGGGCCAACGACCCGTCAGCGGTGCGTTTCCAGCCGCTTGTTCTTGACCCGGATTTGCGGCAACGGCTTCTTGTCCTTGTAATAGTAGCAGACCTCCACCAGCGTCGGCCAGATTTCGAGTGACGCGTGGATCTGGCTGACCACGTCGTCCACGATGCGGCTGACGTTCTGCTGGAAGAAGTCCGGCTCGAACCCGTAGAACGCCTTCGAGAGACTATCGGCAAAGAGTTGCAGCGCCTGCCGCCGTTCTTCCCCCCGGGCGGTTTGCACGGCGGCGAGCACCTGCGCGTGGACCCCGGCGATCCGGGCGAGGATTTCTTCCGAGTCTTGCAGAGTCACCTCCCCCTGGTAGTGGAATTTGATGAACAAGTCGTCGCGCTGGTACACGCTGTCCTTGATCTTCTTCTTGAGCAGGCTGCACAGTTCCTCGTTGAAGACCTCGGTCGCCAGCGGATTGCGCATGTAGTTGTTCTTCATGTGGTTCTGCGCGGCGTCCACGTGCGCGCTGGCCAACCCGGCCTGTTGCACCCACAGCCGGTAGATGTAGTCCTCGAAGCGCAGCCGCGTCGGGAAGAACGGCGGCAGCCCGAGACGGTTGTCGTACCCGGCCACCCCGCAGTCGATGCGCCAGTTCTTGCTGGTGACCACGGGCCGGAAGTTCACCAGCACATAGCGGTCGTTGAGTTCCTGCGGGTCCGTCTGTCCCTCGTTGTCCAGGAACATGGCGACGTAGTCGAGCGCGTCGATGTCGTTGGTGCCGGTGCGGAAGGTCTGCGCGATCTTGATCTGCGCGTCACGGGTCAGCTTGCCGTGTTGCAGCATGAGCGAATTGTCGCGGGTGAACTCGCGCGTCGTGTTGGTTTCCAAATCCATGGAAGTGTCCACGAGCATGTCGCCCTTCTCGTAATTGGCCGGGGCCTGGCTAACCTTGCGACCCAACACCTCATCGAACGCCTCCAGGAGATCGAACGACTTCCGCGCGTAGCCTTTCTTTTCGTCGGCACGGTAGAGCCTGCCGCGACAGATTTCGTCGTCGCCGAGCGATTCGGGGCTGTCTTCGATGAGGGCCTCCGGGCGCATGTCGTCGTCCGAGCTGATCAGGAACTTGCCCAGGGTCCACATCAGCGTGCAGTTGCGGTTGCCGCCGTAGCTCGGGCGAAAGAGGTTCTTCACCAGCGATTCGAGTTTCTTGTCGCGCAGCTTGCGGTTGAGCACGCCCTGGAATTCCTCTTTCTCCCGTGGGCCGACGTAGTAAAGCTCGTTGACCGTGCGGGTGTTCTCCAGCAGCGGGAAATATTTCTCGTGGTTGGCGACGCTGGAATCGTCAAAGACCATGAGTTTGACGGCGTGGCCGTTGCGCCAGAAATTGGCGTCGTAGGCTTCGATGGCTTCCGCGACATCCCGCAGCCGGTAAGTGGGAATGGCAAAAACGGTGGTTTCAGGTTCCATAAGGCAAAAAGGTTATCGGAGAGGCACGCCATCCACGCCGAGGACGACATCCCGCAGGGTTTGAATGTTGCGCTCCGCCGCGTGGAGCCTGCGTTTGACGGCGACCAGATGCGCGATGACAAAAAACGTGGCAATCCCCAGAATGAAGCAAGGTCCCGCCGCCGAAAAAAGGACCTGCTCGGTCGCCTGATCAAAAGCTCGCAAGGCGGCCGGTGTGTCCGGCCTGCCGGTCTGGAGTAGCTGGGTTAACTCCATCCGGGCGGTCCGGCGGGATTCCCGCAACGCGTAGAGCGGCAAGAGGTAAACGAGCACAAACCAGAACACGGCCGCCAGCCACGCCGGTAACCACCGCTTCGCGGTTGAGCATTCACTCATGGAGCCGTTAGCAATTTTCCAGGCTGGCTGAGGGAGAGCACCGGCGTTCCGCTCGCCTCTGGCTGACGAAACGCAGTTTCATCTCGGCGTGCGCAACGTGATCAGACCAGCGACGCTTTATTTGGCGGCAGAGGGCAGCTTGCCATCCAGAGCGAGGTTGAGCAGCAAGGTGTTGACGTGCGGCTCGCCGAAAAGACCCAGGTCTCGGCCTTCCGTGTATTTGTCCACGAGTTGGCGCACCTCGTCAGCCGACTTACCGCGCTCACGGGCCACCCGTGGGATCTGGAGCTGCGCGTTGGCCACGGAGATGTGCGGGTCCATGCCGCTACCCGAGCGGGTCACTGCGTCGGCGGGCACGGCTTCCGTGTCTTTCAACCCGTTCGCGGTACGGTAGGCAGCGACCAAGTCTTTGACCCCGTCGAAATTCCCCGGATCAGCCACGTCTTTTCCGGCGGCGTCTTTCTTGTGCTGGCCGTTGATGAGCTTGTCGCTCGTCGGACCCAGGTTCGTGCCGCTGCTGGCGGTGGGATCGTAACCGGCAGCGCCGGCGGCGGAGGGACGGGGGTTAAAGTATTGCTTGCCCCCGAAGTTCTGGCCGAGCAATTCGCTGCCGAGCACGGTCGTCCCGTCAGCGGCGACGATCAGACTGCCGTTCGCCTTGTGATGGAACAACCCCTGGCCCAGCCCCCAGACCGCCAACGGGTACAAGCCGCTGACGATCAAGCCGAGGACGACCGTGGCGAGGATGGAGGTGAAGGTTTCCGACAAGATGGAGTAACCCTTGGCGGACATCGGCGTGCCAGCGCCCGCGCGATCTGTTTGGATCGAGGCGCCCCGGTTGGTGTTTGGACTGAGTTGGGTGAGGTCGGAAGATTTCATGGATGTTCGTCTGCTGGTAAAAGGGTGGAATTTGGAAGCGGAATCAAACCAGGTGCAGGCCCGACACGAGCAGGTCGATGGCCTTGATGCCGATAAAGGGCACGATGATGCCGCCCAGCCCATAGATGAGCAGGTTTCGCCGCAGCAGCACATCCGCTCCCAGGGCGCGGAACCGTACCCCCCGCAAGGCCAGGGGGATCAATGCGATGATCACCACCGCGTTGAAGATGACCGCGCTCAGGATCGCCGAACTCGGGCTGGCCAGGTGCATGACGTTGAGCGGCGCGATGGCCGGAAACGCCAACAGCAGCATCGCCGGGATGATGGCGAAGTATTTGGCCACGTCGTTGGCGATGGAGAACGTCGTCAGCGCCCCGCGCGTCATCAGCAGTTGCTTGCCGATTTCGACCACCTCGATGAGCTTGGTCGGGTTGCTGTCGAGATCGACCATGTTGCCCGCTTCCTTCGCGGCCTGCGTGCCGGTATTCATGGCGACGCCCACGTCCGCCTGGGCCAGCGCGGGCGCGTCGTTGGTGCCGTCGCCGGTCATGGCCACGAGCTTGCCTCCTTGCTGTTCGCGGCGGATGTAGGCGAGCTTATCCTCGGGCGTCGCCTGGGCTAGAAAATCATCCACCCCCGCTTCCTTCGCAATGGCGGCGGCGGTGAGCGGGTTGTCGCCCGTGATCATCACCGTCTTGATCCCCATGGCGCGGAACCGCTCGAAACGATCCGCCAACCCACCTTTGACAATGTCTTTCAGGTAGATGACCCCCAAAGCTTTTTCCTTCGTGGCGACCACCAGCGGCGTGCCGCCTTTGCTGGAAACAGCGGTCACGGCGTCGTCAATCTCTTTGGAGAACTTGCCTCCGACGTAGGCCCGCACGCTGTCGGCGGCACCCTTGCGGTAGCTCTGTCCGTCGAGATCGACGCCGCTCATGCGGGTCTGCGCGGTGAAGGCGATAAACTCGGCGTTGGGTAATCCCGCCAGTTCCCGGCCGCGGATGCCTTCCTGCTGCTTGGCCAGCACCACGATGGATCGACCCTCGGGAGTCTCGTCCGCGAGGCTGGAGAGTTGAGCAGCGTCGGCGAGTTCGTGCGCCGTGACGCCGGGCGCCGGGATGAACTCCACGGCCTGACGGTTGCCGAGCGTGATCGTGCCCGTTTTATCGAGCAGCAACACGTCCACGTCGCCCGCCGCCTCGACGGCGCGCCCGCTCATGGCCAGCACGTTCTTCTGCACCAGCCGGTCGATGCCCGCGATGCCGATGGCCGAGAGCAGGCCGCCGATGGTCGTCGGGATCAGGCACACCAGCAGCGCAATCAAGACGGTGGGCGAGAAGTCCACGCCCGAGAACTTGCCGAAGGGCAGCAGCGTCATGCAAACCAACAGGAAGATGATCGTCAGCGCCGAGAGCAGGATGGTGAGCGCGATCTCGTTCGGCGTCTTCTGGCGGCTCGCGCCTTCGACGAGGCCGATCATGCGGTCCAGGAAACTCTCGCCCGGGTTGGCCGAGATACGCACTTTGATTTCGTCGCTGAGCACCTTGGTGCCGCCGGTGACGCTGGAACGGTCGCCGCCCGCCTCGCGGATGACCGGCGCGGATTCTCCCGTGATGGCGCTTTCGTCCACGGTCGCCGCGCCTTCGATAATCTCGCCGTCGCCGGGGATGGCCTCACCCGCCACGATGAGCACCACGTCGCCTTTGCGCAACTGTTCGGCGGAGACCTGTTCGGTCTTGCCGTTGTCGCGGAGACGGTTGGCCGTGGTCTGGGTGCGGCTGGCGCGCAGGGTGTTCGCCTGCGCCTTGCCCCGGCCTTCGGCCATGGCCTCGGCAAAGTTGGCGAAGAGCACGGTGAACCACAGCCACACGCTGATTTGTCCGGTGAAAGCCTTGCTCTCGTGCGAGGCGAAGACCTCAATGGTGGTCACGAGCGCGCCGACCTCCGTGACGAACATCACGGGGTTACGCACCATCGTGACGGGATTGAGTTTCTTGAAGGCATCCCCGAGCGCGGGGACGATGATCTTGGGATCGAAGATAGAACGGGATTGAGCGGCCATAAGAGCAGAGTGGGTAAGAAAGGAGAGTGAGTATGAGCGAGAGGTGTCTGGTCATTGGCGGCGGTGTCACCCGGAGGGACTTTGCCTCCCCGGGGATTCACCGCACGCCAACGACCAGGAGACAGTTAGAACAGTTTGCCGCCGTACATGATGAAGTGTTCCACGACCGGGCCGAGCGCGAGCGCGGGCAGGAAGTTGAGCGCGCCGATGAGCAGCACCGTGCCGATGAGCAGGATGATGAACGTCCAGCCGTCCACCGGGAAGCTGCCCGGACCCGCCGGGAGGAGTTTCTTGGCCGCGAGTGACCCTGCGATGGCCAGGATCGGCACGATCATGAAGAACCGGCCCACGAGCATGGCCAAGGCCAGGGTCGTGTTGTACCACGGGGTGTTGGCGCTGATGCCCGCGAAGGCGCTGCCGTTGTTGCCCGTGGCCGAGGAGAACGCATAGAGGATCTCGCTGAAGCCGTGCGGACCGTTGTTGTTCGTCCCGTTGGTCAGAGCGCCGGTGGCATCCGGTGCGCCGAAAGAGTTGGCCCCGGCCGCCCAGGCGGCGAAACCGAGGATGGACAACGTGAGCACCAGCACCACCAGGCCGCTCATTTTGATCTCGAACGCCTGGATTTTTTTACCGAGATATTCCGGCGTGCGTCCCACCATCAAGCCCGCGATAAACACCGCCAGGAAGACGAAGATCAACATGCCGTAAAGCCCCGCCCCGACGCCGCCGAAGACGATCTCGCCGAGCTGGATGTTAAAGAGCGGCACCAACCCACCAACGGGCGTGAAGCTGTCGTGCATCGCGTTGACCGCGCCGCACGAGGCGTCCGTGGTGATCGTGGCGAACAAAGCGGAGTTGAAGATACCAAAGCGCACTTCCTTGCCTTCCATGTTGCCGTCGGTTTGCACGACGCCATTTTTGTACAGGTTGGGATTGCCGTCGGCTTCCGACTTCCAGCAGGTGACCACGCCGACGAGGAAAATGGCGGCCATCGCACCCCAGACCGCCCAGCCGTGTTTCTGGTTTTTCACCGCGCGGCCCAAGTAGTAAGTCAGCGCGCTCGGGATCGCGAAGATCGAGAGCATTTGCAGGAAGTTGGAGAGCGGCGTCGGGTTCTCGAAGGGGTGCGCCGCGTTGGCGTTAACGAAGCCGCCGCCGTTGGTGCCGAGCATCTTGATGGCCATCTGCGAGGCGATGGGACCTTCCACGATGCTCTGGGTTTCCACGGCCTGATCCTGGAGCACCACGTTGCCCGCCGCATCCTTGACGGGATTGTTGCTCGCGTCGGTCTTGGGCACCTGGATCGTCTGCTTTTCGGTGAGTTGCGCCGTGTCGTAAGGCTTGAAATTCTGCGGAATACCCTGGGAAATCAGGAAGATCGCAAACACGAGGGAGATCGGCAGCAGCACGTAATAATGCAGGCGCACGAGGTCCACCCAGAAATTGCCGACCGTCCCGGACTCGTGCCGCGCGATGCCGCGCACCAACGCCGCCGCGACGGCGATGCCCAACGCCGCCGACCAGAAGTTATGGCTGGCCAGGCCGACCATCTGCGAAAAATAGCTCATCGTGTTCTCGCCGACGTAGCTCTGCCAATTCGTGTTCGTGGTGAAGCTGGCGGCCGTGTTGAACGCCAGGTCCGGCGTCATGGCGGTCTTGTTGGGGAGACCGTCGATGATGCCATGGAAGGGCAGGTGATCCTGCAAGCGCAGGACGGCGTAGGTGAACAGCATGGTCACCAGACTGAAGAGCAGGATGGCCGCCGCGTACTGCTTCCAGGAGTGTTCACGGCGCGGATCGACGCGCAATAAGCGGTAGGTAAAGCGTTCCACCGGGCCGAGCACCGGCTCCAGAAAGGTGTTCTTACCGTCGAGCACCTGAAAAAGATAGATGCCGAGCGGTTTGGTGATGAGCAGAATTGCTCCCACGTAAAGGGCGAGTTGTAACCAGCCGGATGTACTCATAACGAATGATGGATAGGAGAGGTGATGTCGCTAGACCCGGATCAGAATTTTTCCGGGTAGATCATGGTGGCGAAAAGATAGATGAGCAGGAGGAAGGCGATGATGCCGATGATGATGGTTCCCATAGGATTAGATCAAGTTTGGAAGGGTTCTAAGTTCTAGATTTTGCCGCACCAGTGGGCGTAGGCGATGGAGCCGAAGAAGAAGCCGACAGCGGCCAGGAGATAGATGAGGTCTAGCATGTGAGGAAGAGTAGCGTGTAACGGAGTTGAAGTGAGATGGAGGTCGTGTGTAGTCGGTCAGGATTTCTCCCCGAGGTTGAGAGGTTCTTTGCTCCGGCCGAAATTGAACAACTCGAAGATGCGCCGCATGTTCTGCTGCGCGGCTTCGTGGCGCGAGTCGAGCTTGATGGCGCGGCCATACGCTTTCTTGGCCCCGTCGAGGTCGCCGCAAATTTCGTGCAGCACACCGCGCAGGTTGTGCGCGTCGGGGGACTTATCGTCGAGGCGCAGGGCTTCGGTGATCTTGTCGGCGGCAGGATCGAACGCCTGCAAATTGATGAGCCGCTTCGCCTCTCGCAGGCAGTCCTCGAAACTGCCCGGGACCAGATCGACGGGACGGGGACGATGGCGGCCGACGATTTCGGCGACGATCTTGCGCAACGCCACGGGCTCGATGGGCTTTTCCAGGAAGTCGATGGCCCCGAGTTGCAGGGCGCGCACGGCGTTGCGGATGCTGCCGTAGGCGGTGATCATCAGCGTGGGCGTCTGGATGCCGCGCTGGCGCATGGCGGCGAGCACGTCGAGGCCGCTGTCTTCGCCCAGGCGCAGGTCGAGCACGACCAGGTCGTACTTCTCCGCCTTGAACCCCTGCATGGCTTCATCCGCCGACGCGGCTTCCTGCACTTCGTAGCCGTCGGTTTCCAGCGCGAGCCGGAACGTCAGGCGGATGGTGCGCTCATCATCGATGAGAAAGATTTTGCCGGTGTTCATGTCCGTTGAGGGGTTGGCGACGCCGTCCGGGCCGCGGCGGGCAACGTGAAGAAGAACTCGCTGCCCCGGCCACCCGGCGCGGGCACGACACCGATCTCGCCGTCGTGCGCGCGGACGATTTCCCGGCAGATCGCCAGACCCAGTCCCGCGCCCTCCCTCGGCTCGCCCGGCAGACGGTAGAACTTATCGAAGACCCGTTCGCGCTCGATGCGCGGCACGCCGGGACCATGGTCGGTCACGCTGAAACGCACCGACCGTCCGTCATCCACCGCCCGCGCGCCGATCACGATTTCCTCGCCCGGCGGCGAGTGTTTCGCCGCGTTGGAAACCAGGTTGGAAAATACGTGGCCGAGTTGATCGGCGGAGACCGCGACGGCGGGCACGTCAGCCTCGATCTTCGCCACGATCTGCGCGCCGGCCGACGAGACCAGTTCCCGGGCGTCATCCGCCGCGCGGCGAACGAGGTCTTCCGGGCGGCTGACGCGCCGTTCGCTCACGGACGCGCCGCTTTCCAGCTTGGCGAGATCCAAGAGGTTGTTGATGAGGTCGAGCAACCGTTCGGCGTCGTCGCGGGAGGCGATGAGCAGTTCCGTCTGTTTGGGGTTGAGCGCGCCGATGCGTTCCTCCAACAGGAGGTACACCGCCATGCGGATGCTGGTCAGCGGCGTCTTCAACTCGTGGGAAACCGTGGCCACCAAGTTGGTCTTCACGTCGTCCAGCAGACGGAAACGGGTAATATCGTGGAGGATCACCACCGCCCCCGCGCCGCCATCGCGCAGACCGATGACGCGCGGCAAAAGGAACTTCTCCCGGTCGTCCACCCGGATGCAGATCGATTGGTCGAAGCTTTCGGGCAGGTAATCGCCGCCGCCCTCGATCACCTTCATCGCCAGGGGCACGATGGGCAGAACCGTTTCCGTTCCGGCGAGCTTCTTGCGCAGGCGTTCGGAGGCAGGGTTCTGGTACGCGATCTCGCCCTCGGACGAAAAGATCACGATGGGATCGAGCAGGGCCGCGAAGACGATCTCCGTGGCCTGCCGGGCGTGGACGAGTTCGTCGCTGGTCGTCTGCCGGTAGAGCCGCAACTTGCCCGCCATTTTGTTGAAGGCGTCCGCGAGCTGTCCCAGTTCATCCTGGCTGCTGACGGACAACACCTGATCGAGATTTCCCGCGCCCAACTCGCGGGCGGATTCCGTGAGCCTTTGGATGGGTCGCAGCACGATCCCGCTCAGGCGATAGGCAAAGTACAGACCGAGCGGTAGCGCCGCCGCCATCGCCAGGAGCATGACACGGGTGGATTGGCTGGCCGTGTCACGGGCACGATGGTTTTTCTGCGACATGGCGCGCTCGTTGATGCTCAGGATGTCCGAGGCGGAATCCAGCAGTATGCCCAACGTGGGTTGCAGCCCCGCCTCCGCGCCCGTTCCTTGTGCGAGCGCGGTGGCCGCTGCCGCCAGAAACGCCTCGTTCCGTGCCTTCAACCGGCTGGCGGCGAGGCGTTCGCCGGGTTCCGTGATGATCGCCAGTTCAGCGTCTACGTTGCGTCGGCAAAGAGCGGTCTGCTCATCCAGGATCGAACGCGTCTGTGGCAACGTGGCGCTCCCGGCACGGTACGCCAGGAAAGCCTGGTCGATGCGGAGCGCGTGTTCTTTGAGGTCCCGCATCGCGACGATGCTCGTGTAGTTCTCGTGCAGCGTCGTGTTGACCGCGCCACCCAAGCGCACGAACAGCCAGACGGCGTAGCCTCCGACCATCATCAGCAAGATGACGAGCGGAGCGACTCCGAGCAGGATGCGGTTGCGTAACATATCGGGCGAAAAGCTTCTTAGCTGCTGTCGTGCCACCACGGAATCGATGTGTCGTAAGTTCATGTAAGTGAGTATATAATGCTTTTTATTCTTCAGAAACATCGGCGCTTTTGACGTGGAGGGAAGTGCAATCTGCAATGGGAAGAGCGGGCCTTTGGCAAGTTGCACGACCGTTGATTTTCAACGGCAACGCCGCCCAACTCACGGTCGGCTCAACGGATCGGCCGATCACGCTTTAGTAGCCGCAGCCACCCTGCCTCAAATTCAAGCGTAGGCGAACGCCATCCGGCGGGGCAGCAGGCGTGAGGGAAGGTTTGACGCTTCCGTTTGCAAAATGCCCGACGCCGGACTTTCAGCTCGCGCCAGGACCGTCGGGAGTTTCGCCCTGCCACTTCCGGCGGCGGCGGTAAAGGGTCGCCAGATCAATGCCGAGAATCCCTGCGGCGTCTTCCAAACGCGAGGTTTTCGCCAGCACCCGGCGGATGTGCTCGTCGGTTAATTCCGCCAGGGTCACGGAGCTACCCACTTCCAGCGGTCGGCCCATCTGGGACTTTGCGATGATTTCGGAGAGGTCGTTGACTTCGATCCTCGGTCCAGAACTCAAAATCACCGCGCGTTCGATGGCGTTGCGCAACTCGCGGAGATTACCCGGCCAAGGATAGCGTCGCATGGCGGCTTTCGCCTCCGGGCTGAAATCCGTGATGAGCTTGCCGGATTGACGCGCGAAAAAGCGCAGGTGCGCTATCGCCAAGCGTTCCAGATCATGCGGACGCTCGCGCAACGGCGGCAGGTGCAGCGTCACGACGTTGAGCCGGTAATACAAGTCCTCGCGGAACTTGCCCTCTTTGATGGCCTGGACCAAATCGCGGTTGGTGGAGCTGATGACCCGCACGTCGGCGCGGCGCGTCTGCGTCTCCCCCACCCGTTCGTATTCGTGTTCCTGGAGCAGGCGCAGCAGCTTGGGCTGGATTTCCACGGGCAGTTCCCCGAGTTCATCCAGATAGAGCGTGCCCCCGCTGGCGGCGTCCACTTTTCCCAGCGTGTCGGCCACGGCTCCGGTGAACGCGCCCTTGGCATGGCCGAACAACTCGCTTTCCAAGAGTTCCCGCGAAAGGCTCGGACAGCTCACGGTCACAAAGGGGCGCTCTCCTCGCAGGCTGTGCCGGTGGATGTCCCGCGCCAGCACGCTTTTGCCCGTGCCGCTTTCTCCCAACAGGATGACCGAAGCATAGCTGGCGGCCGTCTTGTACGCCAGCGCCAGCACGTTTCGCATGGCCGGGTCTTCCGACGCCGCCGCCGACGTGCTCGAAGGAAGCTCCAGCAGCGATTCGAGCTCTTCCACCCGTCGTTCCAGGCCGCGTTTCTTTTGGATGCGTTCGAGGACCAGCCGCACCTGCTCGGGCGTAAAAGGCTTTGGCAGGTAATCCGCCGCCCCCAGCCGCGTGGCTTCGATGGCCGTGGGGATGGAGGCGAAAGCGGTGATGACCACGACCGCCAAGCCCACGTCCGCGCGCCGGAGTTGAGCGAGCACTTCAAGGCCGTCTTCCTGGCCGAGGCGCAAATCGAGGAAAGCCACGTCGAAGGGGGCTTTCTGCACTTGGCGCAACGCCCCGGAGCCACTCTCGACGGCGACGACCTCGTGGCCATCCGTCTCCAGACTGACCGAAAGCATCCGCGCGATATTGCGCTCGTCATCGATCAACAGGATTCGCATAGAGGATGGCGACTGAGTAGAAGCGGGGGAAGTCAGGGTTTATTTATGCTCGTATCACCATTCGCAAATTGCAATGTTTGCCCGCGTGAACGGCTGGCTCCGGTTTGCGCCATGCGAAGAAAAACCGGGGCACTCACCGGGTCGAATCAAGGGTAAGAAATCCCTTCCGCGAAAACCCTTCTTTATGATGAGTTCGGCTTTTGCCTTTCGTTCAGGAATTTACCCCAGTTACCGAGCTGGACCCACGCACAAAACAAAGAGAGACCGATATCATGTCGGCGGATCAGGTTCAGGATCCTCCCAGTCATGACCACCTCCCTATATGACGGTGAAGCCGAGCGGCTCGTCGCATTGCAGGCTTACGGCATTCTCGACACGCCGCCAGAAGCGGGCTTCGAGCACATTATCTCGGTCGTGACCCGCCTTTTCAAGGTGCCCATCGCCACCGTGACCTTGGTCGATGCCAATCGTCAATGGTTCAAGTCTGTCCGTGGACTGGAGGTGCGTGAAACACCCCGGGAGTTTTCCTTTTGTGCGCACGCGATGCGGAGCGACGACGTGATGGTCGTCTCTGACGCCACCCTCGATCCACGGTTTGCCGACAACCCTCTGGTCACCGGCGAGCCAAACATCCGGTTTTACGCGGGAGCGCCTTTGCGTACTCCCGAGGGCCACCCCTTGGGCGCCCTGTGCTTGAAGGACCGCCGCCCCCGTCAATTGAACCTGACCGAGCGGCAGATGCTGGCGGATCTGGCTGCTCTGGTGGAGGACGAACTTCTCTTGCGCCGCGTCGCCAGAGAACTGCACTCTGAAACGTCCCGACGCCAGCAGGCGGAAACCGCGTTGGTCGAAGAACGTCTGCTCGTCAAATCCCCTCCGTCCCTCGTCCGCAAACCGGCCACAAGGAACGACAAGAAGGCTTCTCGAATCAGTTTGCCGCCGGTCAGGCAAGTGGCAAAAAATACTCACGCCTCCACGCGGGCAGACCGTTTACAGCACCTCGTCGCAGAAGCCAGCGACGCGATCTTCATGTACGATCTCCAGGGCCGTTTCGTGGATGTCAACACGGCGGCGTGCAAGCTGGTCGGCTACGAGCGCGCGGAGCTTCTACACCTGCGGGTAAGCGACATTGAAATCAGCTTTGATCAGGTCAAAGGCCCCAGGCGCTGGCGCGCGATGAAAGTAGGGCAGGCGATCACCATGGAGGGATTTACCCACTGCAAAGACGGCAGCGCCTTTCCAACGGAAGCACGGGTCAGCGTGGTGGAGATGGACGGCGAGCGTTTTCTGCTCGCCCTGGTGCGTGACACGACCGAACGCAAACAAGCCGAGAGGTTGTTGCAGATGCGCGCCCGGCAGCAACGGAAGGTTGCCCAGATAGGGGTAAAAGCTTTGCGGGGCGAGAAATTACAGACCCTCCTCGATGAAGCGGTCACCGTCATCGGCGATGCTCTGGGCGTGGAAATTTGCCGCGTGTTCGAACATGTGAAAGAACGCGGCGAACTGGTCACCCGCGCCGGCCTGAACTTGCCCGATCAGAAGCGCGACCAGCGTGCCGTCTCCGACAGCGCGAGATTTGTCGCCGGACACGTCCTGCGCACGGGTCACGCCGTGATCATCAAAGACGTGCAGACAGATGAACGGTTCGAGCCGAGTCCCTGGCTGAAAGCGACCGCCGCCGCCAGCGGCCTGTGCGTTTCGGTCGGAGGCGACGGCAGCCACTCGCCGCAATGCGGGGTCCTGGCCGCCTGTACCCGGGAGCGGCGCGAGTTCACCGACGATGACGTGTCTTTTGTCCAGTCCATCGCCAACGTGCTGGCGGCGGCCATCACGCGTCAGCGCGCGGAAGATGCGTTGCGTGCCGTCGAAGCGCGTTACGACCGCATCGCCGCGCACACCCCGGGGATCGTTTACCAATATTTATTGCACGCCGATGGGTCGGTGGCTATCCCTTTCATCAGCGAGAGCTGCCGCACCTTGTACGGGATGGAGCCGAGGGAAATCCAGGAACGTCCCCGGTTGATGGTGGAATGCGTCCATCCCGCTGACCAACCCGGATTTGAGGAAGCCATCCATCACGCCAAGGAAACGCTGACTCCGCTGCGTTGGAAGGGCCGCCACCTTCTGCCGAACGGCGAAATCCGCTGGGTGCGCTTCGAATCACGGCCCGAACGCCTGCCCGACGGGGGCGTGATTTGCGACGGCATCATCGTTGACGTGACCGAAGAAGAGGAACGCAAGGAAGCGCTTCGGCAGAGTGAGCAGCGTTTCCGGCTCGCCAACTTCCACTCGCCTTACCCGGTGATCCTGCACACCGATGACGGCGAGATCATTCAGGTGAACGACGCCTTGACCCACATCACCGGCTACACGCAGCAAGAGCTTCCGACCATGGAAGACTGGCTGCGGTTGGCCCACCCCTCGCCAGAGGTGAAAGAAGGAATGCGGCGCTTCATCGCCCGGGCGTGGGAGCAGATCGGCGTGGCCCAGAATCCCGGACAGCGGGTCCGATGCGCGAATGGTGAGGATCGCATCTGGGACATCAGCGGAGTGAACTTGGGGCGGTTGCCGGATGGCCGCTGGCTTCGGATGGGTACAGCCGTTGACGTGACGGAACGCCACCAGCAGGAGGAGGCGCTCCGCTTGGCCAAGGAAGAAGCCGAGCGGGCGAACGTGGCCAAGAGCGTGTTCCTCTCGCGCATGAGTCACGAGCTGCGCACGCCGCTCAACGCCATCCTCGGCTTTGGTCAACTTTTGGAAATGAGTCAGCTCGGCGAACCGGATGCTCAAGGCGTGCAGCGCATCCTCAAGGGAGGCCGTCACCTTCTCGGCATGGTTGACGAAGTGCTCGATCTCGCGCGGGTCGAAGCCGGTGAACTCGGCCTGAAACTCTCTGCGGTCCGTCTCGACAAACTCCTGCCGGAATGCGCCGGTCTGATGGCGCGCGCGGCGCAGGCACGCGGGATTACTTGTCATGTCACCGTCAGTCCTGCTTCCCGGGTGCCGGTGCGGGCGGATGAACAACGCTTACGCCAGGTGTTGCTCAACCTGTTGTCCAACGCCATCAAGTACAATCACGAAGGCGGCCAGGTAAATTTGAGCTGCCAGCAAACCCGGGATGGCCGGGTGCGCCTGAGCGTCAAGGACACCGGCCCGGGGATTACCGCGGAGGGGTTGGAGCGATTGTTCGTGCCGTTCGAGCGGCTGGGTCAGGAACTGGGGGAGGTCGAAGGCACGGGACTGGGGTTGGTGGTATCCAAGCAGTTGATGGAAGCGATGGGAGGCAGCCTGCACGCGAAAAGCCAGGTGGGTAAGGGCAGCACGTTCTGGGTGGAGTTACCGCTGGCAACGGATACTTTTGAGAGCAAGGGCGAAGAGGCTGGACCGATGCACGAGCCCGCGACGGCACCGGCGGAATCTTCTGCCGCCACCGTGCTCTACATCGAGGACAATGTTTCCAACGTGCAGGTCATCAAGACGGTCATCGAGCGCCTGCGACCCCAATGGCGCCTGCTTTCGGCGCAGGACGGACAAAGCGGATTGCAGCAGTCGCGCGAACATTTGCCCGACGCCATCCTGCTCGACCTGCAACTGCCGGGGATGAACGGCGATCTGGTCTTGGCGGAACTGCGGGCGGACCCGAACGTCCACCAGATTCCCGTCTTGTTGCTCAGTGCCGATGCCACGGCGTACAGCCGTGAGCGTTTGCTGGCGCTCGGCGCGAATGACTACCTTTCCAAACCGTTCAATGTGGTCCATTTGTTGGAACGGCTCGATGCCCTTTTGTTGGTGGCCCGCTCGTGAAACCACGCAAGCCGTTGCGGCCGTGAGCAGACCGCGCAACGCAGCAATCTAAATGGTCGGTCGCCAGCCACCTCGGAAGGTCCTGCGCGCTTCGCTCAATCCCTTCGAAAACCGCTCTGAGCCGAGGGTCGCTTCGATGATAATGGGGTAACTTCCCCCCCTTACCGGTACCCGTGCCGGTACAAACCCTGCTTTGTGAAAGAGGCAGTTCAAACACCTCATGAACACAAAACTACGTCTGGTGCTGGTCGATGACCACAGTGTGACCCGTGATCTGGTCCAATTTCAGTTGACCCGGAGTGACCCGCTTCGGTATGACATCGTCGGCGGTGGCAGCACCGGCCAAGAGGCGGTTGACGTCTGCCTCAAAACCCAGCCCGATCTTCTGCTGCTCGATTTGATGCTGCCCGGGCTCAACGGCGTGGAGGTGCTCCGTCGCCTGCAACCGAAACTGCCGCGCATGCGCACGTTGTTTTTCTCGGCCAGCTCGCGCACGCCGCTCATTGCGGAAGCCCTGGAGCTTGGCGTCAACGGTTTTGTCGGCAAGATGCGCCCGTGGCAAACGGTGCTCGAAGCGGTCAACCTCGTGGCATCGGGAGGAAAGTATTTCGATCCTGCGGTCGCCCACCTCGCCGGCCGCACGGCCCGACAGCCGGAGGCAGAAAAACTTACCGCACGCGAACGCGAAGTCGCTCAGTTGATCGCCGAAGGCCACAGCACGAAAGAGATCGCGAGTCTGCTCGGCGTGAGCGCCAAGACCATCGACAAACATCGCACGCGCATGATGGAGAAGTTACGGCTCCACGACGCCGTCGCCGTCACCCGGTACGCGATCAACGCCGGGCTGATATCGCTCGATTAGAGCGCATCCCGACGGATATAAGCCTCGTTATCTTTTCGAGGCTTACCTATCGAGGCACGCTCTAAATAGCCAGCCGTTCGGCGAACTTAACTCATTTTAGGATTAGAATTTTCGAAGAAACGGCGCCGGATGTAACGACCAGGTCGCCCATGGGATTTATCGCCGCAACAGTTCGTCGCCCCAGACCGCCAGCACGAACACCAACCCGACAAAAGCGTTCGCGTTGAAAAAGGCGTGGTTGACCCGGCCCACGTCCAGCGGCGCGGGACCGGACACGCTGCGGTGTTCGTAGAAAAACGCCCCGAGCACCAGCGCCAGCGCGCCGACGTAACACCAGCTCAGCCCGGCCACCCAACCGAACGCGCACAGGCCCAGGAACGCCCCGGCGTGCAACCCTTGCGCGAGCCGCAGACTACCAGGTACCCCGTAACGCACCACCAGGGAACGCAACCCGGCGGCGCGGTCGAAATCGTAATCCATCGTCGCGTAAATCAGGTCGAAACCGGCGACCCACAGCAGCACCGCCCCGGCGAGCACCAGCGGCGGCCAGTCGAAGTGTCCCCGCACCGCCAGCCAGGCTCCCACCGGCGACACCGCCAGAGCCAGCCCGAGGAAAAACTGCGTGTAATCGGTGAACCGTTTCGTCAGCGAATAAAAACAAATGATGACCAGCGCCACGGGGGAAAGCGCGAGGCAAAGCGGGTTGATGAACCGCGTCGTGATGACGAACGCCGCCGCGCAGACTCCCAGCAGCACGTTGGCCACGCGCCGCGAAACCAGCCGGTGCCGCCCGGCGGTGCGCGGGTTGCGCTGGTCGATTTCCCAGTCGGCGAGCCGGTTGAATACCATCGCCGCCGTGCGCGCGAACACCATGCACAGCAGAATGAGAGCGAACGTCCGCGCCGACGGCCACCCCCGGGCGGCGGCCAGCATCGATCCCAGCGCGAACGGCAGCGCAAAGAGCGTGTGCGAAAAGCGGATGAACGTCAGCACGCGCCCGACGGGGCCGGCGGGAGGAGTTGGCGGTGGCATGAAAAGAGTTACGCTGCCAGCATCGCCGTCAGACGTTCTCGTGCTTTGGCGAGCATCGGCTCGCCGTGGGCAAAGAGCATCCGCGCGAAGGGCCGTTCCAGCAGGGTCGCCAGCGAACGGCGCAAGAGCTTGGGGTTCGTGCAGTATTTATCCGGCAGGACGGCGAACCCTGGCGACGGCAGGTTGATGACGGCATCGCCGACGATGATCAATCCCTCACCGTCCGCCCGGTAAAGCGCGATCTCGCCCGGAGCCGCGCCGGGCAACGGAACCGTCTCGAAAACGCCGCCGAACACCGGGCCGCCCCCCGCGTCCGGCATCGCGTCCGACGCCAGCCCGATTTCCGCCGCCGCTTCCGGGTGGATGCACACCGGCACCGCCAACCGGCGGCGAAACATTTCCGCCGCCCGGGCGTGGTTGGCGTTGGTCAGGACGATCCCGGCAGGCTTTGCGTCCGCCGTCAGTTCCGCCAGCGCCTCTTCGGCCAGCGGGATCGGATCAACGAAATAGAGCTGGCCACTCACCGCCACCGCGCTGGCGTGGAGGTCTACCTTGCTGGTGGGATCATAGGCCTGCCAGCCAAAGAGGCCGCCGCCGAGGTCGGCGTATTCGGGAGCCGCGCGCATCGGGGAAAATCCGTGGCGGCGGCTTGAAAAGCAAGCGCGCCGCCCTTAAATATAAGCTGTCCTATGGACGAGCAACTTCCCGAGGGGTTATCCCCCGCCCTCGACGCCCGCGCCCGGCAGGCGGCGGAAATCGTTGGCCGTCCGCAGCATTACAAAATCTGCGAGGGTTGCGACTCAATCGTGGCCCGCAGGGTCGTCGTCTGCCCGAATTGTTCGAGCTATCGTTTCAACACGGGTCGGCAGGCGATTATCGACCAGGCGCGCCTGCTCGGCAGCCGCGAGCAGACCGGGGTCACGGCGGAAGATTTACTCTGACAGAAATCCGTTCCCAGGCAGGGATGGCTCGCCGAGCCGGTCCGTGACTTTTCGCGGTTGAGTTTGGAAGTGGCGGCCACGTTCGCCAGACAAAGACGGAGTGGCTCGGCGAGCCATCCCTGCCCGGGACCCCGCGTGGCAAGGGAGTTGCTTAAAGAAGGCTGCGTCTCCCGCGCTCTTTCCTTCCTGCCCGTTATGTATACCTACGCCTACCAAGCCCGCGACAACCACGGCAAGATCATTGCCGGCGTCCAGGACGCTCTCAACGAAGAGAACGCCATCACCAGTTTGATGAGCCGCGGGCTGATGGTGCTGACCATCCAGCAGAAAAGCGCCGCCAGCAAGCGCAAGACCACCAGCAAGGTCAAGGAAACCGACCTCGTGCTCTTCACCCGCCAGTTGGCCACCATGATCGACGCCGGTATCCCGCTCGTCAGCGCCATGACGGCACTCTACGAGACCGCCGACCCCCGCAAACAGGCTGGCCTGCGCAGCGTCATCGGCGATTGCACCGCCCGCGTCCAGGGCGGCGACAGCTTCAACCAGGCGCTCGTCAAACACCCGCTGGTCTTCAACCGGCTCTACATTTCCATGGTCAAGGCCGGTGAAACGGGCGGCTTGCTCTCCGAGATTCTCGACCGTCTCGCGGGCTTCCTCGAAGCCAGCGCCCGCTTGCGCAAAAAGATCAAGAGCGCGCTGACCTATCCCGTGGCGGTGATCTCCATCGCCATCCTCATCACGACCTTTCTGATCGTGAAGGTCGTGCCGGTCTTCGCGGACATCTTCAAGGATTTCGGCAAACCGCTGCCCGCGCCCACCCAGGTCCTCGTGGACCTGAGCGACTTCATGCGCAACGACTGGTACTACATCATCGGCCTCGTCGCCGGGGCGTTCTTCGGCCTCAAATATTTCGTCAGGACCAAGACCGGCCACGAACTCTGGAACCGCTGGCAGCTCAAGCTGCCGATCTTCGGCGCTCTGCTCAAGAAGATCGCCATGAGCCGTTTCGCGCGCACCTTCAGCCAGCTCATCCGCTCGGGCGTGCCGATCCTCGAAACGCTCGAAATCGTCGGCGGCAGCGCGGGCAACACGGTCATCGAACATTCCATCAAGGGCATCAGCGCCGACGTGGAAAAGGGCGACAACCTGTCCGTGGCCATGTCGAAAAAGACGATCTTCCCGCCGATGATGCTGCGCATGGTCGCCGCCGGGGAATCGACCGGCAAGATCGACGAGATGCTTGAGAAGATGGCCGACTTCTGGGACGAGGAGATCGAGGCGACGCTCTCCGCGCTGACGAGCCTGCTCGAACCGATCCTCATCGTGGTGCTCGGCGTGATCGTCGGCGGCATCGTCATCGCGCTTTTCCTCCCGATCTTCCAGATGAGCGAAGTCGTTGCCGGCGGCTAGAACCGCCCGGAGGCAAAGTGAGGCTGGCCCCCGGGCTACTCATGGCCAGGTTGTTGACGGCTGACGTACTCAAACCCCTGGCCCTGCGACCTCCGGCCCATCGCTTTTATGGAGGATAGAGACTTCGACGGCCTGGCTCCCGGTTTTCTGGTCAGCCAGGCCCGGTTGCTGGAAAACATTGCCACCGGGGTGCCCCTGGACCAGACGCTCACGCGCCTGACCCGCGTCATTCAGGAACAGGTCCCGGGGGCGTTGTGCTCCATCCTGCTGTTCGACACGGCCGGCCGCCTGCGCGTCGGGGCGGCTCCCGATCTCCCGCCGGAATACACTGCGCTCCTCGACGGCCTGCCCATCGGTCCCCGGGGCGTTGCGGGTGGCCCGGCGGCGGCCCCGGCCCGCGACCTGGTCATCGCCACCGACGAAAACTGGCGCGCCTGGAGCGATGCCGCGCTCCGCCACGGGCTGTACGCCTGCGGGTCATTGCCCATTTCCAGGCCGCACGGCGACGTGCTCGGCGCCTTCGCTCTCTATCGCCGCGAGCCGGGCAACGTCCCCACCGAGCACGAACTCGCAACGGTCCGCGCCGCCGCCCACCTCGCCTCCGTCGCCATCGAACGGCAGGAGCTGGCCGCCGCCCAGAGCCGCAGCGACAGCAAATGGCGCGGCATCTTCGAGCACTCGCTCGACGCGATTTTCATCCTCGACGACGAGTGCCGTTTCACCGACGCCAATCCCGCCGCCTGCGCACTCCTGGGCGCTGGCCTGGAACGGATCGTCGGCGCGCCCGTCGGCGATTGGGTCCAGCCCGCGCCCCGGCACGACCAGCCGGATACGACCCAACGCTGGATGGCCTTTCTGCGGGATGGACACGACTTCAAGGAATGTCTCGTCTACCGCTCGGACGGCGGCATGCGCTATGCCGCCATGCAGTCCCGGGCCAATTTTCTCCCCGGCCTGCACCTCTGCACCGCCCGCGACATCACCGACCAGCGGCTCACCGAGGAGGCCGTCCGGTCCGCCGAAAAATTGTACCGTTCGCTGATCGAGACGACCGGCACCGGGTACGTCATCGCCGACGCCCGGGGCCGCGTGATCGACGCCAACGCCGAGTACCTCCACCTCTCCGGCCACCGGACGCTCGACGACATTCGCGGACGCCACCCGATGGAATGGACCTCCCCGGGCGACCGCGAACGCTTCGCGGTCGAGCTGGCGCTCTGCCACACGTTCGGCAAGATGCGCAACCTGGAACTCGAGTTCTGCCATGCCAGCGGCGGGTCGGTGCCCGTGGAGATCAACGCCACGCTCGTGCACACGGACGACGAGGTGCATCTCCTCTCCCTCTGTCACGACATCACCGGGCGGCTCAACACCCGGCGCGAGTTGCAGAACGCCAGCCTGGAACTGGAAAGCCGCGTGGAACGCCGCACGGCGGAGCTTGCCCGCGCCAACGCACAGATCCGCTCCCGGGCGGGCCAGCAGGAAGCCGTGGCCGAACTGGGCCGGCACGCCCTCGCCGGCACGCCGCCGGACGCGCTGATGCAGCAGGCGGTCGAGATCGTCATCGCCATCCTCGGCGCGGACCGCAGCGCCGTGCTCGAACACGCCGACCCGGCCAGCGACGGTCTGATCGTGCGCGCGCTCACGGGCTGGCCGGACACGCTGCGCGGGGCGGTCGCCACCACCACCGATCCCGCCCAGGTGGCTGGCTACTCGTTGCATTCCCAGGAACCCGTGGTCTGCCACGACGTGGCCGCTGAGACCCGCTTCCGCTTTCCGGCGGCGTGGCTGGAAAGCGGTGTGCGGAGCGGCATCACCGTGCGCATCGACGGCGACCCCCGGCCCTTCGGAATCCTCAACGTCCATAGCTTGCAACCGCGTCAATTCACCGCCGACGACGCGCACTTCCTGCGTTCGGTCGCCAACGTGCTCGCCGCCGCCGTGGAACGCCATCGCTCGGAGGAGATGCTCCGCCTGGCCCAGCAGAGCGCCGTGCAGGCCAACAACGCCAAGAGCGAATTTCTCTCGCGCATGAGCCACGAGCTGCGTACCCCGCTTAACGCCATCCTGGGCTTCAGCCAACTGCTCGAAATCGAACGCCTGAGCGGCGGGCAGCGCGAAAGCGTCGAGCAGATCAACCGCGCGGGCCACCATTTGCTCGAACTCGTCAACGAGGTGCTCGACATCAGCCGCCTCGACTCCGGCCACCTCGCGCTGACCCCCGAACCACTGGCCGTCGATGAAATCCTGCGCGAGGCCATCGACCTGATCCGTCCGCAAGCCGAGGCCCGGCGCATCGAACTCCTCGCCGGTCCCGGCTGTCTGGCCGCCGACCACTACGTGCTGGCCGACCGCCAGCGGCTGCGCCAGGTGCTCGTCAACCTGTTGTCCAACGCCGTGAAGTACAATCAGCCCGCCGGACGGGTCACCCTCGACGGCGCGCCCTCGCCCGACGGCAGGCGCTTCCGCCTGAGCATCCGTGACACCGGGATCGGCATTGGCCCGGAGAAATTTTCGCGGCTGTTCACCCCGTTCGAGCGGCTCGGAGCCGAGCACACGGGCGTGGCAGGCAGAGGCATGGGGCTGGCGCTTTCCAAAAGGTTGGTCGAGAGCCAGCGCGGCGAGATCGGTGCCGAGAGCGTGCCCGGGAGTGGCTCGACTTTCTGGGTGGACCTGCCCGTGGCCGCCGCCCCGAATCCCGACACGGCGCCGGAGATTTTCGACGGGCTGCTCGGCGCCGAATTGTTCGGCCCGGACGACCCTTACCTCGCCGCCGCCGAGCCTCCCCCGCCGCCCCGGTCGGAGCACACGATCCTGCACATCGAGGACAACGAACCCAACCGGCGGTTGGTCGAGATGCTCGTCGCGCAACGGCCCGCTCTGCGCCTGTTGACCGCCTCGCGGGGCCGGGACGGCCTGTCGCTGGCGCGCGCGCACCACCCGGATTTGATCTTGCTGGACCTCCACCTGCCCGACACCACCGGCGAGAGCGTGCTCCGCGATCTGCGCGCCGACGCCGCCACCCGCGACACGCCGGTGGTCATGGTCAGCGCGGACGCCGCCGCCGTGCGCCGCAACCAGCAACACCTCGAAGGCACGGACTTCGCGGACAACTACCTGACCAAGCCTTTCAACGTGACGCAGTTCCTCCAGTTGCTCGACACCTACTTCGAGCGCAACGCCGCGTAAGTCGCCAGGTAGGGTGGCTCTCCGCGCCAGTCCCTGATTTCTCGGGCAAACGTGTCGGCTACCGGACACCTTTCCAAAAATTCCAACTTGGCTGCGAAACCCCTCACGCCGTCACCTGCACAATCGCCCGGCGCAGATCGAACGCCGTCGTCGGTTTGCCCAAAATCAGGTTCACCCCCGGCGGCGTGTCGTGCGTTTCCGCCGTCGCCCCGCCGAAGCCCGTCAACAAAATCACCGAGGTCCCCGGGCGGCGTTCCTTGGCCACCACCGCCAACTCCTCGCCGGTCATCCCGGGCATGGACTGGTCGGTCACGATCAGATCGAAATCGCTGCAAGCCATCTTGTCCAACGCCTCCTGGCCGCTGCCTGCGGTCTCCACCTGATGGCCGTCTTCCGCCAACTGCTGCTGGATCAACTCGCGGATGATGTCCTGGTCATCCACGACCAGAATCCGCTGGATGCCCATGCCCGGCACCACACCCGGTTCGCCTGCTTCCTCGTGCGCCGCCTGATCGATCATCGAAACGGGCAGCCGGATGCAAAAAGTCGTCCCCTCGCCCACCTCGCTCTCGATTTCCAGCGAGCCGTGGTGCCGCTCGATGATGCCGTAAACGGCGGAAAGCCCCAGGCCCGTGCCGCGTTCGCCCTTGGTGGTGAAAAACGGTTCGAGGCAGCGGCGGCGCGTCTCCTCGTCCATGCCCGCGCCGGTGTCCGTGATGCACAGGCGCGCCTCGCCGTCGTCCAGCGCGGAATGGATCTTGATGCACCCGCCGCCGGGCATCGCATCGACGGCGTTGAAGATGAGGTTGGTCAACATCTCGCGCAGTTCGGCGGGGTCGCCCTGGAGCGGCGGCAGCTCGCCGAAATCGGTGGTCACCTCGATCTCCAGGCCCCGCTTGCGCGCCTGGTCGTACCACTTGGGGCGGGTCAGCGTGACGGCCTGTTCGACGAGCTGGTTGAGGTGCAGCACGACGCGCGTTTCCTGGCCTTCGTCGGGCCGGTGGAACTCCCGCAGGCGGCGCACGATCTGGGCGGCGTCCTGGGCGGCGGTGGTGATGGCGTGCAACTGCTCGATCTCGACTCCGCCCGCCCGGCCCTTGGCGTTGGAGAGCAGCAGGTCGCTGTAACCGAGGATCAAGGTGAGCGCGTTGTTGAAATCGTGGGCGATGCCCGCCGCCATCGTGCCGAGCGCGCTCAGGCGTTCCTGGCGGATGGCGGAGTGCTGGGCCTGGCGCAGCTTGGAAAGCGTGTCCTCCAACTGCGAGGTGCGCTCGCGGACCTGCTCCTCCAGGAGGATGTTCTGGTTCTGGAGCTGGATGTGCAGGAACCGGTTTTCCAGCAGGTTGCGGATGCGCAAGAGCACTTCGGACTGGTCGAGCGGCTTGGTGAGGAAATCCTTCGCCCCGGCGGCCAGGGCGCGGTGCTTGGTCTTGGTGGTCACGTCGGCGGTGAGCACGAGCACCGGCACGGGGTTTTCGCCCTGGGTCAGCGCCTTGATCTGCTCCATGATGTCGAAGCCCGTGACGTTGGGCATGTGGAGATCGAGCAGCACGAGGTCGGGCCGGAAGTCGATGAAATGCGCCACGGCCTCGCGGGAATCCGTGATGCTCTTGATCCGGGTCGCGCCGATGAGTTCGAGGATGCGCTCCAACAGACGCACGTTGGCGTGCTCATCGTCCACGATGAGGATTTTCGCTTTACCGATGGTGGATCGCAGCATGTGGGAAGGGTGAGGAGGACACGGTCAGCGCCATGACCGAAGTCGCGCGTGTTCTCTCTCCTTTACAAGCAAGCGGCGGACCAACTCCGGTGGAAAGCGGGTCGCACTTTGGCGCAAGGGTTACTTACCTTCGATGACATCCGTCAAATCTCAAACGGCGGACGCAACGAAGTCTTCGTCCGGCCCGGCGTCGGCGGCGGGGCCGTAAAACTGCCGGTACATCCGCTCGACGGCTTCCTCCGGGTTCTCGAACATCATGCTTTCCTTGCGCTGGCTGGCGTACAGGCCGAACGCGAACGGGCTGACCACCGGCGTCTCGACCAGCCGCCAGCGCCAGTCCGCGCCCGCGGTGCGCTCCATCCAGGCGCACGCCCCCTCCACGTCCAGGAACCGCGTGACCGCCTGCCGGTAGGCTTCGGCGAGCAGGGGATGGTCCGGCTCGTGTTGTTCCAGCACGCGGAAGAGGATTTCCGCGCTGAAGCGCAGTTGCTTGAGCTTGCGCTCCTTGCCGGGAAGCTGGCGCGGAACCATCAGGCCGGTCTGTGCCACGGCGCGGAACTGCCAGCGCACCAGTTCGCTTTCCTTGAGCGCGAGCCGCAGGTCTTCCTCCGCCCCGGCGCGGGCGAAACATTCGCGCCACCGCTCCAGCGGCAACTCCTGAAACCGCCCCAGCGTGAGCAGGAACCCGTAATCATCGACCGTCACCAGGGCGTTGCCGCCTGCCAACCGTGCCACCCGGCGGGCCACGATCCGCGACAGCGCGTCGTTGGCTCCCCGGCCAATCAGGCTGTGGAAAAAATAGTGGCTGAGCGGTTCGCCGCCCGGTTCGCGGTGGTGCTCGATGAGCATCAGTCCGTCGCGCGGCACGACCGAGTAACGCCGCTGCATCTCGAAATGGGCGACGACCGCCTGTGCGTTGGCGAGAGAAAGCTCCCACTGTTCCACCAGCCAGTCGAGCGGCGCGCCATCCTCGGCCCCGCCCACGCTTCCTCCCTCTGGTCCCTCTCTGCGTCCCTCTTCCGGCCTCGGCGTCTCTGCGTTAAAATCCCGCTCCCCCTTCTCCAAGGCCGCCCCATCCAGCAGATCGTCCAGCTCCGTGCGCAGCCGCGCGATTTCCACGCCCAATCCGCTGGTCAGCGGCATCCGGCCCGCCGACCACGTCGGCACGTTGGGCCGTTCGCCGTCCGCCGCTTCCACCTTGGCCACCTGCCAGCCCGCTTCCAACAGTCGCACCACCCGGCCGCCCAGCACGAACACGTCGCCCTGTTTCAAGCCCTTGATAAACCCCTCTTCCACTGTGCCCAACCGCCGCCGCCGCAACAACACGTCCACGAGTCCCTGGCTGGCGATGGTGCCGACGTTGACGAGATAATCCCGCCCGACCCGGGGGGTGGCAACGAACAACTGCCCGTCCACGACGCGCAGCTTCCCGAAGGTGTCCGCGTAGGCCATGGCCAACGAACGCCCCCCGCCTTCCAGGTATTCCACCACCCGGTCGAAATCCGCGCGCTCCAACTGTCGGAACGGCCACGCGCCGCGCACCGTTTCCCAGACCGTTTCTACGGCGACCCCCGGCTGCTCCAACGCCAGCCCCAGCACGTGTTGCGCCAGCACGTCGGCGGCGTTTTCCGGCACGCGCACCGGGTCCATCCGCCGCTCCCGCGCCAACCGGGCCGTGACGGCGCATTCCACCAGGTCGCCGATGTTCGTCGCCACCAAAATGCCGTGGCTGGTGGCATCGACCGAGTGCCCGGAACGCCCGATCCGCTGGAGCGTGCGCGAAATTCCCTTGGGCGCGGAGATCATCACCACCAGGTCAATCGCCCCGATGTCCACTCCCATTTCCAGGCTGGTCGAGCAGACCACCGCGCGCAGTTCGCCGTTCTTGAGCCGGTCCTCCACCTCCAGGCGGATGCCCCGGTCCAGCGAACCGTGGTGGATTTCGATCCGGTCGGCCAACTTGGGCAGCGCGGCTTTCAGGCGCAACCCGAACGTCTCCGCCCCGGCGCGCGTGTTGGTGAAAATCAGCACCGACCGGCGCGCCCGCACCAGCGAGGCGAGTTCGCGCAACACGCGTCCGGCGCTCTGCCCGGCGGGCGGGTACGGGTCGCGCCGCACCGGCGAAAAAACTTCCACGACCATCCGGCGCTCCATCCTGGCCTCGGCCAGCACGCAGGGCCGGTCCACGCCGACCAGGAACCCGGCCATCGCTTCCAACGGGCTGATCGTGGCCGACAACCCGATCCGGCAGAGCGGCGGCATGCCCTCCCCCCGTGGCCGCAGCCGCTCCAGCCGCTCCAGCGAAACGCTCAGGTGCGTGCCGCGCTTGTTCTCCGCCAGCGCGTGCAGTTCGTCCAGGATGACGAACCGGCACGCGCTCAGGGCGTCGTGGTACGCGGGCTGACAGAGCAAAATCGCCAGGCTTTCGGGCGTGGTCAGCAGGATGTGCGGCGGACGCTGGCGGATTTGCGCGCGTTCCTTGGCGGACGTGTCGCCGGTGCGCAGGCCGACCCGGATCGCCGTTTCCAGCCCCATGTCCTGCAACGGGCGCGTCAGGTTTTTCTGGATGTCGTAGGTCAGCGACCGCAGCGGCGAAATGTAAATCGCGTGGATGCGTCCCGGGCTTGGTTGTTCGCGCACCAGCCAGTCGATGATCCCCAGGAACCCGGCCAGGGTCTTGCCGCTGCCGGTGGGCGAACTCAGCAACACCGAGCGACCGGCGAGAATCGCCGGGATGCAAAGCTGTTGCGCGGAGGTAAAGCCCGCCGGATAGGTGCGCCCGAACCATTCCGCGACACGCGGGTGCAGGCGCGCGGCGAGGTCGGCGACGGGTTCGGCGGGCGGATAAAGAGCGGGAGCGGCCAGAGCGCAGAGAACCTCACGCAAAGCCGCCGAGCCGCAAAGAAGAAAAGAAATTCGGTTGTCTGCCGCTTTCGTCAGACCGCCCGCTCGCCGGTTTCCTCGGTGCGGATGCGGATGGCGTCTTCGATGCTGTAGATGAACACCTTGCCGTCCCCGATCTTGCCGGTCTTCGCCGCCTTGATGATCGCGGCGGTCGCGTCTTCGAGCAACCCGTCGGCCAGCACGACCTCGATCTTGATCTTCGGCAGAAAATCGACCGTGTATTCGCTGCCCCGGTAGATTTCGGTGTGGCCTTTCTGGCGGCCGAACCCTTTGACCTCGCTGACCGTCATGCCCTCGATCCCCAGTTCCGCCAGCGCGTCTTTGACCTCTTCGAGTTTGAAAGGTTTGATGATGGCTTCGATCTTTTTCATAAGGAGGGCAAAAGGAGTGACCGCTGAGGAACTTCCACGATAAAATGCCGAGGGATCAACCGGTTTGAGGGGCTCGCCCGGCAAGTGCGCGCGCTACTATAGCAAAGCGTATGCCCCGGGCAAATTGGCCGGGATTCGTCGCAAGATCGACCGAAACTCCTGCGCAACCGGTCGATCAGTGTACAAAAAAGTTCAGCCGGACAAAAAAAGAACAGCGGTTCTTCAGGCCCGGGGGTGAGCCTCATTATAAACCGATTTGAGCCGTTCGACCGTGACCTTGGTGTAAATCTGGGTCGTTGAAAGACTGGCGTGGCCGAGGAGTTCCTGGACGCTGCGCAGGTCCGCCCCGGCGTCGAGCAGGTGGGTGGCGAACGAATGCCGCAGCTTGTGCGGACTCAGCGTGACCGGGATGTTCGCGTGCGGCAGGTAGCGTTTCATGGTCAGCCAGATCGAACGCCCCGAGAGTCGTGTGCGCAGCTTGCTGATGAACAGCGGCCCGGCGCGCACCCCGGCCTCCAGGCGGTAGCGCGACACGGCCTCCAACGCGGGCAGCCCCACCGGGCAGACGCGCACCTTGCGGCCCTTGCCGAAAACGCGCACGTTTTCGGTGTACGGGTCGAGGTCCTCGCAGTTGAGCGCGGCCAACTCCGCCAGACGCAGGCCGCTGCTGTAGAAGAGTTCGAGGATGGCGGCGTCGCGCGCGGGCATCCAGGCCGGGGCCTTGTCGGATTTTTTGTTCTTGAGCGGGGCAGCCAGGAGTTCGTCGATCTGCGTGGCGGTCAGCGGCTGCGGCAGTTTTTTCTCGGCCTTGGGCAGGTGCAGCGCCTTGAGCGGGTTGATCGCCAATCCACGCCGCTGGCAGAGGTATTTGTAAAACGAACGCAACGCGGCGAACTGCAACCGCACGTAGGCGCGCGCCTGTCCGCGTTTCATGACCTCGAAAAGGTAATCCCGGAACACGTCGGTCGGGCATTCGGTCCAGCCGGGAGCCTCGGGCTGGGCGTCGCGGAAGTCGTCCAGCGCGCGGCGGTAGGCGGTCAGCGTGTGCTCCGAGGCGTTGCGCTCGTTTTCGAGGTAGTCGAGGTACGCCTCGGCCAGACGGTCCTTGGCGCGGGGAAGCACGCGGGGTCGGCGGCCTTTGTTCGGGGGCATGAGATGGAACGGCGGACGAGAACCGCCTTTTTACAAAGCAAAGAGCGCCCGCAGCCGTTTCTGAACTTGAATCTGGAGGTGGGGCGTCAACATGCCCGACTGTCGTTGAATGATGGCAGCCGAAATGGTCACCATGCGATGCAAGCGCAACGCGGAACGCACGCGCGACCCGGAGCGGGAGAAATCTGCGCTGTGAGGATCGAGCAATAGGTCCGTCGGCTCTGGATTGGATGGCACCACACTGGTAATGAAAGCCAGCACCACGTGACGATGCGCGCCGATGGCCTCCGTGAGGCAGACTGCCGGTCTGACCTTGCTGCCGGAAAGGTCATCGAACGGAAATGGGACCAGGACCACTTTATACCGCATCGTGGAATGGCTGACCGTCCGTGGCGGTGTAAATGTCCTCGGCCGGGTCAGCGAGAAAGGCAAAGGCATCACTGGCCACGGCAGCCCGCAGCCACATATCCTCGGAATCCGGGTCAGCTATTGCCGGAAGAAGTGTCACCATGAGACTGGCATTCGCAGGCAGGTCGTACGGCTCGTCGAGAACGATGTGCTCGCCGTCGTAATGGGCTTGAAGAGCTACCGTCGGCATATCGTCAGGATAACCATCGCTCTCGCCCGAGGCAAGCCGGCGGGCGTAGCAAACCAACCGGTGGAAAACCTACCACCCGCCCGAGCTGAAACCGTCGCTGCCGCCCGGGCTGTCGAACGCGCTGAAAAGTGAGCTGAGCACGTCCAGGTTTTTCTCTACCGCGTGCAGGAACACCGCCGCGCGTTCGCTGTCCATCGTGTCGCTGCCGACGCCGAGGCCGCCCTTGCCCGCCATCCGCCAGGCTTCGCTGCTCGGACCCGCTATGAACGACGAAAGCGATTCGCTGCCAAACGCCCCCGACGCAAGCAGTCCGCTGCCAAACGCGCCGCCCACCAGCGATTCGCTGCCCAGTGCGCCGCCCACCAGCGATTCGCTGCCAAACGCACCGGAAGGCAGGGTTTCGCTGCCAAACGCACCGGAAGGCAGGGCTTCACTGCCAAATCCCCCGGACGACAGGTTCTCGCTGCCAAATCCCCCGGACGACAGGTTCTCGCTGCCAAACGCGCCGGACGACAGGGCTTCGTGTTCGTTCCCCGGCACGGGCAATCCCCCGCCACCGGGGCCTCCCGCCGGGCTGCTCGTGTCGGACGCGATCTCGAACCGCTGTCCGAGCAACCTTTCGAGCGTTTGGATCTGCTCGCCCGTCAACCGGTGCAGCGTGCTCAGCAACGGCGATACCTCCGGCTCCCCGCCCTTTTGGAGACGCGACAGGGCGGCGGTCAGATCTTCCCCGTGGCCCATGGCGTCGTTGATCAGTTCGTACAACCGCTGGAAACTCAGATGGAACGGCAGCGTGGCGAACTTCGGCTCCAGGTCGCCCGACAGCCCCGGCGGCGGCATCGTCACCCGGCCCGAAAAAGCCACCGGCTGCCAGCGGCCATCGCGGCCATGCTGGCCCAGCTCGACGAAATACGTGCCACCCGACCGCGCGACTTCCACGTATTGCCCGGCATCGGAGGAAAAAATGTCCAGCCGCTTTTCCAGTTCCCCGTCCGCCCGACAGACGTGCAGCGTGTAGGGCGTGTGCGGCGCGTTTTTCCAGTCGATGTCCCAGTAGACGAACAACTGGCGCGGATCATAGGCCACGAGGTAAACGCTCTGCGTGCCGTAGGTGGCGGGCAGTTCGCCCAGGTGCTCGTAGGCCGGCGCGGGCACCATCCCTGCCGGTGACACCGGGGCTGGACCTTCCGCGGTCACCGGGTCCTGCGAAAGCGCGAACGGCGCCACCCCGTCGTCCAGGTGGTTCGGCGATGGGATGGCAGGAAGTTGACCGGGCAGGATTTCGCTCATATTGGAAGAACGGACGGCGGCAGGTTCAGCGGCAACTCCCGCTGAAAACGCCCGGATGCTAAACGACCATCCGTATAACGCAACAACCATCTCTCCCGGCGGTAAGAATCTCTCGCACCGCCGGTTGACACTGAAAACACGCCACATGCTGACCAAACGAGTCATTCCCTGCCTGGATGTCACCGGGGGCCGGGTCGTCAAGGGCACCCGGTTCCTGGCTCTGCGCGACGCGGGCGATCCGGTGGAGTGCGCCCTGGCCTACAACGACCAGGGGGCCGACGAACTGGTGTTCCTGGACATCACGGCCTCGTCGGACGACCGGAGCACGATGATCGACGTGGTCCGGCGCACCGCCGACCAGTGTTTCATGCCGCTGACGGTCGGCGGCGGGGTGCGCGAGGCCGACGACGTGCGCGCGCTGCTCCACGCCGGGGCCGACAAGGTAAGCGTCAACACGGCGGCGTTGGCCCGGCCCGCGCTCATCGACGAGTGCGCGCGCGGCTTCGGCTCGCAGTGCGTGGTCCTGGCGGTAGACGCCAAGCGGGCGCCATCCCCCGGCCCGGGCGGGGGGGATCGGCTTCTACGGTGGGAGGTCTACACCCACGGCGGACGCCGCCCGGCGGGCCGCGACGCGCTCGACTGGGTGCGCGAAGCCGTGGCGCGCGGCGCGGGAGAAATCCTGCTCACCAGCATGGACGCCGACGGCACCAAGGACGGCTACGACATCGAACTGACGGCGGCGGTCAGCGCGGCGGTGGAGGTGCCGGTCATCGCCAGCGGCGGCGCGGGGAAATTGGAACATCTGGCCGACGTGCTGACGCGCGGCCACGCGGACGCCGTGCTGGCGGCGAGCATCTTCCATTTCGGGGAACACGACATTGCGTCGGTCAAACGTTTCCTCGCGGCGCAGGGTATTCCGGTGCGGCCCACCAACGAAACAGGCCGCTGACACGCGGTAGCGCGCCAGCGGCCTGGAAAACGGCGGCGAGGCCGTTTAGTTGTGACGCACCACCGTCACGTGATGGGGACGACGGTTGTGGTGAACGTAGTGGTGCCGTTTATGACGCTTCACGACCACGGTTTCGGCGCTGGCGACCCCAGCAAAGCTGGCGACGGCAAAACAAAGAATGAGCAGGGTTTTCATTGGGGTAGGTTGGGTTGGTAACTGTTGGTTTATCGAAGTCCGGGGGAGCAACGCGCGGATGAAATTTTCTTGAAACTGAATTTCTCACTCGCGCGCGAGCTTCCGGGTCTCGCTATGGGATCGGACGCCGGGACGGCCCGGATATTCGACCTTTCTTTGCTACCGCAACTTTCGGGCCAACGGCACGAGCGTCCGCCGCCGTCCGGCGAAACGGGCCGTGTGCGTGTACCCGGCGGCGCGCACGGCGGCCTCCGCGCGGTCGAAATCCCGGCCTACTTCTTCCGGGGCGTGGGCGTCCGAATTGATGACCACCGGCACGCCCGCCGCGTGCAGGAGCGTCAGAAATTCCGCCGACGGATAAAGCTCGCCCACCGGCTTGTGCAGCCCGGCGGTGCTGACCTCCATGGCGACACCGCGGGTGGCGGCGGCGGCAATCGACCCCTCGTAATAACGCCGCAGGTCGCCCGGCGGACGGTGGCCGAATTTCTTGGCGAGGTCGGGGTGCGCGACGAAATCGAACAACCCGCTGGCGACGCAGCGTTCGTAGGTGCGCCAGTACAGCGCCCAGATTTCCTCCACGGCGGTTTCGGACGCGGTGAACCGGCCGAGCCACTTCGGGTTGTCCACGTCCCAGCCCGGCGCGAGGTAGTGGACGCTGCCGATCAGATAATCCCACGGCGCGGCGGCGGCAAGTTCCTCGATCCAGGCCTCCTGGCCGGCGATAAAATCGCACTCCAGCCCCAGCCGGACCGGAAACGGCGCGGCGGCTTCCCGGGCGGCGAGGATCATTTCCACGTAGCGCGGCAGGTCGGCGCGGGACATGCGCCAGTCGTCGAACGGCTCGGGGCCGGGCATCGGCGAGTGGTCGGAAAAACCGATTTCCGAGAGACCCCGCGCCCGGGCGGCGGCCACGTAGGCGGGCGGCGCGCCCACGGCGTGGTGGCAGAGCGGCGTGTGGAGGTGGTAGTCAGGCAGAGAAGTCAAAATGCGGAATGTAAAATTCAAAAGCCCGAGGGAGGCAGGATCGCGCTACCGATGATAGACAAAGAGGCAGAACCTGCACAGAATGTAACCTAACGAATCCCCTGCTGACTTTTGCATTCTGCCTTCCGCACTCTGCAATTTTTCCCCTATGTCCTTCATCGACACCGTTTTTGAAAAGCTCGCGCGCAACCCCAAGCGCATCGTCTTCCCCGAAGGAGCCGAGCCGCGCACCATGCACGCCGCCGCCGAATACGCCCGGCGCAAGCTCGGCGCGGCCATCCTGCTGGGCAACCGGGAGACCATCGAGAGCGTCGCCAAGGGCGAGGGCATCAACCTCAAGCACCCCAAGGTCGGCATCATCGACCCGGCCAGTTCCGTCGAACTGCCCACGTTCTGCGAACGGCTCGAACAACTGGACCGCTACAAGAAATTCGGCGTGGACGATTCACGCCAGGTCATGATCAACCCGAATTATTTCGGCGCGATGATGATCCAGTACGGGCTGGCCGACGGGCTGGTGGGCGGCGCGGGCGAGTATTCCAGCGGCCTGCTGCGCCCGCTGCTGCAAATCCTCAAGCCGCTGCCGGAGGTGCGCACGGTGTTCGGCTGCCTGATCATGGAACTGCCCGACCGGCCCGTGGGCGAGGACGGCGTCCTGTTCCTGGCGGACGGCGCGGTCATCCCCGAGCCGACCGTCGAGCAACTGGCGACCATCGCCGTCCACACCAGCAATCTCTATTGCCGGTTGCGCGACAGCCGGGCGCGCGTGGCCATGCTGAGCTTCTCCACGAAGGGCAGTTCCGGCTCGCCCGCCGCCAAGCGCGTCGCCGCCGCCGTGGCGCTGGCCCGGCAAAAGATCGAGGACCGCGCCATCGCGGCGGGCGAGGAAACCGGCGTGGTGGACATCGAGATCGACGGCGAAATGCAGGCCGACACCGCGCTCGACCCCGTGCTCGCCCTGCGCAAAGCCCCGGACAGCCTCGTCGCCGGACAGGCCAACGTGCTCGTGTTCCCCGACCTGAACAGCGGCAACATCGCGCTCAAACTCGTGCAATACCTCGCCAACGCCCGGTCCTACGGACAAATCCTGCTCGGACTGTCCAAACCGGCGGCGGACATGTCGCGCGGCGCCACCAGCGAATCCATCCTGGGCGTGGCGGCCATCGTCGGCTTGCAGGCCATCGAATACCACACGCTCTATCGGGATTGAAACGCCGCGATGACCAAATCAAAATTGTCCGCAGATTACGCAGATTTTCACAGAGGAGAGAAAGAAAGTAGAGAAAACTCTCGTATTCTTCCATCTGCGAAAATCTGCGTAATCTGCGGACAATCTTCGTCGGCAGGAAACACCCTATGAATTCCGTCACCCCACGTCTGTTTGTCGCCGCCACCCGCCAGAACGACGGCAAGACGACGACCGCGCTGGGATTGTTCGCCGCCTTCAAGAAGCGGCTCGGGCGCATCGGCTACATCAAGCCGGTCGGTCAGCGGTTCGTCGAAATCGAGGGCAACCAGATCGACGAGGACACGGTGCTCATGGACGAAACCTTCCATGTGCAGGTGCCGTTGGAGGACATGAGTCCCATCGCCGTCGAGCCGGATTTTACGCGCAAGTACATTGAGCACGCCAACAACGACCACCTCGTCAAACGCTTGCAGCATTCCTTCGACCGGGCGGCGTGGGAGAAGGAATTCGTCATCATCGAGGGCACGGGCCACGCCGGGGTGGGCAGCGTGTTCGATTTGTCGAATGCCCGCGTGGCCAAGCTGCTCAACGCGAAGGTCGTGATCGTCAGCGGCGGCGGCATCGGCAAGCCCATCGACGAGGTCGCGCTCAACAAGGCGCTCTTCGACCGGGAAGGCGTCGAGATCGTGGGCGTGATCCTCAACAAGGTGCTGCCGGAAAAGAAGGCGTACATCGAGGAATTCGGGCGGCGTGGGCTGGCGCGCCTGGGGATCGACCTGCTCGGCACGCTGCCCGACGTGCGCGTGCTCGCCGCGCCGGAACTGACGCAAATCTGCGAGACCATCGGCGGGCATTTCCTGCACGCGCCGGGGGACGTGCGGCGGCGGGTGCGCCACGTCATCATCGGCGCGATGAGTTCCGGGCATGTCGTGGACGAACTCCAGCCGGAAACCCTGGTCATCACCCCCGGCGACCGCGAGGACATCATCCTGGCGGCGCTCTCGACCAGTTCGCTGCACCCCAGCCACCACCATCATTCGCACGGCGTCAGCGACCCCAGAGGCCGGAAAGCCGCGCCGGCCGACGATGCAGGCGGCGGGCGCGCGGGCCGGTTGGTGGCGGGCATCATCCTGGCCGGGACCCTGCGGCCCCACGCCAGCATCATGGAGTTGATCCGGGCGTCGGACGTGCCGGTGATCGCCTCGCCGCTGGAGAGTTTCGCGGTGGCCAGCCGGATTCATTCGATGACCGTCAAAACCCTGCCGGGCGACGTGGAAAAGATCGACAAGATCCAGTCGCTCATCGAAACCCACGTCGAGGTGGACCGGTTGCTCGAAAAGCTGCGGGGTTAAGGACGGACAGGGCGGAATTTTAACGCGGAGGACGCAGAGAGCAGAACGAGGAACGCAGAGAAGAAGATGAGGCGAAGGAATTCTTTGTTTTCCTCCTCTTCCTCTCTGCTTACCTCCTGCCTTTTCTCTGCGTCCTCCGCGTTAAAATTCCGCCCTGTCCGTCCGCACCGCGCCCCGCCGTTATCGCTTGCGCGCGCTGCTCAAAACCAGCAGGAAGACACCAGCGCCAAGACAAACGGTGCCCAGACCGGGAACGAGCACGCGCTCACCGTCTTCATCGAAGGGAATCAACGCGCCGTGGGCCATGGCACGCTGATGCTGAACGGCCTGGAAAGCGTAGATGGACAGCCCGTAGGAAATGAGGAAAACACAGAACAGCGTCAGCGGTTTCATCGCGGGGCGGACTCTCACCCACCTCAAGACGCGCTCTTGCCGCCGAGCACGAACACGGCCAATCCCGCCACGATGCACACCCCGCCGACGATGGGCGAGATCGGGACGTTTTCCTTTTTCTCGCCGTTGATTTCGAGCGGACCGGCTTTGACGATGTTCGTCTTCCGCGTGAAGGAAAATCCTTGGTACACGAAGATCAGCACGCCGACGACGATCAGGATGATTCCGAGCAGGGCCTGTGGTTTCATGGGTTTAAACGAGAGACCGACGGTAAATCAATAGCTGGCTCCGAGCTTGCGGACCAGCGTGTTTTCAAGTTCCTGCGGCTGGACGCGTCCAGCGGCGATTTCCAGCGCCTTTTCCTGCAACGCGGGCAGGACCGTCATGTCACCGGCGGCGTACTTCTGGGCGAGGTCCGCGTGGTTTTGAATCACCTGCACGGCGATGGAGTCCGCCGTGAGGGTATCGCTTTCGGGTTCGGTGGGCACGTTGATCAATCGCGGCGAGTCAGCGACTTGGATGGAGTGACGTGCGAAATTTGGAACGCCGTGTCAGCGGCATCGTGCGCAAGGTCCTGATGATTCTCCTTCTCCGCGACGAGGGCCGTCAGTTCCCCCCCCTAATTCTAGGGACTTAGCCCACGTTCAGACCGTTGAGATACTCCGCCAGCGTGCGGTTCTGATCTTCGAGCGTTCTGCGCAGGGCGTCGGTTTCCAGACGCAGCTTTTCGAGCTGGCCTTCCTGATCGTTGAGCTTGTTGAGCAGCCTCGTCGCGTAGGCACTGGTGCGTTCGACCGATTTGAGATTCTCGCGGATGCGGATCTGGTCGTCGCCGAACGTTCTGATCTGCACGTCGTGTTCGTTGATCTGGCGTTGGGTGTCGGCCACGGTCTGCTTGAGCTTGACGGCCTTGCCCAGCGCATCGCGCACCGGGGCCGGAATTTCGCCCGCCTGACCGTAGAACTGCACGTCTTCGAGCCGGACCGGCAACAGGCTCAGGTTCTGGCTCTGAATGTTTTGCTCGCGGACCGTGAACTTGTCGGTCTTCCCGGCGGCGAGGGAGTGCTGAAACCGGTAAAGCTGAGCCGTGACCTCAATCGGGGCGTCCGCATCGACCAGTTTCCAGCCCTCGCGCACGGGGTGTTCGATGACCAACGTTTTGTCGTGGTCGGACTTGTTTTCCACGCTGTATTCCTTGGCCGAAACCGACTTGCGCGTGACCTGGAGCACACCCTTGACGATCTTGCCCGTCTGGATGCTCTGCTGGTTTTCGAGGTTCTTGACGACCACGCCGGTTTGCAGGTCGATGCCGTAGGAGAGCAGGCGCGTCTGGCCCGGGGGCACGTCGTCGAGCCGGGCGTCACCGGCGTAGCGGCCCTCGTCGAACACCGTCACCGGACCTTGCAGGAGGTGTTTCTTGTCTTCGGTGGTGTTCTTGAGCCGCGCGCCGTTGAGCGGGTATTTGGCGAGCACGCTCTCGTTGTAAACGGAGAGTTTTTCGACTTCGACGGGGTCGTTGATGATGGGGATCATCGCGGAGGTCTGGCGCGACAGGCTGACGTTGGGGACGGTGTACTGGAAGAGTTCGCCGATCTTGGCGGTGTCGCTGAGCGCGGCGACGCTCTCGGAGGGGTTGAAGGGTGCCGGAGCGGGGGCTTCGGCGGGCACGACGGGGGATGCGCCGGACAAGGCACCGCCAACCGCCATCGTCTTCGCCCGGCGGCGCATGGTATCGACCGGCGCTTCATCGGGTTCATCGCTGGTCGGGATGTTGGAGCCGGTGACGACCACTCGCTCCTTCTCGGTCTGCCCGCCCTCGTACTCCTGTGGGCGGAGCGAGGCGTAGAGTTCCGGCACGACCGTCGGGCGCGGGACGTAGAGCGGCTGGTACAGGTCCTGGATGAAGGAAATCGGCCGCCCGCTCACGAGGCTCAGCTTCACGTCCTTCCAGTCGTTGTCGGTCTGGTTTTCCACGATGGCCCAGCCTTGCAGCGCGCCCTTTTTCCCGGCGTCGGCGGCCGGGAGCACGAGCCGGTAGCTCGCGCGCCAGATCGGCGTCTCGACCACGTAGCCGAGGCGGACCTTGCGTTCGCCCTGGCCGTTGAAATGGATTTCGACGGGTTTCTTGTCCTGGTCGCGCGCCCCGGCGACGGCGGCCAGCGCGCGGTTGAGTTCGTCCTGGAGGCCGGGATCGTCGAGGGTGAGCTTGTCCACGCGGTCGAGTTCGAGCGAGCGGATGCCCCGGTCGGTGACGAGGTTGAGGAACGCTTTCTTGAAGGGCTCCTTGTCGGGCTTGTCGCCGGAAACCTGTTTTTCCTCGACGCCGAGCACCGTGCCGGGGAAATTTTCGATCCCGTTCGGCCCGGTGTACGCCAGCGTCACCCGCGCGCCGCGCAGCTTGTTGAGCAAATCGCCCAAAGAAGGGTTATCACTGATGTCCACCTGGAAACTGCCGAGCGTCTTGGCCAGCGGGTCCTGCGAGGGATAGGTCACGACGCCGACGTGCCCGCCGTCGAGGTCTTGCAGGACGAGGCTCTTGAGGATGTCGTTGATCTGCGAGGTCTTGAAGCGCAGAAGCGTCTGGCCGTCGCCCTGCACGCTGCCCTCGTGCTGGAAGTAACCGACCCCGCTCGAAAAGAGGACGACCTCCTTGACCGGCACGTCGCCCTCCCTGCCGGCGGGGGGAGTTTGCGCGGGGAGGTTGACGCCCATAGACAATGAGGTGAGGATAATTGCCGCCTGAAGAGCGCCGGCGGCGGGGGAGAGGTGTTTCATGGCTGGATGACGGGGACAACGTTTGAGACCGCCTTTCCTTAGAACCGCTCACAACAAAGAACGAAAATCTCCCGGCGGCAACCTGCCGTTCGCCCACGCCGCCGACTTCTGCCTGCCGTTATGGTTCCTCCGCTTCACGATCTCCGGGTCATTTCCGCCCAACGCCTGATCGCGCCCGCCGTGCTCAAGGAAAGGCTCCCGCTGGGCCACGAGGCGGCGCGCACCGTCCAGGCCGGGCGCGAGGCCGTGGAAAACATCCTCGCGCGGCAGGACGACCGCTTGCTGGTGATCGTCGGGCCGTGCTCGATCCATGATCCCGTGGGTGCGATGGATTACGCGCACCGTCTGCTCGCCCTGCGGCAAGAACTGGCCGGGCAGTTGGAAATCCAGATGCGCGTGTACTTCGAAAAGCCGCGCACGACGCTGGGCTGGAAGGGTCTGATCAACGACCCGCACCTGGATGATTCGTGCGACGTGGAGGCGGGGCTGAGGCTGGCACGGCAGCTTCTGCTCGAAATCGTGGACCTGGGGATGCCGACCGCGACCGAATTCCTGGATTCCATCGTGCCGCAATACATCGCCGATCTGGTCAGTTGGGCGGCCATCGGCGCGCGCACCACCGAGAGCCAGACCCACCGGGAGATGGCCAGCGGGTTGTCGATGCCGGTCGGTTTCAAGAACGGCACGGACGGCGACTGCCAGACGGCGATTGACGCCATGCGCGCCGCACGGAGTTCGCACAGTTTTCTCGGGATCGACCAGCAGGGTCACACCAGCGTGATCAAAACCCGGGGCAACCCGACCGGGCACATGGTGCTGCGCGGCGGGCGGTTGCGCACGAATTACGATCTGCCCAGCATCACCGAAGCCGCGAAAGGTTTGGCGGCGGTGAATCTGCCGACGGTGTTGATGGTCGATTGCAGCCACGCCAACAGCGGCAAGCACCATGCCCGGCAGGAATTGGTCTGGCAGAACCTGCTGGAACAGCGCCGGGCAGCCGAAACGGCAGGCGGCGCGCCGAGCCCGATCATCGGCGCGATGCTGGAAAGCTATCTCGACGGCGGCAAGCAGCCGATCCCCGCCAACCGGGCCGAATTGAAATACGGCGTGTCCATCACCGACGCCTGCCTGGGCTGGAAGGAAACGGAATCCCTGTTGCGCATGGCGGCGGCGGAAGCGGCGGTGGCCGCGTAAGACCATTTTTAAAAAGAAAGCCCGTCCCGGTGCGGCTTGCGCCGAAACCTTGGACGGGCTTTTCCCGGGAAGACCGGTGAAACTCAGGCGTTGGCCCGGCGACGGCGCAGCCAGCCGCCGAACAGCATCACCGACGCCAGACCGCCCACCATGGCCCAGGCCGAAGGCTCGGGAACCGCCGTCAGGAACTCGGCGCGCAAGGCGACCGGATCCGTGCCGGTGGTGGTGGGATAGTTGAACAGGCGGAACGACACCGAGTTCAACCCGGCATGCAAAAGCGTGGGGTTGGAAGTCAGGGTGTAGTAGTCCGAAAACGCGAAGTAACCCGGGGTAGTGATCGGCGTCAGCGGGCTGGCGAACAACGCCGTGCCGTTCAGAGAAATGTTGTCCACGGAATCATCGCTCTCGAAACGGACCTGGATGGAGACCTTGCTCAGATCGACACCCGTCAGATCGAACGTCGTGGTGAAGTCGTAATACCCGGCCGGGTCCGCCTGAGCGTTCGCGTAGCTCGGCTGCGGCGAGATGAACGCCGAGGTGGCATCGTCCGCCGGGCTGAAGGGAAGATAAGTCAGGTCCGTTTTGTAGGTGACCGGAGAAGCCAGCGGCGTCGCCCCTTCGAGAGCGACCGTGTAATGGGCGTCCACGCCCATCATGACGCCGGGATCAATTCCCGTGTTGAAAAGCCCGAATTGCGGGGTGGTCACGGCGCTGGCCGTCGTGGCGCTGTACATCGCCGCCGCGACACTGAGAGCTAGCAGGGCCGACGGGGTACGAAAGCCGGTAGAACGTCCAGACGAAGACAATTTGTGTTTGAGCATGATTATTAAACGTTGGGAAATCCCGAACCCACTTTTTCCAAGATGGAACACACTATTGCAATTATCATAATTGAGTGTCAATCACATTTTTTAGCGACCCGCGTTTTTCTGCCACCCGGACCAAACACCCTCAAAATAAATATCTTAACGATCTCGCCACCGGGCGATTCTCAGCACTTTTTCACGGAAACCGAAAATATTTCCTGCTGTCGGCCAGCATCTTATAAAGAAACCAGCCGAATGTACCCGATGTCCCATTGGCTGCGGATGCTCGAAACCACCGTCTCGTCTGGCACGCCATCCAGATTCAGGACCATGAGCGCGGTGCCGCCAGCAGCGTCCCGTGCCAGGCTCATCGTGGCGATGTTGACGCCGCGCTCGCCCAGGAAGCTGCCGATCTTACCCACCATGCCGGGCACGTCGGGGTTTTCCAACAGGAGGATCGCACCGGCGGGCCGCGCCTCGATGTGCTGACCGTTGATCTGCACGATGCGCGGCTGGGAGCCGAAGAACGTCCCGGCGACGCTGGTCGTTTCCCCGCCGCTGCCCACGGTGACTTCCAGCAGGTCGGTGAAATCGCCCGGCGCGTTCTGGCGGGTTTCGACGATTTTCAAGCCGCGTTCGCGGGCGCGGGCCAGGGCGTTGACCGTGTTGACGACCTCGGTGCCCATCGCCAGTTCGAGAAAGCCCTTGACCACGGCGCGGGTGACCGGGCCGGTGTCGGCCTCGTTGACCTTGCCGGAGTAGTTGATGGCGAGGTGCTCGGTGCGGCGGCTGGACGTGGTCTGGGCGAGGAAGCGGCCCAGTTTCGCGCCGAAATCCAGGTAGGGTCCGACGACGGCGAGGGTCTTGGCGTCGAGGCTCGGGGCGTTGACGGCGTTGCGGATGACGCCTTCCAACAACGCGGCGCGCACGGCGGCGGCGATCTCGATGCCGACGGATTCCTGCGCCTCGGCGGTGCTGGCGCCCAGGTGTGGGGTGAAGACCATGCGCGGGTGGGCGCGGAGCGGAAAATCGGCGGGCGGCGGCTCGACCTCGAACACGTCCAGCGCGGCCCCGGCGACCTGCCCGGATTCCAGCGCGGCGAGCAGAGCGGTTTCGTCCACCAGGCCGCCGCGCGCGCAGTTGACCAGGCGCACGCCCGGCTTGCACAGCCCGAGACGGCGGGCGTCGAGCATGTGCCGGGTTTCCGGGGTGAGCGGCATGTGCATGGAAATGAAATCCGCGCGGGGCAGGATTTCGTCCAGGCTTTCGATGAGTTCGACCTGCATGGCGCGCGCCCGGCTGGCGGCGAGGTAGGGATCGTAGGCCAGCACGCGCATCCCGAAGGCGATGGCGCGGCGGGCGAGTTCGCTGCCGATGCGGCCCATGCCGAGGATGGCGAGGGTCTTGCCGTAGAGTTCGACGCCCTGGAATTTCTTGCGCTCCCACTGGCCCGCGACCACGGAGGCGCTGGCCTGCGGAATGGTGCGCGCGATGGAGACGAGGAGCGAGAACGCGTGTTCGGCGGTGCTGATCGTGTTGCCGTCGGGTGTGTTCATCACGATGACGCCCCGCGCCGTGGCGGCTTCCACGTCCACGTTGTCCACGCCGACGCCCGCGCGGCCGACCACTTTCAGCGCCCGGGCAGCGGCGAGCACGCGGGCGTTGACCTTGGTTTCGGAGCGCACCACGAGCGCGGCGCAATCCGGGATGATTTCGAGCAGTCGTTCTTCCTTGAGACCGGTCTGGAAGATCACGTCGAACACGCCGTCGCTTTGGAGGTCTTCGACGCCCTTGGGCGAGATGGGATCGGCAACCAATACTTTGAGCTTGTCCATGGAAGATGAGATAGTCGGGGGAGGACAGTTAAAAGGTGGCGGGGCGCGGTGTCAAAAGAAAGGAACGACGGATGAACGACCGGGGCGGAACAGACAACGGGGTGCCGGCGGGCGGACTTCCCCGGCGCCATGGGCACGGGCAGACGAACGCGCACCCCGGCGGGAGGGTGCCGCCGACGCCCGCCGCCCTGCCGCGCGACCCGGTGCCGCCGCCGCCCTCGCCCAAGCGTTTCAACGCGATTGGGATCATGCTGGCGTTCGTCATCGCGGCGGTGATGCTGCCGTACACGATGAAGTTCCAGAAGGAGCGGTTCGGGCCGATCACGAAGAAGGCGTACCGGATGACCGGGCTGGACGGGATCACCGAAATGCAGGCTGTCAGCCGGTTCGGGCCGCCGTTGACCCGGCACGATTTTGCGATGTCGGAGGGTTCCGTCGCCGGGCCGCAGGTGGGCCAGAAGAAGTTCTGGTCCAGCAAATCACCGGACTACGCCAAGCAGCTGGAGGCGGCGGAAGTGGTGTGGCGGTATCCGCAGTATTCGACGATCCGCGAGATGATCTGGAAGCTGCCGGACTCGTTTTTGACGATCTGGTTTCACGAGCCGCGCGCGGAGATCGATCTGGGCGCGGTCGGGCCGGACGGACAGGCGAGCATCTCGCTGCCCGACACGTCGCACGGGGATTGGGAGGCGATAGACAACTTCCGGCTGGGCAACGATCTGGTGCGGGAGAGGAAGGGGGCAGAAGCGGCGCACACGCCGTGAACGGCGTTGCAGGAGCGTAAGTTCAAAGCGATGAAAGGCAATCTGACGAAGCGACGCTTCAAGGCGCGGAAAAGGTCTGCGTGCGCCCTGTGCAAACCTTACAAGCAAGGTTGGGAAGATAAGAAGGCCATTCGAGACGTGCGTTCCGCCGTGGGGCACGAGCAGGAAATCCAGGATGCGCGTGGCTGCGCCTGACGTTCCTTCGTTCCCAAATCGTACTTGGAAATGAGGATGGAGAGGGCTCAACGAGCTGAACTCAAGTCACTGAGGAAGGGATTGGTGCCGGGTCAGCAACGATGTGACCAATGAGCAAGGCAGAAACCAAAATGGTGCTGTCATCGTCCGCGAAAACAACGATGCGCGCTCCCGTGGGCGAAACGGCAATGTGATCCACCGTCGGCACGCGTAACTGAGCGCCACTGGCCGTGTGGATGGTAAAGGGCACAAAAGGCTGCGCTTCAATGAGACGGCGAAGATCTCCGATCATAGAATGAGCTTACCGCCGGGTGTGGGTGGCTGCAAGCCGGACTCATTTTGGACGCGCCACGACGAGCGGATGGTTCATGCGGCGGCGGGCGTAGGCAAAACAGGCTTTGTGCAAGTGAGCGATAGGGTTTAACAGAACGTGGTTTGCCGGTGATCGACGATCATCATTGTTTTGAAACGATCATCCCATGCACGCACACGCCAGCGCCTTCGCCATCAACACCCGGGGCAAGGGCACGCATGAAATCACCGGGGAGGTCGCCCGGGTGGTGCGTGAAAGCGGCATCGCCACCGGCACCGCCACGGTGTTTGTCCAGCACACCAGCGCGAGCCTCGTCATTTACGAAAACGCCGACCCGAGCGCGCGAACCGATCTCCACGCGTTTTTTGAACGGCTCGTGCCCGAGGACGAAAGTTCCTACGTCCACACCGCCGAAGGCAGCGACGACACCACCTCGCACCTGCGGATGGCGCTCACCCGGACGAGCGAGGTCGTGCCTGTCGTGGAAGGCCGTCTCGCGCTGGGAACATGGCAGGGCATCTTCGTTTTCGAGCACCGCCGCGCGGCCCACCGGCGGCGGATCGTGGTATCGGTGGTCGGGGTTTGAAGCGGGTGGCGTTTTTGTCACGAGGTTTTCAGGTCCAAGCAACGGGTTTGCCGCGATGCAAAGCTTGAACCGCGCAATCCTATGAGCACATCCGTTTCGACCGAACCCGAGCCTGAGACCACCGCCTCCTTGCCGCCTGCCGACGCCGCCCCTGACGTGACGCCGGAAACCGGTAGTCCCGACCCGATCACCGGCGAACCGGGCGCGCACCCGGTCAGCGTCGGGGTCGGCGCGTTGAGCGCGGGCGCGGCGGGTGCGGCCATCGGCGCGATTGGCGGGCCGATTGGGATGCTGGTCGGGGCGACCATCGGCGCGATTGCGGGCGGTCTGGCCGGGCACGAGGCCGCCGCCGCTTCGGCGGACCCGGAAACGCCGGTGTCGCTGGAAAAACCGCTGCCCACGGCGAGTTCGGGTCTCATTACTCCCGACGAAAGTTCTTTCCTGGCCGACAGCTCGTCGGCGGACAGCGGCGTCACCGGCGAAGCGCCGCTCGTGACGGAAAGCGCGCTCCCGGCCTTTCTGGCTACCAGCGCGGAACCGGAGGAAACCGCGTTCGCCACCCACCCGGTGTACACCGATCACCTCGGCGCCGAGCAGACGATTCGTGTCGGGGCCTATTATCGGTATCTGAGCCGCGAGGCAACCGGGGAACCGGGCACCGACGTGCAAGACTGGCTCGCGGCGGAGAAGGAAGTGTTGCAGAGTTGATCCGGGCGGGAGCGGTCAATCCTCGTAGAGCGCGGCGACCATCGAGAGCGATTTTTCGTTCGGCAGGACGCCCAGTTCCATCTGGTTCATCAGGTAGGCGAAAGCGACGTTGTTTTCCGGGTCGGCAAGGGCGTGGCCACCGCCGGCTCCCGGTTGGCCGAAGGCGAGCAGGGAAGGTCCGTAAACGCGGCGGGTTTTGCGCCCGTCGGGGCCGAGCGGGTCCTGCATGAACCCGGCGGAAAAGGCGGTCTCCAGGCAGAGGATGCGGTCGGGGCCGTTGGTCAGGGTCCGGGTCATGTGGTGCAGCGTGTCGGGCGGGAAGAAGGTCGTGCCGTGCTGTTCGCCGCCGTTGGCCAGCAGCGCATAGAATTTTCCCAGGGCGCGAGCGGTGCCGATGCCGCTGAAGGATGGGATCGAAACGCGGCGACCCTCGGGTGTATTCATCGACGCGACGCTGTGCAGTCCGCGTGGGGCGGAAAACGCCCGGCGCGTCAGGGAGTTCTCGTCGGCCAGCGCGTCGTAGAACGGGCCGAGCGGGCCGGTCTGACCGAGGAGGGTGCGCGCCGGGTAGATCGACGCCACGCGCGCGGCCTGTTCGTCGGGCAGGCCGATCCAAATGTCTAAATTCAGCGGGTCGGCGAAGGTCTGCCGCCAGTAGCCGCCGAGCGTATCGCCCGGGCGCAGGCGGCGCAGGATTTCGTCGGCCAGAAAGCCGTAGGTGCGAGGGCCGTAGCCGTGCGCGGTGCCGGGCGGCCAGCACGGGGCCTGCGCGGCCAGGGCAGCGGCGGCGGCGGCATGGTCGAAGATCGAAACTTCCGGGTCGTCCAGCGCGGCGAGTCCCGACTGGTGGGATAAGAGTTGCGCCAGCGTGACGGCCCCTTTGCCGTTTTGCGCGAATTCCGGCCACAACGCGGCGACGGGAGTGGCCAGCGGGATGCCGTCCACGGCGAGCGCATGCAGGACGCACGCCGCCGCGAGTCCTTTGGTGATCGACCACATCAGGACGAGCGTGTCGCCGGTCCAAGGGACGGTTTTTTGGCGGTCGCGCCAACCGTCCGCGAGGGAGAGGATTTCCCGGCCCTCGTGCCAGACGGAGACGGACGCGCCAAGTTCGCCGCGCAGGCGGAAGTTTTCTTCAAAGCGAGCCTGAACGGCGGCGAGGTTCATGGAGAAAAGGGCAAATTATCTGCTTGTTTCAGATGGACCGGCTGACGTTGAGATCGTGGATGACCACCGATGAAAAATAGAGCTTTGACAAAAACCAGGGATTGTCCGCAGATTCCGCAGATTTGGAACTAAGGCAGGAGAGCAGCACCCTCTTTTTCTCTTCCCTCTGCGAGAAAATCTGCGGACCATTTCCGGCTTGCGATGGGCACTTTGGTCAGAAGTCTAATGAAAACCAAGAAATCCAGAACAGGCATTGCTGATCGTCTCCCGGCTCCGCATCCCGGGGAAACCCTCAAGGAAGACTTCATGGAGCCTCTCGGGTAGAGCAATTACGCCGTTGCCAAGGCGATTGGCGCCACCCCCATCACGATTTCCATGATCGTGCGTGGCAAGCGTGCCATCAGCGTGGAAATGGCCTTGCGTCTGGCCCGTTATACAGGCACCAGCGCCGAGTTTTGGATCAACCTGCAAGCTCATCATGACCTTCGAGTCGTTCGCGCCGCCAAGGAAGCGAAAATCAATGCCCGGGTGATTTTTGCTGATTTGGCGTCGGCAGCCTGACCGATCCTTCCACGTTTTCGAGCATTTCCTCCGCCGGCGGGGTGGCCGTCGTACCGACTGGCGCGCGGCGGTAGATGACCAGGCCCAGCCCGAGCAACACGCACAAACCGCCCAGCAGGGCGTGGGGCGAAAGTTTCTCGCCCAGCGCGAACGCCCCGATGATGACCGCCGCCACGGGCGTCACCAGCGAGATCAGCATGATCTTGGTGATTTCCACCCGTTGCGTCAGCCAATACATCAGGCAAAAGGCGAGCGAACTGCCGAGCAGCGCCAGATAGAACAACGAGAAAATGGCGTGGCCGGTCCAATGGAATTTCCACGGCGCCCCCTCGAAGCACGCGCCGAGCACGAGCAGCGGCACCCAGCCGAAGGTCATCTGCCCGGCGGCCAACATGGCGGGGTCGAGATGCTTGCCCCGCGCCTTGACGAGGACGTTCGAGTACGACGCGCTGGCCGCTCCGACGATGATCGCCACGCTGCCCCGGAGGGCCGAAGTTCCGGCCAGGTGGAGTTCGTCGGAAAAGATGATCCCCACGCCGAGCAATCCCAGGGCGACGCCGCCGATTTTCGGCCCGGTCAGCCGCTCGCCGGGAATGTGCAGGTGCGCGAACAGCAGCCCGAACGCCGGGATCGTCGCCTGGAGCACCGCGCAGAGGCCCGAGTTGATGCGGACCTCGCCCCAGAACAGCAGACCATAGTTCACCGTGAAGACCAGAAATCCGGTGAACCCGATGAGCGTCCAGTCGCTCGCCGAGCGGGGCAGCGGGGTCCGTCGCCAAAGGTTCCAGAGCCCCAGCACCGCCGACGCGACCACAAACCGCAACCCGGCGAACCACAGCGGCGGCAGTTGGTCGTTCAGCCCCACCTTGATGAAGAGCCAGGTGGAACTCCAGATGGCGCAAAGGAACAGCCAGACGCCGAAATATCGCAGGTTCAAGCCGTGCCATCGCACGGTTAACGTTGCGACGCAAACACCGCCTCGGGGTCGCGCGCCGACGCCTTGCCCGCCTGAATCCAGCCGAACCGGCTCAGCAGCGAACCCAGCAGAAAACCCGCCGCCGCCCACCGGGGGAGCCGTAACGCCAGCAGGGCCAGCGAGAGCGGCCCCGCGAGGATTTCGGCGGGCAGGAGCAGCCTCCCTCCCCTGCCCTCGTGGAGCGCACGGTCCGCCGCGCCATGACGGCGGAACGTCAACCACAGCCAGAGGAAGGTTTCGATGACCGCCGTCACCCGGAAAATCGCGGCGAGCGCGGGGAGTTCGTAGCCGAGCAGCGCCAGCAGACCGGCGGCGCAACCGAGGCCCGCCGTGCCGAAGTGCAACGGCAGCAGCGACCGGTGGGTGAACCACGCGGGCACGCACGTCGCGCCGATCAGCACGCCGGTGTAAGTCGCCAGCAACATGCCGGAAAGTCCGGCCAGGACAATCAGCGACATGGAGGCGATGCCGAGCAGGGCGACCAAAGCGCCGTGATCAGCCACCCAGTGGCGCATCAAAATTTCCCAGCCGATGGCACCGGGGATGGAGGTCATGCCGAAGGGGGTCAGGATGTAAACGCCCATCGACATGGGCGATTGCAACTTGAACACCCGCAGCATGTTGAAGAACATCAGCGGGCGGCCCAGATCCATGATGAGCAGGACCGGCGAAATGACCCCACCGGCGGCGGCCATCCACATCGCGGCGCGCGTGACTTCCCATTGGTGAAAAAGCACCGCCGCCAGCGCGATGACCGCTGCCATGCCCGTCAATCCACCGACGAAAAAATAGATCGAGATTTCCCAGGTCCAGACCGGCTCCTTGAGGACCGGCAGCCCGAAATAACCCGGTTTACCGGAACCGCTCCGGGTCGCCTGGGACCGTTCGCGGACGTGCTGGCCGTGGCCGTTCCCGGGACCGGCCTTAACCTTGGAAATCGGCAGCGGACTCCCGGCGATGTCCACGCCCCGGCCGTTGACGTGGCCGTTGGTCCTGGCCTCCCGGCGCAATTCGTCCAGGCGGCGTTCAAAGGCGGGATCGCGGTCGGCGGGCATGACTCAGGAAAAGTAAGCGAACGCCGCCAACGATAACCCCAACGCGCCGAAAGCGGTCAGGAAAGCGGCGGTCCAGGAGGCTTTCAGGTGAATCGTCGGGACCTGCGGTTTGGGAGGCAACCCATAGGCTTCGGGTTCGCCGAGGATCATGAAAAACGCGTGGATGCCCTTCACGCTGGTATCTATCGGGTCGTAATTCCGGGCGTCGGGGTAACCGGCAGCCCGGAGTTGCTCGACGCGCCGGGCGGCGTGCGGGCGGAGTTCGTCCAGCGGACCGAAGAGGATGCTTTCCGTCGGGCAGGCTTTGGCGCACGCCGGGACGAGGCCGCTGGCCTGGCGGTCGTAGCAGAAGGTGCATTTGAACGCGCCGCCGCCCTTGGGTTTCTCCTTGGGACGGCGGTCGATCACGCCGAACGGGCACGACACCACACAATAGCCGCAACCGTTGCAGATGTCGTTCTGCACGAGGACGGTTTGCGTTTCGGTGCGGATGATCGACCCGGTCGGGCAGGATTCCAGGCAACCGGCTTCCTCGCAATGTTTGCACACGTCGGAGAGGAACAGCCAGCGGAACGGGTCCTCGTGGTCGGTGAGATCGGACAACGCGTCGCCGGACATCGGACCGGCGAGCTGCTGGCCGCGGTGGCGGTCCTGCTCGACGAAGAGGACGTGCCGCCACGTGGACGCGCCGAGCATGTCGGTGTTGTCGTAGGAATTGCCGGACCAGCGGAAGCCGTCTTCGGGCACGTCGTTCCATTCCTTGCAGGCGACCTCGCACGCCTTGCAGCCGATGCAGAGGGTCGGGTCGGTGTAGAAGCCGACCGTGCGCCCTTCCTTGACGTAGGCGTGCTTGCGCTGGTTGGTGCTGAGGATGCCTTCGCCGATCATAGACGTTCTCCAGAAAACCTCACGCCAAGCCGCCAAGCCGCAAAGGAAGAAAAAGAAAGAAACAGAAGATTTGGAGATTTTCTTTCTCCTCCTTTGCGGCTTGGCGGCTTGGCGTGAGGTTTCATTTCGGCTGGCCTTGCTGGCCGTGCTCGGAGCCTAATTTACCTTTGTAATGGTAGCCGCGCGGGAGTTGCTCGGGGTGCTCCAGAACCGGGTCTTTGGGCGGCGAGATGCGTTCGATAAACTCGTGGCCCGCCATCCCGGCAGGCATTTTGCCGGGCACGATCACGCAGGAAAGCGCCTTGGTTTCCATGATGGTGACGTTCGGCTCGCCGCTGATGGCAATCAGGTCGTTGACGATGCCACCCTTCGACGGGCCAGCGTAGCCCCAGTGGAACGGGATGGATACCTGGTGGAGCGTCCGGCCACCGTCGAGCGTGAGCGGGCGGGTGCGTCGGCTGACCAACGCACGCGCCCCAACGGCTCCGCGCAAGGTGGCCACGACGACGTGGTCCGCGTTTTCAATACCCAGGCTGTCGGCGAGTTCGGGCGACATCTCGACGAACAACTCGGGCTGGAGTTCGTTGAGGTGCGAAAGGAAGCGGCTCATCGCCCCGGTCGTGTGGTGCTCGGTGAGGCGGTAGGTCGTCAGGACGTAGGGGAAACGCGGGTCTTCCGGCGGCGAGAACTTGTTGTCCGGGCGGCTGAACCAGTTGACGCCCGGGTTCGTCTGGCGCGGGTAGAGCAGGTTGCGCACGGGCGATTCTAGCGGCTCGTAGTGCGTGGGCATCGGACCATCTTCCAGACCCTTGGCAACGTAGAGCCAGGCGCGTCCGTCGCCGTGCAGCATGAAAGGCTCGTCGCCCGCGATGGCTTCGAGTCCTTTCGCACCGGGCGGCGGCTGGTAGCCGGGCTTTTTGGTCTTGGGAAAATCGGGTACGTCGTCCCCGGTCCACTCGCCTTTCGCCTCGTCCCACCAGACGAGCTTTTTGCGCTCGCTCCAGGGCTTGCCGTCGGGGGCGGCGCTGGCCCGATTGTAAATGATGCGCCGGTCGCTGGGCCACGCAAAACCCCAGCCGTGGCCGTAGGGGCCGCGCGGCTCGCGGCGATGCGTCTTGTTGACCTCGTCGCTGCCGTAACAGCCGGTGTAAATCCAGCATCCGGCGGCGGTGCTGCCGTCGTCCTTGAGGGTGAGGTAATCGTCGATCTGCCTGCCGTGGTGCGGGTGGCCGTCGCTGCCGTGTCCGTGGACGACGCCGGGCGCAAAGTCCACTTCCGGCGCGGTGTGCCAACCGTTGATTTCGGCGAGGATGGCGGTGGCTTCAGGTTCGCCTTCCTCGTTCTCGGGGTACCACCAATCCAGCGCCCGGAGCGGCTCGTCCATCGCTTCGTTGGAGGTCTTGGCGCGGGCGATGAGACGCTTGGCGAGTTGGTGGACGAACCACGCTTCGCTGCGGCAATCGCCCGGTGGCGGGACGGCCTTCTCGCGCCACTGGAGCAGGCGTTGCGTGTTGGTGAATGCGCCCTCCTTTTCGATGTGCGAGGCCGCCGGAAAAAGGAAGACTTCGGTGGCGATATCCGCGGTCTTCATCTCGCCGCGCTCGATCTCGGGGGAGGCGTACCAGAACGACGCGGTTTCAATTTCCACGAGGTCGCGCACGACCAGCCATTTGCACCGGGCCAGCGCCTGCCGCTGGAGCCGGGCGTTCTGCGAGCCGACCGCCGGGTTCTGGCCCATGACGAAGTAGCCGTCCAGGCCGTGGTCGGCCATGTTCATGACGTACTCGAAATGCGAGTGGTCCTTGGTCAGCCTGGGCAGCCAGCCGTAGCCGAAGTCGTTTTCCCTGGTCGCGCGGGTGCCGTAATACGCCTTGAGCAGGCTGACCATGTACTTGGGCGTGTCGTGCCACAGCCCGGTCTCCTGCGTGCACTTTTTCAGGTATCCGGCGAGGTCGTTCATCTCGCCGCTGGCGTTGGGCATCGACAGGTAACCCGGCAATGTGTCGTAAAGGGTCGGGATGTCCGTCGATCCCTGGATGGAGGCGTGTCCGCGCAGGGCCATGATGCCGCCGCCGGGCCGGCCCATGTTGCCAAGCAGCGTTTGCAGGACCGCCGCCGCGCGGATGATCTGCACGCCCTTGGATTGGTGCGTCCAGCCGACCGCGTAGCAAAAGGCGCTGGTGCGCTCGGGGTTGGAATTTTTGGTCAGCGCGTCGGCGACCTTGAAGAAAAGTTCCGGCGGGATGCCGCAGATTTCCGACACCATCTCGGGCGTGTAGCGGGCGTAGTGGCGTTTGAGCGTCTGGAACACGCAACGCGGGTGTTCCAGCGTCTCGTCGCGCCTCGGCTTGGACGGATCGTCGCCGCCCTCGAACTGCCAGGATTCAAATTTGTAGTGTTGCCCGTCGTCCTGCCAACCGGAGAAAAAGCCCGCGCCCTCTTCAGTGTCCTTGAAATCGGACCGGATGATATTGGAGGCGTTCGTGTAGTGAACGACGTACTCGCGGAAATACTTGTCCGTCTCCAGCACGTAGCGGATCAGCCCACCCAGAAAGGCGATGTCGGTGCCGGAACGGATCGGCACCCAGAGGTCCGCCATGGCGCTGGTGCGCGAGAAACGCGGATCGACGTGGATGATGGTCGCCCCTCTTTCCTTGGCTTTCATCACCCAGCGGAAGCCCACCGGATGCGCCTCGGCCATGGAGCTTCCCTCCATGATGATGCAATCGGCGTTCGCCAGGTCCTGCAAGGCCGTCGTGGCCCCGCCCCTGCCAAAGGAGGTACCCAGACCGGGCACCGTGGAGGAGTGTCATATTCGGGCCTGGTTGGACACGCAAACCATGCCCAGCCCGGCGGTGAACAATTTCTTGATGAGGTAGTTTTCCTCGTTGTCCAGCGTTGCGCCGCCGAGGTGGGCGATGTTCTCCGTGTGGTTGACGGGGTTGCCGTCGTGGTCGCTGGTGATCCAACCCTTTTTGCGGGCATCCCAGACGCGGTCGGCGATCATGTCCATCGCCGTGTCGAGATCGAGGTCGCTCCATTCGGTCGCGTAGGGAGCACGGTAACGCATTTTCGTGACGCGCTCGGGCTGCGTGACGAGCTGGTAGCTGGCCGCGCCTTTGGGACAAAGGTTGCCCTGGCTGATGGGGCTGTCCGGGTCGCCCTCGATGGAAATGACCTTGTCGTCCTTGTGGTAGACCAACTGGCCGCAGCCGACGGCGCAGTAAGGACAGATGGATTTGGAAACCTCGACGCCCGGGTGGTCGAAACGGGCGTGCAGCGCGCGCGTCTGGTCGGACATGGATTCCAGGCCCGTGCCGTCCAAGCCGTGGCGAATCTGGCGCAGGAGCGGCCATTTCGAGAGGAGCGCGGTGATTTTGGAGAGCATGGCGGCGGGTGGAACGGAAGATATAAGAAAGTCGCAGAGAAGGGGAGAAAGAAAAGGCGCTAATCTAAGCCGTCACGCGGCGGAACTCAAAACGTGGGTCGAAACGGCCTTGGGCGTGTTGCTGGCAGCAATCGCGGCAGGCGAGGCGACGGCGGCGGGTGTTGATCGGTCGAACGCGGTGCAAGGTGAAGTGGCACGCCGGACACTTGTAGAGGTGTGGCCGATGCATGCGCCGCCGGGGCAGCGGCAGCGTGTGGCAGCGGGTCTCGCCGGGAATGCCGAGGTCCGCGCAAGCCTGTTTCCATTCCGGGCCGTGGGCGGCGATCCGGCGTTTTTTCGCGCGGGCGTGGGCGACCAGGTGCGCCAGTTCGTGGCGGAGGGTGCGGTCCACCTCGTCGGGAAATTCCCGGAGCTTCGGGTTGAGGAGTACCTGCGCGCTGGCGGGCCGCGCCAGACCGGCGGTGCTGCTGAGGCGGCGGTGCCAGCACACGGCCACGCGGCCGGCGAGTTCGCCGCAGCCGACCGTGCGGAGCAACCCGGCGGCGGTGGCGGTGAGCGCAGGGTCGCTGGCCGGAGCGCGCGGACCCGGCGGCGGCGCGGTCGCCTCGAAGAAAGAAAACCATGGCCAAATTTCCCTCATCGCCGCACGATCTTTCGAGTCACGCCGCCAACATAGCACGAGCCATGAACGAGAACGCCGACGATCTTTTGCAGCGAGGCCGGACGCACCAGGCGGCGGGCCGGTGGGACGAAGCCGTCGAGTGTTTCCGGCGGGCGGCCGAAGCCGAGCACGAAAACGGCGCGGCCCTGGCGGCCTGGGGCAAGGCGCTGCGGGCCGCGAAACGCAAGCGGGAAGCGGTCGCCGTGTTGCGGCACGCGTGCGCGCGGTTGCCCGGTGACGCCGACCTGTGCTGCGAACTGGGCGATGCCTGGCAAGACCTCGGGCATCCCCGCGAGGCGTTGCCGTGCTACGCCCGCGCGTCGGGGTTGGACCCGGGTCTGGCGAGGGCGTGGTACGGCGCGGGGTGCGCGCACCTTGGCGGCGGCGAGTTCGCGGCGGCGGCGGCTTGCCAGCGGGAGGCGTTGCGTCTCGCGCCGGGTTGGACCGCCGCGCGGCACAATCTCGGCAGCGCGCTTTTCAAGCTGGGCCAGGTGGACGACGCGCTCGACGCGTTCACCCGGGCGGCGCGGGGTCCGCAACCGGAACTGTCGCTGGCGATGAGCGCGCTGATCATCCCGGGCAGCCCGCGCTCGGGTCATCAGGAAATTCTGGAGGTACGTCAAGAATGGGTCAATCATGCGCTGGGCGGCGGGGCGCGCTCCGGGCGGAGTCCGCGCCGACGGGCGCAGGCAAACGGCAAACTGCGGGTGGGTTACGTCTCGTCCTTTTTCCAGCGGGACAACTGGATGAAACCCGTCTGGAGCCTGCTCAACCGGCACGAACGGCGGGAGTTCGAGCTGCATCTTTTTTCGGATGCCCCGGCGTCGGCCATCCGGCATGGTTACGAGGCCCATCCCGACGACCGTTTCCATGACATCAGCGCGCTGTCGAACGACCTCGCCGCCGAGGAAATGGCGCGCGCCGGACTGGACCTGCTGGTCGATCTCAACGGCTACAGCGCGGGCACGCGGCTGCCGCTCTTCCTGCGGCGTCCGGCCCCGGTGATCGTGGCGTGGTTCAACCTGTATGCCACCAGTGGAATGCCGTGTTTCGATTACCTGATCGGCGACGCCGAGGTCATCCCACCGGCGGAGGAAAAATTCTACACGGAAAAGATTCTGCGGGTGCCGGGGAGTTACCTGAGTTTTGCAGTGAACTATCCGGTGCCCGACGTTGCACCCGCGCCGGGTCGGGAGGGCGGCGGACTGGCTTTCGGCTGCCTCGCGCCGCTGTACAAGATCACCCCGCAGGCGGTGGCGGCGTGGGGCGGGATTCTCCGGCAGGCCCCGGGGTCCACGCTGCGGTTGAGGAACACTGCCTTGGGTACGGCGGACAACCGGGGGTTCGTGGCGCGGCTGTTCGCGGAGCAGGGCATCCCGGCGGAGCGGCTGCGGCTGGAAGGCCCGGCGGAGCATCACGCGTTTCTGGAAACCTACGGCCGCATCGACGTGGCGCTCGACACGTTTCCCTACAACGGCGGGACGACCACGACGGAAGCGATCTGGCAGGGCGTGCCGGTGGTGACGTTTTGGGGGGACCGCTGGGTGTCGCGCACCAGCGCGTCGATCCTGCGCGCCGGGGGTTTGGGGCGATTCGTCACCGGCAGCCTGGCGGAGTACATCCAACTGGCGGTCGATTTGGCGACGGTGCCCGCTGAGCGCGCGGGATTGAGCGAACTGCGCCGCGGGATGCGGACGAGGTTGCAGGCCTCGCCGGTTTGCGACACGCACGCGTTTGCCCGCGAAATGGAAAAGATCTACCGGCAGATATCCACGTCCGGCTAACGATGGGACGACCCCGCTCAAAACAACTCTCCTTGCCCTACGCAGGGTTCCTGTTTTACGGGACCGGCAAACTCCTCGTACTTCTTCGATAGTTCCTCCAGCTTCGACACGTAGTATTCCACGTTTTCGTCCCGGGCATCCGCGCGCCATTCGCTGGCCAGTTTCGCGTTCTCATACGAACTAACCTTCTTCTTCGTGCCGGTGATGTAATACTTGATCTGGTCACCCGGCTGGTAACGCCGCGTGGAGCGCAACGCCAGTTCATACGCGGCAGAGCGGTTGCGTCCGCCCGCGCCGATTTTCTTGGCGTACTGGTCCAGCGAATCCTGTAAGGTATCAGTCTTCGCCAGCATCGTGATGTCCCACGCCTGCCCGCGAATCGCCCTCTCAAAGTCCGCCTTCAGCGCGGCCACTTCGCCGCCCCTGCCTTCCAGCAGCAACCGGATCATCCGCTCCAGGTACTGCCGTTGGAACCGCTCCAATCCCCGCGACTTCAGCGCGCCGCCTTTCAGGATGAGCCGGTCCTCTTCGTCGAGCAGCGCGTAATTCTTCGCCTTGTAGGAAAACATCGCCCGGTACTGCGCGTCGAATTCGATGTCGATCCCCGCCGGCAGCACCTCGCCCAACCCGCCCTGGAGTTTGGCGGTGGTCGCCCCGGCGGGCGGCACGAAATAGATGCCGTCCGTGTCGATCTCGATCACCTTCGCGCCGTGCTCGTCCAGCCACGCGACCATCTTTTTGAGCAGGTCGCGCCCGGTTTCCGTCACCCGCGCCGCCGCGTCGTAATCAGCAAAATGCCCCTGCGAAAATCCCAGGTAACCGTAGAACGCGTTGATCATCACCTTGAACACGTTTTGCAACGCGTTGAGCTGCCCGTACTCGCGCGAACGCGGCGCGGCAGCACGCATCTGCGCCTTCGCCGCGAGCCGGAACCGCCGGAGATCCGCCAGCAATCCGTGGAAAATCCCGAGCTTGTCCGCCGCCGGGAAGATGTCGAATTTGAGCATCACCGACGGGTACAGGCTCGCCACGTCGCAATGCCACACGTTGCGCTCCACCCCGGTCACGAAGATGTCCGTGTAACCGCCCTCGAAGGTCGCGGTCTTCGGCAGGTCGCTCAGCGAGTGCCGCCGCTGGTAATACTCGCGCAAAAAGAGGGCGTTGATCCGCGTCGCCTGTCCGCGCACGATCACTTCCTGGTAGTTGTACGGGAAAATCCGCGCCATGATGAAGTACGAGCGGCTGAGCAGGTCCGCCAGGGCCCGCGTCTCGCGCACGTCTTCGAGCGAGTAGCGCGCAAACGCCGCCGGGTCTTCGGTCCACGCCCGTTGAATCCCCTTCCCTTCGAGATAGGTCCGGTCCTCCACCGCCGTGGCGGACTGCTCGCCCTGGCCGCCGCCCACGATGCCGAAGTGCCGCGCGGCGTCCTTCAGCCCGAAGCTTTCCAGTTCCCGCGTGCCCACGTCATAAAGCTGGAGCAACAAAAACGTGTCGATGATGTGCCGTCCGCGCACCTCGAATTTGGGGTAGTTGATCGTCTTCTCGGCGATCTGCACCCGCGAGGGCCGCGAGGTCAACAGCGTGCCGTCGCGTCCCCACGCCAGCTTGACCTTGTGCCGCTTGGCCCGCGCGGCGAGGTACGGCAGGTCGAACTTGAAAATGTTGTGGCCCTCGAACACGTCCGGGTCGCGCTCGCGGATCAACGCGTTCAGCCGTTCGAGCGCGGCTTTTTCACCCTTCAACGGGTCCGCCGTCTCGACGGGGATCAACTCTTCCCAGCCCGTCTGGTCGCTCACGGCGATGCCCATGAGGTGATCCTCGGCGCGCTCGGCGTTGGAAAACTCGAAGCCCTCGGCGCAGAACGTCTCGATGTCGATCTGCATCCGGCGCAGGTCCGCGAAATCCATGCCTTTGAACAACGTCCGCCCGCTGGCCGTGAGGTACTGCTGGACAGGATCGGTCAGCGCGAAATGCCGCAACCCGGACCGTTCGCGCAGGGTGTTGCGCACGCCGTTGAAATCCCCCCAGCCCGCACAGTGGATCAGACGGTCGTAGGTCAATCCGCCCGAAAGCGGCTCGCTGGCAAACCCCTCGGTTTCGCCCGCCACCCAGACGAACGGCGAGAAACGGTCGGTCTCGGCGACGGTCGGCGCGCCGTCCACCGGGCGGCGGTACACGGTGACCTGGTTTTCGCCGGTCAGTTCGACGGAAACGATGCGGTCGGTGGGGTCGGGTCCGAAGAGGACCTTGTTTTCTTCAAATTGCATGGAGCCGGGAACCAGGGTTGCAAACAGCGTCGCGGCAGCAGGCACTTTTGCAACTCCGCCTGCGACTCCTGCGACTCCTGCGAACTAAATCCGACGTTTTCGACATTTTTCCGTGAAAAATCGGTGATTGGCCGCCGTTGGGTCTTGAAGGGCGGGGCTTCCTGATTTATACGCAAGGGGAAGAGTCCTCTCCGCGCGCTATGCAACTCCCCTGGCAGCACTCCCAGCGCAAGCCGGACGGCGGCCCCCTGCCTGCCCCCCTCTGGCCGCCTTCGGCCACGCTTTGTCTGTTGGCCGCGCAGGGCGTCGTTTGCGTCACGCAGATGAGCGTGCGGCGGCTCCAAGCCGGGGCGGACCCGTTGTTTGACCACGGCGCGCTTTCGGCGGGCGGACTGCGCGCCTGGCAACTGTGGCAGCCGGTCAGCCATCTTTTCCTGACGGGTTGGAACGCCGCCGCCTGGCTGCTGCCCGCCAGCGGGCTGGCGCTCGGGCTGGCCGGGCGTCCGCTGGAAGCGATCATCGGGCGGCGGCACCTGTTCCAGCTTTTTCTGCTGGCCGGGATCGGCGGCGGCCTGGGCCAGGTCGGGGTGGATCGTTTGCTGGACCGTGACGCGCCGCTGGCGGGATCGGCGGCGGCGGCGGCGGGGGTGCTGTGGGCGTTGGCTTGCATCATGCCCCGGGCGGCGCTGTTGCCGGGGGCGGTGGGACTGGGCCGGTTCAAGGTGATGCACGCGGCTCTGGGAGTCAGCGCGGTCGCGGTAGTCGGCGCGGAGCAACCGCCGGGGGCGGGGGTGCTCATCGGTTGTCTGGCGGGCTGTTTTTACATGCGTTGCCTCGGGTTCGGGCAGCGGGCGGGCCGGGTCCGTGCGCCTGACTCGGCACCGGCGGCGGTCGTGTCGTCACCGTCGCCCGGCTGGTCGCAGTCGCCGCCCTCGTCCCAGCCGGTGATGACCGCGCCAAGCGCCACGGCGGCGGAACCGGTGGTCGCCGCCCCGCGTTTTTCGGACCGTGAGCGGCGGATGTCTGCCCGGGAGTATGTCAGTGAACAAATCGACCCGATCCTCGAAAAGATCAGCCTGCACGGGATCGGCAGTTTGACCGAGGACGACCGCCGGGTGCTCGCCAAAGGCCGCGAAAAACTCGCCCTGGCGAAATTGTAGCGGCGGCCTTGGTGGACGTTCCATCAAGTTCCGTCGTTCCGGGCCACCCCGGCTTCCCCCTCTTTCCTCTAAATAAGGGAACGAACTGGTTGACTTCGCCCCGGCGGACGTGCGCACATAGCGGCACGCTATGAATTGGTTTTACGCTTTGAACGGCCAGCAGGCCGGTCCGGTGGACGACGCCGAACTGGACCGTCTCGTCGAGGTCGGCACCATTGAGAACACCACCCTCGTCTGGTACAGCGGCATGGCCCAATGGCTGCCCTACGCCGAGGCGCGCCGCACCGTTCCCGCCTTGGCGGGCGTGGCGGGCGGCGTGGGCGAGGCGCAATGCTCCCAATGCGCCGCGGTGCTGCCCGCCGACGAGATCGTCCAGGTGGACGGCCTGGCCGTCTGCGCGAACTGCAAGCCGCTGTTGCTCCAGCGGTTGAGCGAGGGCATCCCGCTCCGGAGCGCCGTGCAGGGTGCGCCGGTCTACGCCGGATTCTGGATTCGCGTCGGCGCGGCCATCCTGGACGGCCTCATCCTCATTCCCTTTTACCTGCTGCTCGGCGTGTGCATGTGGCTCTTCACCGACCTGCACAACCTCGATTTCACCAACGTCCGACCGACCGACATCGCCCGGCTGACCCGCAGCATGGTGCCCATCAGCATCCTCACCCAATGCGTGCTGGCCGGTTACAGCGCCTTTTGCCTCCACCGCTTCGGCGGCACCCCGGGCAAGCGCATCTGCAAACTGCGGGTCGTCCGTGGCGGCGGCGGGCGCGAGCACGTGACGTTTCTGCGCGGCCTGGGCCGTTTCGCGGTCAAGATGGTGCCGCGCTCCGTGCCCTCGCTGCTGCTGCGGGGGCTGGTTCCGCCGATGGCGATCTCGGCCCTGGTCTGGCTCATCGTCGGAGTGGACGTGATTTTCATCGGGTTCGACGACCAGCGGCGTTCCCTGCACGACAGGATCTGCAACACCCGCGTCCTGTCCGAAGCCCCCTGAGGCTGCGCTGACCCGGACCGCCCACGCCGCATGGCCCTGACCGCTGTTCAGACCGCAACCGCCGCGCCCGGCCTCCTGCTCTGCGACCGTTGCCGGTTGGCGCTGCCCGACGCGGTGTTCAACACGCCCGAGCCGGTCGCCTGCCCCGGTTGCCACGCGCCGCTGCTCGTCCGCGTGTTCCCGGCCTTTCGCCGCCCGCTACCGGCGCCGCGCACCGCCGAGAGCATCGCGTCCGGCGAGGACGCCGCTTGCTTCTACCACGCGCGCAAAAAAGCGGTCGTGCCGTGCCGACAATGCGGACGTTTCCTCTGCGCCCTGTGCGACCTGGAACTCGACGGCCGCCACCTCTGCCCCGGGTGCGTAGAAGCCGGGCGCGCCGCCAACGACCAAACCGCGCCCCGGCACGGCGTGCCGCTGCGGCCACGCGTGCTGCACGACAAAATCGCGCTGCTCGTGGCGGTGGTGCCGTTGTTCCCGCTCCTGTGGTTCTTCACGCTGCTGACCGCGCCCGTGGCGTTGTTCCTGTCGATCCGTCACTGGGGCGAGCCTGCCCGCAGCCCGATCCCGCGCGGACGCTGGCGGCTGGTCCTGGCGGGATTGCTGGCGTTGGGGCAGCTCGCGGTGTGGGCCTATGTTTTTTACCACCGGCTGTTTCGGGTTTACCCGTTCGCTTCGTGAGAACCGGCCTGCCCTGGCGCTTCCATTGATCGACGATGCCGCCGCCTGATCCCCTGCGCTCGCGCTACCGCCGGTTGCCCGGACGGATGCCCACGTTCCGGCTGGTTTCCAACTCGACGAGCGTCCTGTGGCTGGGCGGCGACCACCTCCTGCAAGTGGAGGTCGCGTTCTTCACGGAACGGTACAAGCGTTTTTCCTACGGCGACATCCAGGCGCTGCTGTTGCGCGAGACGCCGCGCGGGTTGGTCTACAGTTCGATCTTCGGAGCGTTGGCGGCGGTCGGCGCGCTGTTGGCCTGGAGCATGGAAGACCCCGATACCCGCCGTGTTTTCGTCGGCCTGGGCGCGTTCTGGCTGGTCTTGCTGGTGGTCAACCTGGTCCGGGGCAAGACCTGCCGCTGCCGGTTGCAAACCGCCGCCGGTCCGCATCCGCTGCCGTCGCTCAACCGCCTGCGCGCGGCGCGCCGGGCGTGGCGGCTCATCACGGAAAAAGTGGAGGCGGCTCAGATCAACGGGCCGAGCGTGTAAAGGTGCGCTAGGGTACGCCGGACTATCCGCCCCATGAGCCTGCCGCTGACCCGCCAACGCTGCACGCTCCACCCGGAGCGCGAAGCCGCCGCGCGCTGCCCGTCGTGCGAGCGGTTCTTCTGCCGCGAATGCGTCACCGAACACGGCGGACGCCTGCTCTGCGCGGCCTGCCTGCGGGCGTTGTTCGCGGTCGCGCCCCGCCCCCTCCGCCCGTGGCGTTCCTGGCGCAAGGGGCTGCTCGCCGCCGCCCGCGCCGCCGTGCTCGCGTCCAGTCTGTTCGGTGCGTGGTTCTTCTTCGACCTGCTGGGCCGCAAGCTGGTTTCCCTGCCCGACGAATTTCACCTCGACGCCCTCTGGAGCCACGCGGCCAACTCCCCGGGGGACGACGAGTAAGCGCATGTCCAACCCTCCCCCGATCCAACCCTCCCGCCGCGCTCCCGGCTTGGAGAACTCCGCCGTCTCGCTGCTGGACGAATCCGTCCATCGCCTGCGCCGCGCTCCGCCGGGCACGCTGGCCGTTTATTACGCCGGGACGCTTCCGTTCATCCTGGCGCTGCTCTACTTTTGGGCCGACCAGGGCCACAGCCCCGACGCCGACGCGCACAGCGCCAGCGGCGCGCTGGGCCTCGCGCTCCTCTTCGTGCTGATGAAAATCTGCCACGCGGTTTTCGCCGCCCGGCTGGCCGCGTCGATCCGGCACGGTGGGGGCACGGCATGGACCGGCGCGCGCCTGGCCCGGCTGGCCGTCGTGCAAACCGCGCTCCAGCCCTCCGGTCTCTTCGCGCTGGCGGTTGCCGCCGTGCTCACGATTCCCCTCGGCTGGGTCTACGCGTTCTACCAGAACGTCACGGTCCTGGCCGATGGCAAGACCCCGTCCATTCGCGCGGTTTTCGCGCGCGCCGCCCGCCACGCGCTGCACCAGCCGAAGCAGAACCACGCCGGTCTCGCCGTGCTCTCGATCCTGGCGGTTTTCGTCTGGCTCAACCTCGTGGCCCTGGCCTACCTGTTGCCGCAACTGGCGCGCATGTTCACCGGCGAGGAAAATCTCTTTACCCGCAGCGGCGCCCACCTGTTCAACACCACGTTTTTCGCCGTGACGGGCGCGCTGGTTTATCTCGCGCTCGATCCCCTGGCCAAGACGTTCTACGCCTTGCGCTGCTTCTACGCGGATTCGCGCCGCACCGGCGAGGACTTGAAAAGCGAGTTGGCCGCCCTGCCCGCGCCCGCCGCCGCGCTGGCGTTGGCGGCGGCGCTGGGCATCCTGCTCCTGCCGGGTGCGCCCGCCCGGGCGGCTGACGTGCCCGCCGCCTCACCCGCGTCCGTGTCGGCCGCCGCCTCGCCTGCCCCCGCCGCCGTTTCCCCGTCGGCCTTGGCCCGGTCCATCGACGAGGTTTTCCGCCGCCGGGAATTTGCTTGGCGCACCCCGCGCACGGCGGTCGCCCCGGGCAACGCCGGGCCGCTCGATTCCTTCTTCGATGACCTGGGACGACGGTGGGGGGAAGCCCGGGCTACCGTCCAGCGGTGGTTTGACGGCCTCGCCAAAAGATTCCGCGGATGGGCGCGTGACCACGACGAAACCAAACGCGCCGACGCCGACTCCTCCGGCCCGAGCGCCGACACCCTGCGCTGGCTCGTCGTCTCTCTGATCGTGGCGCTGGCGGCGATGCTCGTCGTTTTGGCTTGGCGGCAGTTACGCGGCAGCCGGTCCGGGGTTGCCGGGGGCCGCGCCGTGCCGGTTCCCGCCGGTCCGACGCCCGATCTCACCGACGACTCCGTGCTCGCCGACCAGTTGCCCGAGGACGAATGGCTCGAACTCGCGCGCCGTCTCGTCGCCAGCGGCAACCGCCGTCTGGCCCTGCGCGCGTTTTACCTCTCGCTCCTGGCGGGTCTGGGTGAGCGTGGGCTGCTGGCGATTGCCCGCCACAAGAGCAACCGCGACTACGTGCTCGAACTGCGCCGCCGCGCCCGCGACCGGTCGGAAGAAGCGCCGCACGCCTTTGCGCGCAACGTAAGCCGTTTCGAGCGCGTCTGGTACGGCCGCCACGACGCCGACGATCTGCTGTTGGCCGACTTCCAGGCTGACCGTCGGCGCGTGCTCGGTTGATGAATTCCGCTCTCGCTCCGGCGATGGTCCGGGATGGCGCTCCTTGTCCCGAGCGGCGAAAGTGCTATGATTCGCTTCATGTTAAACCTTCCAGTCCTCCCCCGCCGCGCCCCCGCCCGGCTCGTCCTGCTCCTGGTCGTCCTGGTGCTCGGCAGCCTCCCGGCTGCCCGCGCGCAGACGGCCTATTCACAGATCATCGTCTTCGGCGACAGCCTTTCGGACACCGGCAACGACGCCGACGTTTCCGAAGATAAATTCGGCATCCGCGTTCCCGGCTTCGCTCTCGGCGGCGAGATCAACTACACCGATGGCCGCTTCACCAGCGGCAAGGACACCGACCCTGCCTCGACGCTGCACGGCGGCGTCTGGCACGAGCAACTCGCCAAGTTGTTCCTCGGCCTGCCCGCCGCGACGGCCAGCCTCGACGGCGGCTTTGACTACGCTTACGGCGGCGCGACCACCGACGACGGCACCCGCGAACTCGACTTCACGTCGCAACTCGGCATCACGGTCAACAACATGGGCCAGCAGATCACCGATTATCTCACCGACAACGCGGCGGACCCAGCCGCGCTCTACATCGTCTGGGGCGGCGCGAACGACCTTTTCGTCAGCGACCGTTCCGCTGCCGCCTTGCTCCTCACCGGCAAGCAGGCCGCCAAACGCGAAGCCGCGCTCATCACCCGGCTCGCCCAGGCCGGCGCGGTGAATTTCCTCGTGCCCAACCTGCCTCCCATCGGCAACACGCCCCGCTACAACGTCAGCGCGGGCGACATCGCCGCCTACAACGCCGCCAGCGCGGCGTTTGGCGCGCGGCTCATCAAGCAGGCCGCCAAGGTGACCGCCGCGCTCGCCGCCCAGGGCATCACGGTCAACATCAAGATCCTCGACGTGTACGGCCTCTTCCAGCGCCTGCTCGGCAACCAGCAGGCGTATGGCTTCTACAACATCGCCCAGAGTTCGCAGGGCGAGGACGGCGTCAAGGCCGATAACTACCTGTTCTGGGACGACGTGCATCCGACCGCTTCGGGCCATTACCAACTCGCGCTCGAAGCTTACACGGTGCTCACCGGCAAACCGCTGGTCCAGATCGCCCCGGATTTCACCGCCGACGGCTTCTGGATCACGCGCAGCGGCACCGATAACGCCAACAAGCTCGTCGTACCCTACGCGGTGAGCGGCACCGCCGTCGCGGGGACGGATTTCGCCGCGCTCAAGGGTCATAAGAACATCAAGCCCGACAATTACACGGTGAAGGTGAACGTCCCGGCCCTCAACGGCAAGAACGCCAACGATAAGACCGTGATCCTGACCATCGCCGACAGCGGCACGGATTTCGGCGTGGGCACCGTCGTCACGGCGCGCATCCAGTACGGCAACCCGATTGCGAGCGTCGAGGAACCGGCCAATCGGCGCGAGTTCGCCCGGCAGCATCCGTTGATCGTGCCGACGAGCACCCGGTAAACGAAGCGATCCGGCGTCAGCAAACCAAGAAAGGGAGGACCGCCAGGTGGTCCTCCCTTTTTTGTGCAACCGCACGTTCTTCCCAGCCCTCGGCAGCGCCGTAAGAACTCACACCTCGACCGGCGGCTTGATCGGCTTGACCGGGCGTTTCTTCGTTCCGACCGCCTCGCCGCCGTTGTCGTCGCCATCCGTCGCCGCATGGTAATACTCGGAATACTGGTAGTACACGAACTCCGGCGACGACGTGTCCACCTGGTTCAAAATCAACCCCGGGATGTTCGCCTGCCGGTCGTAGAGAATCTCCAACGACTTGCGCGTCATCTTCGCCGAGGTAAACCCCATGCGCACCACGAACAGCGTGGCGTCGATCTTCGGCGCGAGGCTGGCGGTATCGTCCGCCGCCAGCACGGGCGAGCTGTCGATGATGATGTAGTCGTACAGCGGATAAAGCTCTTGCAGCAGCCGGTCGGTGTTGCGGTTGAGCAGGTACTCGCTGGGCTGCGGCACGTTGCGTCCGCGCGGCAGGACGTGCAGATTTTCCACGCCCGTCGTGCGGATGGCGATCTTCCAGTTGACGCTGTGGCCCAGCACGTCGGTCAACCCCGGATCACGCGAAACGCCGAACGCTTGGTGAATCGCACCCCGGCGCAAATCCGCGTCGATGAGCAGCGTCTTCATGCCCGCCGCCGCCATGACCAACGCCAGGTTGCTCGAAACCGTCGATTTGCCCTCGTTGGGCACCGCGCTCGTCACGAGCAACGTCTTGGGCCGCGCCCCTTCCATCGGCATGAACAACAGGGTCGAGCGCAGATTGCGGAATGACTCCACGAGCTGGTGCCGCTGGTCGTCCGGCTTGAGCAATTCGTTCACGTCCGTGCTGCCGTCCCTGGGAATCTGCCCGAGCACCGACTCGGCGAAATGCGTCTGGAAATCGCCGATGGACCCCATCCGGTCGTCCATGCGGTCGATCAGGATCAGGATGCCCACGCCCGACGCCAGGCCGAACACGAACGCCATCCCGAGAATCTTGAGCCACGACGACGGCACCAGCGCCGCCACCGACGCCGGTTCCAGCAGGCGCATCTGGTCGCCCTTCACGTCGGCGTTGAGCGTCGCCGCGCTGTAGGTTTTTTGCAGGTCGGCGGCCGTCGCGGTGTCGCGCGTCTTCTTCTCGACGAGCTTGTCGAACTCCGCCCTCAACAGGCTGGTTTCCAACGCCTTGTCCTTCTCCGGGGCGATGTCCGCCTCGGTCGCCTTGATCATCGACCCGACGATCTCCATCCGCTGTTTGATCTGTCGGCGGTTGTATTCCAGCAGGTTGGCAATCTCCTTTTCCTTCTGCTCGATCTGATCCCGGTACCGCTTCATCTTCGGGTGCGCGGGCCGCAGATCATTGGCAAACGAATCGCGTTCCGCCTTGAGACTGACCAGTTCCTTCTGCGCCGTGCGGAAATCACCCTCCGCCGACGACGAGTTGGACAACGAGCCGGGCGAGGGCTGCGCGTTCGCGTTCCCCGACGAACCGCCGCGTTGCGAAGACGACGCCCGGTCCAACCCTTGCTCGGGTGTCATCAGGGAAAGCTGATTATACTCGTCACGCAACGCACCCAGCTTCTGGTTGAGCATCGGCAACCCTTCGTTGTTGGCTTCCTGCCGGTCGAAGACCACCTTGTGCTCGCGCTGGAAGGCGATGATCGCCTGATCGTCGGCGTCGATGTCCCGCTGGGCGCGCGGAATCTGTTCGTCGCGGATTTTCTCCAGCGAACCGCCGTTGAAATCCTTCCGGTCCTCGGCCCGGTGCGCCAGATAACTCTGCACCACCGCCTGCAAATACCGCTGCGTGTAGAGCGGGTTCGTCCCCGTGGCGTTGAGCACGAGGATCGAATTGCTCGCCGTGGCCTTCAGATCGACCGGCGAGGCAAATTGATCGGGATACTTGGCCTGCAACTGGGCGGCGGCGCGTACTTTGATGATCGACTGCTTCGTGAGAATATCGATCTGCGTTTCCATGTAATTATCGGACTGGTTCGCCGCACCGGCATCACTCTGACCGCCGATGGTCACCCCGTGGTTCTCCATGTCGTTGTACATGGATGCCGTCGAAACGAACCTCGGCGGACGGCTGATCTGGTAGTACGCCCCGGCGAACAGACAGATGCTCAGCGTGAACAGCAGCACCCACCAGTATTTCTGCACCAGCCGGCGATAACGATGCACCTGGTTCCAGAACGTCAGCGACCAGGAAGGATTTTGACCTGTGTTCAGGCCGCGGGTAGGAGCACTCATAAAAAGGGGGGCGCGCTTAGAATTTGATGCCGAATTTCGCTTCGGGAACGACGATGGTGTCGCCGGGTTGCAGCACGATGTCCTGATCCAGTTTGCCGTCTTCGACCGCCTTGACGTTGACCGGAATGACGGTGTCCGAGGTGCCTGGAGGACCTTTGCGATTGATCCGCGCTTTCTTGAGGTTGGAGAAATCCACCGGGCCACCCATCTGGTAGATGGCCTGGCTGGCAGTCAGCGGCGCGTCCAGCGGCAGTTCCACCGAACCGACCTGCTTGACCGCGCCCGTCACGAACACTCTCCCCCGGCTCGCCCGGGCCGCCACGGCGATCAGACCCAGATCGACCGTCGCATGGTAGTAATAATCGCGCTCCAGCAGCGACTTGATGTCCGCCGTGAGCTGGCGCGTGCTCTTGCCGACCGCCTTGACGCGGCACCCGGGCAGCGGCAACTGCACCTCGCCCGAATCCGTCACCGTCACCGGCCAGATTTTGTCGTCCCGGTCTTCCTGCACGCGGAAGCTGAGTTGGTCGCCCCGGTTGAGCTTGTGATCGGGGTCAATCGGCTCCGTGGAAAGGGACTGCGGCGCGGTGACGTATCCACCCGGCGCCGTCGCCACCGCCGTCGCGGGCTGCACCGGGCGCACCGGCAACGGCGCTCCGCCGGAGCGGTTGAAACCCGAACTCGTCACCGGCGGCGTGGCGGGGCTGAACGACATTTGCGCCTCCGCCGAGACGAGCGGCCACGCCAGGGTAACGAGGCCAAGAAATGCCGGGATAAACAGGGGTTTCATGCGAGTAGCTACACGTTAGCTACTTTCATTCCCATCGGCAAAAAGATTCGGTTTCCTCCAATAAATCAGACTCAAACCCGTTCGATCATCAACGCGAAATCAGAAACGATAGTCAAGGTCGATACCCACGCGGTTCTGATAGTAATTACGGTCGGCAATGTCGGAGTCCTTGATGATCCCGTAGTAGTGCACCGTGCCGACCAGGTTCAGGGTGAATTGATAGCTCGCCGTGATGTCTCCGCCGTAGCGTTGCAGGTGCTCGTCGAACAACCCGCCCGATTCGTGATCGTTCTCGTAGAACGCGTCGCCGCCGATGGTCACGTTGCTCAGCGCGCGCCAGGCCACGTTATAACGCACGTAATTCACCGTGATGTAATTGGAGGTCAGGCCGAAATCGTTCTCGCGTCCCGCCGACAAGCTCTGGGTCAGGTAGGCGTTGATGCGGTTGCTTAGCGTCAGGTTCCAGTAAAAGTCCGAAAGCTCCGCCTCGTCGCTCAACCGGCCCGCGCCGGGCGTGAGGCCGAAAACCGACGCGCCGTTGCTCAACTGCCCCGTCGAGAACGTGCCGTTGGTGTCGAAGCTGGTGAACTGATATCCGCCCCGCGCCACCGCGCGCAGGTACGGCGTCGGGGTGATGTCCAGGAACAGGCCGCCCGTGCCGCCGACCGAATCGTTCTGGTTGATCTGCTGGCTGTGGTCATAGCTGGTGACGGCAGCGGTGCCTTCCACCCCGATGAACGTGCGCGGCGCGAGTTTGTAGGAAACCGACGCCAGGAACTGCTCGGCGTTGCGGTCCAGATAATCGTAGGTGGAGTTGAGCGACGCGTAGGTCGTGTGGTCGTAGCCCACCGTGGCGATGATGGTGTTGAAATCACCCACCACCGT